>CAZZWK010000075.1:0-32614 GCA_964657925.1 uncultured Dictyobacter sp.
CGCTCAAGGTGTGGGTGGCGAGGTCATCGCTCAGGTGTTGCAGGTAGGGCGCGGTGGAACCATGTGCCTGCTCGACGGGGGCGAGCATCTGCGGCCAACTGAGCCACATCTTCTGCCCATCCAGGTCCAGCGCGGTGAGTTCTTGCAGGCTGTAGTGGTAGGTGACGGTGAGCGGGGTGCGCAGGTGCAAGCCGTGCACCTGGTGGCCCTGGCTATCCACGACCACGACCTGGTACATGCCCAGGATGCTGCTCTCGCCGCTGGAGTGGCCCTCGCTCTGGCTGATCTGCAACGCGAGGGCACCGACGGGGGCGGTATTCCCATCAATCGTGGCGTGGGTCAGATCGACCGAGGCACGTGCGAGTTGGATCGAGATGCGCCCATCGCTGCTCTGTAAGGTCAGGGGACCGTTACCCGCAGGAATCGCGGCAGGCGTCAGAGCCAGCGCGACCTTCGCCGCCTTCGAGGTGGTCGGAGTCGTAGGTGCGGTGGCGTGGTTCACAAGGAAGGAGGCATCGAGCGCGTAGGCCTGGTTCTTCATCGTCGGCGGCTCGTAGCTGGGTTTGGGATGGGCCGAGGCGGTTTTGGCGGAGGCGGGAATGGGCAAGCCAGGAATGCTTTTGGGCTTGATGAACGGGGTGCTGGCACGGTGCGCGTTAGAGGAAGCCCCTTGCTGCAAAAAGGTCGAGACAGTATTGTGGGTCTTCGCAGGAGTGGGCAGGACAGCAGCCGCATGGGCGAAGGCGACGGGCCAGGTGCCCAGTAATTCGAAAAGGATCAGACAAATAAAAAGCAGCCCGGCATAGCGCCAGGGACGGCGAAGCAAGCGTCTAGGGGGGGGGTATACGAAAAAGCATGGTGCGATGATGGGAGCATGCGTGTTCTCCAGTCCTTCAGAGCAAAAAGACGCAGCCAGCAAGAGGTGAACGTATGCAGCAAGCAGGCAAGAGGAGAGCAGAAAAAGCACATGAAAAGATCAGGGTGTCCTGTCTCAGCAGGCACAAAAAGAGACAGGGTCGGTGCGTATTCTCTCCTCGAACGCGAACAAAATACGGTCACAGATCGTTTCCTGCACTGGCAAGGGCAGAGAAACGAGGATGAAGCAGGTGATGCCCGTTCTTCCAGAGAGCATCACAAAAATAATGAGCAAAGAACGCGTGACAGGTTTGACACTACAAGGAACGAATGCAACGAGAACCAGTGATCCGAGAGAATCGTACCCGAAAAAGTGTTTGTGTGTCAAGGGTATTTCAGACCAGACGGAGCGAATTGGGCAAAGATGAAGAAAATTGGGCATGCTCTTTCTGTTCTTGTAATGAGCTACAAAGAGAGACAAACGCGATTGGATAGGTGTTGGATGTTAAAGAAAGTGGATGGGTAGAAATGGCGAATGCTATGTACATACACTGACAGCTTTTTTAGGGCTTCGTTCCACCTTCGTTTCTCATACAGAAGGAGTGGCCCTGATCTATGATCAGATCAGGGCCACTCCTTCGAAAGCAAAGAGAGTTTGAAAACTCTTAAAAACCCTTTTTTGTTCGCTATTGTTGTAACGCGGTAATATCGCCACAGGCGACCGGGTCAGCGTTGCTTGCGGACTTCAGGTCTCCGCTCTGGTAAATGTTGACGTACCATCCGCTGCGTTGAATGCCTGATACGCCCGCGATGGTCGTGACAGAAGTACCACTCCCCGCACCATTGGCGAGCAGAGGTTTCAGTTGATACACCTCTTTCCCCTGGCTGGCGCAGCTACCAGAATACATATGGACCGCGTGTTGTGTATTCGGCATTAATCCTTTCACGGTAATGGTGACAGTCAAATGATTATTGTTCATCACAAGCTGCGCAGTACCGCTCGCGTTCTGGTTCGGCGCGGACGAGTCCATCAACGTTACCTGCACGTTTTGCGCAGATTTTGTCGATGAGGAGGGATTGAACACATTAGCACAGGTGATTTGGGTCGTCTGATCGCTGTTGGAAGTCCCCACCACGTCAATGTACCAACCAGTTTCAGGGATACCATTTGGAACATTGTTCACTTTGGTAATAGCGTTCGCGAAACCGATCGCGTCCGCAGATACCTTGGACAGACTATACACAACGCTGCCCGGATTTTTGCAGCTACCCGACCCGATATGAGACGTGTGCGTGCTGTTGGATGCCAGGCCAGTCAACGCCAGGTGCACAGTCATCGCGTGAGATTTATTGTCCCACATGAGTTCGACTGTGCCTGAAGGGCTATGTTTGATAATAGCTCCAGCGGAAGTTACGATCGCGCTTGTCGGCGCGGGCGTCCCCCCTGATGATGCGTTATTTCCTGAGTTACAAGCGGTTAAAAAGAGCAGGCTCGCTCCAATTAACAGGGCAAAATGGATAAATTGTTGCTTGACAAAGCTTTTTGTAAGCATATGATCTCCTTTCCCATATTTCTATTCCCTTGCAACTATTATAACGATAAGCCCTTTTAATGACAAATTGAAATTTATATATGTAAATTTCATCTTCTCCTGCTTTTGTCACTCCTGTGGAAACAGAATATTGACCAATCCCTCTTCAGCATGTATCATAAAGAAAAACTATGTTGACCAGAAAAATTTTGGCACACATCCTTCACTGTCCGCGATAAAAGCAAACATAACCCTGGAGTAGAGAGCACCCATGACATCTTTTTGGAAAACCTTAGCAAAACCTATATTCATTCTGGCCCCAATGGAAGATGTGACCGATACCGTGCTTCGGCAGGTGATCGCCCGCTACGGGAAACCCACCGTCTTTTTTACTGAGTTTACCAACGTCGAAGGCATGTTCTCAAAAGGCGCAAAACACGTCGTCCATAGGCTGCAACATACCGAAATAGAGCGACCACTCGTGGCCCAGATCTGGGGATCTCAGCCCGAGAACTTTTGTAAAGCCGCAAGCACACTGATAGATATGGGGTTCGATGGGGTAGACCTTAATATGGGCTGCCCAGCTCAAGGTCCGGTAAGTAGAGGGGTATGCTCAGGTTTGATCAATGATAGGCCACACGCCAAAGAAATCATTGAGGCCACCAAAGAAGGAGCAGCAGGTATCATACCAGTGAGCATCAAAACACGCCTGGGCTTTCGCACTATAGACTTCGAATGGATACAATTCGTTCTTGAGCAAAAACCAGCGGTGCTCACCGTTCACTTACGCACCGTCTCCGAGATGTCCAAGGTTCCAGCCCATTGGGACAGACTGCGCACAGTAGTTGAGATGAGAAATGCACTGAGCAGTGAAACGCTGATTATTGGGAATGGCGATATAAAATCACTTGATGAGGCAAAGCAAAAAGTAGCGGAAGCCGGAGCAGACGGAGCGATGGTAGGTCGAGGCATCTTTGATAACCCCTTCCTCTTTTCAGGCACTATGATAGGCGATAAAACGCCAGAAGAGAAGATGCACTTGCTACTCAATCATATGCACCTTTGGCAGGACACCTGGGGAACAAGCAAACACTTTCCCACGCTGCGGAAATTCTTTAAAGTCTACGCGAATGGCTTTCCAGGCGCGCAGGATCTACGCATGCAACTGATGGAAACACAAACTCCCGAAGAGACAGAACAGGTTGTTACCGCATTTTTACAGACACTTCCTTCTTCATACTCTCTGCGTTGAAAATGTCTGCACTACAACCGGACTGTAACCAGCTTGTAAAAATATCTCAAATATCTACAGCAGTCCCGACACAAGCCAGTACTCGCCAAAATCGAGAAGAAGCAAAGAAAATAACTGTAACACATCATTACACAAGAGGCGTGAACAGATAAAATACGGTACGGCATTGTACCAGCAACAAATACAGGGGTGTAGGTAGAGAACGGTCAGGCAGATACCTCTCCTACACCAACACCTCACTCACTTCACCTATCAATTTTTGAATTTCACGCAAACGTTGTTCCGCAATCTCGACATTTTCTAATGCTTGCGCTAAAATACGCGACTCAAGCGAAGGATACGTCGCCGCGATTTCTGGATCGATTGAGCTACCCAGTAACTCCAGAGCGCGACTCAAATTGTTCTCCACGGCTTCAACAGACATCGTTTGTTACCTCTCCAATGCATCGAATTGTATGACTTTACTCTTGCTTCGTACGTTGATGAATAACACCAATCACCAAGAACAAACGCGCTCTCCGTCCTATCTTCTACTACGTTGACGTATACTCAATAGTTACATCCGATAGCACGACTTTCTTATCCTCATCTATTTCTGTTTCTATTATACTGGACGCCAGCACAAACAGAAACGGGGAAACCTATTTTCCTATGACTTTCCTCTGCTACATCTTGTTGACTAGCTAGCAGGTTGCTACAAAACGAAAATAGGACAGCAAAAGAGCAATTCCGCAACCCTGGGCGCGTTTCTTTAAGAAAAGCTTATTCACGTATGGTCACCTCATGATCATCGTGAGCATCATACCAGGGTTAAGATGACAAGACAAGAAAAAAGGACCTCTTGCTCACTACGTCGCTCTTCCTTCTTCCTTCGCATAAAAATTCGCTTAGAATTGTCACTGCAGAGCTTTATGCGTTGATCTTTAACCATTGCCCGTGGTATGCTTTTTTTGTAACTGTTTAAATTACCTATATTAAAGAAGATGAAGAGCAAGTGAGCAAGAAAAAGGCAAATTTCGTTTATGTTGCACTTGTCTTCTTCTTCCTCACAAAAGGGGAAATATCATGCCTCAAGAATATACTGACCATCAGGCGACTGTGACGGTGAACGCACCCGCCCACGAGGTCTATACTATGTTCAGCCACTTCAACGATTTTCCGAAATTTATGAGCTTCGTGCAAGAGGTCACCTACTACGATGAACAACGTAGCCACTGGGTCGCGAGTATCGCCGGTACTCACGAGTGGGACGCGGTAAACGAGAATTGGATACCGGATCAACAGATCGGCTGGCGCTCAACCAGTGGCCTGGAAAACTTCGGTAAAGTAACCTTCACCACTCAGGGTACCAACCAGACAGGGGTGACAGTCGATATCCACTACAATCCACCCGCTGGCATTCTCGGTGACGCCGGTGAGAAACTCGGGGTCGGCAAACGCTTTCAAGACGCGCTCCAGAACGATCTCAATCACTTCGCGCACATGGTCGATGAGGCCCCTCCCGGCACGCTTGATCCCAATGCCTCCAACTACCTCTTCCACCAGGATAGCGCCGCCGTCAAACGCACAACCACGCCCGCGCAAAACGATACGATGTATGATGAACCAAATACAACCCAAAAAGCGCAGGCAACCCAGACCGCTCAAACCACCGAGACCACCGACACTACACACAAAAAAGGTCTCCTGGAGAAAATTGGCGATAACCTGGAGGAAAATGATATCGATACCGGGGCCGTTCCTATCGAATCCAATCCCAACACCACACTTGATGATTCCAATACTGCCCCTCGCCGCGCAGAATAACTATAAATTGAGCCTGGGGTAGCAGTCTTTTCATGCCTGTTACCCCTTGATTGTCTTTTCCTGGCCTATCTCCTTCTCTTCTACTCGCTACCCTTCTATTCCTCGAAATGCTCCATCTCTACTGGAATAGCAAAACTTTCCTATAAATACAAACACAGCTAAACAAGGCTGAAAGAAGCTGATCCGTGTAAAATTGCTTTGAAAAGACTTGACAAATCCCAGCGGATATGTTAGCATACTCGTATCCAGTTATGGATATACCAGGGAGGCAAAGAGACCTTGGCACTTGGCGCAAGCCTAGCATAAGTAACCCGAAAGGAGATCTTATGAAAATTATGAAGAAACCAGTTCGTTTGCTTGGGATGGTATTTCAAATTGACTAGGAGTGCCCGTAAATGCGGGCCAACCGAGCTCTTGAACGTCTGATCTCATCTTCATCGCTACCGCATCCCTTTTTTAAAGGCTCGATGCAAGTACTGACGGCTTAAACGCAGAAGTTGAGAACAGAGGCAAACAAGAGAGTTCTACTTTTCTACTATAATGAAATCTCGGTTGAAATATGCAAAAAACGAAAGGCTGGGCAAGATGGTGACGATCATCTTGCCCAGCCTTTCTTATCACCCAATGCTAATCGTTCAGTGAAAGCACCGCCATAAACGCTTCTTGCGGAATCTCGACACTCCCAACCATCTTCATCCTCTTCTTACCCTCTTTCTGCTTCTCCAACAGCTTGCGCTTACGCGAAATATCACCGCCGTAACACTTCGACAACACATCCTTGCGCATCGCCTTAACCGTCTCACGCGCGATCACCCGCGCACCTACCGCCGCCTGAATCGGCACCTCGAACAACTGGCGCGGGATCAAGCCACGCAATTTTTCGACCAGCGCTCTCCCCTGGTGATAGGCATTATCTTTGTGTAAAATGAGCGACAGTGCGTCTACCGGCACACTATTGACCAGCACATCCAGCTTGACCAGCTCAGCCTCACGATAGCCGATAAACGTATAATCCAGCGAGGCATAACCTTGCGTCCGCGACTTCAACTGATCATAAAAATCAATGATCAGCTCGGCCAACGGCATCACATAGGTCAGGAGCACACGTTCCGCCTCGATATACTTGAGATCCTTGTACGTGCCACGACGTGTGGTGACCAGATCCATAATCGTACCTATATAGCGCGATGGCGTAAAAATCGAGATATCCATCACCGGCTCTTCGACCTTTTCGATCTCACCAGGATTCGGCATCTCCGAGGGATTGTCCACTGGCACAACCTCGCCCGCCATGGTCGTTACATGGTATTCAACACTGGGGGCCGTGGCAAGAATATCCAGGTTATACTCGCGCTCCAGGCGCTCTTGAATGATCTCCATATGCAACATGCCCAGAAAACCACAGCGAAAACCAAATCCCAGCGCGTTCGATGTCTCCGGCTCATACGATAAAGAGGCATCGTTCAATTGCAAGCGATCCAATGCATCCCGTAGTTCTGGATAATCATTGCTATCAACCGGATATATACCGGCAAAAACCATTGGCTTCGCTGGCTGATAGCCAGCCAGCGCTTCGATATGCCCCAACGCGCTGGGTACTGTGACCGTATCCCCCACCCGACAATCTTTGACATGCTTGAAACCCGTGGCGATATAGCCGACCTCGCCCGTTGTCAGCGTTCCAGTAGAGATCAGGCGCGGCTGAAAATAGCCTGCTTCCAATATCTCCGTGGAACTGCCCGAGGCCATCAGCGACAGCCGCTCATCCTGGTACAACTGCCCATCCATGATCCGTAGATACGCGATCACACCCTTATAAGCATCATAGTGCGAGTCGAAGACCAGCGCGCGCAACGGAGCATCCACATTGCCACTCGGCTGCGGAACCTGCTTCACCACCGCTTCCAATATCTCCCTGGTGCCGATACCCTCTTTCGCCGAGGCCAGAATACACTCCTCCGGCGGCAGACCGATAATGTCCTCAACCTCTTGCCTGACCTTCTCAGGGTCAGCACTCGGCAGATCGATTTTGTTGATTACCGGAATAATGGTCAGATCAGACTCGACCGCGAGATACAAATTCGCTAACGTCTGTGCCTCCACCCCTTGCGTGGCATCGATTACCAGCAATGCCCCCTCGCAAGCCGCCAAGCTGCGCGATACCTCGTACGTGAAATCGACATGCCCCGGCGTGTCGATCAAATTTAGCTCGTACGTCTCACCATTCAACGCCTGGTAAGCCATGCGCACCGCCTGCGCCTTGATCGTAATGCCTTTTTCTCGCTCCAACTCCATCTGGTCCAACGTCTGCTCCAGCAAGTCCCGTTTGGATACCGTACCAGTGAACTCAAGCAGACGATCGGCCAGCGTCGACTTACCATGGTCAATATGGGCGATAATGCAGAAATTACGAATATGTGCTTGATCGGTCATTCAATAATTCCTCCGCACAACACCTCGTCTCCGTCCTCACCACCGTAAAACACTGCCGCCTGACCTGGCGTGATCGCGCGCTGTGCATGTTCCAATGCCACATGCACCCGACCTCCCTCCAGCGGCGTCACACGCGCTGGCTCCTCGCTCGCCTTGTAGCGCACACGTACCAGTGCATCGAACGGCTCTGTCGGCGCATCTCCGCTCAAAAAATGCATCTTCCCCACTGTAAACTCGCTCTGATACAGCGCGGACGCGGGACCAACCACGATCGCGTTGCGCGTCGCGTCGATCGAGAGCACGTGCAATGGCTCATGCGCGGTAATGCCCAATCCCTTACGCTGCCCAATTGTATAATAAGCCAGCCCACGATGCCGCCCCAACGTATTCCCTTGCTGATCATAGATAGGGCCAGGCCTGGGAATCGAAATGAGCGTTCCAGTCGTGGTAGCTGGTCGCTCCAACGTCATCACCGCCGCCGCTCCTGCATCAGCATCCACGCCCCTGTTCACACTATAGCGATCGATAAAACCGCGGTAATCGTTATTGGCGACAAAACAAATCTCCTGGCTCTCCGCCTTGGTCGCCACGGTCATACCACGCTCTGCGGCCATCGCGCGCACCTGTGGCTTCGTATACCCACCCAGCGGAAAACAAGCATGCGCGAGCTGCTGCTGATTCAGTACATGCAATACGTACGACTGATCCTTCTCAGGATCGATAGCACGACGCAAACGTCGCTTGCCCGTCACTGGATGATCATCCACACGCACATAGTGTCCCGTCGCCAGATAGTCCGCGTTCAGCGCCAACGCCCGCTTGAGCAGCACAGTAAAACGGATATGCCGGTTACAGGTCAAACACGGATTCGGCGTGCGCCCGGCCACGTAGTCCTCGTAAAAGCTATCGACGACCGTTCCCTTGAACTCCTCTTCCACATTCACGAGATAAAAGGGAATATCCAGCATACGCGCTACACGCCTCGCATCATCCACCGATTCTAAAGAGCAGCATTTATTTTGTACCACACGCTCGACGTTACTGGTATCCTCATCATCGATCACCCCTGGTTCAGACCAGAGGCGCAGCATAATACCGATCACCTCGTGACCCTGTTCCTTGAGAAGCGCGGCGGCGACTGAGCTATCCACGCCGCCGCTCATTGCGACGACTATTCGTGCCATGATCAGATTCCCTGTTTGTTGCAACTAGTGTGTATGGTAATAGTAGATTCAAAAAGCGTTGTACGCAGCCTTTTTAACAAAAAGGACTAGCCTCACTACACGGGCTAGCCTCTTAAAACCGTGGTACTGCTCTCATTGAAGAGGGGGAAAAGGACTTTCTCTTCGGTTAGAAGAGTAGCACAGTCCTTAGGACTTGTCAAACCAGACCTTCCTGTATACTCGACGAGATGCATGCTTTCGTGTATAATAGCTAGGATGTGTGAATGAACGCGAAGAGTTGCAGGAGTACGGACGCGTGAGACGCCGGTTCGCACGTCTCGCGCTGGACGAGCACATATAAAGAATAGTCAACCGTCAGACGAAAACCTTTAGAAGACTAATGAACAAGGGGAGTCGCAGCAATGCCAAAGAAATCAGCAACTGCGCGCAGTGGAGCGCAGCGTCAGAGACCGAGGACGCAAAAAAGTTTTGAACTTGTTCGTCCGACGACCGCAGAAACAGAAAATACAGCCATAACGGCAGACACGATGCAAGATGAGGAGTTAACCGGGCAAAGCGTTGCGACCATGACCGCGACCAAACGAACCGTCGAAAACGAGCCAGAACAGGATACACTCGCCGACGACGATGACGCGTCCGACGAAATCGTCAGTGCGCCCGTACCAGCCCCACCTACACCACCTACGCGTAAGACTGTCTCTAAGAACGTCCCTGTATCTCTATCTGTTCCCACGTCATCTGTTCCCACGCCAACCGCCGCTTCCACTACTCCCAAAGGCGGTGCATCAGCTCGTTTCGCCGCGCGTCGCCAGGCACAACAAAAAGCACAGCAGAAAAATACGGCTTCACTGGTCACAACAGAACATTTCGCTTACGTACGGCACGATCTTATGATCATCGCGATACTCGCCATTATCATGTTCGCCGCGATCATCATCCTCTACTTTACTATCGGTCGCTAGCCCGAAAACAAACACCAATCGCGTCTCAGGCACAACATTATAAAGCGAGGGCGAGACCAGGATATATCTGGTCTCGCCCTCGCTTTTTCATTTCTATGCTGATGGCAAAAGGAAAATAGGCTATTTTCCGCTAGTGCGCAAGAGGACCGGTCCCTAACCCCGTTAAAACACCGTGACGATGAACCGCTGGAATGGTGACACCTAATACACGTTGCATCGCCATGACGTGACAGCAATCGCCCCAATCGCTAAAGAAGCGACAGGTGCACTGCCAGTCCCCGTTATCAAAAGTGGTGGTGTGAACATCGTTCTCACCCTGGAAATTTGCCTCGAATCGAGAGAATTGTATGCGCTCTGGCTCTTCTGCGTAGCGTCTGGCTTTCGCAATTTTGTTGACCATGCTTGAGTTCATGATTGTACTCTCCTTCAAATCTAACGACCACTCCATATCCACTTGCACTATATCGTTATACGCACTTGCGCGCGTAGCTTACTACATTGTCGATCGGAAAAAAACGCCATCGTCCTCCTTTCGTGTCTACTAGCCGATACCGCCTGAGCAGATATCACATCCTTGCCACCCCTTCATACCTCGAATAGAGAGAAATGATTCACAGGCCCCAGGTCAAGAGCGCTGAATGAAGAAAACCCGCCAAAAGAAAAAAGCACCAGGGAATTTCTTACCCCAGTGCATACCTTAGGAACGCGCGAACATGCTGTCTTCACAGTCAAACCTGATGCTTATCAGCAACAGCTTGCTATATGATGTACTTGAGACTGTAGACATAGGCGCTCCAACCTCACTCAATATTCATCGAGTCGCTACATCTGCCATTTCTGAACCGTACTGTGCATTATCGTAAATACACACACATGCTCGACAGATCAAACATTAAAGTTGTGAATGTCTCTTGTTTTTTTCAGTGTACCATAAAGATAGGTGAAAGTCCAGAGCTACTCACGTTTCTTTCTACATCCATTTTCGTTTATACTATTGCCTGAAAGTGCCCCTTACTCACCTTTTCCTCGATCACTTCCACATACACTTCATCTATTTGCTTTGCAATATTTTGCCATCCAAATCGCACGACTGAATCTCTCGCCGCCAGGCTCATACTCGCGTGCAACGGCGCGTGCTGCAACAACACATCCACTTTCTCGGCGAAGGCTTCAGGCGTACGCGGTACCAGAAAACCCGTCTCATTGTGCCGCACCACCGTCTGCAACCCACCCGCGCGCGTCGCCACGACCGGCGTGCCACACGCCAGCGACTCTATAGCCGTCAAACTGAAACTTTCATGGTACGACGGGATCACGGTGATATCGGCAGCATTATAGAGCATCGGCATCTCTTCACGAGGACGCGAACCCAGAAAATGCACGCGCGCATCAATACCCAATTCACATGCCAGCCGCCGTAAACCATCCAGTTCCGCATCTCCCATCAGCTTCCCACCCACAATCACCAGCTGCGCCTCCTCGTGCATCAGCGCCGCCTGGCGCAAAAACAGGTCCGGCCCTTTGAAAGGATCGAGTCTACCCACAAACAATACCACCGGCACATCCTGGCGCAATCCCAGACACTCACGCGCACTCCAGCGATCACTCGGCAAAAACAGATCCAGGTCGATACCACAGGGAATCACACGGATATGTTCCGCGACCACCTGCTCAAAATACTGCATGACCTGCTCGTACTCCTCAACCGTCGCCGCGATCACACGGTCCACCTGGCGCAAAAGCTGCTGCTCCATCCGCAAACGCAACGCTGGCTCCCGCTCTGCCGGATTCGCCTCTATCTTCAAACGACCAAGCGTATGAAACATCGTGACGTGCGGCACATTCCAACTGCTCGCCAGTTGCATCGCAGCCACCCCTGAAAGCCAGTAATGACTATGAATAACATTGTAGTGCAGAACTTCGCTGCGCCTAAAATGGTCGATCGAGCGCACAAACTGAGGGATATATTGGTATAGCACGCTTTTATGTAGGGTGGCAACAGGACCGGCTTCTATATGAATTACGCGGACATGAGCGTCCAATTGCACCATGTGGGGAAGTGAGGCGGACGTACGACGCGTGAAGATATCTACATCAATACCCTGACTACCCAGCTCTTGAGCCAGTTCACGTATATAAACATTCATACCACCAGCATCTTTCGTCACACCTGGATCATCTAATGGCGACGTATGAATACTGAGCATAGCGATAACATCGGGCATAAAAAGTAAGCTCCTTCTATTTGGCATAGCGATTTATTGGTTGCAGATACGAGGCCAGCGCCCCTCACTCGCAGCGAGAGATACACACATGGCAATTTCTCCTTTTACAGTACTATCAAATCCCACCCATTAGACAAAGGGCTGGTGCAAACGACACACTTGCTTGCCCTGTATTTCTACCTACACATGAAAACAAGCGAGAGGTACTGTTCTATTTCTTTCCTATCCATTTGCTAACAGCACTACTATCTATCAAGCAGCATAGGCATGACGCACCATTCATCAAGGTGTGTCCTATGCAGCGAATGGTGTTACTTGATAAAGCATCACATCACAAATTACAGACAAACAGGCTCATGCCATGCGCATTTATACACTCGCATGGCATAAGCCTGCTTGCCTGTTCTGCATAAAGGTTGCTACTATCCTACATAAACCAGAGCGCTGTTCACGCTGACGCTCTATCGTTTAGCTATTCGCGCGCAATTCGTGAATAGCATCGTACATCTCTTGCGTCCCCACTGTGTTATCCCGCGCAAGATCTTCCAGCAGAGCCACACGACTATCGACCGCGTGCTGAAAATCCTGCGCGGACAAGCCTATCCAACCCGCGAGGTCATTCAATGTTGTCTGGTCCGCGTGCTCGAAGCTATCATCGAAGGAATTCCACAACGAGAGTGGCACCGGCACTACAGCGTCAGGACGACCAGGGTCTGCGTTCGGCTGGATAAAATGTGTGGTGAACCAGCGCCTGCGCGCCGGATAGGCATGACCAACCAGGCCAATATTAATCACCAGTCCCAGACGACACACATCTTCAACCCGCAAGTGCAAATCACGCTGAAACATCTCCATCACCTCGACGATCGTGTCAGCATGCACACTGGTCGCGATATGATAACCCTGCCCAGGCAACTGCAAATAACGCCGCGCGACACGCCCCCACATATAAATGGGTAAATGATCGCTCACCTCGTTGCATAACGCATAGGTCTTTGCAGGGTTGATATCGGCCAACCGCGTAAAGGCGAAATTTTCGTACATGCCGGACATATACGCGACCGACGTGTTTTCCGGCAGGAATTGCAGCAACGCATTCAGCGTTGTCGTCTTCCCCACGCCTGGCTGTGGATCAGTGGGACCCGCCACCGTCAAAGAGGCTCCATGTTCCAACAAAACCCACACCAGGCCCGCCGTTCTCGCATCAACGCTTTGTAACGCTATAATCTGTGCCACCGAGAGCGGACGACGCGACTCATAATGCCAATAGTAACGTTCGTAAGGATCACGAGGATCAAACATAATAGCGGTTCCTCCCGTTATAAACGGAGTCTCTATAGCGCTAGTCGCCCGGCGCGAGGCTATTTCTTCTGCTCTTCAACAGTCTGTGCCGCATCGACGTTTCCCGACTCTTCTGGCACGTTCTCCGGCTCTTTCGTCCCTTTCAAGTCTTCAGGTACTGGCGGTTTGAGCCATCCAGGGTGCGGACTCCAACCAATTGAAACGACATGCGATGGTTTGTCCTTCTCCAGTTCCACAATACTTACCGATGCGTTATCAATTGGTAAAGCCGTGGCCCTGGCAACGTCCAGATTCGCATAATGCGCGAGCAACATCTTAATCACATCCGCGTGGGCAACAAAGACGGGACAGGCTCCCGTACTCTCCTGCGCCAACCAGCGATCTGCCGCGGCCACAACGCGCTGCTCTACCTTGTCGAGCGTTTCCACACCCTCCACAACGGTGTGTGTCGGGTCCTTCACAAAAGCTTTCCATGCCGGGTCATTCTTGGATAGCTCCTCGATGACCTGTCCTGACCACGGTCCCAGATCGGTATCCATCAGGTCCGGCTCCCGCTGAATCTCTAGATTCCGACCCTTCGCTATATAACCGGCAGTATCGAGCGCACGCTCTAATGGACTGCTGATAATGGCACTGATGGGTAAATCCGCCAGAGATTCGGCAAGTTGTGCCGCCTGCTGATGCCCGCGCTCGTTGAGCGCGACACCAGCGAGATGTCCAGGCAGTCGATGCTCCACATTCCATGTCGTCTGTCCATGCCGTACAATCAATACAGTCTGTTTCATACTATTCAATACGCTTTCTTTTCCGCCATTCTTTCTTCTCACCCGTCTTCGGAGATGGAGACGCCAGCGCCAAAAACGATACTGCACCACCAGATAAAAACAAAGCATATGTATCCAACCGCCTCTCTTACCTTCATCACTCCGTCCATCGGTAGGAAGCATATCCTTCGGCACCTTTTTGCTATTTGTAGCCCATCTATCGAAACGAACAACGGAAGTTCAGTGTCAAACTGGTACAATGAATTGTATCTTATTGTACCAGCTTGATACTCTCCTACACAATACAGGAGATTCTTCTTCCCCCAGCAAACGTGCTGCCCATCTCTTGCGAGCAAGCATTGGCGATCAGCTAGTCCTCCACAGCAATCAGGTCGCTAGACGTGATGAGCATGCTTGCCTGTTTACGGGCAAGATCTTCACGCTACCGTTGCACTAATCATGATTGCCAGGATGTGAATAAATTTGTAGTTATGTAACCTACAATTATGCATCTTCGATGCGTCTATTCTCATAGAAGAGTTTTTTCATAATGTAGTTAGAGGGCACCTACGATGAGCACACGGAAACTACAACCAGATCCATCCACGCAGCAGTTGGCGAACGTGCCGGAAAATGAACACCAGATACCATCTAAAGATGCAAATAGTCAGCAACCCCCTAAGAGCAAGTCTCCGAAGAGGACTACTCAGTGGACAGGCTTTGCGGGGAAAACACTGTGGAACTGGCTCAATCTCCTTGGTGGAGCGATACTTATTCCGGTGGTGATTGGCGCCGCCACGATGTGGTTTAGTATCAAACAGCATGAGAGTGATCAGTCCATCGCCCTGGATCAACAGCAGCAGGTTGTATTCCAAACGGCTGAGGATGATATCAAGGACTTGTTGCTCACTAAAGGGCTGCAAACCTCAAAGCCAGGAGATGGAGTGCGAATTGTTGCCCGAGCAGAAATGCTCTCCGCATTGCGTCAGCTAGATAGAGAACGCAAGGGATTACTCTTACAGTTCTTGGATGAGGCCAATCTCATTGCCCAGCGCCCCAAGAATGATGTGATTATTTACCTGTGGGGAGCCGATCTGAGCCAAACCGAGCTTTTTGATGCCTTTTTTGATGCTGCTGATCTGAGCGGGGCCAATCTTACCTATGCCGAGGGTGGTGAATTCCGCTATGCCAATCTGAAGGGGGCTACGATGCCCGACAAATCAAAGCATCCCTAACCTGCTATTCTAGTCAACAACTTGTCAATGAGCCGTCACCTCCGGATCGCGGAGAGCAAACCTCGCTCTCCGCTGATCCAAAAATACAGCCGCCTTACTGCCCATCTCACCATATCCATGCCCGCTCGATTGCGCATGAGCGCTCAGTTTCTGCTCAATCGGTGGAATAGGGTTAGCCGCGCACACACTCATCGGTTGGCTATTCGTAATACTACACAATGCAGCCGTTATATAATTGGCCGCGCCAAACATTCCTTGCGTGATCCTCGAAGAAGGCTGTGCTAACTGCTGCACGATTTCATCGTGCGATTGACCAATCAACAGCGTGGGATCATAATACGACCCCGACGAGATGTACTGATTACCGAAGTCCAGAAATGGAATGCTACCCGCGTTTTGCGCGGAAGTGTACGGAGGTGCATCATATGTATCCACCAGTTGCTGCTGCCCCTTGCTCAACACCTGCAATGCTTGCGGGTTCGCCTGATTATCCTTGGCCTCGACCGCGACAAAATCGATGTACTGACTCTGATACGCACTTTTATAAAACGTATACGTCGGCACATGGTCCTCTGCTGAAAAAATAGCCGTTGGTGCCTTCGTAAACGACCCGAAACGACTGAGCGCGGTAATCATCGCCCAGCGTTGGGCCGCGCAATAAGGACAATATTCTCCCCCCATGTAGAACAACTCCGGTTTACCAGTTGCACCACGCAATAATGTGGCATGATTTCCCTGAACCGCGTTCAACGCATTGTTGGCGCTTCCCGTACCCACGCTTGCCAGTTGGCTTACAGGCACACTGGTCAACGCCTGGAAATCCGCCGGACTCGCTTGCGGCGAGGACTGCTGTGAACTGATATACACAATAAACCCGATTACCAGCAAAACTACCAGCACAATGCCCGCGCTGATATACCATCCATTCGATCGCCGCTTGCGCACTTTGCGCATCTGACCCTGCCTCGGCTTTACTCCAATTCCCTTCACTACAGGCCTGCTCTTCTCACGGCCCTGCATCGTTGGAGCCACCACGCGACGCTCTCTATCCGCCATAAACTTCCCCTCGACTTTCCTCGTCTCCTACTTAATCCAACATACAAGACCAACGGGCCTCCTATCCACAGAGGGCAAAGCATGTATTAACCCACGATCTGCGGACATATCTCTACGCTCTAACACCAGTATAAAGCCGCCACTCTAAACTCCTCACTCACCTATCCCAGCCCATCAATTCCTGCATCATAGCACGAACACAGCATGCCAACGCTTGACAAACGTGGTGGAGTGGGCTACAATTTGCTGAGTGTTGAGCGTAAGCAAGACCAACTGAATTGCCTCGTTCGTCTAGCGGCCTAGGACGCCGCCCTTTCAAGGCGGAGACCACGGGTTCGAATCCCGTACGAGGTACTTCTCTGAAAAAGCCTGGCATTCACTATTACGTGTGCCAGGCTTTTCTGTGCTGAAAGGAGCCCACCATGACGAGCATGATCAGCGTAGAAGAGGCGCTGGCGCGCATTTTAGCCGAGATCCAACCACTACAGCCCACCCACGTACCACTGCCCAATTCACTTGGTCTCGTGCTAGCACAGGATATCATCGCGCGCGAGGACATCCCTCCCTTCGCCAATTCCGCCATGGACGGCTTCGCGCTCCTCAGCCAGGATAGCCAGCAGCAGCAGGACACTCCTCCACGTCTGCGCATTACCGGCAGCATCGCCGCGGGCTACGTCTCCGATCAACCGGTTCTGCCCGGCACCACGCAACGTATTATGACTGGCGCGCCCCTTCCTCCCGGTGCGGACGCCGTTGTTCAGATCGAACTGACACGTACCAGCGACGCTCAATCTTCCTCGCCCTGGGTGGAAGTACTGCAAGAGGTATCGCCCGGCACAAATATGCGGCCCGCAGGTGAAGACATTCACACGGGCCAGACCGTCATCACTCGTGGCACCGAGATCGGCCCCTGGGAAATTGGTGTACTCGCGACGCTTGGTTGGTCCTCTGTTCCCGTGATACAGCGCGCGCGCGTCGCCATTGTAAGCACCGGCGACGAACTGGTGGATGTGGCACAGACGCCCGGACCAGGCCAGATTCGCAATAGTAATAGCTACCTTCTAGAGGCCGCGGTACAACGTGCGGGCGCGCTGGCCTATCGCCTGGGCACCGCACGCGATACCATCGAAAGCCTGCGTGCCAAATTCGACGAGGCCGCTCAGTACGACTTGATCCTTACTTCCGGCGGCGTCTCAGTCGGTGATTTCGACCTCGTCAAAGACATCTTGCAGGAGCAGGGAGAGATGAACTTCTGGCGCATCAACATGCGCCCTGGCAAACCGGTAGCCTTTGGCCGCATGCTTGGGAAACCTCTACTCGGGCTGCCCGGCAATCCGGTTTCCAGTGCCGTTACCTTCGAACTCTTCGGTCGACCAACAGTACGCAAGATGCAAGGCCACCAGGCTCTTCTTAAACCGCAGGTTGAAGTGATCATTGAGGACACCTACCTGGAAGGCGCGCCCCGCCGACACTATGTGCGCGCCTATGTAGAACGACGCGACGGACGGTTCATCGCCCATCCCACCGGCAACCAGGCATCAAACATCACGACCTCCCTGCTACACGCCAATGCCCTGGTGATCGTCCCCGAAAACGGACCTGGCATCAAACCGGGCCAGCATGCCACAGCGATTATGCTCGATTGGCCTGAAACCATCTAAGCCATCGACAGCAACGCTCAACCCGCACGGCTCCCCCTGTTCGACAGCCGATAGCGTAATTGGTCTCGCGACATACCTAACAAAGCGGCTGCACGTATCTGGTTACCGTTGCACTGCGTCAAAGCCTCCTGGATCAGCGAGTACTCGACAGTATGCAGGAATGCAGGCAGATCCATACCCCCCCGTGGCAGGTGAATTTGTGGTTGTAATGGAACAACCGCTTTATCCACAGGCTCGTCCATCTTCTGAATATGCTCCGGCAGATCTTTGGGGAAAATACAAATACCGTCATAAATGATGTGACTGTACTCGATCGCGCTACGCAGTTCCCGCACATTGCCCGGCCATGAGTAACGCTCCAATAACGCGAGCGCCTCCCGACTGATCCTCGGCTCCTGCTTTCGCGAACCATAACCAGGACTCTGCTCATCGATCTGCTGCAGAAAATGAGACGCGAGCGGCGCAATATCCTCACGTCTCTCACGCAAAGGGGGCAATGTCAGCGTGATCACATTCAGACGATAGTAGAGGTCAGGGCGAAACATTTTTCGTGCCAGCGCGGCCTGCATATCTTCGTTTGCCGCGGAAATGACGCGCAGACTGACATGCAGTTCTTTCGTGCTCCCCACGCGGCGAAACGTTCTGGTTTCCAGAAAACGTAAAAGCTTGGCTTGCAATGATAACGGCATCGAACTGATCTCATCCAGAAATAATGTGCCATGGTTCGCATGCCATAGATGCCCATCGCGCGAAAGGCGCGCATCGGTAAATGCTCCTGCCTCCACACCAAACAACTCTGTCTCCAATAGCGTCTCGGGGATAGCAGCACAGTTGATCGCCACAAATGGAGCATGTGGGGAACCACTCAACAGGTGAATGGCACGCGCGATCACTTCCTTTCCGGTTCCACTCTCCCCTTGCAAAAAGACCGTCGTTGTAGGTGACTGCGCCACTTGCCTCACCAGACGCATGACATCTTGCATGGACTGACTACGCCCGACCACAGCATCTTCTACCGCGTCAGGAAGTTTTGTCCCCTGCATAGCAGCCTGGCTGATCCCTATTTCTGATCCGATCATAAACACCCCTTCTTACCACATATCCCTGCATTATTGCTCTACTATTCGTTAAACAACTCGATCACACATTCTTAGGCTATAGGAGACGTATGAGAGTATGCACACCACCCGCGTAGCCGCGTCCCCTTGTGGGCGCGCACCGGCACGCGCTCGCCTCACTTACCTACTTCGCGCGGACTCCATTAAGGCTGTACAGGTTGCGCATCGGTTATCCAGCCACGACCAGGCACAAATTTAGCACCATTGCCACCGTTTCCCCACTGCGACTCCGTCTCAAGTGGCAACGGCGACAATGGATACACCATATCTTGCGACAAAACAATACCTGAAGGTGTAGTAGACCAGGGTTGCACAGTCGTTGCCGCAGCACCCGGAGAGACCAACCCGCTCATCATGGAGGTGCCAAGGTTCTGCGAGCTAACCATGGATTGAGATAACGGCGTGTCCAACGCCTTCGCGATATGAATAATACCCGCCGCGATCAACTCACCCGCCACAATACACACAAACTCCGGCGGCCACTGCAATAACTGGCAGATACCCTGTAACTGCGTACGACCATCCACATACATCAACACACGCCATTGATCTGGCGTCAATTGAAAAACTGGATCTGCCTCGCGATACCCCGAAAGATCCGCGGGCCACAATACCATATCCGGCTGCATAAACGAAATATCTTCAAGCCTTTTGGGCCGCTCAGGATTCATCACGTGCTCGGGCACCATAATGCTCGTGAATGAATTCTTGCCCGCATCGTCGAATGACGCCAGAAAAGATAATGCATCAGCATCAGGCGTATTCATCACATCCGGCTCTATCATCGTTGAAGCGAGTGATGTTGTCGTAGATGGAGACGACATCACCGGTGAGGAGAAAGGTGTATCACTTGTAAACTGTGTTTCGTCAGTAAGCGTCGGAAATGGCGCAATATCGAAGGAAGGTATACGCACATCCGCCTTCCTGGGCGGTGTTATCGCCTTCTGCGTAATAGAAGGCTGGTCCTTCACCTGCGGCTGTATTGACTGCGTGACCTTCGCCCTCTTCTGCTCGATCGCTTCTCGCTGTATCGGTTGCGTAACCGACGCCTCACGCTCTTTCGGTATCGCCGGTTGCCTGCCAGATGTATGGATCGCTATCATCGACGCCGACGATGTCTGCACTTGAGCAGTTGTTTGCGGTTGCGCTAACGCCTTCTCCAGTAGCTCTGAAACGGACATAGAGACCAATAAACGATCAGTTGGCGCAGAAGCACCTTCGTCAAAGTAAATATCACCACTGGACCAGAGCAATAACACTCTCAGCACATCCACTGTCTTCTCTATCATCCAGGCACGAAGTTGCGCACGAGTAATGATTTTCAACTCCAGCAGTTTCTGTGCCGTACGTGATTCGTTCTGATCGCTATTCGCCAGCGCCTGTAAAACTTCTTGCAAAGCCGATGGAGAGATGAGACCATCCTGCAAGAGCCGCTCACCGAGCGTAGCTTGCGTCCTTAGAGGGCCGACACACAGCAACCGCCCCTCGTGAAAATTCATCTCAATCCACTGGGCCTCCTGCTTTAAAACAAGCAGTCCCGTTTTTTCGAAACTCTCAAGGCGCCGCAATACGTTTGGCAAACTGAATTGCTCTAATGTACCTATTAACGACACGATACTTCACCATCCATCCAAAATAAAGGCATCCGTGCAGCATTTACATCCTGATCAGTGGCAAGCAAAAGCACAAATACCTGTGTGGACTGTATCACGAGCACAATGTTCGCAATTACGCTTATTGAAACTCTTGTCTAATGACCTTGAGATTGACAGCCATCGTCACACACTTATTCGCTAACACAAAATATTCATCACGATTCAAACAAATAGACGATTGTAGCCACAAGTTCACATTGCTGTACAAAAAGAGATAGACCTGGGAGGCTTGCTCTCCCCGGCCTACGACGGAAGGAGAGGGATTCGAACCCCCGGGGCTCTCACCCAGCTGTTTTCAAGACAGCCGCAATCGACCACTCTGCCATCCTTCCATCGCTAATAATATCACAACAACGATACCTTGTGAAGAGTGATGAGAAAAGAGTACAGGTAGACATGTACACACACTTGCGTACACTTGACATGCAACAAAATCTCTCACTACAATAATGTCTAGTATTGACGATGTCGTTCTTCGCTCAACTATAAAAAGAGGTAGCATCTTGTCTTCACTTCTTCATGGCATACCAGCCACCCCTGGTATCGCGATCGGCCCTTTCCTGCTCCATGAAACTATTTCACAGGTTTCGCACGAGCACATCCAGCCCGCATCCATTCCCTCTGAACAAAAACGCCTGCAAGATGCTATCTCTCTCTCAGCACAAGAAGTCACAGGGCTTCGCGATAGCGTGCAAGCACAATTGGGCGATGAGCAAGCCGCTATCTTCGATGCCCACCTGATGATCATCGAAGATGAAGAACTACTTGCTATCGCCAATCACTTTATTTCAGACGAACGAGCAAATGCGGAATGGGCGATCTGGAACGCAACCGAGGAATTTATCCAACTACTCACGGGACAGGACAATGAGTATTTTCAAGCACGTGCCGCCGACATTCACGATATTCGCCAACGCATCATCGCCCATCTTCAGGGTCGCTCAGTGGTCCAACTGAACTCACTGACCGCCCCCGTCATTATCGTCGCACGCGATCTCCTCCCCTCGGATACCGCGAGCCTCGATCCCAAAATGGTCCTCGGCCTGCTCACTGAACAGGGGGGCCCAACCTCACACACCGTTATCCTCGCACGTCAGCTTGGCATCCCCGCCATCGTCGGCGTTTCAGACTTGCTTGCAACCATCCACACAGTACCACCTGAGACACATCTTGCCCTCAATGGCGACACCGGCGAGGTGATCGTCGCGCCGGATGCCGCCACACGCACACACTACGAACAGGCACTCCAAAACTATCGTCAGCAACAGCAGGCACTGCAATCACTGCGCACAACGGACGCCATCACGCCCGATGGCGTTCGCATAGAGGTCTCCGCCAATATTGGTCTGCCCAAAGATGCGCAACCCGCGCTCGATGCAGGCGCAAATGGCGTCGGACTCTTCCGTACCGAATTCCTCTTTCTGGACCGCAGTACGCCGCCAGATGAGGAGGAACAATATGTAGCATATCGCGCTGTCCTGAACACCTTTTCCATGAAAACAGTGATTATCCGTACACTCGATATCGGTGGCGATAAAAGTATCCCCTACCTGCACCTCACCCCCGAAAACAATCCTTTTCTCGGTCTGCGCGGCATTCGTCTCTGTCTCGCCGAGCCGTATCAATACCTTTTCAAAACGCAACTCGCCGCCCTCTTGCGCGCCGCCGAAGATACCACTACGCACCTCTGGATCATGTTTCCGATGATCGATGACCTGCGCGAACTTCACCAGGCTCGCACATTGATCTCCACCACCGAACAACAACTCCTGGCTAGCGGTAAACTCAAACATCCGGTGCGAGAGCACATACGCATGGGCATTATGATCGAAACGCCCGCCGCCGCGCTCTCGATCGATCTACTCGCACGCGAAGCGGACTTCTTCAGCATCGGCACCAACGATCTCACCCAATATACACTCGCCAGCGACCGCATGAACGCCAGTCTTAAAGAACTTCATCGTCCCTTCCATCCCGCCGTCATGCGTGCAATCGCTCAAATCATCACCGGCGCACGCCAACAAAACCGCTGGGTGGGCATGTGTGGCGAAATGGCGGGCAACCCTCGCGCCAGCGCTTTCTTGTTGGGATTGGGCATCAACGAATTAAGCATGGAAGCAGGCTCGCTCAACGCGGTCAAACAAGCCATCCGCACCACGACACACGAACAGGCCCAGAGCATCGTCCAACAGGTGCTAGCCGCCAGCAGCTCCGACGAAATCGAGGCAATTCTCCTATAACAATGCTACCAGGCACTATACACTACAGGGACTCGCTTTATCACGCTCGGCACAATTGCCGCATATTTTTCTCAGCGCGTTAATAACGACATCCCCATATATGGACGCAAAACCTTGGGCACTACAACAGAGCCATCGGCCTGCTGACAATTTTCCAGGATAGCGGCCATAGTGCGCCCTACTGCTATGCCTGAACCATTCAACGTATGCACATAATTGACCCGTGTACCCTGCTCCGATCGATACTTGATGTTCGCTCGTCTCGCCTGAAACGCCTCACAATTGCTTACCGAAGATACCTCCACATACTCGTCCAGGCTGGGCATCCATACCTCGATGTCAAACGTCCTGGCCGCGGAAAATGGCAGGTCGCGCGCAGGCAATTCCACCATTCGATAGGGCAGTTCCAATAGCTGCAAAATCTGTTCCGCGTGTTGCACCATCTGCTCCTGTACCCCGTCCGACTCTCCCGGCACCACGTATTGAAACAACTCTACCTTGTTGAATTGATGCAGACGCAACAAACCGCGATTCTGGCGCGAGGACGAGCCCGCCTCGCGTCGAAACGCTGTGGTCCAGGCCACATAGCGCAGCGGCAATTTGTCTGCGGCGAATATGGTATCGCTGTGCATTCCTACCAATGGCACTTCTGCGGTCGGATTAAGATACAAATCATCGGTCGTACAAATATATGCCTGATCCTCGAACTTCGGCAGTTGACCGGCATTCTGCATCACTGATCGTTTTACCAATTGCGGCGGCAGTATCTCGGTATAGCCATGCTCTCGCGTATGAATATCGAGCATAAACGAAATCAGCGATCGTTCTAAACGTGCACCAGCACCCTTCAACGTCATGAACTGACTGCCCGCTATTCTGGTAGCGGCACCCGTATCCAGTAGCTCTAACGCATCCCCCACTTCCCAGTGCGGCCTTGGTTTCGCATAAAATACCGGCTTTTCCCCCCAGTGATGCACCTCTACCTCTTCAGCCCCATCTGGAATCTGTGCGTTGGGCAAGTTCGGCAGTTGCAACAGCAAAATTTGTAGACGCGTATCGATATCGTCGATCTCTAGCTCTTTCTTGCGTACATCTGTGGTCGTCTCTTTGATCTGCACATTCAAAACAGCCGCTTCCTGCCAATCTTCCTGTAAACGCACACGCTCTTTCAGCGCCTTCAGATCTCCATAGGTAGTATCTCTCGACAAAATCAACTGCTTTCGTCGCTCCGCCAGCCGCAAAATATCACTGATATCCGGCGCATCGCCACGTTTTTGCAGTGCGTTTCGTACCATGTCAGGATGTTGGCAGATAAAATCAAGGCTTAACATAGACAATTGACCATGACCACCTACACCTCGTCACTATAAATAGAACACACACTTTCTTCTCATGCATAACCAGCGTGTACCAGGATACTTTATCGTCTTGTCATTGTAGTTGATCGTGAATCAACCTGTCAAAACAACGAATTCCACATAGACCATACGGTAGCCACACGCTATAATAAAAACGAAGAACATGCTACAGCAACTGAAGGGATTTTTGGACTACATGACCCAATCTACACATCTGCTCTGCTCTACCGGAGCATTCAGTCGCTATCCAGACCATACAGGCTATCAGGCAATTCTGGAGTATGGACCCGCGCTACCGGTCGAGGGCTTCGAGCTGATGTTTTACCCCTCCTGGTATCCTATCATCGATACTATCGCCGCTGTCTTGCGCGCATCCGGCCTGCGTTTTCCAGCTATGCACACTGAAAAAAATATCGGCACCTTGCTTGGACAGGCCGACATCGCCGAACGTCAGCGGGGCGTAACGTTTTTCGAGGACAATTGTCGCCTGGCCGCCGCGCTCGATACCCATATCGTCATCCTGCACCTCTGGAACTGGCCCGAAATGGATGATCATCTCGACTACAACCTATCTATGCTCTCCCGCTGCTACGATATCGCCGAACGCTATCACGTCGAACTCGCGGTAGAAACCATCCCCGGTCGCCATTTCGACCCGCTCACCAATATTCATCGCGCGCTGGAACAGGACGCACGTTGCCATTTCGCCTTCGACACCGAGTTTCTCGCCAACTATCATCAGTTGGATACGGTCTTTCATACTCCATGGCTATGGGAAGATGACCGCGTACATCATGTTCACATCAAAGATTCCAACGGCCATCCCTTCGTCAACGGACAACGCCGCTATCTCCACCCCGGCGAGGGCACCATCGATTTCGCCCGTTTCTTCACACGGCTGCGCGAAAAAGGCTTCTCCGGCAACCTTAGCCTGGAATCGCCCGCGCTCGTCCAGCATGGTGTCGTCGCTGTCTCGCAACTGCGTACCAGTCTCAATTTCATCCAGCAATTTCAGTGGTAGGTACAGGCTATGTCGATCAGCATTATTAAACTCGACCCGCTCGGCCAGGAAAAAATACGCTATAGCGGCGAGATCATCGCACGCCAGCATAACACTATCAGTATCCAGGCGCGCTGGACCCTTCCCACCCGTGACCTTGGCTACACCCGTTTCGAGACCGGTGATCACTTCACTGAATACTATTACAGCGACCGCTGCTACAACATCTTCGAGATCACCCATGCCGACACAACCACGCTCAAAGGCTGGTACTGCAATGTAACGCAACCAGCCCTTTTCTTCGCCGACCGCATCGAGCAGGTCGATCTTTTCCTGGATGTCTGGGTTGATCCCACTGGTCACACTCTCGTGCTCGACGAAGACGAGTTCGCTGCCGCTACCATGCTCACCGAACATCAGCGCAACCAGGCACAACAAGGTCTCCAGCATATTCTCGCCCTTGTGGAAAAACGGCAGGAAGTTTTTGCTCGTCTCCCGTCCGCGTAGGGCAAGATATGCCCCCAGCATCTCCGCCACGTGTTTGCCCATCGCACATAACGTCTTGCCTCATTCTTAGCTTGATAGGCCAGTCACATGAGATGTGGACAACATAGGATCGACAATCCAGCCCTCTCGCTCATAACCGCTCGGAATGCCATAAGCCCGCTCACGTTCACTATACGCCCAGGCGGCTTGAACAGCACAACATAGAGCATCGAGCAGGTCTCCCATCGGTTCCGTGACCATCTGCTCCGCCAATTGCTCCGGCAGCACCAATTCTACATGATAGCTAGCCGCCAACGCATGCGAACGGAGCGCCACCATCAAATCACGGCGTGCGATCAGTTGCTCCTCCGACTGCTTTTTGCGCTCATCACTTTTATAGCTCCGCTTGCTCAGCCAGCGGCGAGCCACCAGCGCGGGATATCCTTCCAGCGCAATACGTGTATCGGTATTGGGATGGCAGGGCAAAACGCATACCTGTGCGTTTAATAGACGTGGCGCACCCTCAAAAAACATCTTGCCCACCGGTACACGCACCATCATCATAGGGCTGATCGCACCAGCCAGACGATCAGTCACGCGATAATGTAGTTTGTCACCCACTGGCCGCTGCGCACTATACGCCATCAGCATCTCTCGAAAAGGCTCTTTCCCCAGCTTCTCCACGTTACCCACATACTCCGTCCAGCACAGCGGCCATGCCAAACGCGTCAATAGAATCAGGGGTAAACCGAAAGGGAAATCAAAAGCCGCCACCCATGGACCAGGCGTTTGTAACCACGCCTCAAACTGATCGAAATTTGAAAAACGCAAGCAATCCTGCACGATCAGGCAACCCTGTTCGTACGTTCCATGCACACAGGTAATCGGTTTGCGGCGCGAGGGTGCGCTGGTGAAATCAATGCCAAAAATATCCACGACATTCGTTCCCGCTTAAAAACGCGTGGTCCGCGTGGGGCAACCATGTGGTTTGCCCCACGCGGACCACGCCGACAGGAAAAACTACAACTGCGCCATCACATTCTTGCTGATCGTGCGCAATGTAGCAAATACCCCCTGCCCACTGGCCGCGACCGCCTCGACCGCGGGCACCCGTCGGCGATTGAGATAACGATCCAGCACCGGCACCGGCAGGGCATTGGGCATATCGCGCTTATTCCATTGAATAACCAGCGGAAAATTCGCCATATTCTTGCCGATACGCCGCATGTTCATTTCCAGTTCGGCAATACTCTGAATGTTTTCCTCAAATTTCTCGGCCTGCGAATCTACTACAAACACAATGCCATCCGCGCCGTTGAGCACAGCCAGACGTGTTCGCTCATAGAGAATCTGCCCCGGCACAGTATACAGGTGAAAACGC
Organism: uncultured Dictyobacter sp.; assembly: GCA_964657925.1. Taxonomy (GTDB): domain Bacteria; phylum Chloroflexota; class Ktedonobacteria; order Ktedonobacterales; family Ktedonobacteraceae; genus Dictyobacter. The sequence continues at coordinate 27,506 of CAZZWK010000075.1, forward strand.
GTGCGAAACCCATGGATCGAGCCAAGATCGAGCGGAAGAAAGTCAAAAAATAGCGTGCGCTCCGTCTCGGTGGCAATCGACAGCATATCGCCACGCGCATTTGGAGTAATACTTCGATAAACATGCTGCAAGTTCGTGGTTTTTCCACAATAACCAATGCCGTAGTACACGATTTTGCAATGGATCTCGTGTGAGGCAATATTGATGAGAGCCATAGGTGAACGATGCCCCTTAATCGCGAAACAGCAGATCAATAGTATCTTCAACGGAAGAATGAAATTGCACGTTGAGAACAGAAGCTTTCGTACGCGATGTATCGCTGCGCACCCGCTCCAGGATACGCCCCAGTTCCTCGGACGCCTTCTTGGACAGGATCTTCACCAGCCCGATATGCGTCGATTTATCGAAAATAATCACCAGCAACCACTGCTCCTCGACCATTGCTGTGTAGATATTTTCCTGTACCCCTTGCTGAAAAATATTGCGAAAGTCCCGCTCGTTCAAAAGCTTCGCGACCTCGCGCGAAGATGAAAAAACACCAGCCAGCAGCGCTCCCAATGTTGTCGCATTCTGCCGGTTCTCTGTTCCCTGTACCGCGACCACCTGCCCGCTCTTATCGATCAGCATAATAGAGGTTGCATTGGTATCATTCATTAATTTCACGAGCATCGCCGAAATAGTCGTAAGCTCACGATCAGAAATGATCAGGTTCGTCAGTTGTTCCATAGCCGCACCGCCCTCCGTATACACGTCTGGCATAAAGACAGAAGACACGTTTCTCTTTTCACTTTTCTACATTCTCTTATGCTATATCAAGAGCCTCAAGAATACTATTACGACTCGTCTTGACAAGATGGCGTATGCGACCAATGTTTGAGGCGGTATCCGAAAGTGTAATGATCAAGGCAAAATCACCTAACGGATCAACACTTACCAATCCCTTTTCATATTCGAAAAGCACTCCCACAGTACTGCCACGTGCTATAGCTTGCCCCAATGCCTCGGCGGAGCTAAAACCCGAGGTCACAATCGCCCCTACCGCTTCCATATCCTCTTTGCCATCTCGGGTCATCCCCTCTATCAGCAAACCATCGCGTCCTACAAGAATAGCCTGGCGCACACCAGGAATCGCGACAAAATGACTGAGCATTTGTTTCAGATCGACCATGTTTCCTCCGCGATAGTCAATGCCATATATTCAACGCCCCCGAGGTAATGTGGAGACGCTTGTTATTCTAGCTGATGTATCGAAGAGGCGCAATGGGATAAGACATCTTGGCTAATTGTATATCAGTCACCCTATCACCCACATTCCCCTTTTATCCCTTTCTACTTCTCATCCACTACCAAACAAATACAGAAATATACTGCTCATTCTCTTATGTCAAGAAATAAAACGAGGGTTGTTAATCACTTACTGCAACCGTTCCTATCCAGAGTTTCCCCTGAATAGGAAGGCCGTTTTTGTACATATATACCTATCTTAACGATGTTTCGTCCCATAATTCGGGGCTTCTTGAGTGATGAAAACATCATGCGGATGGCTCTCGCGCAGGCCCGCGTTGGTGATACGCGTGAAATGCGTCTTCTCCTGCATCTCCTGCATATTTGCCGCGCCCGCATATCCCATCGCCTGCCGCAATCCACCCACAAGTTGGTATACGATCGGTGCCAGCAGGCCCTTATATGGCACGCGTGCCTCGATACCTTCCGCGATCAACTGCGACTCATCCAGTTCACCCTGGAAGTAACGATGCTTGCTGTACGACCGCTGCTTCATGGCTCCGATCGATCCCATGCCACGATAATCCTTGAAACGCTCCCCGTGTGAGATGATCAGTTCACCTGGACTCTCGTCGACACCAGCCAGCAAACTTCCCAACATCACCGTGTCCGAGCCTGCCGCGATAGCTTTGGCGATGTCGCCCGAATACTGAATACCACCGTCCCCGATGATCGGCACACCATAGCGACGCGCGACCGCCGCGCAATCATAGATCGCAGTAATCTGCGCCATACCAACACCTGAGATAATACGCGTGGTACAGATCGAGCCCGCGCCAATACCCACTTTGACGGCATCTACGCCCGCCTGGATCAACGTCTCGGTCGCCTCGGCAGTGACGACATTGCCTGCCACCAGCTGCACCTGCTTCCCGAAACGATCATGAATCTGCGCGACCCGCTCCACCACCATCTGCGAATGTCCATGCGATGTATCTACTACCAGCGCATCCACACCCTCTTCAACCAGCGCCGCGCATCGTTCCAGCGAATCTGGTCCCACCCCAACAGCCGCCGCAACCCTTAAACGACCATAACTATCCTTGGCCGCGTTGGGATACAACAACTTCTTCTGGATATCTTTGATCGTGATCAGGCCTTTGAGTACGCCTCGCTCATCGACCACGGGCAACTTCTCGATCTTATAGCGATGCAAACTCTCTCTTGCCTGCTCCAGCGTGGTACCAACCGGCACCGTGACAAGGTGATCGCGCGTCATCAGCTCGGCGATCGGGCGCGCCTTGTCCGTCTCGAACCGTAAATCCCGGTTGGTCAGAATACCGACCAGCTTGCCGTTCTCGGTCACCGGAATACCCGAGATATGAAAACGCTCCATGACGCCGAGCGCCTCATTGACTAACGCGTCGGGCGCTAACGTGATTGGATCGGTAATCATGCCTGATTCCGACCTCTTTACTTTATCTACTTCTTCAGCCTGCTCACTGATCGACAAATTACTATGAATGACACCGATACCGCCCTCGCGCGCCAGACCAATCGCCATACGCGCCTCGGTGACCGTATCCATAGCTGCACTCACAACAGGAATATTAAGGGTGATCTCACGCGTAAAACGCGTCTGCGTGACAACATCACGCGGTAACACTGAAGATGCTGCGGGGATAATCAGCACATCGTCGAATGTAAGTCCTTCCTTTGCAAATTTGTGCTCGAAGGCATCTGGATTCTGCGCCAGAGACATGGTGTAAAGCATCCTCCTTAAAAAAACACCAGCACCCTTTTTCGTGTGCTGGTCCACGTAGCAATATAATAGGAATGTATAAGTACTCGCTTGCGCAACATAAAAATGACAACAGATTTGTCTAGTACTATAACACCTCGACTAGTGACGCGTCAAATGACGAGCATTACATGTTTCTCTCATCTACACTATGCTCAAAATATTTTACATGCAGAAAAAGAAATTTATCCCATCCACAAAGTGACAAAACTTGTCAGAAAACGAAATTTGCTGTACCTTATAAAACAGCACACGCAAAATGTGTAGAGCAAAGCATGCGTTTGTCTGTGTCACTCTCTACTTTATCCAGTTTCAAATAAGGGGTACCCTTTTATGTCTGCTCACGTGCGGACAACGACGCCTGCGGCCTATACGGCGAACTCAGTCGATGAGGCCATCGTCGTTGATACATTCAGCAAAACATACGGCACCAATCGTGTCGTCGACCAGCTTTCTTTTACCGTCCACTCCGGCGAGATCTTCGCGCTCCTCGGCCCCAATGGCGCGGGCAAAACAACTACGGTGGAAACACTTGAAGGCTATCGCGCACCGGATACGGGCTCCGTTCACGTGCTGGGACTTGATCCCGTCAGCCAGGCTCAGGCGCTCAAACCTCGCCTGGGCGTCATGCTTCAACAGGATGGTCTCTACCCCGCGCTGACCACGCGTGAAGCACTGCAACTCTTCTCCGGCTTCTACCTGCATGCGCAAGATGTTACCACCATGCTAGAACGCGTAGGCCTGATGGACGCGGCCAAAACTCGTTGCCGCGCCCTATCCGGTGGACAAAAACGCCGCCTCGCCCTCGCCCTCGCCCTCATCGGCAATCCCGAGCTCGTCTTCCTGGATGAACCGACCGCGGGCATGGACCCACAGGCACGCCAGATGACCTGGGAAATTATCCGCGACCTGCACCAGCAGGGCGTAACCATCCTGCTCACCACCCACCTCATTGACGAGGCCGAGCGACTCGCCGATCGGGTAGCGATCATCGACCATGGTCGCTTAATCGCCCTGGACACCCCCGGCAATATGACTGGCTCGCAAAACGCGAACGTGATTCGCTTCGTGGCACCTTCCGGCCTCGATTGCCAACAACTTGCTAGCCTCCCTACGGTGAAAAAAGCGCAAGAAGTACGCGCGGGCAGCTACGTCATCGAAACAGATGACGTGCCTACACTGCTGATCGAACTCACCACCTGGCTGCGCGACCACTCAATTATGCTCTCCGAACTGCGCGTGGGCCACGGCTCACTGGAGGATTTCTTCTTACGCCTGACCGGATCGGAGGTACGAGATTAACCTATGACCACTCACACCAATCAAACTATGCTCCAAACTAACACCCACACTGCTAATCAGCCCGCGTCATCCTTGCAGCGTATACTCCAGCAGGCACGCTTCGAGCTACTACTTACTGCAAGACGCGGCGAAAATATCCTGGTCACCTTGATTATTCCGGTCGTCCTGCTGATCGCCGGTGGCGCGTTCTACGGCCCATCCACCTCTCACACCAACCCGATCAGCTTCTTGCTGCCCGCTATCCTGGCAATCGCGATTATCGCGGCTGGCCTGGTCAATCTGGGTATCGCGACCGCCTACGACCGCAAATATGGTGTGCTCAAACGCCTGGGTAGCTCACCACTGGCGAAAAGCGAACTGATCATCGCCAAAATTATCTCTATCCTCCTGCTGGAGATCGTCCAGGCGATCCTACTGCTAGCCGTCTCGCTCATCTTCTACCACTGGCAACCAGCGGGATCGTTTTTCGTGACCCTGCTCGCGGTGCTGCTCGGCAGCATCACCTTCGCGGCCATGGGTCTGGCAATGGCTGGCGGTCTACGAGCCGAAACAACACTGGCGGGTGCCAACGCGCTCTTCCTGTTCTTCTTGCTCTTAGGTGGTGGCCTGCTCCCACTCAATCGCCTTCCAGGCCCCATCGCCGACCTCGCGCGCATCTTACCCGCCGCGGCATTGACGCAAGCGCTGCAACAAGCCATGACCAGCGGCGGCGGATTTCCACTGACACCGCTCATCATTCTCGCAGTCTGGGCCATCATCATCCTCTTTATCGCCGCCCGCAC
>CAZZWK010000076.1:0-32406 GCA_964657925.1 uncultured Dictyobacter sp.
TACGGTGATACGTACGCCAGGCAGATTCAGGCGAACCAACTCTGGTTCGTGCCCCTCGTCCCCGCCGGAAAAGCCATCTGGATGCGTAGTATGAGTATCTGCTCAAACGTTGGCAGGAAGGGGAACATACTGCATCACAACTTCTAGAAGAGTTGCGAGAACGTGGATTCACTGGCTCGGCCTCTTCATTGCGTGAGTATTTGGTCCATCGTGGTTTTCGCACACGCACTCCTGCGCGAAAGAAAGAAGCTCAAGCCCCACGAGAAATTCGCTGGCTACTCAGTCGAAAACGGGAAGAACTCGAACCAGAGGAGCAAGATCAACGTACCCGTCTGCTGGAGGCTGATGAACGAGTACGGAGGCGGTATGAATTGCTTCAACGGTTCCTGGAAATTGTGCGCAACCGAGACCTCCCCAAGCTCGCATCTTGGCTTGATGATGCTTTCTCTAGCGATATCACTGAACTTGGAAGTTTCGTTACAGGCATCAAACGTGATCGTCTCGCTGTTGAAGCCGCGCTTTCCTTGCCTTGGAGTCAAGGTGTCGTCGAGGGGCAAGTGAACAGGCTCAAGATGCTCAAACGGATGATGTTCGGAAAGGCTGGCTTCGATCTTCTCCGCCTGTGCATGCTCTATCGTGCCTCTTAATACCTTCTGACTTTAGTATTCTCTCTTCATTTCCTCCTTCCCTCGTCTCACTCTTCTAACAAACTCTGACGTTCTCTGGTTGAGAGCAAGCAGGCACACCAAATTTGGTTCTGAGCCAAAAGTCCGTTAGCATTGACAAATACGTCATACAAGACTGCACACATCTTCAGTTTGTTTGTGTGTAGTCTATAATAGATACTGCCTCCTCTTCTCTAACTTAAGAAGAGGAGACAGCATAGCGTTCCTTCGAGGGGAACTGCTCTATTTGGCCGCAGGGGCGGGAGTGGGAATCAAACCAAGTTGGAGTGCCAGGCTAAAGATGTCGGTGTTGAACCAATCTTCAACAATCCTATTCTCGGCGATCCTACTGATATTGATCCCTGTCAAGTTAACCTGTTTACCGGTTGCCGGTAGGCCACGCCATGGTTGCTTATGGGTCCCTCGAATGCTGAAACGACAAGTGACGCGGTCATCTTCGGCGAAGACATCATCGACCGTGAAATGGAGGTCGGGAAAGACCGTGCAGAGCCCCATCAAGTACCTTTTGTACTCTTCACGGCTGTGCACCTGGGGGCTGTCAGGGTCGTGGCGGAGATAGTTAGCATCGTAGAGCTGATCAACAATGCTGAAATCCTTCTCCGTAATCACCTCCAAGGCTCGACGTGCAATGTTTTTGTTCTCTTCCATTGACATCTATCCATACTCCTTCCAAATGGGAAACAGCACTAAGCTTGTTTCAAGTTCAGTGGTTTAGAGGTCTTCCAATACTCATCTGGCAGCACGAGAGCAGCAGATTCGACCATCGGTTTCATGATGAGCGCTCCGACTTGTAATGGGCGCAGATAACTGATGACTGTATGAATGAGCCCATCATCCCCCTCTGTCAGCGCCAGCGATCCTTCCAGGGTGAAATCACGCCTATCAGGACCTGTAATTGTTCCTTCCCAGAACAGCAGGGTCGTCTTGTGCTCATCGGTGAACTGCCGTGTATACCTGGGATACCCAGAGAGTTCAAAGACCTCGTTCAAAAATTGGAGTGCCAGCTTTTTGTCCTGCAATGCTTTGAGCAGATAAGGGGCATACAACGTAAAGTCGGGAGCAAAGAGCGCTTCGAACTCTGGTGATTGTACAGCATCCTTCCCTTGCTCAGTCAAAACAGCGAAACGATAAGATATCATTCAAAAACCTCCTGTAGTGTGTTAGGGAACTGGCGCGAGAGCAAAACACTCGCTGAGCCAGTTCCGCCTCTTACAAACTATCTACAAATCTAAAGTTCACCGCAACGCGCATCCAGCCAGCCCAGCCGTCGAGCATGAAAATCGAGCCCTGGGTTCAGTATAGTCGCTGACTACCGCGCACTGTATCGTCAGAACTGAGGATAAGGGCGAGAGCAAGAAAACGCGTCAGCGCCGCTCGACAATCAAGGGATCTGGCTTCAAATCCGTTACAGATTGCGTTGTAGATTCTCTCGCGTACCACTCCTGTGAGATCGAGCGTGCCAGCTCGATCGCCTCGTCCAGTAGCAGACCTTTAGCCTCTTCCGTTTTCGAGGGGCTCATCCCCTCCCCTAAAACACCGCGAATATCAGAAAACCCCATGAACTTGAATTCTAATTTCGCCAGCGTCATACCATGCTCATAGGTGGGTCCGAACAGGCTACCGACCGTTCCGTCCCCAATGCTGTAGGTACCAAACGCAGTCATGAGCACCAGAGCCTTTTTACCACTCATCAGCCCCAGAAAAGCTCCCTTAGGGTTGGGGCGAAATGTCTCCCCCTGCAGCATGACCGAGTCGAACCAGGCCTTTACTGTGGCGGGTAACGAGAAATTGTAGATTGGGGTCGCGAGCACCACAATATCGGCAGATTTGAGTTGCGCAGTCATACGATCTATAGTAGCCAGCGCGGGAATCGGGGTATCACGTGCAATTGCGCCGATAATACGTCCGAAATACGCCTCCAGGATCTCAGGCGAAAAGAGGTCAGGTACATCCTGGCAGAGATCCAGCTCTTCTATATCCGAATTCGTCACTCCTTCAAGAAAGGCCTCTAACATCTTACGCGTCCTGGACCTTTTATTAGGTAAGTACTTTACAACCAGCGTCTTCATCACCAGGTCATCCTTTCTTACGTTCACTGCTGGCCATCCAGCGGAAAAAACTGGGGAACTCTGATCGCCAGGGTCAAGTCACCAGATACCTTGAGCTTGCCCGTCATAAAAGCTTTAGTGGAATCCAGTTTGCCCTCGGCGATATCGAGCCAGATTTTACTGCTAGTGGTAAAGGTCGCGTCCGGCTTTTCCACCCCCCCTGGAATCAGTTTCCCTTCCCCATTCACGATCTGGAAAGCCCAGACACCTGGATCATCGCCAGTGATATTCCACTGTAACGTCTTCGTCAGTCCCTGGGCTGCAGCAGTATTAAATCTCGCAGGCATTGATGCAAAAAGTTCTGCGCTGGTCATCGTTGTTACCTCCTCATTCAAAATTCACTTCACTTATACGAGTCAACATACAAAAACTATGCTGTATCAGTCATTTACTACAATTCTGCTTTGATGTACTGACTCGCCTTATGGGCAAGGGCCATAATTGAAAGCATAGGATTGACGCCACAGGCGCTGGGGAAGACACTGGCATCACAGACAAAGAGGCCCTTGATCCCATGTACCTGTTGATGCTCGTCGGTGACCGAAATGCGTGGGTCCGCTCCCATGCGACAGGTCCCCATCTGATGGGCAGAAAAGAGGAGTATGCGATTAGCGCGCAGGCTACGTCGCTCCATCAACTGATCAAAGTCGCGCAGTTGCTTCTGCGAAACCTCTCCTCGCGCTCCCCGTCGCAGGTCAGTGGGTTTATTTTGCAAAGAAATCACTCTCTGCGCTCCAGCAACCAAATGTAAGCGCGTGCTCTGACGCAAGCCGTGCAGCATGTGTTTACGGTCTTGAGCACCCACAACGTAACGTACGACAGGTTCACCGCGACGATCTCCACTGACTGTTCCTTCACCCTGGTCTCGCGTCAGAACGATAAACGAAGCCAGATGCCCGATAGACACCATCTCATCACGATAATTGCGCGCGGAATACCAGGGTGTGGCCATACCGAAGAGGCCTGGGTGGGTTGGGGCAACTTCTAGCGTGTATCCATAATTTTTGTCCAGGTGTCTGAACTGATCGCAGTAAGCCGATTGGAGCACTCCCTGCCAGGCATTAACGACCTCGGGATAGAGGCCAACGCTGATGGCGGTAGGATGCAGGTGCAGATGCCGGCCGATGTGTGGGTGCTCAATACCTGAATTCTGCAAAATCAACGGAGAGACGAGCGCACCAGCCGCGACCACTACGACCGAGGCACGCACGGTAACATTAAATGGTTGCCCACTTTGCTCATCGTTAACCACTGCCTGTACTCCAACTGCACGACCGTGTTCTAGCAACACCTTTTGCGCCTCACAGCGTACAAGGATGCGTGCCCCTTTCTCATGGGCATCCTGCAAATAGGTCTTCAAAGTAGATTGGCAGCAACCATAACGGCAACCCATAGTACAAAATCCGCAACGCTCCTGACAATCAACGGTGTTACGAGGAACAACACCTACTTGATAGCCGAGAGCAGATGCTCCATCGAAGAGCAAGCGATTCTGGCGATTATGCTGACTGTTTTGCCTATTCACATGAAGGCGCTGTTCCACAGCGGCAAAACTCTGCTGCAGAGGGGAGCCACTGAAGCACTCGCGTAACCCTGAATGCCGCTCCCATTCCAACAGTACATCATCTGGCGTGCGCAGAGAGGTCATCCAGTTGACCACCGTGCCCCCACCCAGCGTTCCGCCAGCCAGCATCACCACACCCAGATCCTTGGTAGACAAAGCACCCCGTTTCAGGAAGAGATCGGGCATGGCCTGCTCCTCATGCCAGGTGAAGTTGCCCTCGTAGTTGTAGTCCCCTTTTTCCAGCACGACCACGCGTTTACCAGCCACGGCCAGTTCGCCAGCCACCACACCACCACCGGCCCCCGAGCCGATCACCACCACATCAGCCTCCAGCACGCTATCGCGGGTGATGGTGAGTGGGCTGATCGGCTGTGAGACCTCCGGTGGCAGAGGTGGCGCACTGTAACCGAGCACCGGCCAGTTCGGGTTGTAGCCCCGATCATCGGTCGTCGAGAAGTAAATCAAACCCACCAGACGCTTTATACCCTGATATCCCTGGCGGAAGGGTCCAAGCGGGCTATTAGCCAGGGCCAACAGGTACTGTTCGCGCTTTGCCCTCGATAGAGCAAGAAAGGGATGCGCACTCCCAACCAGCAACAACCCGACTGGTGGCGCACTAAATAGCGACAGAAAAAGGCGTAGATCAGCCTGAAGTTCCGAGCTTTCCCGACCCAGTTTTTCAGCCAGCAAGCGGGCTACATCCAGATCGGAGGCGTTACGCCGGTAATAGGCAGCGACCTCCATATTACTGCCAGATGGTGGTTCGAGCGATGGTAGTAACGTGTCGCAGATTCCCTCCAGTATGGCGAACTGCGCTGGCGTCAGCCAACCAGCAATGTGGTCACTGCGCTCATCAGATGTGACGGGCGGGGGTGATGTGATAGTCATCGTGATACCTCCAAGGGTGAAGACACACCCGAATCACCAGGTGCATCTTTTTATGTCCATGCTACAGCAAGCCGCTCGTATCCACGAAACAGCAACGTGGGGATGTGTGTGAGTATTTGTCCCGTAACCAGGCTTAGATTGGGCAAGCGCTGACAGAGCACTTCAAAGGCGACCCGACCTTCCAGGCGAGCCAGGGCCGCGCCAACGCAGAAATGTACACCGTGGCCAAAAGCCAGGTGATGATTGGGGGCACGCCGCATTTGAAACTCATCGGCCTGTGGGAAAACACCCTCGTCGCGATTGCCGGAGCCGTAAAGAAGCAGGAGCGAGGCATCTTCTGGCAGAGTTATTCCGTTGATTGTCACTTCACGGGTGGTCGTACGTGCGAACATTTGAATTGGCGCATCGTAGCGCAGGATCTCCTCGACGGTCTGCGGAATGTACTCTGGGTGCTCACAAAGTGTTTGCCACTGTTCAGGATGCTCAAGCAGGAGCAGTAATCCGGTGCCGATCATGTTGGTCGTGCTCTCGTGACCAGCCAGAATCAAACCCTGCAACGTGATTATCAGTTCCGTTTCACCCAGTATTTCCTCGCCCTCGGCACTGGTCAGGAGCAAGCTGATCAAATCGTCTTGTGGACTTGCGCGACGTTCAATAAGTAGCGCTGCGAGGTACTTTTGAAAAGCGACGGTACTGCGCGCACAGGCCATCTGGTGCGCCTCATCCAATTGCACGGACATGAGCATCAGCCAGTCCTGGCTCCAGACCCTCGTCTGCTCGATATCTTGACTGGGAATACCGAGTAATTTCAATACCACCTGCAGGGCCAACGGGTAGGCAAAGCGACTGACAATCTCTGTCTGTCCATCAATGACGAACGCGTCCACCAGCCTGTTGGCCACCTCGCGCACAAAGGGCTCCATCGCCCTGATACGCGCTGGCGCAAAAGCTCTCGTCAGAGGGTCGCGAAAGCGGGTATGTTGCGCACCATCGGAATTGAGCACAATCGAGGTGGGTAGATATCCCTGCACCAGCTCCTGCAACGTTCCCGGATAAAACGTGACTGGTGAAGTCAGCGTATCGCGGGAAGAGAAGACTTCAGGCTGCAGGAGAATGCGCTGAATGTCCTTGTAGCTCGTGACCAACCAGGCATCGAGCGGAGGACAAAACGCGATGGGTTCATGTTGGCGAGCGCTGCTATAAAAAGGATAGGGATTTTCGGCCATAGGGTCGAATGTTGATCCGAGTGTGGTTGACATCTACTTCCTCCTTCCCAATTCCAGAGCCAATTGCTCCTGTGTACGTTGTCGCCAGATCTCATACGCTGGTTCACCACCGAAATTTTCTGAGATGACTCCATCTTGCATGGGCAACTCCTCGCGGGTGCGCTCAAGGATGTTTACAGCCTGCTCCCCTGAAAGGTCACCGTAAATCCAGCAGGCCAAATCGGTATGTGCCGATTGGTGGTTGGCATCCCGCTGCCCTTTTGCGGCTACAGCTGCCCCCCGTGCCAGTTGCAAACGATATGGAGCAGCCTTCTCTTTCAGCAACTCTAACTCAGCACGTGTCGCTCCTCCTGCGAAGCTGCTGGCCAGTCCCACACCACTCCACAGGTCGGGTTGCCGCTGCTTGGGGAACGACCCAATCAGTGACGCCACACGATCTACCAGTGCTCCGCTGGCAAACCACAGACACCGTCCCAGGCCCTGATCGAAGAGACGCACGGCGTATGGAGAGAAATGCGAGGGCACCACCTGTCGCTCGACGGTGCGATGCCAGGCAAAAAAGCCTTCGTGAAAGCCATAACCATCGACAATGACCCAGCAAAGCAGCGGATCCAGGCGGGAAAAGAAGCGCTCGGGGGAACGGTGTAGCCTGGCCAGAGCCAATCCTACACCAACATAAATCGGGTATAGATGCCTTGATGCTGGCCCGGTGACGAACTCTTGCACGCGGTTTTTCCACGGAGTCATGATGTCCAATGCTCCCAGTCCCATACCCGCACCTTCATAGGCAAAACCGCGAAATGCTGGCTCCACAGCTTCCAGGCGGGGAATCAGCACCGAGAATCGGCTGTCCAGCAAGGTCGCATGATAGCCCTCGACAAGTGCATGAGCGACTGGTTGGAAGCGCTGCCATGCCTCCGGCACAAATCCAGGGCGACTGAAAACCGCCCGTTCAGAGGGAATCCCAAACAGAGTGCGGCGTATGTTACCTGCTATACTCACAATCTGACCTCCTGTTGTTCATGATATGTTCCTCCGGCGAACTGTTGAGCCAGCCGCTGCCGCCAGAGTTCATAAGCTGGCTCAACGCCATCGGGGGGAAGATTTTCCCGCGCTGCCCTGCATACACGAGCAACTTCCGAACCGGTATGGCCACACAATACCTCGCAGGCTAGATCTGTCTGCAGCGCGACCCCGCCGGACTGCATGCGGAATGTGGCTGCGACAGCCGCTCCTGCCGCCATATTTGCCCCATATGGACCTGCGACACGCCGCAATTCAGCGATGGCATCGCGATCTACCACACAGGCAGCATAAGCACAGGCCAGACCAATGCCACCCCATAAATCAGCCTGTCGACTTTGCGGAAACGTACCGATGGTGGACACGATACGATCAACATTGGCACCTGTGAAGAACCAGATGCTACGTCCCAGGCCATGATCATACGCACGACGCCCGTAGCCACTAATAGCTTTTGGGATGAGATGCTGGTCAATCGAGCGAGACCCGGAGAAAAACCCCTCGTAAAAGCCGTAACCATCCATCACGAACCAGCGCAGAAATGGGTCCAGTTTCGCCAGAAAACGGTCAGGGCGGATAGGCATCCTGGGCAGGACCAGCCCGGCTCCGATATAAAGTAACCAGTCGTATGGTGCCCCCGGACCAGCGATAAATGTTGAGAGGCGCTTTTTCCAGGGACCAAGACAATCAAGAATTGTCAGGCCCATACCTGCACCCTCGTAGGCCACTCCACGAAACTCTTCTTCCGCAGCAGCCAGACAAGGTACCAGGACTTCAAAGCGATCGTCATCGAGTGCCGTTTTAAAACCTCCAACCAGATTGCGCGCAACTGGTTCGAACAACAACCAGGTCTGATCCATATCTTCATTGGGGCCATAGCGCGCAGCCGCCAGTTTAGGAAATTCGTCAGCCGAAAGCCTGAAGAAAGGTTTCAGCATTTTCCCGAAGGTAAGTGCCATTTTGACATCTCCTTTTCTTTTCCGTCTTATTCCACCTCGTTAGACGTTGATCCCTGATTTCTCCCTGGCTATTGCTCCCTGGACTATATCCACAGCATGTGAAGACTGCTCCTCTCTTGCACGATAGCGACCATACACCAACTCGAAAAGGGGGGTAGCCATCAACGTAGTGACGATAGCCATCAGGACCAGCATAGTGAAGAGTGTTGGAGAGATAATGCCCTGCTGAAGCGCGATATTGAGCAAGATCAATTCCATCAGGCCACGCGCATTCATCAAGCTGCCGATAGCAAGCGCTTCACGATTCGACTCCTTATTAAGCAGTGCCACCAGCCAGCAAGCGATGCCTTTCCCAAACACTGCTGCGAGAAAGAGGAGAGCGGCTATACCCCATAACAACCAGCTATTAACAAGGCCCAAGCTGGTGTTCAGCCCTGAATAAACGAAGAATAACGGCAAGAGAAAGTTGGTGACCAGCGGCTCCAGGATGTTCTTGATGCTCTTGGTAAACAGGCCACGTGGCATAGCCACTCCCAGAATAAAGCCACCGAAGATGGCATAGATGCCGAGGGCGTCGGTCAACCACGCACAGCACATAAGCAACAACAGCACAATCGCCAGCATTGGACCTGTAATCCTACCCAGCCGCTCGGTCATGCGTCCCAATGTGCGTGCAAGCAGCACGCGCCCAACTGTCAGCGTCAACACAGCGTATAGGGAACCACCAACTACTGCTAACACTGCAATTAGAATATTTTGCTTGAAAATAGCCAGCACAACTGCTAAAAGGCACCAGGAAATGGCATCATCTGTGGAACCAGCGGCCAGGGCCAACGTCCCCAGTGATGTCCCCGAGAGGCCGCGCTCGAAGATAATACGGGCCAACATGGGGAAGGCGGTAATCGCGATGGCGGCTCCAAGAAAGAGCATAGCCTCAGGCAGAGGAATGTGCGCTTGAAACAAACCAGGCTGCTGGATCAGAGGTATAGCAAGGAGCACACCGAGTGCCATAGGAGTTAAGATGCCTGCAAGCGAAACCGAAACAGCACTACGAAGGCGATGACGAATCAGATTGGTATCAAAATCTGTCCCGATCAGAAACATATAAAGCACCAGACCCACTTGGCTAATAGCGTAGAGGATACTCATCGAAGCTCCATGAGGAAAGACTTGAAGCTGTAGATGAGGCAACAACAAACCAAAGAGAGACGGACCTAGCAAAACGCCAGCGATCATTTCTCCCACGACCTGGGGTTGACCAATCCATTTAGCCAGAAAGCCTACCAGACGACATACACCCAGAATAACAGCCAGTTGTAAGAAGAAGACGACCACCAATGCTGAGTTTGACATACTATTGCTCCTTTTGTTGAGAGAAAACGAGAGGTTCGTTCGACAAATCTGTTTCCGATCCATCAAAGTGGGCAGCGATCCGCTGCCGCCAACTACGGTAGGCGGAGGCATCAGCAGCAAAGGAGATATGCTCCTGTGCCACATTGGCAACGTGGGCTGCTGCTTTGGCTGGAAGCCCACAAAACACCTGGCAGGCGAGGTCCGTCTGCACAGTTATATGACCGAAGCCATCGCGTCGCTTGGAGGCCAGGGCACCAGCTACAGCTAATTGAGTCTGATAAGCACCTGCGGCAGTGCGCACTTGTTCCAGGACAGGTCGCCCTACCGGGCTGCCAGCGTAGGCACAAGCAAAGGCCGCACCTGCCCACAAGTCCGCCCGCCGCTGCATGGGAAAGGTAGTGATAGTTGCCGCAACGCGGGCCACATCCTCGCCATTGGCGAACCAGATACTGCGTCCTAATCCTTGATCGAAAACATTGCGAGCGTAGCCCGAGAGTTTTTTCGGCACTACCTGTTCCCTCAGATAGCGCTGGCGCGAGAAAAAGCCCAGGTAAAAACCATAGCCGTCGACGACCATCCAGCGAAAGACCGGGTGCTCCAGACGCTTGACGAAGCGCTCGATGCCCCAGCCACCGAGCCGACCGAAGGCCAATCCCGCTCCAATGTAGATCGGAATTATATACGAGGCACCAGGCCCCTTTACAAAAGCCTGCAGGCGCTTGCGCCAGGGCAAAAAGTAGTCGAAGACGGTCAGCCCAAGCCCCACCCCCTCGTAGGCAAAACCACGCCAGTCTTCCTCAACCTCGCTTAAGCGGGTTACCAGATGGTCAAAGCGGTCGTCTTCAAGTGTGGCACGAAAGCCCCACAGCACAGTTGTCACTACACGCTGATCAGATCCATTGGCTTTGGGTACAGAGCGCAAAACGAGTCGGCGCAACTGCCGAAACAGTGAGAAGTTCATGACTTCATCTCCTGTGTCGGGGTAGAGGAAAATCGCTCAACCAGTCGATTGCGCCAGATTTCGTAAGCAGGCTGTTCACCATCATCCGGCAAGTTCGCGCGTGCAGCATCAACCATAGCTGATGCCTCATCGCTCGAAGTTCCGCACAATTCCTCACATGCTAGTTCTATATATGACGATGGATTCCCCACAGTGTGGCGGGCATTGGCCGCGATTGCTACCCCCATCGCTAGTTGTGGAGCGTATTCCCCGACCAGACTTTTCAGGGCCTCGATAGCGACCCGGTCCGCTCCCCCAGTGTATCCGCAAGCCAATCCAACACCACTCCACAGATCAGCTCTGCGAGCTTTAGGAAATGTGTTAATGAGATCGACGACATTCGCAACATCGGTGCCGCTGGTAAACCAGATACTGCGACCCAGGCCATGGTCAAACACGCGCCGACCATAGGGCGAAAGGGATCGCGGCACCTTCTGTTGATGTAGAGCGCGACGCGATGAGAAAAAACCCTCGTGAAAACCATATCCATCGAAGATCAGCCAGCCAAGGACCGGGTCCAGGCGCGCACGAAAGCGCTCCGGGTTGCGGTGCAGACGAGCCAGGCCCATACCTGCCCCCAGAGGCACAGCATAAATGAATGCAGAGCCGGGGCCATCGAGAAAAGCCCTGGTCCGATTCCCCCACGGTAGCAGGCTGTCCAAGGCAGCTAGCCCGATACCTGCTCCCTCATAGGCATAGCCACGCAACTCAACATCGAACTCATCGAGCCGCTTCACTAATATCTGGAAACTGCCACTTTGCAGCGTGATCTGGCATCCCCTGGTCACGGCTCGCACAACAGTCTTCAAACGTCGAGAGGGCTGGTAATCCTCTTCACGCAAAGTAGTAAACTCCTGCGAAACGCCGAAAATGGGCATGAGCAGGTTTCCTAATGCAGTCACTCTTTTGCCTCCTTATGGTCATAGACTGGCACACGATGAGCAGCAAATGCGGTCAATAGACGCCGCTGCAAAATTTCAAAGGCAGGCTGTGGCCCATCGAGCGGAAGGTGTTGAAACGCCTCGGTCGTTTTGGCCGCCGTCTCCTCAGCGGTCAGACCCCACAACAGTTCGCAGACCAGGTCCGTATGCGGTACAGGATTACCAGCCAGTTGTCGACCCTTGGCGACAAAAGCGGTCCCCACCGCCATGTATGGTTCGTACTGACCACTGGCCTCTTGCAATGCCGCAACGATCGCGCGGTCCACACCACCTACGTAGGTGCAGGCCACACCAATGCCAACCCACAGGTCGGCTCGCCTGGCTGGCGCAAAGTTAGTGATGGTTGCTGCAATGCGTTCAACGTCTGCCCCTTCCAGAAACCAGATGCTGCGCCCCAAACCTTGATCGAAAATGCGGCGACTATAGCGTGAAAAGCGCTCCGGTTCATGCTGCTCCTGGACAAAACGTTTATAGTGAAAAAAACCTTTGTGGAAGCCATATCCCTCCATGACAAGCCAGCAGATCACGCGGTCTGGTAAAGAGGCAATAAATGGCTCAGGATTGCGATGCAGGAGTGCCAGAGCCTCACCGGCTCCAATGTGCACCATATAGATGTGCGGTGCCCCCGGACCAGCCATGTAGGTCTGCAGGCGTTTTTTCCACGGCAACATGCTGTCCAGCCCCATCAACCCCATAGCGGCTCCCTCATACGCGTAGCTACGCATATCTAATGCAATCGCATCGAGTCGCGGAATCAGTACCTCGAACCTACTGCTGTCCAGCGTCAGGTGATATCCTTCCAGTGCTGTCAACACGACCGCTTCCAGATGTTTCCAGCGCGCTGTATCACCCCGACTAAAAGCGGTCGCCTTTGTGGGCGGGACACCCATTACAGCACGACGAAGTTTTTGCAGTGTGGTAGCCACTGCCTTACCTCCTTCTATACATATCCGCCTACTCATACGGCATTCTCCAGTGGAGCTTATTCTCCACTGGAGATACAACAGCCTACTTTTTGACTTCCAGGTCCTTGGAGTCCTGCTCCAGTTCGGAGAGCAGACGCTCTAGCTCCTCGTTATCAGCGAGCGCTAACAACTGCTCTAGCTCCTCGATTGGCTCGTCGGGCATGCTAGCCTGGACTGGTTGTTCTTCGACGGAAGCCAGTTCGCCCAACCGGAGCGTGGATAGTACGCGACCAGCCAACTGAGTAATGGTGATTCCTTGTAGAAGTTCAAGTACCGAGACATCAACTTTCACGCTGCTGGCAATACGATTTTTGACCTCGATGGCCATCATTGAATCCATTCCTATGCTCGTTAACGCCTCTTGCGCTCCCAGTTGTGCGCTTTCTAGTTGGAGCACATGCGCGATCATCTCGCTCAGGTGGGATTCCAGTAGAGGCAGACGCTTTGCAGCCTCGGTCTCTGCCAGTAGATTCAGTAGTTCACTATCACCATCCACATTGGCAATCTCGGTTTGTGCTTCTCCTTCGCCGAGCAGCAAGAACATTGGGGGTAGGGAACCCTGAGGAGCCGCATCACGGGCGGCCACCCAGTTCGCTGAAATCGCTACCAGGTGCGCCGGTTCCTGCCCAGTAATCCTCGTGAGGATCTGCATCCCCACCTCTGGGGTAATTAACTCGATCCCACGCCGCGTGTAGAACTGCTCTAGTTTCAATTGCTCGACCATGCCAATGGACCAGGGACCCCAGCCAATACTGAGCGCAGGCAACCCTTGCTTTCGGCGATAGACTGCCAGCGCATCCAAAAAGGCGTTGGCTGCAGCATAGTTGGCCTGGCCCAAAGAGGCGATGACAGAACCGGTTGAGGAGAAAAGCATGAAGAAATCCAGCGGGTAATCTTTCAGCAGTGTGTGTAAGAGCCAGCCTCCCCGCAGTTTGGGACGCAAAACACGTTGGAAAGTCTCCGTCGTCATGCGCAGCAGGAGCTCGTCTTGCACCACACCGGCCGTATGAACAACACCCTTGATCGTAGGCCAACCATCGCGCTGATACTCGGATAGAAACGCAGACAGCTGTCCTTCATCAGCGACATCCACCGCCGCCAGATGGACACTTGCACCCAGGTTTTCCAGTTCAAGCAGTTGCTGAACGAGCCGTTTCTGCGGATGATCTGCCTCCAGGCGCAACCAGGTGGAGCGTGCGGGCAAGGGAGTACGACCCATCAAAATGAGCCTCCTGGCCCCCTGGCTAACCATCCAACGGGCTACCAGCAATCCCAGTGTGCCCAGCCCACCAGTGACCAGGTAGCTCCCGTCGGGCTGGAAAGAGGGTGGTAGCGGCGGTGTTAGATGCTGGCTTGGTACTAAGCGAGCAACATAGCGCAGACCATCGCGGAAGGCGACCTGATCCTCGCCTGAGCTTTGTTCTATTTCCCGCAGCAGCAGATCAACCTGTTCAGAGGGAGCATGATGGCGATCGAGGTCAATCAGTCCTCCCCATAAGCTCACAAATTCCTGATGGCCGATGACCCTACCCAGGCCCCAGAGTGGTGCCTGTTCGATAGCGGGAGGCTCACTCTCTTCATTGACACACTGCGCGCCCTGGGTAATCAGCCGGATGGATGGCAGATGTGGCCAGCCGCACTGTGAGAGAGCTTTGATCAGATGTACCACCGCCAGGCAGACCAGCGATTGATCCTGTTCCAGCGAGGTGAGATCGCCATTCTGAGAGAATGCGCTATCCAGTCCCCAAAGGTAGATGATGCGTGAAATTGGAGACTGCTCGTCCACAGAGAGATCCGCCAGTAATTGCTCAAATTGCCTGGGCGAGGATGGATCGAGGATATAATCTCCATCGCGTCGCATCAGTTCGCTCGTTGCAGAATAGATGACGCTGATCGCTCGCTGCCCACGCTCGCGTAGAGAAGCCACAAGCGTTTCGCCAATACCGGTCTGATCGGCAAAAATGAGCCAGGAACTCTCCAGAACCGCTTCCTGCTTCTCGTGACCTGAGGCAGCTTCTCCTTCTGCTTCCACGACATCCGTTTCATTATGAGGAAGGAGTTCCTGTAGGTGCCATTGTAACTCGTAGAGTCCTCGATCAATACGCTCAGGAGCGAGGCTCATCGATGCCTCAAGCGACTGTGCGCGAAACCCCTCAATCTCGGCCAGCAGCGTTCCCGCCTGATCAAATACTTGCACATCACCTACGACAAGTTGGTCGTCCGCCCTGATCAGTTGCGCCAAGGCCTGCATACTCGTGGTCGGACGAGCCAGTATGCGAATGCGGTCAACACTGATCGGCAAGTACGGCGTATGCTGCCCTTCAGCAGTTTCTGTTGGTCGTGCCGCGACCAGCAAGGTCTGAAAAGCAGCATCAAGCAATGAAGGATGGAAGAAGTAGGATGTGAGCTGGTCCTCTAATGTCGTCGGAACACTCAGGTCGCTAATCGACGCTGCCTTTCCCAGTTGGATACCACCGATGGCCTGGAAGGCTGGCCCGTATTCAAAACCCATCGAGCGAGTCTGTTGGTAAAACTCCTCGCGAGACATGCTCCCGGTCAGGTGCGCGTCGAAAGACTTTTTAAGCTCACTGTAGTTGGCTCGCTTCCCAGGCTGCTGTCGGCGCAGACGCGCACTGGCATGCAAGGTCCAACGGGCCTCACCAGTTGGAGTATAGCTGTAGATGTTCACAGTGGCTTCCTGGGGATTGAGCACCGTCTGTAGTCGGGGGTCCGACGTTTCGGGCAGGAACAGCGCTTTCTTGAACGTCAACTCCTCCAGGGTATATTCACCCTCGCTGTACACCTCGTGCGCGGCAGCCAGAGCTATCTCTGCATATGCCGCACCTGGCAACAAAACGTTACCCTGGATACGGTGGTCGGCAAGGTAGGGAAGTAACCGAGGACTCAGTTCAAGTTCCCAGGTGGGAAGAGCAGGACTCATGCGTTGACCAAGCAGGGGGTGTGTGAGTGCTAGCGTGCGGTCGTCATGAGCCTCCACCGATTCGGTCCAGTAAGCTTTGAGCTGCCAGGGATAAGTTGGTAACTTCACCAATCCGGAACTCGGAGCACTAAGCTCAGACCAGGAGATGGGATATCCCAGGCTATAGAAGGCGCCTAGCGACGAGAGCAAGTTGACACGGTCATCCTCTTTGCGGCGTAGCGAAGACAGGACCGTGCCCTCCTGTTCTTGCTGCGCCAACAGTTCCTTGATCGAGCTAGCAAGAACTGGGTGCGGACTCAGTTCTAGAAACACTCCATAGCCATCCTGGATCATCTGACCAAGAGCGGATGCGAACAGAACTGTCGAACGTACATTCTGCCACCAGTAGGATGCGTCTACACCACGACCATCGATACGCGTGCCAGTCACGGTCGAATAGAGTGGAACAGCAGCGTATTGCGGCTGTAAATCCGCCAGGGAAGACAACAGTTCTTCGTGTAGAGGCTCCATAAAATGACTGTGATAGGGCACTTTCCCATTCAGGAAACGGTGGAAGACCTGGAACGTTTCGAGCTGACGAGCCATATCCTCCAGAATGGCTGCCTCTCCCACCAGGGTTATTGCACTGGGGCTATTGATGGCGGCAATCGAGACACCAGCACCTGCATCGTGTACAGCCTGACTAAGTGTTTCTGTAGTCATGCCTACTGCCAGCATCCGCCCTTGCCCACTCGTTCGTTGCTGCAAACGACTGCGGTGATAAATGACACATACTGCGTCTTCAAAGCTCAAAGCGCCCGCAAGGTAGTGTGCCGCGACTTCACCAGCGCTATGACCAATATAGGCATCGGGTTTGATGCCCCAGGACGCCCATAGCTCGGCCAGAGCAACTTGTAAGGCGAAATTCGTAGGTTGCGCTACCTCTGCCTCGTCCATCTGCGACGCCTCTTCGGTAGCGCTAAGTGCCTCGACCAGCGACCAGTTCGTGTGCCGTTGGAATTCGGCATCACAACGTTCAATACTGGCACGAAAAACTGGTTCTTTTTCCAACAATTCTCGTCCCATCGCCCACCATTGCGGTCCCATGCCAGAACAGACAAAAGCCAATTTTGCTCGGCCATTCGTCGGCACCCGTCCAGAAGGCATGCTCGGACGTGACCGTCCGGCAAGAAATGAGTCCAGTTGCTCCACCATTTCGGCCTTCGAGTGTGCCACTACTGCCAGGCGGTGATCATGATGCGTGCGCCGCAAAGAGGCAGTATGCACAATATCGTGTATATTCTCAGAAGTTTTGCTCAGAAAATCCTGGTAGGAGCGAGCCATTGCTTGTAGCGCTTCGGTACTGCGCGCTGAAAGTGGCAAAAGAACAGGACGCATATCGTCCTGCTGGTCACGTGACACCTTCTGCTCGGTGGGGGGAGCTTCTTGTAACACGGCATGAGCATTGGTTCCACCGAAACCGAACGAATTGACCCCAGCCATTGCTGGGCCATCAGTCGCAGGCCACTCCTCCAGCGTCGTGGGCACACGGAGTTTGAGTTGTTCAAAAGGGATATCTGGATTGGGGGTATGCAGATGGAGATGTGGAGGAATCTGCCGATGTTTGAGGGCCAGTGCTACTTTGATTATTCCCGCCACACCCGCAGCAGCCTCAAGATGCCCAATATTGGTCTTTACTGAACCAATCAGGCAAGCCTGATCGGCGGATCTGCCCTCCGATACTACTCGACCGATGGCACGTGCCTCGATTGGATCACCCACAGGTGTTCCAGTGCCATGCGCTTCGATATACTGAAGTTCTCTCGGTGAGACGTTCGCCCGCTGGTATGCCTGACGCATCGCCATCTCCTGTGCAGACCCGTTAGGAACCGTAATGCCGGTCGTACGCCCATCCTGAGTCACCGCTGTCGCGCGAATCAGAGCATAGATGGAATCGCCATCGGCCAGGGCACGCGAACGTGGTTTGATCAGCACAATCCCCGCTCCCTCACCACGTGCGTAGCCATTGGCCGAAGCATCGAAGGTTTTGCAGCGCCCATCTGGCGAAAGGAAGCCTCCTTTCGACTCGGCAATCGTCATGGTAGGGGCGATCATCGCGTTCACACCACCTACTAACGCAAGGGAACATTCGCTGTTCCAGATGCTCTGACAGGCGAGATGCAGAGCCACCAGCGAACCAGAACAGGCAGTATCAACCGCTATACTCGGTCCCTGCAAGCCATAGACGTAGGAGATACGGTTGGCAAGCATGGTCATCATCATGCCGGTTGCCGAATGCGTCTGCAGTTCATAGCGGCTGAACACCCCAAAATTCTGCAACAACTGATAGTCGAGCGTAAAACCGCCGATAAACACGCCCGTATCGCTACCCACCAGACGATCAACGTCCTGGCCTCCATCTTCCATAGCTTCCCAGGCTACCTGGAGCAATAAGCGCTGCTGCGGATCGAGCCAGACAGCCTCGCGTGGAGAAATACCGAAGAACTGGGCGTCGAACTGGTCGATGCGATCTAAATATCCACCACGATAGGTGTTCATCTTGCCCGATTTCTTCAGATCGGGATCATAGAATTTGCGCGCGTCCCAGCGATCAATGGGCACCTCTCTGGTCGCGTCCATACCAGCACACAACAAATCCCAGAAGGACTGCGGGCTGGTGGCTCCACCGGGGAAGTGGCAACCGATGCCAATGATTGCCAGTGGTTCGCGCCCTGCCCTATCTGTTGGTGCGTCCAGCGCTGGTTGCGCTGGCTGTTCAGAGTTCCGCGATACATACTCGTCAAACATAATCTCCTTTTCCTTTCTAACTTTCTTCTGCTAGCACAAGGCGACACACGGCCAAGCATTGAACACACCCACCACCGTCGCCTTTTTTGTCCCAATCCTATACTCCAACTTCTGATGCCGCACTCGATCGCGTGGTTACCACTACACCGATAACGACACTTTCCCATCCATTTCCAGGCTGCTGCATATCTCCGCGAGGAGCTGATCCTGCGCACCATGCAAGAAGAGATGCGACCCTGGCAATAGAGATAGGTGCCATGGCCCACTCGTATGCATAGGCCAACCAGCCAGATCAGCCTCGCGCACCCTGACATCCTCCAATCCACCGTAAAGATAAAATGGACAAGCCAGAGGCGGCTCTTCATGATACTCGTAGGTATCACATACCTCGTAATCCGCTCGTAGTGTTGGTAACATCAATTGCATCAGTTCTTCACTTTGAAGAATAGTTTCCGAAATTCCATCCGCACGTAGAACCACTTTGAACACCTCGGTCGGAAGGTGATAGATCCTGATATTCGGGTTGGGGAGTTGTGGAGCACGAAAGGCGGCCAGGTGCATGGCAATGGGGTGTCGATTGTAGCTTCTGCGCAACAGCCGCGCCACCTCAAAAGAGACGAGCGCCCCCATGCTGTGACCATAAAAAGCAAATGGTCGGTCCAGATAAGGAGCTAGCGCCTCGCTCAGATCGCGTACCAGAGGGACCAAGCGCTTGTAAGGGGGATCACCAAGGCGCTCCTCTCGGCCCGGAAGTTGAATGCTGCACAACTCCACTTCCTCAGGCAAATTGTCCAACCAGGGACGAAAAATGGAAGCGCGGCCACCAGCGTAAGGGAAACAGAACAGACGCAGGCGCGCCTGGTCATTCGGGCGATAGCGAAGTACCCAGGGGTCGGCGGAAGGCACACACATCTCTGTGTGTGTTTCAACCTGTGTCGTCCGCTGCCTGAGGTGCTGCAGCAATGCAATACGCTGCTCCTCCGATAGAGCAGCAATACGTTTACTTACGTCCTTCATTGCGCAACCTCCTGGTAGTGCTGCTCATGTCGTTCCAATTGCCCCTGCCCTAACGTAATCCAACCATTGTTAATGGGATGCTGGCTAGCTTGCTGCTGATAGAGCGAAACCAATTCAAGAAGATCTGCATCGGCCTGCCATTTCTGCACCTGGCTACGGACATCGTCGCGCGAGTCGTGCTCCAAACCCGCAATGACCACACTGACAAGTTGACCAGCGAGTTGTTCGAGAAAACGTACGTTCGTAGCTAGTTGGTTTTCCAGTTCCTCATCCGGCAGTTCAGCTGTCATTCCGATATGCAAACGCGCCATAAAATCAAAGTCATAATATTTGATGAATGCATCAGACTCGTTCACTGGAGCCAATGTCAGCCAATCGCGGAAGAACGCCTGCACATGCTCGCTCAGCACAGAAAAACGAGCTAGCTGCATAATTACGGCAGGGCTATCGGCGACACGGCGCAATTTATCGTGGAAGTAGAGTAGACCAGGAACCGCCCAGTAGACCGCCGTATCCCAGATGACTTTGGCTATCATAATGCGAGCGTTACCCATCAGAGGGTACTGTCCCTCGTACGTGCTGAGCCAGGAATTCGCAAAGATCAGGAATAGCTGGTTATGGATGGCTGCGCGATCCTCGACATCCTCTCCATCCAGAGCATGAATGATCAAATCACTGACCAGGCTATTGGCGATGGCCATCAGATCCCCGCCCGGTGAATACAGCGGATCTAGAGAAACACCTGCCTCACCGATCAGGCACCAGCGATCCTGCGAGAATACCTGCTCACAGCTATAGGAATAATTTTTCATTATCCTGAAATCTTGCAAAAGATCCTTGTGCCGCTCAATGTCATCAGCACACTGCGGCTCATGGACATGCAGCCACTGCAACGCGCGATCAAAACGGTTCATCTGCTCGAAGTCGTGCATGCCCGCATCGGTCACAATGCCCACACTCGTCGAGCCCGAGGCCAGGGGAATAATCCATACCCAGTAGCCTGCCCCCATCAGGTGGTTGGTCGAGAGGGAACGCTCACCTTCAAGGATGCGATGATGCCAGGCATCATTGTTCGACCACTGGTTGACATCTATGCGGTAATTCAGGCGAAACCAGACCGCATTGGCGTGGTGCCCCACCTTTTTGGCCAACCCCAGTTGTCTCTGCAGCAGCGTATTGCGCCCGCTGGCATCCACCACCCAACGTGCCTCGATCTCGCGCTGCCCTCCCTGGTGGCGCACACTTATCCGGTGGACATCGCTTGTGGGTCGTAAATCCACCCGCTGCACCTTGCAACCATCCCAAAAGGCGACCCCTTGCTGACTGATGACACGACCAAGTTCATTCTCCAGGCGTCCGCGATCAAGCTGATAGGTAGCAACACGCTGGGGAGGAAGCACGGCGTGACCAAGTTCCACACGTTGGGTAATATCATGGTTGTCCTGCAAGCTAAAAAACATGCGCAGGCCATATTTGGGAAGATGCTGGGTCTGCAAGTGCTCCTGCAAGCCCAGAACATTGCGTAGATAATAGGCCTGAATTTCAACCGTCGACTCGCCAACCTTGTGCGCAGCTTCCCGCACAGGATGTTCCTGCTTCTCCACCACCAGAATAGTGGTTGCAGGGCGAGCCTTTTTGAGTTGTAAAGCTAGTGTCAGTCCGGCTATACCTCCACCTAAAATAGCGACATCGTATAGATCGCGTGGTGCTTCGATCGTCTCCTGCTCGCTCATCCTACTACCTCCTGCTTTTCTTGTTGCTGATATCCCAATACAACCCACCTGCTATCAATAGGGTTGACTCTGTCATCCTCGTGGTAGATTTCCATCAGTTCTGCTATGAATGGCTCCTGCTGCCAGTTTTGAATCTGCCGCACAACAGGCTCTTCACCAGTACGATCTGAAAGGGACTCGATCACGACACTAACTAACTGGCCAGCGAGTTGCTCAAGTAGGCGAGTGTTGCGAGCGAACTGCGCCTCCAATTCCGCATCGGACAAGCCAGCAGCCATACCTGTATGCAAGTCAACCAGAAAGTCTAGCAGTGAGTAGGGATCGGCGAAGGTATCGGAAGCCGTCGGTTGGTCGATGGCATGCCACTCACGGAAAAACGCCTGCACACGACTATGAATATTCCAACAGCGATACAGGTTAGCCACAGTCAGGGGATTTTCAGACAGGGTGCGGATCTTGTCATGGAAGTAGAGCAGACCGGGGAAGGCCCAGTAAATTACCGTATCCCAGATGACTTTTGCCACCATGACCCTTGCATTGCCCATCAGAGGATACTGATTTTCATAGGCGGCAAGCCATACCTCGCTGAAGATGAGGAAGATCTGGCTGTGACCTTCGGCCAGATCGCGCACATCTTCACCAGCCAGAGCACGGCCAATCAGGTCACACGTCAAACCATTGCCAATGGCGATCAGATCACCACCCGAGGAGTAAAGTGGATCGACTGCGACAGCAGCCTCACCAACCAGGCACCAACGATCCCCAGAGAACACCTGCTCACAACTGTAGGAGTAGTCCTTCATCACACGGAAATCCTGAATCTTGTCCCGATGCCGCTCGATCTCCTGCGCACACTGCGGCTCATGAGCATGCAACCATTGCAACGCACGATCAAAACGGTTCATCTGCTCGAAGTCGTGCATGCTTGCATCGGTCACAATGCCCACGCTCGTTGAGCCCGAGGCCAGGGGAATAATCCATACCCAGTACCCCTCCCCCATCAGATGGTTGGTCGAGAGAGAACGCTCACCATTAGTGATGCGTGCTTGCCACTGAGGATCATCCGACCAGGTGTTGATGTCAATGGGATGTCCCACGCGGAACCAGGCCGCATTGGCGTGATGCCCCACTTTTTTAGCCAACCCCAACTGTCGCTTGAGAAGCGCACTGCGTCCTGTCGCATCCACCACCCAGCGTGCCTGGATCTCCCGCTGGCTTTCACCGCCTCGGATGCGCACATGGTGAAACTCCTGCTCTGGCTGCAACTGCACTTGCTCGATTTTGTGACCATCCACGAAGGAGATGTCTTGTGCACACAACTCCTCGGCCAGCGCGTTCTCCAACCGACCACGATCAAGTTGATAGGCGGGTAGGGGGGCCTGCTCGATCTGACCATACTCAACACGCCGAGCGATATCATTGTTCCCTAACGCGCTAAAGAACATACGCAAGCCGAACTTGCGTAGCTGCTGGGCTTGCAGATACTCCCCCATGCCCAACACATCTCTTAGGTAGTAGGCTGCAACTTCGACTGTGGACTCACCCACTTTATGCGCTGCCTCTGGCACTGGATGCTCCTGTTTCTCGACTACGAGGACAGTCAGCGTCGGATGCTTCTTCCTAAGCTCCAGAGCCAAACTCAAGCCCGCGATTCCTCCGCCCAAAATGATCACGTCGTAGGAATCAGCCAAATCCGCGAGCACATGCATCGTTTCCCGCGAACCACTTATTCTTTCATCATCCATGTCTCTCTTTCCTTTCTTGGAGTGTAATATTCATTACCCGGCGACTTTTTCCCGCTCCGGTAACTGCTCTGGCTGCTGATACTTGATGGCAATCCAACTACTAGTAATTGGTTGGGTTCGGCTTTCGCGGCGGTACAACGCGATCAAGCCCGCTAGATAGGGATCAGTCTGCCAACGTTGGATCTGTTGGAACGCCTCTCGATGCTCAGGATCATTGGCATAGGCCTCAATGACTGTACTGGCAATCTGCCCCATTAACCGTTCGAACAAGTGAACGTTGGACGCAAACTGCTCTTCCAACGCGGAAGGAGACAGTCCGGCGTCCATCCCTTTGTGGAGCTTCACCATGAAGTCGAGCGGCGAGTAGAGATCGACGAAGGCGTCTGTTATCGCTGGCTGGTCAATGGCGTGCCACTCGCGGAAAAACGCCTGAATACGGTTGCTGAGTAGCGCGAGGCGAGATAAGTTCGCAGCCACTCCTGGGCTATCAGCGATAGTACGAAATGCGTCGTGGAAGTAGAGCAGGCCAAAGACCCCCCAATAAAAGGCGGTGTCCCAGATGATCTTGGTCACCATGATCTGTGCGTTATCCATCAACGTGTATTGCTGCTCATAAATGCTCAGCCAGATACTAGCCAGATTGAGAAAGAGCTTATCGTGTACCAGTGCGCGCCCCTGGATATCCTCTCCATCCAAATTGCGACAGACCAAGTCACAGGCTAGCCCGTTACCAATAGCGATCAGATCGCTGCCTGGGGAGTAAAGCGGGTCCAGCGCAACAGCGGCCTCACCAACCAGGCACCAGCGGTTCCCGGAGAACACCTGCTCGCAACTGTAGGAGTAGTCTTTCATCACGCGGAAGTCCTGGATCTTGTCCCGATGCCGCTCGATCTCCTGCGCACACTGCGGCTCATGAGCATGCAACCATTGCAACGCACGATCAAAACGGTTCATCTCATCGAAGTCATGCATGTTTGCATCGGTCACAATGCCCACACTCGTCGAGCCTGAGGCCAGTCTGATCAGCCATACCCAGTAGCCTGCCCCCATTAGGTGGTTGGTCGAAAGGGAGCGCTCCCCCTCAGTGATACGTGCACGCCACTGAGGATCATCCGACCAGGTATTAATATCAATGGCATGCTCCACGCGGAACCAGACCGCATTGGCATGATGCCCTACCTTTTTAGCCAACCCTAACTGTCGCTTGAGAAGCGCACTGCGTCCCGTCGCGTCAACCACCCAGCGCGCCTCGATCTCTCGCTGGCTCTCTCCACCCTTGATGCGCACACGGTGAAACTCCTGCTCCGGCTGCAACTGCACCTGCTCGATCTTGTGACCATCCACAAAGGAGATGCCTTGTGTGCGCAGCTCCTCAGCTAGCATGTTCTCCAACCGCCCTCGGTCCAGTTGGTAAGTAGAGAGTGGAGGGAAAACAGTCGAGCCAAGTTCGACCCGGCGTACAATATCGCAGTTGTCCTGCGTTTTAAAAAACATGCGCAAACCAAACTTGCGCAACTGCTGCGTTTGTAGATGCTCTTGTAGACCAAGCACATCACGCAAGTAACGAGATGCAATCTCGACGGTGGATTCCCCTACTTTGTACGCCGCCTCCGGCACGGGATACGTCTGCCGCTCAATCACAACTACTCTGGCAGTACGGCGAGCCTTTTTGATCTGAAGTGCCAGCGTTAAGCCAGCCATCCCCCCTCCCAGGATGGCAACATCATACTGATCGGGCGTCATATCAAACTGCTCATTCTGCTTTTTCAAATGCCTGAAAAGTACTTCTCTTTTTTCTACTGGAAGAGCGGCAATGCGTTCCTGCATATCACTCATACAAATATATCTCCCTTTTCTTGCGATACACTATAGCTTTACACAGACACGAGTTTCTACTCCCTAATACTCAAGACATGAAAATACCTTTCCGAGCAATTGATTTTGTAATCAGTACTTATGGAGTATAGTGAATTACTTCGCTCTTCACATCGACAAAAATGAGTAGTTTACGTCAAAATGTGTATGTTGGCTTTCTCCCTAGAATTGAGGGTGTGCATGAGGGAGCCACTATCGTATACTTGAGAAAATCCAATGTGTGTGACCCAGGCAGCTATGTGCGGCTGGATACATTCCTTTTGAGGAGTGTCTAGCTTCCTGCAGAATTTGAAGCAGGGAAAGAGAGAAGAACATGGTCCTGTCCTCCGCAAATCTCAGAGGGAATCGAAGAGATGATTGAAAATTCGAGAGTTCATACACAAACAGACATGCAGATAACGAATCCGCAGGAAACGAACACAGATGTGGTTCGAGCGGCCAAAGATATTTTCGTGAAATGCAATCGCTGCCATACACTACTCTACGTCCGCACATGGCAAAAACATCTGAAGGTTTGTGACATCTGTGGCTATCACTTCCGCCTCTCCGCCTCTGAGCGCCTCGCCTGCCTTGTGGATGAGGAGAGCTTTGTAGAAAGTGAGGCACAGATGCAATCGAGTGATCCCCTCACCTTTAGCGGACACCCCCACACTTATGCAGAAAAGCTGGTTGAAGAGCAAGCACGTACTGCGCTCTGCGAGGCGGTGGTCATCGGAATTGGGCGAATTGCCAATTTGCCCCTCGTGCTGGCCGTGATGGATTTCCACTTCATCGGTGGCAGCATGGGCACAGTTGTGGGGGAAAAGATCGCGCGCGCTGTCGAACTCGCGTGTGAGAGACGTCTCCCGTTGCTGATCGTTACGGCCTCTGGTGGTGCCCGTATGCAAGAGGGCATCTTCTCGCTGATGCAGATGGCGAAAGTCTCGGTCGCACTTGCACGGTTGAGCGACGCGAGGCTCCCTTTCATCTCGCTACTGACCGATCCCACTACCGGCGGAGTTGCCGCAAGCTTTGGCATGCAGGGCGATATCGTCCTCGCCGAGCCAGGAGCACTGGTTGGCTTTGCTGGACCGCGGGTCATCGAACAGTTTATCCACCAGAAACTTCCTGATGACGCAGACACTGCCGAGTTCGCTTTCAGTCATGGCATGATCGACGCGGTCGTCCCCCGTCCCGAGCTTCGGATTATACTCGCCCGCATCATGCATCACTACCATAAGCGGACCTTGGCGGGAACCGCCACCTACGGTGGTGCAACAGCCAGAAACGATCGCCGCCGTGAGGAGTCAGAGGAAAGTGGCGCTCCATCATCGCTTGCGTGCTCCAATTCGTCTTTGAGTTCATGGGAACAAGTGCAGATTGCGCGCCACAAGGATCGTCCTTACACTGCGGACTACATCAGATTGATAGGCGAAGATTTCCTAGAGTTGTGCGGCGACCGTCGTTATGCAAACGACCAAGCAATTATCGGTGGTCTACTCACGTTCGCAAGCCGCACGGTAATGCTGATCGGGCATCAGAAGGGGCGCGACCAGATCCAGAGGCAGCAATATGGTTTTGGTATGCCCCATCCGGAGGGATATCGCAAAGCACAAAGACTGATGCGCCATGCGGAAAAATTTGCCTTCCCGGTAATCTGTTTGATCGACACTCCTGGTGCATTTCCTGGTCTGGAAGCCGAGCAAAGAGGCCAGGCCCAGGCTATCGCGGAGAGCCTGACCATCATGAGCACGCTGCGTGTTCCCACGGTGGCTGTCGTAATCGGCGAAGGTGGCAGTGGAGGGGCTCTGGCCCTCGGGCTGACCGATCGTGTGCTGATGATGGAACACAGCATTTACACAGTTGCCTCACCAGAGGCGGCGGCTTCAATTCTCTGGCGAGATAACAAACTGGCTTCTCAAGCTGCAGAGGCTATGCGCATCACCGCCCATGATTTACTGAATCTAGGTGTAATCGACGCCATTATTCCCGAACCGGAAGGGGGAGCTCACTTGGAGCATGCAGTTAGTGGGCAGTTGCTCGCGCGGCACCTGCAACCGGTCCTGGACGAACTGGAAAAGATATCTCTGCCAACCTTGCTCACTCGTCGCCATGCAAAATTTCGTAACATGGATTTTTTTCAGTTGTAAGTGGAGAGCAAGAAGGCGAGAGGGGGCTACGCGAGCCAGGCAGAACATGGACATAGAGACAATGAGGTTCATGAGAGCATACAACACAAGGAGAGGTATATGCGCCTTGATTACAGTAGAATCGCACCGCAAGCATACAGAGCAATGGGACAACTTGAATACTACGTCAGGAATTGCGGCCTGGAAAATTCGTTGCTGGAGTTAGTCAGAATACGCGCCTCGCAGATAAACGCGTGCGTATACTGCATCGATAGGCACACGAATGCTGCGCGTACCGCTGGGGAGAACGAACAACGTCTCTCCCTCCTCACTACCTGGAGAACAGCTTCTTGCTATACGGAACGTGAACAGGCAGCACTTGCATGGACGGAAGAATTAACACTCATTGCCAGCCATCGCGCACCTAATGAACTTTATCAACAGGTTACATGCCTATTTACCGACGAGGAGATGGTAAATCTAACCGTCGCGATCTGTAGTATCAACGCATGGAACCGCCTAGTCATTGGTTTTCGGACCGAGATAGGTCACCAGCAAACTCTCTGAACATACAATCATAGTTCCCACATAGCAAGTTGACTACAAACATACAACTAGCTTCCCCAGGATACATTCACGGTCCAGGCAAAGATATAATAGATCGGAAGTGCGAAGCTGCAAAAGGGCTGCTGATATACCACCCATACTCGACCACAATGGTTTTCGGAAATCGCCAATGTCGACACTACTGGAACGAACTTTTGACAGTGCTGCTAGCTTGGTATATAATTAACTTTATGGATAACCTTGCATCACAACGACTTACAGCTGTCTTTCAAGCACTTTCGGACCCTACACGACGCGCTATTCTGGAGCGTTTGAAACAGGGTGAGGCTTCTGGAACTGAGCTAGCACAGCCTTTCGCAATTTCCGTCCCCGCCATCTCCAAGCATTTACGGGTGCTGGAAAATGCTGACCTGATCATGCATCGGAAAGATGGGCGTATACATAGATTTCGTCTTTCCGCTCGCCCTATGCGAGAGGTAGTGTTGTGGTTGGAACACTATCAGCACTTCTGGGAAGCTCAATTCGATGCTCTGGACACATACATCCAAGAAACCTCGCAAGAAGAACCCTCCTCCGACCATTTCCTTCAGTCCTGACACAGATGCTATAACGTGTTCAGCATATGTCCGTCGCTGCAGTTCGCCTGTATTTTCTTCCCCTACACAATGCAACCGCTTCTTGCGATGTACCCAACGTCAGGTAGGAAACTCTAGTTGAAAGAAGTATCAAGAAACGAGAAGGCAGGAAACGACGCGGCAAGCATATCCAGCATTGGGGACCAGCCAGCGCCAAACATCTTAAGTAGTTCTGGCGTACTCAACCGCTCATGGGTTAGGACAACCTCTGTCTTGGAGTCCCGGTCAAAAAAGTCCACCGTCACGATCGTATCATGGCCTTTCGTAATCTCACCAGCCCAGGTGAAGACCAGCTTTTCAGGAGGGGCAATGTGCAGATAAATGCCGAAGATTGATTTACTATTCTCCAGTTGGAAATGAAACGCTCCTCCCACACGAGCTTCAAGCCTACTCACCGTCATATTCATTCCCATCGGTTTAAGCCAAGTTTCCAGCGCTTCAGGCTCAATCCAAGCACGAAAAACTTTCTCACGAGGAGCAGCGAACAGGCGTCGGAGAATGAGGGTAGTGCGATCATGAGAATTTGGTGAGATCATCAGTAACTTGCTCCTTTTCTAATGCAGCAACGGGCACATTCGCGAGAGCTATATGTATGGCGCATCTTCCACAGTAGTCACCCTGGGAGGACAAGAGTAGCGATTCAGTTCCGCCTTTAGCAAAGCGTTCGCTACATTTCAACGCACATAGCAGGATTTACCATGCGTAAAAGACAAAAACGCTATCTTTCCTCACTACCACACATGCCAAAAGAGACCGCAGAAATCCAGTCCCCACCCGCATCCAATAGATATATCGTTAACCATAGAGTTAATTATATGAGCGTTAGGCGCTGCTGTCAATGATTGCTCCGGCAAATACAGGATTATTTAATTCTGAGTAGAAAGGAGAACAAAGAGAAGGATCACTCCTTGCTACAATGAGTAAAGCAAAAACGACGCGAGATCGCAGGGAATGATCCTCATGACTCCTATCATACAAGAAGAGGCAACCAGACGAATCGAGTACCAGGAGCAAACCGAAGTGCTCTCCATCTATCAAGCGATGCTAGCTGCGTAAGTGACGGCCGCCGAAGTCAGAGAAAGCGCTATCCGCTGGCCCTCGTGCTGACCTACATCCTGCTCGCCAAAGCAGCAGGCAAAACGACATTGCTCAGGATCAGCGAATGGATACGGTTGCGCGCCCGCTAGATACAAGAGGTGATGCCGCAGGCAAGATCACAGTTTCCTTGTGCGGCAACCTACAGCAGTGTGTTACGCGCGGCCGATGCTGAGCAACTCAACCAGGTGCTCATGAACCTGTTGACACGGGTCCGAGCGAAACACCGATAGCCGGAAGAGCAGCAGCATGTGGCTCTTAATGGGAAAACTCTGCGTGGCACCCACGGACATCTGCCAGTCGATCAGCAGAAAATGCATCCGGTGAGCCTGTATGAAACCCAAACTGGAATTGTGCTCAACGAGCAGATTGTTACCGACAAAGAGAACGAACTGAGCCAAATTGAAGAGGTCCTCGCTCCCCAATGGATGCAAGAGCGCATCGTGAGTGCTGATGCGTTGCATACACGGCGAGCGTTTTGCTTCGAGGTCACCAAAGCACGCGGTGCTATGTGCTCTTCGCCAAGGGCAATCAACCTACCTTCCAGCAGGATTTGCGCCTCTTTTTCACGGAACCGCCTATCGATTGCCGTGACTGGCGCACAGCACAGACCTGTGAGAAAGAACATGGGCGGCGGGAATGGCACGATCTGGTGGCGTCCAACGAACTGAATGAATTCCTTGCCCTGGAGTGGAGTCGCCCAAGTGTTTTGCCTGCGTCATCGAGTCTGCAAGCCGCTGGTGTGTACCTAAGAGCCTGATCCTCTGACGTATACTTTTCTCGTTGTAAGGAGAAAACAAACATGCCCCGTAGATCGTACCCGAGCGACATCAGTCGCGAGCAATTTGAGAAGATACGTCCAGAGCTTGAAGCGGCTCGCAGGCAAACCAAGCACCGTACGCTTGACCTGTATGAGGTGTTTTGTGGCGTCCTGTATGTACTAAAGAGTGGCTGAGAGTTCCCAATGTGGCTAGCTACATGAGGTAAGTCTCCGCTTGTCCCATGCTGGCTCTACAGCTCCTTCTTCTTCCTTTAGACAGAATTAAATAGCCCTGCGGCAGATGGTAGGGGCCTAACTTTCCCACTATCAACATCCTCAGAACTGAAGAGACCTCAGCCATGATCGTCGAATGCATGTCCCCCAATTCTAACGATGCAAGTGAAATAGAAGATAATTATACTTGAGACGAGGAACCAGCTGCCTGACGCTTCTCGCACATAGCACATAGTTCACTAGCTAGTATGCGTCTTCGCCGTGCCAGGAAACGGCACATTTGAGAGTACATCTAGTATGCAAACGCAACCGACTGTATCACAGCGTAACGTCCTGTTCAAAATATTTGCTATATTAAGGAGGCCACAATGCGTTTCGCTATTTCTATCCCCCAGGTTGTTCCAGACGGGGGCTTTGACCCGGCCGGTTTACGAGCTTATCTAACCAGAGCTGAGGAAATTGGCTTTCAGAGCGCCTGGACGCAGGAAGCAATCTTGGGAGTAGCACCAATTCTTTCGCCACTCGAACTCATGACATTCGCCGCTGCCTGCATACACCAATTGCGCCTGGGATGCGCAGTCTTTGTCAGTCCACTACACAGTCCATTGTACCTGACAAAGAGTATCAGTACCCTGGATCAGATCAGCCATGGGCGCACCGAAGTAGGTATTGCTCTGGGTGGGCGTGCCCGTATGCCTGATGCTTTCGGAGTAGATGCTGACAGCCTTACCAGCTGGTTTGTGGAGGGGTTGAAGCTCATGAAAGCATGTTGGAGCGAATCCAGCATAACTTTCGCAGGCCGTTTCTGGCAGTTCGAAGGAATATCAATGGAACCAAAACCATTCCAGAAACCCCATCCACCACTGTGGATAGGAGGAAGTCATCCAGAGGCAGTAATGCGTGCAGCCCGTTACGGCGATGGTTTTTTTGGCACTGGTGCATCGACAACTACGCAGTTTGCCCAACAAGTACGCATCATTCGGCAGGTACTGAAAACGTATGGGCGCGACGACGCCCATTTTCAGATCGCCAAACGCGTTTATATTGCCATCAACGATGATGTTGTTGGCACCCGCGAGCGGGTCTGCGCGGCACTCGTACAATTCTACGGTGTATCAGGGCTACCAGGGTTACCAGATCTATCTACCCTGGTCATTTATGGTCCCCTGCTGTCTGCATTGAGGGGTTGAGTGAGGTCGCTCATATAGGTGACGAGTTGATTCAACTCAACCTCCTCTTCGACGATGCTAGACAGATGGAACAACTAGCAAATGAAGTCATCCCATATGTACAGTAGATGGCGGTGAGCATGAAAGATTATTCTAGACTATTCAGATATCCGCACCTCATCAGCAGAAATCACGCATCCCAAATCCCGCTTATAATGTTATACTCAAGGTATTGCTTAAGCAGGCTGCCCTTTATCTTCTCGTCATTAGCAGGCTCTGACAAAAAATGGTATTGTATCTACTGCGAGGGTAGAACGAACTTCACAGCAATTGGTCATCGTGCGGTTTTCCCTTCCTACAAGGATGTATGGCGAACAACACGTATATGACATGGGTATTGGAATAAAGAACAAGGCATAAAAACTAGCAGAGTATCATTCTGGTTGGAAATCGTGTTGCCTCAAAGAGGCCAGCACATGGCGAAAGGTGACAACTTCCTCGGAAGTGTGCCAGTGCAGAAGTTCTTGACATAGTGCGTCTTCCCAGTTATCCAACACGCTGACCAAAACTGACAGGATCTCCCATCCAACTGTAGTGAGCCAGACGTGCACGATTCGCCGATCGGTGTTGCTACGCTCTCGTTCGACCAGATGTGCATGCTCCAGTTGATCAACGATCCAGGTGATCGAAGTGGCATCAAGTTGTGCGCGCCGTCCAAGATCGCCCAGTGATTTTCCATCATTGAACCAGAGAAGATGCAGGAGGAAAAATTGTGAGGGAGTTAGAGGCTGATCAGCCAGTGCTTGGGTATAAAATCTCGCTAGTTTTCGCTCCGCCACTCCCAGTGTAAATCCCAGCGGGTCTTCGTGACCTTGCTTCGCCATTGTTCAAATCCTCCGTGCGCAATTTGCTATCTTTAAAGAACAGATAAAATCTATAGTACTCCAAGCCTTCTACGGATAGGAGTTGTACCCTCGCTTCCCAGCACAGCTTGAAGGAGTAAGTTTATCAACTCTAAATGGTGCAT
>CAZZWK010000077.1:0-31655 GCA_964657925.1 uncultured Dictyobacter sp.
ACGTATCTCATACTTAAAACGTAATGCAGTGCCATTTTTCGTGGATGTTCTTTGCCTTTTTCCTTTTCCGTCTCTTTTGATGTTCAAATTGTCTATCCTGTTGCCCTCCCTGTGTTGTTGCAAGCATGCAGCAGATTCTATGCTTTGAGCGTCTACTCTCATAGTTGTCGAAATTTACCTGCACAATTGTCGCTCTTGTTCGTGTGGGTGAAATGCAGTATCATCTAGGACGAGGAAATATACCTGGAGTCAACTGAATGCAAAACGTATCGGGCAATAAGCTACCAATCGTTGATGACACTGATCGTTTACCGCTCGTGGTCGGTGTAGACCTGGGCGGCACACAGATTCGGACCGCCGTCCTGCGTGGTCCCAGACTACTCTCACGTGTAAGTATGCTGACCGGTGACGACTCTTCTCCGCAGAATGTGATTCCGCGCATGATCAGCGCTGTACGCCAGGTGCTCGCGGACGCGCATGTAACCATCGCGGACACTGCTGGCATCGGTATCGGCGCCCCTGGACCGCTCAATGGTCGGACCGGCATCGTCTTCTCACCACCGAATTTGCTGAACTGGGAAAACGTGCCTTTGCGCGATATTTTCGCCCAGGAATTCGCGGTACCCATCTTCGTGGAAAACGATGCCGATGTGGCCGCGTTGGGTGAGTATATGTTCGGCGCTGGTCGCGGCACGCAGGAGATGGTTTACCTGACCATCAGCACCGGTATCGGTGGTGGCATTATCTCCAATGGGCAACTGGTGGTTGGTGCGACCGGTATGGCGGGCGAGTTAGGCCATATGTCCGTCGATATGCATGGTCCTCTCTGCAATTGCGGTAGTGTCGGTTGCCTTGAGGTCATCGCCTCCGGCACCGCGATCGCGCGTCGCGCCTCCGAACTGATCGAACAGGGCAAGGGCGAGGCCTTGCGCACCTATATTCTGGCGCATCGATCATCCAATCAGGAAGCGGATACACCCACCGATCGCGCGCGCCTCTTCCATGACCACGTCCATGTCAACGCGCAAATCGTCGCCGAGGCGGCAGAGGCGGGCATACCAGAGGCCAATGAGGTCATCGCCGTCGCCGCCAGAGCGCTGGGCTTTGGATTAATCAACATCATTCATATCTTCAATCCAGAACGCATTATCCTCGGCGGCGGTGTAGTGCAGATGGGTCCGTTGCTGCTTGAACCCGCGCAACGTCTGGTCGATAAACACACCATGCCCATGCCGCGTGCCGCGGTCGATATCGTCAAAGCTCAACTCGGCTCGGATGTCGGCCTGGTTGGCGCGGGCGCATTGCTTTATTATCATCGTTAACGCCCTGGCAAGGGCGTGTTTGGGTAATGTAGGGACCTGATTATGCAAGTGAACAAATTACATCCGGTAATAACATACATGCTGATTCATCATGCCACATAATGTATGGACCCGATTTATCGCGTCCGCGCCCTCGCCAGGGCGTTAACGGTGAAAACGGAAAGGGGATGTATGGCGGCGAATAAAGAGCGCCTGGATGTCGCTCTCGTGCGCCTGGGACTCGCGCCCAGCCGCGAACGCGCGCGTGCGCTGATTATGGAGGGGCAGATTTTTGTGGGCGAGCGCCTCGTCGATAAGCCCGGCACGATGGTCCCACTGGATAGCCCTGTGCGCATCGCGCAACCCTCGCCCGAATTGAAATATGTGAGTCGCGGCGGCCTGAAGCTGGAAAAGGCGCTCGATACGTTCGGTCTCGATCCCACAGGTCTGGTCGCGCTCGATGTCGGCGCCTCCACCGGCGGTTTCACCCAATGTTTGCTG
Source organism: uncultured Dictyobacter sp. (assembly GCA_964657925.1). GTDB lineage: Bacteria > Chloroflexota > Ktedonobacteria > Ktedonobacterales > Ktedonobacteraceae > Dictyobacter. The sequence goes on from CAZZWK010000077.1 coordinate 1,803, forward strand.
GAGCGCGGCGCGACCCGTGTCTACGCCGTCGATGTCGGACACGGACAGCTGGCCTGGCCGCTACGCAACGACCCACGTGTTGTCGTCATGGAACGCACCAATATCCGTCACCTCTCGACCCTGCCCGAGCCTATCCAGTGTGTGGTGATCGATGTCTCGTTCATCTCGCTGCGCCTGGTCTTGCCCGTGCTCGCCCCTTTACTCGTCACCGCGCCGGAAACCTGGATCGTGTCGCTCGTCAAGCCACAGTTTGAGGCGGGCAAGGCCGAGGTCGATCGCGGTAGCGGCGTGATCAGCGATCCCGCGGTGCATCAACGCGTCTTGCAGGACTTGCGCGCGTGGATTCCGCAACATACACCATTTATCGTGCAGGATGAGATTGCTTCACCAATCCTGGGACGCGATGGCAATAAAGAATTCCTCTTCCTCTTACGTTTTCAGCCGCCACAGGCCGCTATTACTCTATCATCTTCATAGAAGGAAACGCTTAATCTATGTCAGACATATCGCATACATCGGACACGCCACGTTCAGCACAAACGAGTCCCTGGCGCACGCTCTCGTCGCGCCAGGTGCTCAATACACCCTACTTACGCATCCGTTCAGAAAAAGTGGAGCTACCGGGCGGCACTATCCTGGATGATTACTACATCATCGAAAATCGCGGCTGGGTCGGCATCGTACCACTAACAGCGGATGGTCGCTTCTTGATCAACAAACAGTACAAGCATGGTATTGGCATGGAGGTGCTGGAGTTTCCCGCGGGCGGCATCGATCCCGATGAGGATGATCCTCTGCTCACCGCGCATCGTGAGCTGATGGAAGAGACCGGCTACAGCGTCGACACCGCCGATATTGAGCCGCTTGCACAGGCGTTGGTGAATCCAACTGGAGCCGTAACACGTGCCTGGTGGTTTCTGGCACGCAATATACGCAAAACTGGTAGCCAGAAGGTCGATCCCGCCGAGGTAATCGAGAACAGGCTGGTGACCCCCACCGAGTTGCTCGCGCTTATCCACAGCGGCCAGTTCGCAGTAAGCAGCCAGGTAGCCGCTGCGTATCAGGCACTCGACCGCCTCGGACTGCTCCGCTTCCAATTTTAATCCATCCCTTGTGTAGGGTCCGCGTAGGGCAAACCATGCGTTTGCCCCATCGCGTCCACATCCCTAAATGCTATAATTATGAGCGCACGATGAGTGCGAACATACAAAAATTTTACAATTTTAGCGCAGATTTTTGATGCACGGCGGATACAATAAATCTATGAAAATTCTGGTTATCGAAGATGAAGCGAATATCGCGCAGGTGATTCGTCTCTACCTGGACCAGGCTGGCTTTACGGTTGTCATCGCCAGTGATGGTATCGCGGGCATAGAATTGCATGCGCGCGAACAACCGGATCTGGTCATCCTGGACCTGATGCTGCCGATGCTGGATGGCATGGAAGTGTGCCGTCGCATTCGTGCCTGGTCCAATACGCCCATCCTCATGCTCACCGCCAGGCAGGGTGAGGATGATCGCATCATGGGCCTGGAGGCTGGTGCCGACGACTATCTCGTCAAGCCCTTTAGCCCACGTGAGGTTGTCAGTCGCGTCAAAGCGATTTTGCGTCGTAGCGCCGCGACCACAGAATCGAAGCAGGTGAACGAGAGCAGTAACCCATCTTCGTCCGATACACTTGAGTTCGACCGACTCAGTATCAATTTACCCGCGCGCCGCGTGCTGGTCAATGGACAGGAAGTTGTCCTGACCGTCAAAGAGTTCGATCTACTGGTCGCGCTGGCCTCCTCGCCCGATCGCGTCTTTACGCGTGAGGTGCTTTTGAATCAGGTCTGGGGCTACAGCTACCTCGGCGATGGACGCACGGTCGATGTGCATATCGGAACATTGCGCAAGAAGTTGGAAGCTGTCCCTGGTGCCCCTCACCACATTCAGACCGTCTGGGGCGTCGGCTACAAGTTCATGCCCGTCTCTACCGTGCACACAACGTCTTCTGGCCGCCCCTGAAATTCGAAGCGCTTTCCCTGGAGGTGATTCGTATGCGAAACATTTCTGTGCTCCACTCGATGAGCCTGAAATCAAAACTTGTGCTCAGCTTCCTTGCTACCATTCTTGGCACGGTGCTGGTGCTTGCTTTTGTCGTTTCGCTGGTCGTGCAAAACTACCTTTACTCCGTTCAGATCCAACGCCTTCAATATCTCTCGATGAATGAGGCACAAAATCTGGAACGACAATATATTTTTCATGGCAATTCGTGGGATGGTATCGCGGGCTCGCAGGGACCGGAAGACTACATGATCGTTATTGTCGATGCTTCAGATACCATACAACTCTGCTCTCCTTCACCGTCGTTTTCGATAGACGATTGTTCGTCGTCCACCGTCCAAAATGCGCTCAAGCAATCTCTGCAATCGCAAGATTCATCGGGTACGCTCCAACTCTCGACTGGTAATGGCACCGCCTCCTCGCTCTATGTCAGTACACCACTGGTGGGAGGTGATAATCAGGTCATCGGTGCGATGGTGCTCGCTCAGCTCAATCAGTCGAATGGGCCGGGACCACGGCCCTCGCGCGGCCCGTCTAACGCGCAGCAGAATCTGTTGGAGAACTTGAATGCTTCCATCATTATTGCCGCCATCGTCGTCGCGATTATCGCGGCCCTTTTCGGCCTGTGGTTCGCGCGTCGTTTCACGCGTCCCCTCGAAGCATTAACCGCCGCGGCTGAACATATGAAACGCGGCAATTATGGGCAACGCGCCCCCACGGTGAATACACAGGACGAACTGGGCACACTCTCACAGACCTTTAACGAGATGGCCGATAAAATCGAGTCCGACATGAACGAACTGCGGCGCCAGGATCAGGTACGCCGCGAATTGATCGCCAATATCGCGCACGATCTCGCCACTCCATTGACCGCCATCCAGGGCTTCAGCGAAGCATTGGCTGATAATGTGATCACCGATCCCGACGCGCGTCAGGAGACCGCCCAGCGTATCGGACGCGAGGTGCAACGCCTGCGCCGTATGGTGGCGGATGTGCGCCAGATGACTATGATGGAGTCGGGCCAGATAAAACTCGACCTCGCACCCCTCAACCTGCAATCCCTCGTCGATGAAACACTGCTGGTCGTCGAGCCGGAGTGCGAGCAGATGCATATCAGCGTGCACAACGATTTTTCCACCACCACTCCACTGGTGCTCGCGGACAGTGATCGCATTACGCAGGTATTGCTCAATCTCCTCGATAACGCGCGTCACTACACTTCTTCAGGTGGAACAATTCGTATTGGTGAACGCGTTGAGCAGGGCATGGTGATCGTTACCGTGAGTGACACGGGCATCGGCATCGATCCTACTGACCTGCCCCACATCTTCGAGCGGTTCTATCGCGCCGACCGTTCCCGCGCCTCACATACCGGTGGCAGCGGACTTGGGCTATCTATCGTCAAAGCGATCGTCAATGCCCATGGTGGGCGTGTCTGGGCCGAGAGCAATCCTGGTCATGGCACACGCATCTCCTTCACTTTGCCACTGGCGCAGCGTGAATACTCGCCAGCCCTGCCGCCTCGCCCCATCACCTCGTCGTTGGCGAAATAGCATCGAAGAACATATTCTTTCACACTTATAAGAAACCTACCATCCTCGACTTCCACACGAAATATCTTGCGAGCTTCTCTTGTTAATACAAAGAGAACGCTATTAAAGCGGTCAAATTCACTATCAAACGAGGTATTTCATTACTATGTCAACGATAAATGCAATTCAGGTCTACGATTATGGGGACCCCGATCAACTCAAACTGGCGCAGATCGAGCGCCCTGAGCCACAGGAGGGCGAAGTGCTCGTGCGCGTGCACGCGGCAGGCGTGAATCCGGTCGATTGGAAGATCCGTTCGGGCATATACAGAAATTTAATGCCAGCAACCTTTCCTTATACCCCCGGTGCCGATCTTGCCGGTGTGGTGGAACGGGTTGGCTCAGGCGTAACTACATTCCAGCCAGGTCAAGAAGTGTTCGGGCGCAGCTCCCAGGGTTCATATACGGAATATGCCCTCGCCCAGGCAAGTTCATTGGCTCTTAAACCGAAGACACTGAGTTTCGATGAGGCCGCCACTGTTCCTGTCGGCGCGACCACTGCGTGGCAAGGTATTTTCGATCACGGTAACCTGCAACCAGGCCAGCGGGTGCTCATCCTCGGTGGTTCCGGTGGTGTAGGTCTCTTCGCGGTCCAGTTCGCCCATTGGAAGGGCGCGCATGTCATCGCTACCACCTCGACCGACAATGTCGATTTTGTGCGTTCGCTTGGCGCTGAAACAGTGGTGGACTACAAAAACACGCGCGTCGAAGACGAGATCCATGATGTCGATCTGGTATTCGATACGGTCGGTGGAAATACACTATCTTCAGGCTATGCAACTTTAAAACGTGGTGGCACTCTGATCACGATTGCCGGTCAGCCCGACGAGGCCAGAGCGCAGGAACTCGGTGTACACGCCGGTCGCTTCTCCGCCCAGGTCACCACCGAATTGCTCGATACATTCGCGCAACTGATCGACGAGGGAAAGGTTAAAACCTTTATCCAGCAAGTTTTTCCCCTCGGACATGCCGACAAAGCCCACGAGTTGAGCCAGAACGGTCATGGCCGTGGTCGCATCATCCTGCACGTAGCATAAAAAGCCTGATCGAATCCCAACATCTGAGAAATTCGTCAACATCTCTATGGCTGACCATGCAGGCTGGCGAATTTCTCAAATCCTCTTGACGCCCATAGACTGCTATGCTATTATCTTCCTGTTCAATATGTTGAACAAGGGTGACTAGCTCAATGGTAGAGCAAACGACTCTTAATCGTTCGGTTCAGGGTTCGAGTCCCTGGTCACCCACTTCGCAGGCCCTCTCACACGAGAGGGCTTTTTCATTTCATCGCCTATTTTCGCCTGCGTATCGGCACTCTCCGACTCCATCCCTTGACGCCAGGCACAAAAACATATAAAATATAAATAGTCCTTTATGAATAAGGCGTCTACATTATTAGCAGTTTTAAATACAAGCAGAGCGGCACTGAATAATCTCTTTTCACCTTTTCTTTTATCAAAGAGAGGATATATGAGTGGAAGATTGGCGTGACCTCAAGCGTATGGTGAAAGCCCTGGCTGGCGTTGCTCGTCTGACGATCATCTATCACCTGGCACGTACGCCGGAGATGACCGTGACCGACCTTGTCGAGTTGCTGAATATCAGCCAACCACTGGTCTCATGGCACCTGCGCAAGTTACGACGCGCCGGTCTGATCAAGACACGGCGCATTGGACGACAGGTATACTGCTCCCTGCATACACAACGCTTTCAGTTTTGTCTCCAGCGTTTAGAGCTACTGATCGATCCCGCGATTCTGACGGAATCACTTTTGATGGGGCCGGAATTAATCGAGGCTGACACGGGATCAGAAGAGTAAACACACTCTTAACAAAACTTACAAACTCTTATCATGCTCTAAACCTGCTTTTTAGAAAGCTATGCTACTCTTAATTAGGGGTCTGAGCTTTGATCTTGCAAAAGAGTTTTATCGTAGACATTCATGACAAAACAAACATCCAAAAAGAACTTATCTTCCAATTATCACAGCCGGACAAACTGGTGAAGACAGAAAAGGAAACACATGATAACGAGCAAGAGCGAACGAGTGGTGGCTACTGGTACAAATATGTTGGGTATGCGTAGCAGAATGACCGATGAACAGGCTGCCAGCAGTGGCAAGAATGGTAGAGCCGACTTACACATGCACAGCACCTATAGCGATGGTAGCGCGACGCCCGAACAGATTCTCGCGCGCGTACAGCAGCATACTGATCTGGATGTCATAGCGCTCACCGATCATGATGTTATTGAAGGCGCTCTGCGCGCGCGCGATCTCTGGCAGCGCGGTTCCTACCGCTTCGATTTTGTTGTCGGTGAAGAGGTCTCGACCAAAGAGGGCCACCTGCTCGGCCTGTTTATCGAGAAACAGATTCCCAAAGGTCTGAGCATGGAGCGTAGCATCGACCTTATTCACGAGCAGGGCGGACTGGCTGTCGTGGCCCATCCTTTGAACAGATTCTTCCGCCACAGTTGCAAACGCGCAACTCTGGATCGCATCTATGCCTCGCAGGACGTGTGGCTCGATGGTATCGAGACCTGGAACGCCAGCTTTTGCGGCATCTATGCCAACGCCGTCGCCATGGGTACCAATCGCGAGATCTATCGTCTACCAGAACTTGGCAATAGTGATGCACACAGCTTGAGCGCGATCGGCACAGGCATGACGCGCTTCGCCGGTACAACGGCCAGAGAAGTACGCGCCGCCATCGAAAATGGCCTGACCGCTCCCACCGGCACCATGTGGGACCTGCAAGCGTATTACCAATGGGTGCGCTACCTCTCGAAAAGAGGTCAACAGACGCCCGAACAGGCAGTCATGGCATAATAGCATTCTTAACTTAAAAGCAAAGGTCCGCGTAGGACAAACCATGCGTTTGTCCTACGCGGACCTTTGCTTTTATTGCCTATCAAACGCCGAAACGCGGGATAGGCTGGTCGTTGAGCGAGACATGTAAAAGTTGTGTCTCGCAGTAAAAATCGAACGCGTAGCGCCCGCCCTCGCGCCCGATGCCACTCTCCTTCACTCCTCCGAATGGTGTGCGCAGATCGCGTACGTTCTGCGAGTTCAACCACACCATGCCCGCATCGATATTTTGTCCAATGCGGTGAGCCTTCTTGATGTCGTTCGACCACACATACGCTGCCAGTCCATAGCGCACATCGTTCGCCAACCGAATAGCCTCCTCTTCACCCCGAAATGGTGTCGCCACCAGTACCGGCCCAAAAATCTCATCCTGGAAGATGCGCATGCGCGCATCGACATCAGCGAAAAATGTTGCCTGTAGAAAATTGCCCTCGTCCAATCCCTCCGGTCGTTTCCCCCCGACAATCAGGCGTGCGCCCTCACGCTGACCAGCCTCAATATAACTGTTGACCCTGCTCCAGTGCTCTGCATGAATCAAAGGACCGAGCTCGGTGCTGGGATCGGAGGGATCACCGACACGAATATGTTCGGTGCGTTGTGCTACCGCCTCGACAAAGCGCTCATAAATGGCATCTTCGATCAGCAGACGCGAGCCAGCTGTGCAGCGTTCACCGTTGAGCGAGAAGATGCCGAAGATCGCGGCATCCAGCGCACGCTCAAAATCGGCATCGGCGCAGATCACCACCGGCGACTTCCCTCCTAGCTCGACCGAACAGCGTTTGAGCGTCGCCGCCGCGTTCGCTATGATCGTTTTGCCCGTGCTGGTCTCGCCCGTGAACGAGATAAGGTTCACCCCTGGATGCGTCACCAGCGCCGCGCCACAACTTTCGCCGAAACCGTTGACCACGTTGAAGACGCCCGCTGGCAGGCCGATCTCATCGATCAGGTGCGCCAACAGGTTGGCCGAGAGCGGCGACCACTCCGCTGGCTTCAACACAACTGTATTGCCCGCCGCCAGCGCTGGTGCGATGCGCCACGATGAAAGCATCAAAGGCGTATTCCAGGGCATGATCAGGCCCGCCACACCCACCGGCTTGCGTATCGTATAGTTGAGAAACGCGCTACCCACCTGATACGCGTCCCCGTTCAGATTCTGAATGACACGGGCATAAAAACGAAAGTTTTCCGCCGTACGCGCGGCCTGCGAACGCGCCTGCGTGATTGGCAGCCCCACGTCATAGACTTCGAGCTGCGCGATGTCGTTGGCGTATGCCTCGATCGCGTCCGCGATACGCAGCAAATACGCCGCTCGCTCTGCCACGCCCATGCGCGGCCACGGACCCTCATCGAATGCTCGTCGCGCCGCACGCACCGCCAGGTCGATGTCTTCACTCAGGCCCTCCGCGACCGTTGTCAAGGGCTGATTGGTGGCGGGGTTGAGCGTCTCGAATGTGCGCCCCGCCTGCCCATGTTGAAAATGACCATCGATATAGTGTAATGCAGGCTCGACCTGTATCGGTTTCGCGCCTTGCGCTGAAGTACTCTTATCAGGTGTCGTTGTCATGCTGCTAATCCTCTGGCGCGGCGATCACCGCGTTCTCTAACGCTTCCAACCCATCGATCTCCAGCCGCATCTGGTCACCAGGATAGATGTGTGAGATGCCCTTCGGCGTGCCGGTCAGAATAATATCGCCCGCCTCCAGCGTCATAAACGAGGTGATGTACGCGATCAGTTGTGGCACGTTCAGCACGAAGTCGCGCGTATTTCCCTGCTGTCTAAGCTCTCCGTTGACATAGGTGCGTAACTCCAGCGTGTGCGGGTCCTCGACCTCTCCCTCCACCAGATAAGGACCGAGCGGACAGAACGTATCCCATCCCTTCGCCTTGATCGGCGGTCGAAAGTAGTTCGTGACGAAGTCGCGAATGGTCAGTTCATTGGCAATCGTATAGCCACGTACGAAACCGAGCGCTTCTCGCTCGCTGACCTTGCGACAGCGTCTCCCCATCACGACCGCTAACTCGTTTTCGTAGTGCATATACTCGACGCCGGTAGGATAGACCACGTGTCCGCGATGCCCGAGCAGCGTATTGAGCGGTTTGAAGAAGAGCGCAGGCTCCGGTGGCTGCGCCATAGCAAGCTCGCTGGCGTGGTCCGCATAGTTGAGCGCGATACCCACCATCGTGCGCGGCTCGACCGGCGGTAGAAACGTAATGTCTCCGGCCCGATGGTGATGACCGGACTCATCGCGTATGATGCCCGCCTCGACAAGTTCGCCCTCGTGATAGTACCCTTCCGCCAAAAAACGTGCTCGTTTCATCCTCGCACCTCTTTCTGCCCCGGCAATCCATAACTATCGAGGACCTCCGCTATCTTTTCTTGATTCGCTTGCGCTGGCTCGCACAACGGCAGCCGCAAGTATGGATTGATACGCCCCAATCGGCCCATTGCCCATTTCAATGGTCCTGGATTGGTTTCGAGGAAAAGTGCCTCGTTCAGAGGCAAGAGGTAGTAGTGCAGATCAAGCGCTTTTTTCCACTCCCCCGCCTCCACCAGATTATAGAGTTCGGCGACCTCGCGCGGCAGGATATTCGCGGTCGCGCTGACGTGACCCGCCCCACCGATTGCCAGCATAGGATAGCACAGCAACTCGATGCCCGAATACACCAGAAAGTCGCGTCCACATTGATGCAACACGTGACTGACGTGCTCGAAATCTTTGTTCGATTCTTTGACCCCGATGATAGAGGGGCAATCTCTGCGCAGGCGCGCCATTGTCGCCGGTGCCATATTGAGTGCCGTGCGACCAGGAATATTGTAGATGATCAGTGGTATATCGACGTTTTGCGCTAATTGGCGAAAGTAGCGATACAGCCCCTCTTGCGATGGTCGATTATAATATGGCACAATAACGAGCGCGGCGTCCGCGCCCAGTTGCTCAGCAACCTGTGTCAGGTGCAACGTCTCATCGTAGTTGTTTGTGCCCGTCGCGGGCACGAAGGGCAGTCTACCGCGCAAAGTATGCATAGCGACATCCATCACATGCTCTCGCTCGTCTAGCGAGAGCGCGCTCGGTTCGCCTGTCGTGCCCGTGACCGAGATGCCATGGCTGCCGCTCTCCACCTGCCACTCGATCAGCCGCTGGAAAACAGGCTCATCGAACGCACTATCCTCCGTAAATGGCGTCACCAGCGGAACAATAGAACCTCGTAGTGTCGCCGGATCTCTCCGTGTAACCATTATTTTCCTCCCTGATCGACTCGTTAATCGTTGCCTATGCTGTGCAGATCGTGCGCTGCGTTCTCTTGCGGTATCTCATGTATCTCCTCGCTATTCCCTTCATCCAGCAACGCTTTGACGTAATTCATCGCAGGCTGTTTGTCATAGCCCATAGCAAGACCACCCGCCACGCGCACAGGATCACCGAAGAAAAATCGCTCGTATAGCGCCTGCCGTGCCCCAAAAGAACTGCTGGTGACATCCCAGGCCAGGCGGAAGAGTCGCACGCGGTCATAAGCGTTTTGCTTGGCGCTCTGCATATAGTGCTGAAGATCTTCACCGATCTCGCTAGCGAAATCCGCCTCGCTGGGAATCGCCATCAGCCCGCTCGCGCCCAACAATTGAATGATCTCGACCATACGTGGGTAAACTTTAGGATAAATCAGGCGCACCACATCCAGCGGTGCCCGCGCGGGCGTCATCAAGCCGTACTCGTTCGGCGCTCCATCGACCTCGCTTGCACGCAATAACGCCTTCATCGTCTCCAGATTAATGATGATCTCAGCGAGTTTCTCCTGTACATGCTGGAACTGCCCCACCTGAATGCTATCGACGATGCTCGCGGCAATACCCAGCAACAACTCGGTTTTGGCGACATTCTTGGCCGCGACCTGATGCATCATGTGCACAACCGCGCCTGTCCGACCATAGACATTGTTGCACAGATCGTTGTCGCCATACAAAAAGACGCGCTCCCAAGGCACCAGCACATCTTTGAACACGACAATCGCATCGAACTCCTCGAAACGACTGCCCAACGGATGATCATAGCGACTATGCCCGTTATCGAAACTCTCGCGGCAGATGAAGCGCAGCCCCGGCGTGTTCGAGGGAATACTGAACGCATAGGCGTAGCGCGTAGTATCGCTCTGCTCTTTGAGCACCGTACTGGGAAAGACGGTAATTTCGTCCGAGAATGGTGCCAGCGTCGCCAGCATGCGGCAACCACGAATGATAATGCCCGCGTCCGTCTCTTTGACAATGCCAGCCGCGAGATACGGGTCGGCCTGTTGACTCGCGCCGACGCTACGATTGGCCTGCGGATTGATCAGCGTATGCGTCAGACACAGGTCGTTTTCGCGTATATATTCGTAGTAGCGACGCACATTCTCGGCGAAGTCCGGTCGGTTATCCGCGAAATACGAGTTCGCGGCATTCAACGCCATATAACTGCTATTCATATAGTCAGGAGTGCGTCCCATCATGCCGCCGCTGTAGTGTGCCCACGCTAACGTTGCCGCGCTGCGTCGCTGCAGATCCTCGACTGTCTGTGGTTGTAAAAAACTCATGCCCACTCGCTCCCCACTGCTGGGTGAGGTATAGGTGAGGGTATCGCGTAGCGCCGGATCGCTTTGCATATCGTACAGATGGGCCACACTGTGCGCGGCATGACGAGTGGCTGGGTGGGTCGTCACATCTTTGACGCGTTCCCCGTCGATCCAGACCTCGCCCTGTGTGTCGCGTAGTCGTTTGAGAAATTCGCTTCCTGTGATCGCTGGCATAAATCATCTCCTCTATTTGCTTCATTGCGTAGGGCTGCCCTGCTTTATCAATCGTTCATAACGGAAACTATTCTGTAATGGTAAGCGTTGTTACGTGACGTGATTGGGACGGTCGCGCAAACGTGGTTGCTGGGTTTCGATCAATCTCCCGTCCTCGATCGAGACGACGCGATTGGCCTGCTCGAACCAGCTCGCGGGCGCGAAGTGTCCCCAGAAGGTCTGGCGGCGCGGATCTTCGAGCGTCCAGCGTATTGGCTCGGCGTCGATATCGCTGGTGAGGTAGTCGTTCGCGTACAACTCGACTCGATTGCCATCGGGGTCCCGCACATACACGAATAGCGCGTTCGAGAGGCCGTGCCGACCTGGCCCGCGCTCGATATTGCCGTAGTAACCGGCGCCCGCGAGCACATCGCATGCGCGCAACACCGCCAGCGCGTCGGGCAGCCAGAAGCCGACATGATGAAGGCGAGGACCGACCCCGTTCATCAGCGCCAGGTCATGCACCGTATGCTTACGCGTCAACCAGCTACCCCACAGCTGCTCGCCCTGCTCCGTCTCTTTGACCGTATATTCGGTCGTGCGAAAACCCAGTACATCTTGATACCATGAAGCGGCCAGCGCCACATCCGGCACCTGGCAATTAAAATGGTCCAGGCGCATAATTTGCACCGCTTTGTGCAGGTGAAATTGTTGTAGCATACGCGGAACCGCCTGCATCTCGTGATAAAACTCAATGGGGAGACCAGCGGGATCTTGCATACGTAACGCGTAGGGTTGCCCGGCCTCCTCTTCCTGCAGCCAGCGATACGGCAGTCCTTGCTCTCGCGCTATCGCGGCCAGTTGGTCCAGATCACCACTTGCGGAAACCCGATAAGCAATATGGCTGATACCCGTTGTCTGTGTCTTGTGAAGCACCAGGCTATGGTGTTCTCGCTCTTCCAGGCAGCGCAGATAGATATGATCTTCGTCGCACTCTGTCTCGACGAAGCCGAGTAGATCGACATAAAATTCGCGTGCACGCGACAGATCGCTGACAGGGAATTCGGCGTGCGCGGCACGCAGCACATTGACACTATGTGTGGATTGATTGCTAGAAACGGTCATCGTCAACTCCTAAAGAACTACATTGTTCATAATAATTGCCAAGGTGACGAATAGAGTAGAGTGTGTAGCCCTTCTATCGGAAATCGTTTGCCTATCATGATTCTGATCTGTGAATCCAGAGCAAACATCTCTCTGTAGTATATGCGTGCAAGCACTCCTATTTCAAGCGCAATGACACAGTGTGTCAAACCAGTAGGGGCGGCATTCATGCGCCCGCGCACAATTCATTGTGCGGTCTCCCTCCCCTCTTTTCATCAGCGCTCTGCCGCGAACACCAGAAAACTTCGCCTTGAGAAAATTTAAATTTGAAGACAAGACCTCTAGTCCAAAAAGGCTAATTGTGGTACAATAGTGTTATGTTTAGCAGACGTGTACAGCAATGGGCTAGAGCATTGGCGGTATTGATTGTGAAACCGCTGGCCCATTCAGGTATTACCCCGAACATGTTAACGGGCGTGGGACTCTTACTAAGTCTGGTCACCGCGTTCGTCATCGCTCAAGGACATCTAGTCATTGGTGGGTTGTTAGTACTGTTTGCTGGCATCTTTGATATGTTCGATGGCGCGGTTGCTCGTGTCAGTAACACCGCTTCGACCTTTGGCGCTTTTTTTGACTCGACACTGGATCGCTATTCTGAAAGTGTCATCTTGTTTGGTTTGCTCTATTATGCGTTGCAGCATCCTGGCCTCAAAGATGCACTTTGGCCTGCTCCGCACGAGCAATCCTGGATGATCTCTTTCATCTTTATCGCAGTTGTCGGTTCTTTAATGGTGAGCTATACCAAAGCTCGCGCCGAGGGCCTGGGAATCGAGTGCAAAACTGGCTTGTTAGCCCGCCCAGAACGTGTCGTTTTACTGGCTCTTGGACTCCTATCCTCTACCAGTATCTGGGCTCTCGCTCTGCTTGCGGTCCTTTCCAACGTGACCGCCGTGGAACGCATGATTACTGTATGGCATAGTATTCGCCAGGTGAACGGAAAAAAGACCCTGGGGTATCGCCAAAAACAGTTGCCCACCGGTACGGATAACCTCCATCTGCCAACATCCCTTAGCCCACATGAGGCTAATTCTTCCGACGTTCATCCTGTACACACCAGTGTTCCGCCGTTGAATGGTGGCGTACAGCAAGAGTAAAGCAACAAACGGCGTTGACAAAGATAAGACCGAACCGGGTTGTGTAGAAACGCGCAGTGTGATAAAGACAGCCGAGGATTATGATGGGGCGGACCCTATGCATTTGCCAGGGCAAGCTATCTGGCAAAACCGCCCATTTGTAGCGCATATGGCATCATTGCATTAACCTATCAAGTAGGATCAAGATAGATGATGCATGTCCGCCCCAACAGCCTTCTGCCGAAACCATTCTACGGCAATATCAAGCGCTCCGGTTCGTAGTGACTGAGACTGGAGATCTTAGTGACAACGCAACATACTGATAATGAATATAGCGACGCTGACGCAGCCGCCGCCAGGGATGTATCGACCTCCGAAAACGAAATATCGACGGATTCAGCTTCACCTGAGGCTACACAGCCTGTCGCACAAGAAGCCGTTGCCCATACTGAAGATGCTGAAACCTCTCTCCCCACGGCTTCTTCACAGGCAACAACGGATGAAACCACACATCCCGTGAGCGAAGCCTCTCAAGCCGCGGATTCCACACCCGTGGCCGCAAACGACCCTTCCGAGGATGTCGCTCAAGCCACGCCTGGCGCGACAGTGGAAGCACCAGAGGCGCCCGCGCTATCACAGAAAAACGAAACAACAGGCGTAGCATCAAACGCGTCCATAACTGGTTCAGAAGCTGCTGCCTCTCTTCCCTTCGCGCAATCATCTGATCCGGCTGAAATATCGACCACGCCGAACGCGCAAGATACCCCTGAACAGATTCCTGCTGAAGATGAGTCGGCAGCCCTCTTTCCTCCTTTGATAGGTGAAGAGGCCACGCTCGCACCAGCTTTTGCTCTCGAAGAGCAGACCCAGCACATCTATGTGGCCGAGTCCTCCATTGAAGTGAGTTCCGAGGATGTGCAACCCTTTGACTTCATCGCGAAATTCCGTCAGGCGGAGGCCGCTTTGCAGGCAACTTTACGTGATGCACAGGCCGAGACACTCGGGGTCGTATCACCCGTAGCGGATGAAGCTACGTCCACGCACAATCAATCTTCGACAGCGGATGTTTCTCCTGTTGAACCAGCACAAACCATCTCTTCACCCGCGGTAACGGACGAGCAATCGCTCGCGACGAAAGAGGAGAGTGACAAAAAGAAGGCCGAGGAAAAAGAAGATTTGGAGAAGAAAAACGCTGCACGCCCCGTCTCGCCGCTCTTACGACCGGCTACACGCTTGCGTATGCCTCGCCATGGCGTCGTCAATCGTCATCAACGTGAGGAACTTCCAGCCGTAGAGACGCCACAGCAGCAGGTGCAGCAACAACAGCCGAAATCCGAACCTTCTTCGACCTCTACCACAGATGCGGCTGCTGAACAAACCTCACCAAAGCCCGCGCGCCGTTACCGTTTTGATCGACCGGCGTCGCATACATCATCACCGCTGTTTCCAACGACGTCCGCGCCCTCTGTTTCGTCTGCCCCTGCTGGCACAAGCCTGCCCGCCGAGGAGCAGAAAGCCAGCGTCGATCTCACGAACCCTACACGCGAGGACGTGACTCAGCCGAAAGAGGTCGTCTCTCAAGAAGCGGAGCGTCCATCCATAACGGGCTTAGACTCCGTGCGTAAACGCCATGGTCAGAAAGAGTCGCAGACGACTACGAGCGTAGCAACACCAGCCGCCGCCACCGCTAATCCAGTCGAGGAGCCTGCTCCCATAACATCGACTGCCACGGAGGTTGCTCCCGAAGACCTGCCCCCGTTGGAATACGCCGAGTTACAGAAAGCGACTTCACGCCGCCGCCGCCGTCATCGCTCTGCCCCTACTGGTAATGTTAATGCCCCGGTTGCCAATGTGAGTTCTCCTTTACCTGCAAACAACGATAGTGTGACACCAGTGGTCGAGCAGCCTTCCGTTGCTCCCAGTGTAGCCACTGCACCCATTGCACCAGTCGCGCCAAAGCAGACTACTCCATTCCAGCCCGCACAGCCCGCAGCCTCTCAGCGCATAGCGGAAACCAACGGTAATGCGTCCTACTCTCTTCTCTCTGGCTACACGGTGAATCAGATGAATCAAGGCAATGAAGCGAGTGGACCCTTTATGGCGCCTGAGCCATCACCTGCACGCGGTAGCGTGATCACCCGCGATGGTCGTACCGCGCGCGCGGAAATGCGACCCGCGCCGGGATCGCTCTACACATCTTCCCCACGCACAGGTGATAATGGTTTCTCGTCCGCTTCCATGACCCAATTCGCCAATATCGTGGCACAGGCTCTGCAAACACAGACCGATCGCCTGGTCTCCGAGTTCCGTCACAACAACCAGTCGCCCGCCAACGTGTCCGTGTCTCTACCTGCCTTCCCATCGACGGAACGCGTCGGCGTCTTCGTCGATGTCGCGAACCTGATCTACTCGGCACGTACATTGCGCATGGGTGTCGACTTCGGCAAATTGCTCGATTTCTTACGTGGCAATCGCCGCCTGGTGCGCGCACAGGCGTACTGCCCCACCAGCCCGCAGGCCGGTGATGAGCAGATGTTTTTGCAGGCTGTAAAAGGTCTCGGCTACCGTATCACCACCAAAAACTACAAAACGTTCTCTAGTGGTGCCAAAAAGGCTGACCTGGACCTGGACCTGTGTATGGATGTGGTGCGTCTCGTTGATGGCAAAGCCGTCGATTGCGTCGTGCTCGTGAGCGGCGACAGCGATTTCATGCCTATGCTCGACTACTGCTTCGATCATGGCGTGCGTGTCGAGGTCGCGGCTTTCGATGAGGCCGCGTCCGCGACCATTCGCCAGGGTTGCGACCTGTTTATCAACCTTTCGATGCTCGACGAAATTCGCGCCTGATCCCATCATGCTAAAAAAAGAGGAGCACCTCATTTGGGGTGCTCCTCTTTCATGCTTCTATAAAAAAAAGAATGAGTGCGAAGAATTATAAGAACGCGTGAAAAGTATGCTAAATAGCAGAACGAGCTACAACGCTGTACTCGCCCCACTCGCTACAAAGTCTCTCCCTTGGCTCCAATTGTTGCCAGCAATCCCGCAAGCAGTGCTGTACGCGGCGCGATACTATCCTTTTCCATATACTCGTTCGGGCTGTGATCCAAACCTCCTATCGGGCCAAGTCCATCGAGCGCGGGAAAACCAAAACCTGAAGCGTAGTTCGCATCCGAGATGCCACCCGTCGGACCATGTTTGACCTCGAAGCTCAGGTCGTGTGCGATGGCCTTGGCATACTGAGCCAGGCGCAGATTTTGTGGCGTGCATGCCATTGGTTCACGATCATCTGGGTCAACCTGTAACGTCAACGTAACATCTGCCACATAGTGCTCCTGCATCATCTCATGCCATAGGCTCTCCACCTCGTAACGGCTCTCCTTCTCTTCGAAACGCAGATCGATTGAGGCTTCAGCATAATCAGCCACAACATTGGCCGCTGTTCCGCCCGAGACCTGTCCCACATTGATAGTGACACCCTTGTGCAAACCGTTAAGTCTCTGAAACTGCTTGATCTGGTGCGCTAACTCCAAAATCGCGCTCGCGCCCTTTTCCGGCTCTACACCCGCGTGCGCCGCGTGTCCATGTGCGCGCAACTTATACCATGCCCCACCTTTACGCGAGGTGACGAGATCGCCGTTCTCGCGCGCCGCCTCCAATACCAGCACACCATGGCTACCCTGACAACATTTCCACACCGTCTCTTTGCTATGTCGGTCGCTGATCTCTTCATCCGAAACACACAGGAAACGGATCTCCCCGAAATCTTCGTACTGGCATGCCTGCAACGCTTCAATGGCATAGATCGCCGACAAAATGCAACCCTTCATGTCAATGACGCCAGGGCCGTAGATGATGTTGTCTTCAACATGCACTGGACGCGCCTCGGCAGTGCCCACCGGATAGACGGTATCCATATGCCCTAAGAGCACCGCTACCCCCTGCCCACGACCTTTAAGAACACCATAGACATCATTGCCCCATTTCTCGTTTTCAATCAGAGTAACATCCATACCCAGACCACGCATCCTACCCGCCAGGTAGAGCGCTACTTCATCGACACCAGCTTTATAGTGCGTCCCCGAATCGATAGCGCAAAGATCCGTCAGCTCATGGATATAACGCGTCAAGTGTTGCTGCATGTATTCTTCAACCTGCTGCACAGGTGCTATCGATTGAATGAATGTATGCTGTTCTGATACTATTGATCGTGCACTCATGATAACTCCTACTTCATAATAAAATGTCAGGCCGCGCTCACTTGTGCGAGAAGACGCCTTGCAGCATCGACATGTTCTTCTCGTGAAGGATGAGCCCTACCCCTCCCCTATCCTATCGTCACAATACTCTTTCCAACTGTTGCATTCACCTCTCTTGACCCCGTCTCTCCAATAAAAAAAAACGGAACGCTTTTTGTATTGCGTTCCGCTTCTGAGTAAATACATAAGCTATACCACGAAACGCATCCTTCTAAGATAAAACCAATGAAGCTCCAGCAAACACTGGAGCTGCATAATGAGAAGACACATTTCGTTTGTACGGTATCGTTGCTTCATCTTTTACTCGATCATATTAGTAATCTAGAGTATGGAACAGAAAGAAAATTGCCTTCCAGAACAGAAGTATGCTCACGTTATACTTTTATCATACAGAGGTCGTCAAGACTTTTATAAGTATTTATGACTTATATCCTTTTTGCCGCTTCTTGAAAGCTTGCAACTTTGCCTTGAGCTAAGGAAAATCCGACCATTCTCTATGTACGTGATGTACGCGCCAGAACTATGTGCCGAAAAAGATATGCCACCAGCTTTGCCAAAACCCCTGTTGCGGCTCGGTCACCCGCTTATGAGCGGTTGGTGCAGCCGCTTGAGCAGGACCACCAGCGTGCTCGATGAGAATCGGCTGTTCACCCGGACGCACATAGCCAAGTTGTTGCCGCGCTTCGCTCTCGATCACCGATGGATCTTTATAATAAGCCGCTTTCTGCTTCAGTTGTGCAGTATTTTTTTGGTCTTGCTGCAACGCCTGTTGCTGCTGTTGCACCTTCGCCGCTAGCTGGCTGTTAGACCATGCCTGCGCGATTGTGCCCAGTAAAAGCGCGCCACAAACGAGAATCGTCATCCAGATCATCGTTTGCGTAAAGAGCGATGTGCGCCGCGCACGCAGGTGCCCCATCGTTTCTTCCAGACCAACTGCCGCGGTACTATTTTCGCTTTGTGCCGTTTTCCGCACCATCAGTGTCCTTCCCGACTGTCGCCAACGACTCTGCACATGTGCTCCTTCTACCTGTGAAACGATGCCTATACTTGCGAGGTATCATTTGTCCTATTTTAGCATGCAAATAGGCTATAGAGAACAGGTCTTGCAGCGATACAATCTAGCTCTGCTTTATTTATAAATAGTCATATACAGCACAATTCTGGTCGGTATACTGGACTCACAACAGCAAAAAATTACCTTGCTCTACCTTTGTGTACAAAAAAAGAGCATGTTTATTATAAGGAGCCCTCGCAATGTTTCCAATGACCTTTGCACACGATATCGCTATCGACGTACCCGTAAGTCGAGAAAATCTTCCCGCCTACCTTAATTGGATCTGGCACACCTATTTTTCGGATGTCGTGCCCGTGAACACCATTACTATTGAGTATTGCAGCCCCTGGAAAAGCCGCCTGGGACTGATCCGCCTCTCCCTGGACACTTCTACAACATTTATCGGCATCAATAGCTTGTTACGTTCACCCCTGATCCCTGAACACGTGGTCATTACAACCGTTGCTCATGAGTTAGTCCATTATACCCACGGTTTCGGCTCTCCTCTGCCTCGCCGTTGGAAACATCCTCACGCCAATCACGTCGTCGATCGCGAACTGGAACAGCGCGGTCTGAGCACCTATCTACGCTTGTGCAATGAATGGATTGATGCACACTGGTACTCTTTCTACGATATGCAACGCTCTTCTGCTCGCTCATATGTAGCTGACATGGTTTAGTCAGGGCCTGTTTTCCCTCCTACCACCCCTGGTACTATTAAAGGGCAGAGACGAGTAATTGCGCATAATACATGGATAAAATGTCTTGACATCTCTTTGCCCTTGTGATATATTCTTGATAGCTTCAAGGTCATCACATCCGCGCCACATAGCAAACCCACACAGTCTCGCTCGTGCTCAATTGTGTCGATGTGAGCCTTCCGATAGCACATTAGACCTCTTAACTAAACCACCGGTCACCGCCAATCATTTGAAACGGTGCATCTGAAACTTTTTCTCTTCAAACGGGAGACAAGTATTCAAAACACGCTTTCTATGAATTTCCCACCAAACTACTACCCTGGTTCAAGTGCAGAAAGGAGAAAGGGCGTTCCCTCATCAACCTATTGCGCCCTTACACAACGTGAACATAGCTGAGTTAGAAACGAAAACAATCACCGAGCTACGCGATATCGCTCGTGATCTCGAACTCTCCGGTTACAGCATCCTCAAGAAACAAGACCTCGTCTTCCGCCTCCTGCAAGCCAACACCGAACAGCAAGGCAATATCTTCAGTGCTGGCGTACTGGAAATCGTGGAGGATGGCTTCGGTTTCCTGCGACAGGAACGCTTCCTACCCGGTAACATGGATGTCTATGTCTCTCAATCACAAATTCGTCGCTTCGGGCTCCGCACCGGTGACATGGTCTCAGGCCAGGTTCGCCCACCCAAGGACAACGAGAAGTACTACGGTCTCCTCCGCGTCGAGGCCATCAATGGTGTCGATCCCGAAGTCGCCAAACGCCGCCCCCACTTCGATAATCTCACCCCCATCTTCCCCCGCGAAATGTTCGATCTGGAAACCATCCCCGCCAATACCTCCGGTCGCCTCGTCAATCTCGTCTCCCCCATCGGTCGCGGCCAACGTGGCTTGATCGTCTCTCCCCCTAAGGCCGGCAAAACCCTCCTGCTCAAGTCGATCGCGAACTCGATCACCGAGAACTATAGCGACACCCACCTGATGATCGCGCTTATCGGCGAACGACCCGAAGAGGTGACCGATATGAAACGCTCGGTCAAGGCCGAAGTCATCAGCTCGACCTTCGATGAGCCCACCGAGGCTCATACACGCGTGGCCGAAATGGTGCTGGAACGCGCCAAACGCCTGGTGGAAGGTGGTCGCGACGTGGTCGTTTTGCTCGATAGTATCACCCGTCTCAGCCGCGCCTACAACCTGGCCGTTCAACCCAGTGGCCGTACCCTCTCCGGCGGACTCGATCCCAGCGCCCTGCTACCGCCCAAACGCTTTTTTGGTGCCGCACGCAAAATAGAAGAAGGCGGCAGCCTGACCATCATCGCCACAACCCTGGTGGATACCGGTAGCCGCATGGACGATGTGATCTACGAGGAGTTTAAAGGTACCGGCAATATGGAACTCGTGCTGGATCGTAAACTGGCCGAGCGCCGCGTCTTCCCCGCCGTCGATATCGCTCGTTCCAGCACACGCCGCGAGGAACTCTTGCTCGACGACAAAACATTACGTTCCGTGGTGGTTATGCGCCGTATGTTCTCGACGCTCGCCGACCAACAGAGCGGCAAAGGCAGCCTGGAAGCAACCGAGGCCCTGCTCCAACATATGACTAAAACGCAAAACAATACCGAGTTCCTGGCAACACTCACCAAGAGCATTCTCTAATGCTCCGTGTACTTTGAAGCTACTCAACTCACTTCTACACAGGCCTGTCCCTTATGCGTTTTTTGCTGTTCGTCTTGTTGTTTAGTTTACGTTTCCCCTTTCTGCACTTGAGCAGTTTCTCTTCTCCGGGAAACTGCTCCTTCCCCCTGGACACACCGTGTCCACATTGCTACAATAGGAATGGCATCGTAGTGTTCTGTCAACCATCATAACCCAGTACACGGGCAGCATTCATGCGCCCGCCTGCAATTCATTGCACGGTTAAAAAGGTCACAAAGAACCATGACAAAGTAAGGTCACAATTTATTGGCTTGACCCTACCCTATCGCAGGTTCGCAAGCCTTTTATTGAAAATTTGGTACAGGACCACAATCTGAAAGAGCATAACCTTTACCGCTTGACGTGTAGATAACATACTACCGGAGCTTCACTATGGCATCATCTTCTATCGAACAGGAGCAGGTCTTTATTGGGCCTGGCCTCAGTCTGTTCAAACGCGTGGTTACCATCCTCGGCCTGATTGGCGTGATCGCGCTTGTCCTATGGATCGCTGTCTATCAACATAGTCACAGTGGCGCCTCCGTTATCGGCAGCACGATTGCCGCGATCCTCTTCGTCGCGGGCTTCGCCTACTACCTCTGGATCGTCGCACCCGTCCCTTTCACGATCACCATCAGCCCTCACACACTGGTGAAACGCAGTCGTAATGACGAGGTGATCGAGCTGCGCTGGCAAGATCTGACACGCGTGAAAGAAGAATTTTTCCGCAATGGCAAACGTGTCGGCCTGACGGTCTATCGTAACGTCGTCGAGCCAGGGCAAAAACCCAAGGCCTGGGCCGTTTATCGTGACGACGTTCAGGATATCGATGCTCTTGCCGCCGCCCTCCACGCCGCCATTCCCTCCACCTGCACCTGGGATAGCGAAACCGTCCATGATTGATATCTTTTTCTATCCCATCAAAGATAGGCGCTGGCCTCGCTCGCTTTAAAACTCATATATATACTGTTTCCCGTGCGCAGGCCCATACGCTCAGCCGAAGCCTGCGTTATTTCAATGCTAAAAGGAGTACGACCATCATCAAGCAGTGTATCCAGCCGCACATGTCCTTCATATGAGGATGAGGATAAACTACTGGGCAAAATATTGCTAATCGTACCACGAAAGACGTTACGTGCGGACCCCTCCGGCTGAGACGTATGGATCGTGATACTTCTAGGGTCGACAATCACATACACCTCCATGCCGACCTCCGCTTGCACACTTTCCCGCAGCGTCGCCGCTATCTCCACCGCTTTGCCCGCGTGCAAAACATTCTCCACTTGCAGGATACATGTGATCGCGCTTTCCGCCTGGCCTTCCAAACGCACAATACGTCCTTTGAAAAAGTTGATCCCCACTAACTCGGCGACATATGAGGAGCGCGGCGCTTCGCGCAACTGCTGCTGTCCTCCTTGTTGAATTACCTTACCTTCATCCAGCACGAGAATTTGATCACCGAACAGCAAGGCATCCAGGTAGTAATGGGTCACCATAATAGTCGTTGTGCCAACCTCGTTGAGGATCAGACGCAACTCCTGTCGCACCTCGCGCCGCGTCTGTACATCCAATGCCGCTAGCGGCTCATCGAGCAGCAAAAGTCGTGGCTGTAGCGCGAGCGCACGGGCCAGCGCTACCCTCTGCTGCTGCCCACCCGAGAGCTGTCGCGGATAACGCTGCTCAAGCTCGGGTAGATGCACCATAGCCAGCGCATCACTTACCCGTTGGCGAATACGAGCACGCGCGAGATGCTGCGCACGCAGCCCAAAGGCCACGTTTTCGAAAACGCTGAGGTGAGGGAAAAGCATATAGTCCTGAAAAACATAGCCAAACGGACGATGATGTGGCGCGACAAATATATTTTTGCTACTATCCACATACACTGTTTCACCTAACCTGATATATCCCTTGCTCGCGCGTAACAAACCGGCGATCAAGCGTAAAACGGTGCTCTTGCCCGCGCCACTCTCGCCGAGCAGAACCGTGGTACGAGCATCCTCGGCCTGGAAACTGAGCGAAAGATGAAAGGTGTTGAGATAGGTGTCGAGATCTACATCGAGCATGCTGGTTTTTACCCCTCTTGCTTTGCTGTTAGCCGTAGTATAGTGCGCGCGACCCCTCGCTGTCCACGCTAGCTTCCTTCCTTACTTTTTATACGTAACGGTACTTGCCTTAGAATAGAAAACATGGTATACTATTGTCTGTTCTATATGTGCTTTTTATTACCATTTTGTTACCATGCATAAGCATGGCACGAAAAATAGTCGTCTCTCTCACCATTTACTTATCCTGGAACATCAATGTTCTTCCACCCGTGACTAAGAAATTCCTAACCGCCGATCGAGAAAAGTATCGGCGCTGAAATGGCAGGCAGATTAATCATGGCGACGCAGCCAACCGAGCAAACAACTATGACAACATCATCAATAACCTACTCCTGTCCACGCTACGAGCACGCGATCCAGATCCTCGGCAAGCGCTGGACCGGCCTCTTGCTGGATGCCCTCATGCAAGGCCCCAAACGTTTTTGCGAGCTTACTTCACTTGTCGAGGGACTTTCCGATCGCGTTTTAAGTGATCGCTTACGTGAATTAGAGGTGGAGAATGTGGTGAAACGCGTCGTCTATCCGCAGATTCCGGTGCGCGTCGAGTACGAGTTGACCGAAAAAGGCTATGCGCTCAAACCAGTGGTCGAGGCCATTCACATATGGGCGGAGGACTGGATCGAGATGCCTGCTCGGTCGCAGTGTGAACAACCTGAGTAAAGAGTAGGTGCCATTGTATGAAAAATCTATGGGCCCCGTGGCGCATGGCGTTTATCGATCAGCAAAAGCCATCCACACCCGGTTGTGTCTTCTGCACGCAACCCGCCGCGCACGAGGACGAAAAATATCATATCCTCTATCGCGGCGAACTGTGTTTCATGATGCTCAACCTCTACCCCTACAACAACGGTCACCTGATGGTCGCGCCTTATCAACATACTGGCGCGTTCCATGAATTAAGCCCCGAGACACTGGCCGATATGATGGCGCAGGCACAGTTAGCGGTCAAAGCTATTCGACTGGCGATGCAGCCCGATGGTTTCAATATGGGCATCAATATGGGCCATGTAGCGGGCGCAGGCTTCGCCGACCACATCCACTATCATGTCGTGCCGCGCTGGAGTGGCGACACCAACTTTATGCCCGTCCTCGCGGACATCAAAGTCATACCCGAATTCCTCGATACCGTCTATCAAAAAATACGCGCGGCAATAGCCGAAGTGCAATCAACCCAGTAACAGTAGGGGCACTCTTCAGAGGCCCAGCCTAGGCTGGCCTCTGAAGAGTGCCCCTACTGCTCTGTCAAACTTCATTACAACCCCCCGGTAGGAGCCGGTTTACCGTGCTCACGCGACATTTATGGCGCAGTCGGCGGGTTACAATGAAGTTTGACAGAACACTACTGCTAATTGCGAAAGACGTAGCCAACACCCCGCACCGTCTGAATCAGCTTCGGATTGGCCGGGTCTTCCTCCAGTTTCTCGCGTAGCCAGCGAATATGCACATCTACCGTACGCGTGTCCCCCACATAATCATAGCCCCACACGTTGTGCAAGAGTTGGTCGCGCGTGAGCACAGTGCCGCGATTGCGTACTAGATAGATCAGGAGATCGAACTGCTTCGGCTGAAGCTCTAATTCCTGGCCGCGACAGTTTACCCTACGACCCGCCTGGTCGATACGCAGTGGACCCGCGATCAGCTCTCCTCTCGCTGGTCCGAGTGTCTGGCCGTTGGATGACGACCCTAGCTGGTGTCCACTACCTCCAGGAGACATTGGATAATCAGAACGTCGCAGGAGCGCTCGGATACGTGCCAGCAATTCACGACGCCCGAAAGGTTTGGTTACATAGTCGTCCGCCCCGATCTCTAAACCCACGACGCGATCGATCTCCTCACCTTTTGCGGTGAGCATAATGATCGGCACCGTCGCGGTCTCGTTGTCGCGTCGTATCTGACGACAAACCTCCAGACCATCGATCCCCGGCAACATTACATCCAGTACGATCAGGTCCGGTATTTCCAGGTGTACCGCCTCAAGGGCGCTGACACCATCATTGGCGGTCACAACCTGATAACCCGATTGCTCAAGATTATAAGCAATCGTCTCTACCAGCACCGCCTCGTCGTCAACCACCAATATTTTCCGTACCACAGCATCCTCCTGCGGGCCAGTTCTCAGCCGAACCGCCCACTGATGTAATCTTCGGTCTCTTTGCGCGAAGGATGCTCGAACAGGTTAACCGTGGGAGCGATCTCGATCAATTTGCCGCTGAGGAAGAAGCCGGTATACTGCGAGACGCGCGATGCCTGTTGCATATTATGCGTCACGATCACGATCGTATAATCCTTCACCAGTTCGTTGATCAATTCCTCGATCTTCAGTGTTGCGATCGGATCGAGTGCCGACGCTGGCTCATCCATCAATAACACGTCGGGCTTCACTGCCAGCGCGCGCGCGATACACAGACGCTGCTGCTGACCACCGGAAAGGCCAAGCGCGGATGTATTCAAGCGGTCTTTGACCTCGTCCCACAGGGCCGCGCCACGCAAGCTCTCTTCAACGATTTCATTGACCTGTTTGCCTCTCATACCCTGCACTTTCAAGCCATAGGCGATGTTCTCAAAAATCGATTTCGGGAACGGATTCGGACGCTGAAACACCATACCGACACGCTGGCGCAGCAACACCACATCGGTCGATTTTGCGAAGATATTCTCGCCGTCCATATTTGCTACACCATCGGTGCGCGAGCCAGGAATAAGATCATTCATGCGGTTGAGCGTGCGCAGAAAGGTCGATTTACCGCAGCCGGACGGTCCGATCAGCGCGGTTACCTGCCGCTCACGAATGGGAATCGCGATATCGTAAAGCGCCTGTTTCGCGCCATAGAAAAAGTTCAAGCGTTGCACATCGATCTTGCGATTCGCGTTGGCGTTCAGCAGTGTGCTGGCATCGACTTTTCTATGCACAAGATCAGTCGGCGAACCTTCAAGCGGTTGCTGCGTTTGTACATTTGCTTCGTCTGTAGCGTTACGTTCGCTCGTTGTATCTACATTGGCACCTTGCAATTGTTGCACAGGTTGTTGATTAAAACGAGATGGGTCCATTGCCATCGGAAAGAGTCCTCCTTACATTGAATAGTACTACTTTTTCCTACCTTAAGCCAGCGTATACTCTTTGTGCAATGGAATGGACGCATCCACGATGAGGCGATCAGCCAGCACCACTAGCCGGATATAGCGACCGGCCAGCGCCTTGCTGATGAAGTAGGGACGCCCCTCATACGAGATATGACCACTACGCGCGACTTTCCGTGAGAATATATTCGCTCCTGCTGGCAGTTGTGCACTCCCATTGCTGGTAACTTCTACCGGGATATTCATAGAGAGTAATCTCCTCGCATCTTGCGTGCGACCTTTTGTCATAATAGGGTAAGAATGCCTGCAACACGAATCTTGATGAGGCTATGCTGCCGTCACCCTGCGCTGAATCGCGCGACCAACCACACGAGCCACAATGTTGATCACCAACAGGAGAATAATGAGCAGTGCCGACGAACCAGAGGTGACCGCCGTTTCCTGTGCGGTTGTTAAACTTGTACTGCCTGCACCAGGACCCGCAATATAATACAAATGGGTGGTTAATGTATCGCTAGGAATAGCAGGATTCAAGGTGAAAACATTGCTCGGGCTGGTAAGACCCATTGTGAATAACAGTGCAGCAGCCTCGCCGATAATCCTGCCCGCTGTCAGGATCAGCCCTGTGATGATGCCTGGTAGGGCCGAGGGAATGATCACGGTACGAATGACATACCATTTTGTGGCTCCCAACGCCAGACCACCCTCGCGCATCTCTCTTGGGACTGAGGTAAGCGCATCCTCGAACAAGCGTAAACCAATTGGTAAGCTCAAGCAGATGAGCGTCAGAATACCAGCGCTACGGCTGAATCCCATATGGGCATATTGCGCAAACACCAGCGCACCAAACAGGCCAATGACAATCGTAGGAACACCCGCGAGAGTTTCAGCCGCAAAGTGAATCACCGCCACTATACCCCCTTGCGGTGCATATTCTACAAGGTAGATGGCAGCCGCTAGTGTGATGGGGATGAGTATGATCTCCGTAACGATAAGGATATAAAAGGTATTGAATATCTCACGCCCGACCCCTGCGTCACTCGTACCGTAGAAACTAGGGCTGACTAGATCGTTTAAACCACGTAAAACTAGAAACACAATGATCGCTACAAAAATCAGTGTAACGATAGTGGCGATTAGCATGACAATGCTTAACCAGATGTTGTTACTAGTATGAAGCCTCTGCACCAGGCGTGTAAGTCTGGTATTCCGTTCGCTATCCTCTCTGGGAGCTTGAATCACCTGTTGTGCACTCATTTATAAACACTCCTACTTGATAGATAACGACTGATACAGACGCACAGGAAAGAGATGATCAGCAAGATGAATGCTAACGTAAAGTAGGCATCACGTGCTGGTCCATCTGCATCACCAAAATTTTGTGCGATTTCATAAGTAATATTGATATTTGGTTGAAAAAAGGCTGATAGCGAGAACAATTTCTGCGGCAATGAATCACCTTGAAGCACTAGCGCTACTGCTAGCGTCTCGCCCACTGCGCGCGCTGTACCTAGGATAACGGCTGTTGCTAGCCCTGTTGTTGCGGCGGGAATGACTGCCCTGCTCATCATCTGCCAGCGCGTGGAGCCAAGCGCGAGGCTGCCCTCACGTATACTCCCTGGTACCGCTCGTAGCGCGTCGATAGAGACGCTAGTAATTGTCGGTACAATCATGATAATGAGCACCAGGATTGCCGCACCCCAACCATAACCGCCAGTAGCCAGATTGCCAGTGATTGGTGCCGTAAATTTTTGCAGAGCAGGAACCAATACTACCAGTCCTAAAAATCCAATTGTGACCGAGGGCATGCCAGTAAAGATTTCAATCAACGGTTGTAAGATACGTGACAAACTACGTGGGCTCATTTCTGTGAAGAAAAGCGCCATCCCAAAGGAGAGTGGTGTGGCGATAATAACTGAGACGATCGTGATGACGATTGTGCCAAGAATCAGTCCTCCCGCCCCAAAGATAGGATTCCCGCTGTCAGTCGTAGCCCCAGAAGGGTCCCATGTTGTGCCAAAGAAGAATTGCTGTAACGTGCCACCTTCACCAAAGACACGAAACGAATTTGAACCGAGAAAGATGAAAATACCAACAATGACAAAGACAATGAGTATAGCACAGATCAAGAAAACAACAGATGCGACTCGGTCCGCTATATATGAACCTTGCGAACCTCGCGAGTTTCGTTGCTCTATCTGCAAGATGATACTCCTTTCTTTAGATCGTAGAGGCACGTAAAGGTGCATATTACTGCACCTTTACGCATCTCACCGCTAAATCGACATGCTCTGAAGTCAGTACAACTTAACTTATGATTTAGGCTGGTGAGCCTGCAGTGAACTGCTCTGCATGTCGCTGATATTGAGGAAGCTGAGCGTCTGAGCCTCACTTTTGCCGTCCGAACTACCCATGTAGTTGATGAACGCCTGCGCAAGACCCGTTGCTGGCCCCTTCGTATACATATGTTCGATATTCCAGAATTTGTAGGTGTTGCTCTCAACAACGCTAGAATTAGTCGGATCGTTGCCATCAATGGTGAGGATGGTCAAGCCAGATTTCTTTGCATTACCCAGTGCAACATAGCCAATAGCACCTGCTGTCTGCTCCACGTTTTTCACAACAGTGCCTGTGCTATCCGTAGTCAAGTTTGAAGGACCTTTAACTGTTTCAGGTCCACCAAGCACATATGTCTGGAAAGTCGCGCGTGTACCGGAGCTGGTGGGGCGACTGACAACGACGATTGGTAGATTGGGGCCACCAACCTGACTCCAGTTCGTGACCGCACCACTGTAGATGCTCTTGATCTGCGCGGTGGTCAGATTCTTCACCGTCACTTTGCTATTGACGATCAAAGAGAAGACGACGATTGCAACCTGATGATCGACAAGATCAGGTTGAGCCGCTTTTTTGAAAATGTCTGAGTCACCGATTTGAATTGAACCACTTTGCGCCTGTGAAAGACCCTCACCACTACCACCAATGCCAACAGTAATAGTCGCGCCAGAACATTTTGCCTGATAATCTTTGGCGACTGCCGCCGCCAATGGTTGAAGGGCAGTTGAGCCAGCAGCAGTTATACTTCCCGTCACACAGCTATATGCACCGCTGGGGTAGACTGAGCTTGAACTGGAACCGCTTGAAGAGGGGGTCGAACTACTACTTGATGAGGTCGTTGGTGTGCTACTGCTGCTGCTGCTACCAGTGCTAGAACCACCACATGCCGAAATAAGAACGCTGAGCAGGATCAAAGCTGATACGATAATTGCGTTACGCCACTTGTTTAACATGAATACTCCTAAATCTCCTTGCGTGAGCCATACATTCATTTCAGGAAATGCAGATAAACTATCTTCCATCTATTTCTATACTTGAAGCCTTCTATCCACAAACTTCCATTTCTAAAGTTAGCACTTCACAGTTAACTATGCTTTATGGATATGTTAACGTTGTGTTAAATATTCCCTG
>CAZZWK010000078.1:0-31317 GCA_964657925.1 uncultured Dictyobacter sp.
GAGCAGGTGTCCCGAGCAAAAAACTCCTTAATAGTCACTATCCACCCTTTTCGTATCTCTATTGGCCCACCTTTACAAATGTTTCTATCACGAACTCACAGGCGACCGGCATCCCGTTTTCCCTGCTACTACCAAATTTCTTTAACCAATAAGCGTCGTTGTGTGATATACTTTGT
The DNA here is from genome assembly GCA_964657925.1 of uncultured Dictyobacter sp. Lineage (GTDB taxonomy): Bacteria > Chloroflexota > Ktedonobacteria > Ktedonobacterales > Ktedonobacteraceae > Dictyobacter. The sequence goes on from CAZZWK010000078.1 coordinate 177, forward strand.
CTCAATATTGTCATATTCTATCGTAGGTCAAATTACCTGTCATGTTTTTCTTCTCGCCGTAGTTGAGCAAGATCGGGCATGGACGCGGGGGCAGTGATGGAAGCGAGAACGTCTCATTCCGCTTTTGCGGACTCCGCCGTTATGGAACACGTTGCAGATATCATCTCCAGCGTACGCGGCACAAAACCAGACTATACTCTGCTCGCCTCCGGGTTAGAGCATGTTTTTCCTTTTGATATTTTTGGCATTGTACTCTTGCGCCACGATCGCCAGGCCGTACGCGTCACAACCTGCCAGCGCGAAAATGGCGTGTGGTCCGCTTCCTATCATCAACACCCTCTCACGGATTCTATGTTGGAGCAGTTGCTACAAACTCCACCTCCTGCCTCTGCACATATGCGCGATTATCCCAATGGCGTCGATGGCCCTCCCTCCGTCAGTGGAGATGCCCTCAGTCGCTATCCTCAGGTGCGCTCAACCTTTATCGCACCACTACAGGTCGCGGGCCACGTGCTCGGCACGGTGGAACTCGGCAGCATGGCCCTGCATCAATACGAGGATGCCCAGCTGCAACGTCTGATTCTGGCCGTGGTGCGTGTGCTGGCCTCCGCGATCGAAAATGCCCAGTTGGGCGGAAATACCGCCATCCAGGATCGGCAACGCGCGGCCTTGAAGGATGTCACGAGCGCCTTGACTTCTAAAAAAGATCTCTCCGCGGTCTTGAATCAGATTGTTGACGGCATTTCCCAGGCTTTGAGTGTCTCGGCCTGCATCCTGTTCTGGAATCATCAAGACAATGCCGTTCGCCTTGGTACTCAGGCTCGCCTCGACCAGGGTGTGCTGACTCGTTTCTTCCCTTTCCAGCTACAGGAGAGTATGCCCTGCATTATCAGCCAATCTATCTTGCGCCGTCAGGTGCTTTCCTCACAGGATATTACTCATGACGCGGCCTACTCGGCAAGTACCGATCTTTTTACCGCTCTGACCGTGCGCTCAATTGTTTGTTATCCCCTCGTCTCGGGCAATACCGTCTACGGCACCTTCATGCTGTGCTCTCCAGAATCCGGCGGCTTTACCCCGCTAAAAATGGATATTTTTACGCTTTTTGTCAACCAGGCCACAATCGCTATTCATAATAGCCTTTTACTTACCTCCGTGCACCAGCGCAACCACGTGCAGGAAATGATCGAGCGCCTGGAACAAGCGCACAAGCAACGCCTCAATAGACTGGAACAGGGCGATGACTCCGAGTATCTTTACCACGAAGAGATGGCCCTCTTTGAACATGTCTACGCGGAAACCCAGCGCATTTTTGGCTTGAGTTTGAGTAGTTTCCTGCGTTGGATCAGCGACCAGCTTCCTACCAGGAATGAACGTGACTTGCAGGCCGGTTTCCCTCCCATCGCCAAAGAGACGATCGATCTTCAATTACCCCAACATGCCCCTTCCTCGGCGGTTGCCTCTATCATGCAAACCAATCCATCCATGTCCGCGAATTCCGAGAGTGTTTTCCCAGATACCTTTGGTCTCCTCGAACAAACGGCTGAGTCCGCGCTCATTCGTGCGGCCATGTTGGGAGAACTCAGCCGCTTGATTCTACAATTGCGCCAGTCCACCAACTGGGTTCAGGATGCCTGGTTCGTCATCGACCTCAAAGGCAATTGTACGTATATGAATCCCGCCGCTGAAGTGCTCTGTGAAACGCCGTTAGATCCCCTGACCGCTACTTATGAAAATCAACTCTCGACGCCTCTGTCCTTGCAGGGACAAAAGATGCCCAGGATAGAGGAAATGTTCTCAAAATGGTATGCACGCATGCGCAATAGTAATGAGGTGTCCACCTATCTGCACCAGTTTTCGCAGGAAGGCGTCTATCAGCAAGAACTCCACTGCGTTCTCGCTGATGAACCCCTCACAAGAACGACAACGATCAGTGAGCTGTCCCAAAAACGTGCATCGCATAAGTCCTCTAACACCGACATTCATAGCGACCGCTATTTTCTCTTTACACGCTATCCTCTTTATACACAGCCGATAGGACAACTGGAAGCACATGCTCTGCGTGTTCAGAACGTGACCGAGCAGGTGCGCGACGAGAAGAACCGCTCCGCCTTTCTCTCCGCCATCTCTCATGATCTGCGCACTCCTTTGACCACTATCAAAGCCGCGGTAACCGGTTTGTTGCAGAAGGACGTGCAGTGGGACCCACAGGATCGCTACGAGATGCTGGAAGATATCAATAGCGAGGCCGACCATCTCACCAATCTCGTCAATTCGCTGGTCGAACTCTCGCGCATCGAGATGGGATCGCTCAGCCTGGAAAAAGAGTGGTGTGATGTCGGAGAGGTGTTCTCGAACGCGACCAGGAGGATGAAAACAATGCTGGGTGCGCACCCCTTGGTGACCAGGCATATGCCGCATCTTCCATTGATCTATGCCGATCACAATCAACTCAAACGCGTCTTTACCCATCTGCTCGCCTTCGCCGCCCATCGTAGCCCAGAACAAAGCGAGATCCTGGTTATTATCGATACTATTCCCATGGGCCAGGAGAAATTGCGCGTTCGCATTATCGATCAGGGCCCTCTTTTGCCGGAACAAGAGCGCAAATGGCTCTTCACATCCTACCGTGAAACTCCTTACGATGAAGCACTGGCTTTATCCATCAGTAAAGGCATCGTTGAAGCTCATCAAGGCACGATCTGGGTGGAGGAGACCGAAGAACATCGCATGTGTTTCACGTTCACATTACCGATCCATACCTACGTTGCTACCAATACAGCGGAACAGGCTTACCTACTGGATGAGAGAGCCACATTTATTGATGAGTCAGGTGAGTAAATAATGCAAGTATCGCATAGGTCACGCGCTCATGGAGATTCCATAATGAAAATGAAGAGTAAACGCATTCTTATCGTGGATGACGAACCTCCCATTCAACGCATCCTGCGCAAAAATCTGATCATCGGCGGCTACGAGGTACTGGTCGCGGACCGCGGCGAGGAAGCCGTCGAGATGGTGCGCCTTCACCAACCTGACTTGATGCTCCTCGATATCTGCCTCCCCGGCGATATGGATGGTGTCGATGTCTGTATTCAGGTACGCCAATTTACACAGATGCCCATTATTGTGCTCTCCGCCCTCTCCGAAGAAAAGCAGAAAGTCAAAGCTCTCGATTTCGGCGCCGATGATTACCTGACCAAGCCATTCCACAATGATGAGCTACAGGCCCGCGTGCGCGCTTGTCTCAGGCGTTCCGTGGCAAAGATGGAGACGCAAGTGCATGAGCCAGAGCTGCTGATCAGTGAAGATGGCTACTTGCGTATGGACATCGTGCGCCGTCAGGTGCACGCAGGCGCGCAAGAGATACGCCTGACGCCGACAGAGTTCGAGTTACTGCATCAATTGATGCTCAACACCGGCAAAGTTCTCACACACCGCAATCTACTCAGAGCCGTCTGGGGACCAGAATACGGAGAGGAGGCCGACTATCTTCGGGTGTACATCCGGCAACTACGCCTGAAGATCGAAGAACAACCATCGCATCCCAGGTACATTGTCACGGAATCGGGTGTGGGCTACGTTTTTCGTTCACAAGGAGATGGGCAAAATTTTTAATAAAATCTTAATGCATTCATCCCCTTTTTTAGTGGCGTCCTCATACATTTCGTCGTACACTGCTACTGGAGATTTCGCGCGAAGAAATCGCTGGCCTTTGACTACCTGTTGCAGCCTATTTAAAAAAAAGGTATCCTAGTAAAGAGATATGTGATTCTACCAATAGGCCGTTTTCTTTTCGCTCAGCTGAAATAGTGATAGGGTAGGCTTTCGCACGTGTCTGCATCTGTGGTTATTCATCTCGTGTTCTTCGCACGCCAAACTTGTATAAGGAAATAGATAAACTGATCGATGATATGTAGAGAGATGCACGAGTAATAATGCTTTTATAAACCACAGATCATCCAATCATGAGTGGTGCTTCGTAATATATGAGATACTGAGACACTGAGATACGACGAAAAAGTCCTATGCGCTTGTATGAGTCAAAAGAAAGCAGTAGCATAGATTGCAGGTGGGGCGGCTCCCAGTTTTCTACGTTACTCATCATATCTCTTTATGAAATTTACCGATAAACTATCTTGCGTATATTGCTTGCAGATAGCCTGTCGTGTTTCGTGCTGGTATTCTTGTTTCTATCTGATGTATTTTTAGTCTGTCAAAGGATTTAGGAGGATGATGGAGCAGCAAGATCGCATCATGGATGGAGATTTACAAACGTTAGGCCTCCAATCCATCTTAAAAATGCTCGCATTGAGCGGAAAAACAGGTAAGCTGCTGATTTCTTCAGGGCCAGAAATACTATCCATTAGCCTTCGTAAAGGTCAAATCGTCGGGTTGCATGAGGATAATGCCCCTCTCCCTGATATTTTAGGCATGCTTTGTCTTTTAAATAAATTAGATCCACCTCGCGCACAGTATGTACGTGAACTTTCTCGTGGCGATTTCCCCCTCTCTTTAGCCATGCTCGTCGAACGTGGATGGATGAGCCCTGCCGAGATGCAGTACCGACTGGAATTCGCCGTAACACAATCGATAAGTCACGCATTGCGCTGGGTCAATGGCCGTTTCGCCTTCCACCGCCAAGTCATCCCCATAGAATCACATATGCAGCCGCTCGATGTCGATTCCGTCCTGCTCGAAGCGCTGCGCCAGGCCGACGAATGGGAGGAACTCGTCTCCGAAGGCGTGACCCACATTACGCGCATGACCGTCGCTCGCTGGCAGCCAGAGGTCAGTAAGGACGTGCGTAGCCTTGGACTCAGCCAGGAAGCGGTGGAAATACTTTGTCTGGCAAATGGTGAACTCACCGTGCAAACCGTGGCCCTGGGATTGATGTCACCGGAAGCGCGTGTCGCACGGGTTATGTCGCAACTCCTGCAACTCAATTTGATCGAAGTGGTCGATACCGCCCTGGAGTCAGAACTCCAGCAGGACCTCTCCAATATCATTATTCGCTGCCAGCATATCCTTGCACAACATAAGCAATCCACCAATCCCGAGCAGCATCTTCTCAGCCTCATCACCACCCTGTCCGAGTGTATCAATGGCTTGCTCGCTCACCATGGAAAATATGCACGCAGTTTGCGTGGGCGAGGGCAAATCCCCGCCATGGAAATTGCTCGCTACCTCGAACGTCGTTTCGCTCCACAGCTACAAATGCTCGCAAAGCAACAGTTCGCCATTCTGGAGACGACGACGTTTCGCTACGGAAAACTCGATTGTGAGGATATCCTGACCTTGAATAAAGTGGTCAAAGGCCAACAACTCGAAGAGTTTTACTGGCAGGCTGTGCAGGGTCTCGTCACGTTTTTGCGTATGATCTTTACCGAACTCCTGCGCGATGAAGTTGGTAATTCGCATACTGGCCGACAGCTAAACGTGGCCTGGAAGATTTTCCTCTCCGAAATTGACCACGAAGTGCAACAGTATCGGGTCTATCATGCCCATCATGTTGCTCAGACCGCACATAACCAGAGCCGACAGACTCCTCCCCCCATTGGAATTGTGCCGAATCAGAACTGGCAGACTCCTGCTCCCAACGATGGGCAGCCCTGGTCGCCCGAAACGAGAAGGAGGTCAATCTAGATGATCGAACCGCGACCAACCGTGCTGGTTGTAGATGATAGCCCCACTGTTCGCAAAATTGTGCAAATGACCTTGCAGCGAGAGAATATTCGCGTGATTACCGTTGGTGATGGTCTCAGCGCACTTACCTCGGTCGCCGATGAAATGCCCTCCTTGATCCTGCTCGATATCCAACTTCCACGCATGGATGGGTACCAAATTTGCCAGATAATTCGCAAACACTTGCAGTTTCGGCAAATTCCCATTATTATGCTCAGTGGGAAAGATGGTTTGTTTGACAAGATGCGTGGCCGTCTGGCAGGTTCAACTGAATACCTGACGAAACCATTCGACTCCGCTGAGTTGATACGCACGGTAAAAAAACATCTCGCCAACTGGCAGGACCGTATCCCCGCTCAACAAAGTAATGTGCATCGCAGGCGCTATCGGGGTTAGTAAACGTCAATCATCCCTGCTACACGTTATTATCCGGCTGGACAATGAGGTATAGGTAGATGGGGTAGCCAGTATTTCCTATTCTCTGGTGTATGTCATGCTAGAAAGGATTATAATTGGATGCCTGGGCAAAAAATACTTGTTGTGGACGATAGCTGGACTGAATTGACAATGATTGTCGCTCCTCTGCGCGATAACGGCTTTGATGTGATTACCGCTGTCGATGGCGACGAGGCATTCGAGAAAACATTTAAAGAACATCCACAATGTATTGTACTGGATGTTGTCCTACCTAAACAAAGCGGCTTCCAGGTATGCCGGAAGTTGAAAAACTCGGAGGCGAGTCGGCACATTCCTATTATTTTGCTGACAAACAAAAATACGACTCTCGATAGAAACTGGGGCATGCGACAGGGCGCCGATCTCTATATTACAAAACCTTTTGATTCGAACGAGCTTGTCGCCAGTATTCGCCGTCTCGTCTAGCACGAGCAATCCCTGCTTGGAAAACATAGGCCCAAGGGATTGGGCCTTTCTTGTATGGTATCTCTTGCATTTAGGAGGAAATAGTCATGTTCGGTGAAGAGCAGAAACCATCACAACGTGATACCTTCGCCGCTATTCAGCAATTAGCGGCTCATTCCCCATCCATAGCTGCTCTCCAAATGCAACTTACCCAGGGGCAGTACCAGGCAGTGAGTGCGGCTACAAAAGAGAACACGCTCCCCGATGTCGGTGAGCAACATCTGCTTTTCTCGCTGGCCGACCAGGAATTCGCGCTGCGAGCCGAGTTAGTGCAAGGGGTAGAGCGTCTGGCTGATCTTACTCCGGTCCCCAATGTTGCTCCATGGGTGAAAGGAGTCATGAATCTGCGTGGCTCCATCGTCTCTGTCGTTGACTTGCGCCTGTTTCTTGATCTCGATCAGCTCGTTTATTCTCCTCAAACTCGACTACTCTCGTTGCAGGCAAATGATATGATGATTTGTGTGGTTGTCGATGGTGTAAGTGAAATGGTGCAGATACCAACGACGGCAATTGTTAGTAGTAATAGCCGACAGGCCAGTGTTCCTCCGTGGGCCGCCCAATATGTCACGGGCACTGCCTTGTTGGAAAAACGTATTGCCATAATCCTGGATGTTGTACGCTTGCTTTTCTCTGAAAAGATGCATCAGTATAGAGCGTAGGAATTGTGAAAGATTCCGTTTTATCCGTTTTGAATTGATATGGATTTATTTTTGGGAGGACCGGTGGATGAATCCCGATCGAACTAACAGTGGAACAGTAAATGGCTGGTTACGAACCGGCTTATATACTTCTACTATCATTCCAGTGCTTTTCTTTGTCTGCGTCTTAGCGCTCCTGTATTGGAATGTACCGAATTCAGAAACAACTCTTTTGGTGCTCGTCTTTCTTTTCGCCAGCGCTTTTTTTGTGCTCGTGATCAATTCCTTTGTGCAGAGACGGGTCAATGGTCATATTAGAGAATTGACCAGTGTGTGCCAGGATTACGCGTCAGGCGACCGCTCAGCACGCGCACCCGTCAATGGGAACGACGATTTTGCCCAACTCTCGAACTCTTTAAATATTATTCTTGATAATCAGGGCACGTCGACACCAGCTATGGCGACCGGAAACACAGGTGGAAACGATGCTGCCGCCCTTCAAGCGCAGATCGAGAAATTGCTCCAAGAGGTCAGCGCCGTCGGTGATGGCGACCTGCGCGTTCAGGCGGAGGTCACCCCCGATACCCTCGGCGTGCTGGCCGATTCGTTCAACTATATGATCGAAGAACTGGCGAAAGTCGTCGGACGTGTGCAAACCACAGCCGTGCAGGTGACAAACGCCACACGTCGTATCCTTGATCGTTCCGATGAACTCGCGCGCGCCTCAGAAACACAGGTACGCCAGATTGCGCAGACCACCGAGGCAGTAGAAGCGCTGGCCGTTTTCATTCAAAATGTCGCCCGTAACGCACAGGTGAGCGTGGATGTGGCCCAGGAGGCCCTGCGTAGCGCAAATATGGGTCAACAAGCGGTGCGACAAAGTATCGAGGGTATGATGCTCATTCGTGAGAATGTGCAGGAAACCTCTAAAAAAATTAAACGCCTCGGCGAACGTTCGAACGAAATCGGCGAAATCGTGCGCCTCATCGAAGATATCGCTGATCAAACCAACTTGCTAGCCCTCAATGCCGCTATCCAATCCGCCATGGCCGGTGAGCATGGTCGCGGTTTCGCGGTCGTCGCCGACGAGATTCGCCTCCTGGCAGAACGCTCGACCGAGTCGACCAAAAGGATCGCTACCCTCGTCAAGAGTATTCAGGGCGACACCTACGAGGCCGTTGTGGCTATGGAAGACAGCACACAGGAAGTCGTAAAGGGATCACAACTCGCCGATGACGCGGGCCGTTCGTTGAACTCCATCTATAGCGCGGTAGAACGACAGGCACAGATGATCGAGAGCATTGCACGCGCGGCAAACGATCAGACATCGGTCTCCGAAGCTGTGGCCGTGGCGATGGGTCGTATCTCCGAGATCACACGCCAGACCGACGCTGGCACACAGGAGGCCGCGGTAAGCGTGAGTTATCTGGCCGAGCTTTCCGAGCAATTGCGTGCTTCAGTATCCACCTTCCGCTTGCCCGAGCAGACTAACGATATGTTCAGCTCGTTCGCCAGTTCAACCTCCGTGAATGAAGTGCCCGAAAGAGGAAATCCACTGCTTGGTGCACCTTCGAATGGCTCTTTCGCTGAGGACGAGTGGAGAAATCAAAGTTATCCCACCGGTTTCCCACCATTGCCCGAGGGAAATAACTCGGACGCATTGGCGCCGCTTAATGGCCGCTCTGACCACTACCAGTTCGATAGTGGCGCCAATTTTTCGCAGGTGGCCTCATCGTCTGGCATGCGCCCAGCATTTTCGGCGCAGAATGGTTTCGGCAACGGTTCGATGCTGAATAACGAAGATTTCATGGGCAACGGCATGAACGGAATGCCTGCCTTCTCTGAAAATCAGTTCGCGGGCAATGGCACGCATTTTGGCAACCAGTTTGACGATTTTGGTCCGTTTGGTTCTTCGGACCCAATGGGCAACCAGGCTGGCAATCAGAACTTTGATGATTCATCGTTCAACGCGCTAACGGGCTTCGCCCCGCTTGGTCAACCTTTCCCATCCAGCCCGAACTCGACGAATTTGTCACCAATACCTCAGCCTGGACAGGGACAACCTCCTCGCCCACGTTGGCAGAACGGTGCTCAGCAGGATCAGAACAGGTAGGAGGAGAAGTTTCTCTTCTACCTGCTCGACTGCCCTTGCTCGTAGAACAATACTTGACATCGCACTCGTTTTAAGCTACAACTTGGGGCTGAAAAGGCAATGTGAAGAATGTATTGTGTTGACAGTAAGTGTTTCATCGCAATAGTTAAGTGAGTACGCGCAACATGTCGAATACTTTTGATAAAGTGTCTGTTCTCGATTCGTTTATCGAAGAGGTGAATAGCTACCTGCCTGAAATTGAGTCCAATCTTGGACGGCTGGCACAATCGCATGACGACATGGATGCCCTCGAAGAAACCCACCGCCGCACGCACACTATCGGTGGTTCTGCTTCCATGATGGACTTCCCCGGACTGGCGCACGTTGCCCATGGCATGGAGGACATTTTGGATGATGCAATCGATGGTTTAATCACGCTTGATGAGCTCTCTCTGGGGCTTTTACAACGCTCTTTAGGCCGTTTGCATCAACTCCTGGAGGGTATCCACAATGGCGTTGATGAAGAGGCGGTCATTGCCGAAGACGATGCGGATTATGCCCAATACCGTGCTCAAATAGACGCGGTTCCCCTCGCCTCGCAACCAATGGACGAGTCATTCTACGCTACTATGGATGAGCAGACGCAAAAGGCACCTGTTGTGTCTGAGTCTGCTCCAACGTTCTCTTCCATCCCACAATCGCCCGCGATGCCATCATTCGATGAGGTATTAGCATCGTTTCATACTTCTCCACCTTCCGACGATGACGTTGCATGGCCTGAAGAGACAGATCTTTCCTCCTACTTCGAAGAAAGACAAACTACCAGTCCGGTAATGCAACCAGATGAGATACCACAGACCGACCAACCAGTTACAGCTTTTTCTTCCGACTCCTATCAACTCGCCGAGCCAGGACCGCAGAATCACTTAAGTGCTCTGGATGCTCTCATGGCATCCACACAGCATCTCTCGCCCGAGTTGGAAAATTCTTTTGCCTCCTGGTACTCACCACTCCCTCAAACATCACCCGAGGACGCAGCGACGCTAGATGAGAGTTATGCTCTACCATCGTCTTCCCAGCATCTTTCCATCGACATGCCTCAAGATCTGGAGGAGTCATCTCCAACGTCTGTGCAACCAGCAAATGACCAGTTACCAGCTGCGACACCCAACCTCCTTCCTCAGTTGTATGATCATGTGCAGCAGCAGATGCAATCTTTGGAACCCCCCCTTTCTGTGCTCAACGATTCTGTCGCACAACTACGTAGTGCCATAACAGTTATTGAGATGCAGAGAAACGAGTACAAAGGTTTCCTGAATGGCTCGAAGGATGCCCTGGACCGCATGGAGGATTGGGCTGGCAAGGCCATGGGGCTGAATTTGCGCAATAGTCCGGAACAGGTTCGCCGTTATCTGCCCCTTTCAGTGATGTGGGTATCGAACTCGAAGCTGAAAAAAGTGCTTGAATTGCTCAATAAGACGACCAGCAATTTTGAACAGGTCGACCAGCAGTTTCAAGACGCACTTCAGCAGTTACAGACTTCGCTCCAAAACATAAGCTACGCGTTTCAGCAGCAACGTGACGCAAATACCGTTCAACAAGATATAAACTGGAGTCCATGGAGCGTTGAGGTTTCTCGTGACGAGGACGAGTTTCGTGAGCGCGTCACCTTTGAACGCCAGGGAGCCCCAGCGCTGCTGCGCGCCGAAATTGAAGCACAACTTCGTGAGGAACTCGGTCAGGAGTACGCAGCCCAGCATCAAGAATCTCAATCAGCATCGGCAGCTCTACGTACTGAATTGGAACAGCAGATACGTAACGAAATTCGTCAGGAGTTTGAGGACCGTGAGCGACTGAAAAAACAGGCCTTTGGTCTCGGTGTCGAAGATCAGGAAGCGTTGCAACAACTGGAGATGCGTTTGCGCAGCGACATTGAAATACAGGTCCGCCAAGAATTTCTAGCACAGCTCGGACGCCAGAAAGACGAGCAGGCCGCCAGCGTATCTCCTGACGCATCGAAGCATGCAACAACCCTATCACCAGATGCGATTCCGGTCGCGGCACCAATGACGCCTATGCCATCTGTACCATCGTTCCCTCCTTCCTCTCTGCCTGGTGAGGGCGCTGTTTCTTTCAGTACCGATTTTGGTGAGGAGGCGACTGAGGTCTTCAGAGCGGAAGCTGATGAGCATCTACAAACGATCAGCATGTATGTGGAGGCTCTCGAAAAAGACCCGCAAAATCTAGAATACGTCCAGGGCATCCGCAGAGCCGTTCATACCTTGAAGGGCGCTGCCGGTATGATGGGATTTCGTGCGATAGCGGATCTTTCACATATATCCGAGGACATGCTCGATCTGATTATGGAAGGGACGATCTCGCTCTCCCCTACGACCGTGAGCTTGATCCTGGATACAACCGAGGCCCTTGACCTGTTGATCACCGGTAGTGAACCCGCATCCGTCGAAGCAAAGGTGCATGCACTCCATACTCGTTACGTCGAATTGCTCCATGCATATAATGCGACGATTCATTTGCCTGAAGAGTACATCGACGCGGAGGAAGAGGATCATGATCTTGCATCACCGGCGGTGGCAAGCGTCATTGCCGAAAATTCTGTGGGCAAGGATTCGATCAATTCACGATCGTCGTATGGCAATTTGAGCGTGCGTGTGCACTTGCAAAAACTAGATGAGTTGGTGAATCTTTTCGGCGAGATGTTGGTGAGCCGTAGTGTGCTCGATGAGCGCCTTCAACGTTTGGCTCGTCTGGTCTCTGATGTCGCTGTTAGTAGTAACCGCCTGTCGGATGTGGGGCAGAAACTCGATAGCCGCTTTGAAGCCGCCACACTACCGAGCGGTCGCTCTATCCAGGTAATGCCTGGTGAGGGTGATAGAAGTATTGTGCCTGCATCTGAAACGGCTAAAAATAGCGGGACGTTCAGTACTGCTCTTGTACCGGTCGCACAGGCCAACAATGCTTCCGAGCATCTTCCTGAATTTGATGCACTCGAACTCGATCGATACACCGAATTTCATCAACTAGCGCGTGGTTTGAGCGAGGGCATCTCGGATATGGCTACCCTGAGTAGCGAGATGGACACGATCATTCATGAATGCGAAGGTGTCTTTACTCGTGAAGGTCGCCTGAGCGCAACATTCCAGGATCGTTTGATGAAAACACGCCTGGTGCCCTTGTCGACGATGTCTCCTCGCCTCTATCGCGCGGCTCGTGCGGTTGCTCTCAAGCAAGGGAAAGAAATCGATTTCTTGCAGGAAGGGGAAACCACCGAGGTCGACCGTACTGTCTACGAAGAGATCTCCGGTCCTTTGCTTCATCTGGTACGTAATGCTGTCAACCATGCGATCGAGACGCCGGAGCTGCGCAGGCAAAGAAAGAAGCCAGTAGCAGGGCAGATCAAGCTTTCCGCATCTTATGAGGGAAACCAGATCGTCATCTCGGTACAAGACGATGGCAATGGCCTTGATCGGGAGCATATCCGCCAGACCGCAATTATGCGTGGATTGATTCGCCCCGATCAGCAAATTAGCGAGGATGAGGTTGTCTCTCTCATCTTCCAACCAGGATTTTCGACGGCGGAAGTTTTGAGTGAGGAGAGTGGACGTGGTGTTGGATTGGATGTGGTGCGCGACAGCGTTTCACGTCTTCGCGGTACGCTGGTGGTGGAGTCGACGCCAGGTCAGGGCACGACATTTACTATGACGTTCCCCATTAGCCTGGCGATCCAGAGTACAATGATGGTATTGGTCGCGGGACAACAATTCGCGATTCCTACCGCGAACGTTGAGTCGATTGGACGTATCGACACCTTACAGCGCGCAACAGTCAATGGACAACCTGCGGTACTGATTCGCGATAATCCATATCCTTTACAATTGCTGGCGCAATACCTATCCTTGCCGACCAATGGCCTTTTGGACGACAAAGCTCAGTTGCTACTCGTCAATTCTGCCGGTCACCGTGTCGCCTTGATTGTTGATGAGATCAAGGGCAAGTCGGATATTGTGATGAAAAGCCTTGGTCCTCATTTGCGTGACGTGCATGGAATCGCTGGTGGAACGGTGCTTGGTAATGGCCGCGTCGTGCTGGTGCTTGAGTTGAGTTCATTGCTCTCATCAAACTCTCCTATGTATATCGCGTCTTCCCCAAGAGATACTGTAAGCGTTCCAGTGAAGCAACGTGTCGATGTAAACGCCAACAAGCAAATTGCGCCGACTCGTTTAGCCGCGACCCCTCCTACCCCACAGGAGAAGAACAAGTATATTCTGGTTGTCGATGATAGCCCAAGTGTTCGACGCGTTGTCAGCAATATGCTAAAACAGCATGGCTGGATAGTGCAGATGGCTCGTGACGGTGTCGAGGCATTGGACATGATCTCCGCTGAAACACCCACCGCAGTACTACTGGATATTGAGATGCCACGCATGGATGGCTACGAGCTGATTTCCACTGTGCGTGCCCAGGAACAATATCGTACGTTGCCACTGATCGTGCTCACTTCACGTGCGGCGTCTAAACACCAGCAACGTGCAATGACTCTGGGTGCGAGTGCTTATGTGGTGAAACCATATCAAGACGAAGAATTGCTCAATACGATCAATGCTCTTGTCTATGATACAACGCCACGTTAGAAGCGGAGAGGATAGTTTTATGGGTGTCGAGCGCGCGGTAACTCGTTGGTACTTGCATCGCCAGTTAATGCTGAATCAGGTATCCGTAAGAATAGCACCGTCCGACAGTGATCCGCCTCCCGATCCAACCCAGGCGGCCCAAAAGGATGCGCAAAACGTAGAAGAACAACATGAAGCTACTCGCCTAGGTCCGTGTCCTAAACCGATGATGGGGTAAATGCTAGCGCATCTGCTCCATCATCAGTAAAGAGGGAAATGAAGCCTTATTTCCCGCCCTTCATAAGCGTATCAGCAATACGTCTGCCCATTGTTTGTGTATCTACGACTGTTTTTCCCTCTTCGCGTAGATCCTCGGTCCGATATCCTTCTTCAATGACCTGGGTAACTGCCCGGTGGATCGCTGTTGCCTCCTCTTTGAGTCCAAGCGAGTAACGTAAAAGTAAGCCCACTGTGAGAATTGCCGCGATAGGATTGGCTTTGCCCTGGCCTGCGATATCAGGAGCCGATCCGTGAATCGGTTCATAAAGGCCCAGTAGGCCATGGGAAGTGCGTTGTGCACCCAGGCTCGCGGATGGTAGCATGCCCATCGATCCCGCTAGCATTGATGCTTCGTCAGTCAGAATATCACCGAACAAGTTTTCGGTAACGATGACATCAAAGTTTGTTGGTTTGCGGATAAGGTGCATTGCGCATGCATCCACCAGTAGATGCTCGAACTGGATGTCGGGATATTCGGTGGCAACACGCTCAACGACGCGCCGCCAGAGGACAGAGGAACTTAAAACATTGGCTTTATCGACGGAGGTTACTTTCTTGCGACGATCTCTGGCGATGTCAAAGGCAGTGCGCACAATACGTTCGATCTCCGCTTCTGTATATATGAGGGTATCGATAGCCTCCAGACCATGCTCCGTTTCGCGAATTTCGCTCGGTTTGCCGGGCACAGGGGGTTCGAGATGACCGTAATAGAGGCCACCTGTAAGCTCACGAACCACAAGAAGATCGGTGCCGCGCAACACTTCTGGTTTGATAGGTGAGGCTCCGAGCAACGCTTCGAAAGTTTCCACTGGCCGTAGATTCGCGAAGAATTGGAGGCCTTTGCGCAGTTTGAATAACGCCTCTTCCGGCTTGGCTTTCAGCGTTTTCCCCGGCAATCCTCCCACCGCTCCAAATAAAATAGCATCGCTTTGTTTGCAATAGGCGAGCGTTTCATCAGAGATAGCCGCGCCCTCCGCCTCGATCGCTGCGACCCCGACCAGTCTGCGATGATACGTAAAGTGATGGCCGAAGCGTGTAGCGATCGTATCAAGAACGAGCAGGGCTTGGTCGGTAACCTCTGGCCCGATACCGTCTCCCGGTAATACTGTAATTGTGTAGTTTCCCATTGTAACTACCTTTCTATTACACCGGGGTCGCCCGGTGTTGTCTCAGACCCAGTGTATCAGAGCTTTTTGTCCGCTGACAAGAGGTGAAGTCGTAGCACGCGATGGTAAGGGATGGAGATGCCATCGCTGTACTTGCGCCCTAATTTAATAGCACCGTTGTGAGAGACGTGTTATAATACGTTGCGAGGCGATGGAAGGTGTATTCTGTTCTTATCTCTTCAATCATTTTATCCTATCCAGGCAAGATATCTTGAAACTATGCAAGTATATAGTTATGAAGAATTGGTGCTGTGCATAGCGAAAAGAAAATAGAGGTGTAGCGTATGCGTGGTATCCTCGAAGGTATGGGGCTAACCCTTAACCACATGTTTCGGCCAAAGCTTACTCGGTACTACCCTTACGAAAAGCCGAAGCTCCCACCGCGTAGTCGTGGTTTAATTCAGCTGATCGCTGAAGATGGTCTGCAGACCGAATTTAATCTGAAATGTGAATCGTGCCTGCTTTGTGAAAAGGCATGTCCGCCGCGTGCGATCACTATCGAGTATGAGCCACTGCATCAATGGAAGGAACGCCCCTGGTTCCATTCCTATGTACGTGAGGGTGCCGAGAAATTTACACCCCGCAAGCTCGCTCCTGCGACCGGAACGCCGAAGGCTGGTTTTTATAAAACACGTATCTCTGAATATGCGGTCCACTACTTCAACAAGCCAGTCACTCCCGCAGTCTCGATGCCTACCAAGGACAATTTGGAACCTGAAATAGATCTGGGTAAGGTTGATGACCTGCTAGAGACGTGGTCGCAGGAGGCTGGCGCACTGCCCGCACTGCTCGACACAATCATGGATATCTATGGCTATCTGCCACTGACCGCAGCGAAACGCATCGTGCAGGCTCGCGGCGTCGATTTAAGCGATATTTTCGGTATCGCGACGATGAGTCCGAAGTTCAAACCCGCACCGGCTATAAAGGGTGTTACGCGTGAAGATCAGCCAGAGCGAGGTCTGGCACCTGATAGACGTGGTGTATGGGGCAATATCAATCATGTGAGGCAACCAGATGCCTGATTCTCAACAATTTCGTGTTTTACAAGTAGGTGCTGCCAGCGATCTTCGCTCTTTAAATGGATATCGTAGCGCCGGTGGATATACCGCTCTGCAAAAGGCATTGCAGGAGCAGACGCCAGGCCAAATTGTGCAACAGGTGATTAGCGCGAAGTTGCGTGGCCGTGGCGGCGCTGGTCGTTTGACCGGCGAGAAATGGCGCATCGCGCAACAATTCGAAGATGAACAGAAGTATGTCATCTGCAACGCCTATGACGCAGATGTGCGTTCGATCGCTGCCCGTTCTTTATTGGAGCAAAATCCGCATCAGGTGATCGAGGGTATTCTTCTTGCTGCCTACGCTATTGGCGCGACCGAAGCATATCTCTTCACCCGCAGTACCTTTACCGCAGGCATTGCAACTGTGCGCCAGGCTTTAGAAGAAGCGGCTGGAGCAAACCTTGTCGGACGCGATATTTTCAATACCGATTTCAGTTGCAACATCACGGTTCTAGCGGCTGAGATGGGCTTTATGGGTGGCGAAGAGACGGTGCAGATGGCGCTCATCAAAGGACGACGCGGTATGCCGGAGCAGCGTCCTCCTTATCCCGCTCAGTATGGTTTATGGGATAAACCTACCGCCATCGATTCCATTGAAACACTGGTCAATGTGCCCATCATTATTCGCAATGGTGCAGCCGCATTCGCGAGCACAGGAACGACAATGACGGCTGGCACAAAGCTGTTGACGGTCTATGATATTGGCGATGACATCCAGGGCACGCTGGTTGAGATCCCTTTTGGTACACCGCTGCGTGCTATCCTCACAGAAGCTGGATTGACGCGATCGGAGGGTGAATTCCTGGCCGTCGTTGTGGGTGGCCTCGAAGGAGGAGCACTGCCGGTTTCTCTGCTGGATACTCCTTATGATTATGATCCTCTCGAAGATGCTGGTGCGATCGTTGGTTCCGGCGTTATCGAACTGTTGCCTGCCGATATCAACATGGTCCAATGGGCGATGGAGCGCAGCCGCGTGCTTTCAGATGAATCATGTGGTAAATGTGTGCCGTGTCGCCTGGGTATGAAGCGTATCACAGGATTGCTGGAAGGCATCATCAGCGACCTGGGCGTCAATGGTGACCTGGATGTGCTGGATGAGTTTGCTACTTATGTGCCCAACGGCTCGCTGTGTGGATTTGGCGTACAGGCTCCAAATCCTCTGAAAACCGCGAAGCGCTACTGGTCGGAACACTTCACGAGTCTTATTTCCGGAGAACCATTGCCCACGGGTATCAGAACTCCGTTGCCGGTGCGCTCTCATCGGTTCGTGACAAAGCACGTTTTGCCATAACGGATAGATTCAGCATGTTGCTGCACGTAGAGTTAGAAAGAGCAAAGATTATTCGCTAGTCAGATCAATTTAAGATCATCTGGTTAGCGAATAATCTTTTCTTGTATTTAAAATTAGCCTCAACCGTTTTTCCAGTCTGTTTTTTGATCAAGAGAACTCGATTTGAGGTAGTAAAACAATCCCTTTTTGCTCGCAAATAGTCTGGATGAACGGTTGTGGCAGCCCACATGCGGGTGTGCCAGGTGGAGCTGATGTTAGAAAATGTTGTTGTTGAACCGTCTCTTGTAAGAGGCTGTACAAGGTTCCTCGTTCGATTTCCGCCAGCGCTGCAATGAGAATAGCGGTCGCTACCTGTTTCGCGTGATCACTGATCAGACGAGACCAGCCTTCCCCTAACCATAAACTGGCGCGTACACGTTCCCGTGTTGCTTCTTGTTTTTCGACCAGGATGGAAGTGTGCAGACTCCAGGGCCGCCAGATACGCCAGGCGCGTTTAAAATGAACCAGGCTGCGTCCCGGACGATTTTCGAGCAGGTGAAGCGCGCCATTGGTCAATTCATACCAGCCCCAGGCTTGTGCCTCTACAAAATCCTGTGTGATAAACGAGATGTTGATTGAGTTGGAAGGGCTATCCGCGCGACTGAGAATGGGGAGATCGCCACTCAACCGTCTCAAATCGCTGTAGGTATGTAGAAGCAGTCCCCAGGCATCGGCATTGTCTTTGGAGGTGGAGGCATTTTGATGAAATCCTAAAGAGAAGGCTGTTCTGGCTCTCTGTTGAGCCATTTCGTACGTAGGAGTATGCAGATAAGCCATAGCGATTGATTCCTCGTAACTGATAATTGGTATACCTATTCATCTCTTATCCGTGTGTAATAGTACCTGGGAGCTATGCATAACGTCAAATGGGAAAGGTATACTCTGTTTAAGGATGAATAGATGCAAGCACAATGGGTATAGAGGGAGGATAGCGAATAGACGACTAATTGTCTTGTCATCTGAAAGCGGAACGTGCTACACTCTGTTATTGGAGTAGCCTGTTTTCAGAGCACTCTACGAACTTATAACATGAGGTTAAATATATTTTATGGAAAAACCAGTAGATAGTTTAGAGACAGAGCATTTCCATCTTGGAGAGAAGATTTTTTACTCGGATGGTCAAGATGGAGTACTTACGCATGTAGGGCTCGATCCCGCGGCACACACCCTTACGTCGATTGTCGTACGTCTTGGTCGTTTCTTTGGTAAGTCATTGCACCTGCCCGCCGAGGTGGTGAGCAGTGCGACGGGCAATGGCGTGACCTTGACTGTGTCGCGTGATGAGGCGGTGGAGAGTAAGGTCAAGACGGAGGGTGTGCTCTTTGATAATCGAAGCGTTGTTGCGAATACAGCGACTTCGATCAAGGGATCGCTAGTGATGGTAGCAGTGCATACTCCTAGTCAAGTACTAGCGTATATTGTGGTGCACAATTTACATCCTCATCACGATGTGCTGGTACGGAAAGAATTTATCACGAAGTTAGATACTGATCAGATCACGGTTTCTATCCCGCAAGAGACATTGCAGGCGTTGCCTCCCTATCGCAGAGACGAGGATCTCCAGCAAGATGTCGAAACCGTGCTTTTCGCGATCACGCCTTTTCATATCGATTTGCCTGGTATGAATATGCGTGTTCTGGATGGTGTCCTGTACGTAAATGGCAATATCTCCAGTTCGCTACGTTCGGATGTGGTAGAGAGCCAGGCGAGAAGTGTGCCTGGTATACTGGATGTCAAGAATACTTTGATAGGGGACGACGAGTTGGCGGGCGATCTGGCGATGGCGCTAGGGCACGATAAACGCACAAGCGACCTGCCAATTGGAGTGTATCCACGTCTGGGCGAGGTACGTCTGAGCGGAGCCGTTCATACTGAGGAGCAAAAGCAGACGGCGAGCGCGATCGCGCGTAGTTTTAAGGGTGTGCGTTCTGTCGATAACGATCTTGTCGTGGATGCGAAGGCGGGTCTACTCAATGTTATGGCCTCATCCGAAGGCGGTGAGGCGCAGGATAAGATACCAGGAAAATACGTCAGGCATACGAAGTAGGAACAAATTCTCCCTTTGTTCCTACTTCGCGAAATGGGTTTGATCAGTCGATATTTAACGCTTGATCTAAATCATACAAGATGTCATCTACGTTCTCGATTCCCACAGAGAGCCGTAGGCAACCTTCAGTGATGCCCATGTTTTTGAGTTCGGTCAGGTCCAACGTACGATGCGAGGACATAGGTGGGTAGCTGACGAGTGAGAAGACATCGCCAAGTGTTGTTGCTGGTAAACAGACATGCAGCTTATCCATAAAATGGAAGGCTGCCGCACGAGTCTGCTCTAGAATCTCGAAAGCCAGTAACCCACCGAAGCGTCCATGTCGCATCATGCGTACGGCAACCTCGTGCGAGGAATGATTTGCAAGACCAGGATAATAGACACGAGCGACGCGAGGATGTTCTTGCAAAAAGTGTGCTACCTTGAACGCGTTATCGCTGTGACGTTCTACACGTAGCGCCAATGTGCGCAGACCGCGCAGCATGCTGTTTGCTTCAAATGGACTGAGCATGGCGCCGAGCAGCATATTATAGCTTCGTAACTGGTCCAGAAGTGTGTTTTTGGCACTAATAACCAGTCCCCCTGTCGTATCACCATGACCTCCGATATATTTTGTGGCGCTATGTACAACAAGGTCGAAACCGTGCTCGATCGGTCTGGTGAGGTAGGGGGTGCTAAATGTGCTGTCGATGATCGTTATCGCATCAACTTCATGTGCCACCATGCTTAATGCATCGAGATCAACGACTTTTACCAGGGGATTGGAGATGGTCTCCGCGTAGATGATGTCCGGCTGTTCTCTCCGTATCATATCGAGTGCCTCTGGTTGGCACAGATCGGTCAAGATCAGTTCTACCCCGTTCGTGACGAAGAGTTTGCGCAGAAGGGTGATAGTTGGTCCGTACAGATCGCGAGAAGCGACAATTTTGGCACCAGCTGTCAGGCCTGCTGCCAGTAGTGCAATATGGATTGCGGCCATGCCAGAGGCACAAGCAACCGCGCCCACTCCTTTTTCTACCTGGGCGATAGTGTCTTCCAGTGCATAAGCATTCGGGTTGCCCTGGCGCGCGTAGACAAACGCTGGTTTGCCCTCTGTCGACGTGCCGCTAAAAGCCTGTTCCAAAGCCTCGGCTGTCTGGTGAATATAGGTGGTGCTGGCAAAAATAGGTGGAACCGTCGGTATGCCACTTCCTTCTGTATAGATAGACGTATGTCCTCCGCCATGCACAAGTTGTGTTTCGATATTCCAGGGCTGCGTTTCTTCGAAATTAGATAATGCCATAGGTATCCTCTCGTAATTTGATGATAGTATCTCTCTATAGAAGCGATATACACGTCTAAGTATATCTCTCAATTTTTATCGCTTGACATACGTTATGGTGTACAGACGCTATTAAGATATTGCAATGTCTGTAGCAGTTCATCAATAGCTGGTAATGCTGCTGGTTGTCGCGCAATCCATTGCTGATAAAGTGCGTTGTAGCGATCAGCTAATACAATACTAGGTAAGAAGGGGGAAGAAGTTTCGGCATTGTTTATGGTTTCTACAGTTTCTTTAGCATGACGGAGGGTATAGCGTAGAAATACCTGTGTCTGTATATCTGCTACAATAGGAAATGGAAGACGAAGCTTTTCTTGCAACTGGAGATTGGCAATGACGGGTTGTGATGTAATCGCCAGAATTCCGCAACGCTCTTCACGAAAACGAACGTAGTTTTGTGCAAAGCATACGAGGAGGTGCTGATTTTCTGCTTCATCAGGGTTGGGAACGAGCAAGAGGAGGAGGTTTTCTCGTTGTTTATAGTCCCAGGGGCTGTGTGGCATACCATCGGTACCGGAGAGAGTGAATGAAGGTATGATTTGTCCAGTTTCCAGTGTTGGGTCGAGTATTTGATCGCTTTCTGTCATAATCGTCCTTAGGCGTGTTCAGTTACTACTAGATTAAGATGAAGAGTTCGTCTACAGTTGATAGACAGTATATCATGTTTACGATTAGCTATCTGTTTCTCTAGTAGACTGTTCTTCTTATACTTAACGAAGTTGTGGTGTTGTTGCCATGGTATTGCTAGAGGGGAAGATGGAGCAGTACCATGGGTTGAGTGTAGCAAAGAAGGGGATTGTTATGGATGAGAAGACCAAGGGTAGGCTCGCAGGAATCGCTTCGCGTCTGATCGCTTTGGTAACGTTAGGCAAGATTTCTCCTATTTTAAGTGCCTGTGTCATTCTTGAGAAGCGCGGAAAGGTGCTTTTGATCGATCGTACGGATGGATTGGGATATACATTACCGGGAGGAATTGTGCAATATCGGGAGACGGTCGAAGAGTGCGTAAGGCGGGAAGTGCAGGAAGAGACGGGATACTTGATTCAGCTAACTGGTATCGTTGGCGTCTATTCCGCTTTGAAGCGGGACCCACGTTTTCGGGCCGCGTCGATCGCTTATAGAGGTTTGATTATTGGCGGTGAGGAGCATAGCTCGAAGGAGGGCATGGTGTATTGGCGTGAGCCTGGTACTGTGCTAGGTCATATGGCTTTCGATTGTGAGCAGATGCTGAAGGACTACCTTAGTGGTCAGCAATGCCTTTCTTAAAAGTGGATGACTGGCAGCTATTCCAAAAAGGATCTATGGCATACAATAGAGGAGACGGTTTTGAAAGAAGGAGGTCAGCGCATGCCGATCTGTGTAATTTGCGATGATACAGGAATATTGAGTTCGGACTCAGATAACCCAAAATTTTGCTATTGTTCTGCTGGCAAACGAGCTAGGCGACAGTGGGAGGCGGATACAGGGAAAAATGGGGGTGTGCGTGAAGCCACGAACAATGCGCCAGGTTTTATCGATGTTTCCCAATTGGAACAGGTGAACGCGAGTGTGGATGCTATGCGAGCATCTTTGTTAGGGGCGACGACACCAGTGGAGGGCGGATCGACCAGACACCCAGCGGCACAACTACTGTATAGAGTGGCGCATCCTGGACATGAAGTTTCGATAGTTGAGGCCACACAACTGCATGATCTGGCAAAAGCCCTGGAGAGTTTCTGGGGTGATCTTTCAGCGATTGGGCGGAAAAAAGGCTGATCCCATCAGCCTTTTTTCTAGAAAGAGTATTTTACGCGATCTTGGTGCCGACATGGATGGCGACGATACCACGACTGAGGCGGTAGAAACGAACATCCTGCCAGCCAGCGTCTTCCATGATATGTTGGAGTGTGGGGGCATCGGGAAAAGTCGTCAGTGAGTTAGGCAGATAGTTATATTCCTCGAATGCTTTACCGAAGATTGTGCCGAACAGAGGCGCGAGTTTATAGAAGTAAAAGTAGAAGAGTGCGCCGAAGATTTTGCCAGGAGGATGGCTGATTTCCAGGCAGACAACGCGTCCACCCGGTCGAACGACACGCAGCATTTCACTGAATCCTTGATGAATATCGGTCAGATTGCGGACGGTAAACGCGGAGCAGCAGCCGTCGACGCTATTAGCGGGGAGCTCGATATGTTCTGCGTCACCGATATGCAGTTCGATGCGATCTTGTAGGTGAAGTTTCGCGATTTTAACGCGACCACGATCGAGCATTTCAGGGGTGATGTCCATACCGATCATTTTCGTGCCAGGACCAGATCCACGGATGACCGCGATCGAGAGGTCTGCGGTGCCCGCGCCGAGATCCAGTCCGGTTTCGCCTGTTGCCAGCGCGAGGTAGCGAGCGGCGCGGGCGCGCCAATAGCCATCGAGTCCCAGGCTCATCAAGCGGTTCATCAGGTCGTAGACGCGGGCGATACGACCGAAGATGCGCCTGACATAGGGACGTTTGCCCCCGACCTCACGGAATTTTTCTTCTAAAACTGTATTTGTTTTCATTATTAGTATTCTTAGTAGGCTGAGATAGTGTTAACGATCACGTCCAATGACAAAGTCGATAAGTTCGTCGAGAACAACGCGATCAGGAGACTCGGGGAAGTGGTAAAGGGCTTCTCGTGCTTTCTCACTATAGCGGTAGGCTTCTTGTTTCGCTCGTTCAATGCTATAGCTGTTCGTGACCCAATTGACGATATCCAGGATAGTCTGCTCATTAGCATCTGAACCATCGAGGATAGCGCGTACTTTTTGTTGCCAATTCTTCGCGTCCGGCTGTTGCAAGGCGTAGATCAAGGGTAACGTGACCATACCCTGACGCAGGTCATTGCCCGCGGGCTTGCCGATTGTAGATTGGTCCTCGGTGTAGTCGAGGATATCATCGATAACCTGAAACGCAATGCCCAGGTTAATTCCATACTCGTAAAGAAGCTCGATCTCTTGATCAGAAGACTCGCTGAGGATGGCGCCACCTTTCGAACAAGCCGCGATCAGGCAGGCCGTTTTGCGACGGATCTTTTCGAAGTAGGTATCGATGGATAGATCGGCATTGCCAGAGGTCATAAGTTCCAGGATAGTGCCCTCACAGACGGAGGCTACCGTATCTGAGAAGAGATGATCGATGCGTGGATCTTCGATGTCGGCGATCAGACCAGCGGTTTTCGCGAAGTAGTAGTCGCCGAGCAGGATGGCGATTTTGTCGCCCCAGATAGAGTTAACGGTAGGGTTGCCACGCCTGGTCGCAGCCTCATCGATGATGTCGTCGTGGATAAGTGTGGCGAGGTGTGTCATTTCGAAGGCGACGCTTAGCAGGAGGAGCTTATCGAAATGATAGACATTGAGTTTGCCTGCGAGCAAGGTGAGCGCGGTACGTAGACGTTTCCCTGGTGAGGAAAGCGCGTGCATTGACGCTGAATTGAGCATGGGTAAGCCAGAAGTCGCGCGTTCCGCGAAGAGAGCATCGACCTTATCCAGATCTTGTTGTATGCCTGTGAATAAGCGGCTCAACGTGGCCGTGGTGTTCATAAAGGTTCTCCATTTTGCATGTTTTCTAGCATGTGATTGTTAGCGTCTAATAGAGAGATCAATACGTACCTTGTCGCGGATGCTGCCTTCTCGAACGACGGTAAGCGCTGTGAGATATCGTCTCTTCAGATTATAGCGTGCTACGTCCACTCAGGTTGAAGTAACGAGCGTAAAAATCAAATGTTCGTAGGATTGCTTTATATAGTAGATGTTGTGTCGACGGCAATCAGGTCTTCCTGGACAAAACCCTCGGTGAAATTGAATTCATCGAGTGCATCGAGCGCAGTTTTATACTCGTTCCAGGTCAGGCGACGGTTCAAGATGGGATCATTAACCGCTTTCCAGGCCGGGAAGTATTGGTCCATCAGGCTGACGGGGGTATCGGGTCCCAGCTCTTCAGCGATCCAGCGCAGGACTTCGCGCGTGCCGGAGATATCTTCGGGCATCACGAGGTGGCGTATCAGCAGACCACGTCGACCGATGCCCTCCTCGTCGAGTTGTAAGGGACCGACCTGGCGATACATTTCGCGCAAGGCGGCCTGATTGTAGTCGACATATTTCGGCATTTTTGAGGTACGCAGGGCGTTTTTATTGTCCGAGTATTTCGAGTCGGGCAGATAGATGTCCACAACACCGTCGAGCAGTTTGAGCGTTTCCAGGTTTTCATAGCCCGCGCAGTTGTAGACCAGAGGCAAGCGCAGACCTTTTTCGCACGCGATGACGAGTGCGGCCAGAATCTGGGGCACGAAATGCGTGGGTGTAACGAGATCCAGGTTATGGCACTGTTTTTTTTGTAGGTAGAGCATCATTTCAGCGAGCCGTTCTGGTCCAACGCGGTGGCCGAGTCCGCCCTGGCTGAGCGAGAAGTTCTGGCAATAGGTGCAGCGGGCCTGGCAATAACCAAAAAAGATAGTGCCAGCTCCGCGTGTGCCAGTGATAGGAGGCTCTTCGCGTCTATGGACATTCCAGGCGGCGACGATGGCTTCAGTGCCGGAGTGGCAGACGCCAGTTTTGCCCGCGATACGATTGCAGTGGCAGTTTTGTGGACAGATGGTGCAATTGCGTAAGGTTTCCCAGGCGATGGCGGCGCGTTCCGCCAATTCACCGGTTTCATAGAGGTTGAGATAACTGGGATACGACATGCCTTGCTACTCCGGTGGCTCTTTCTACTCTGACTCTGTTGTGGTCTCGTCTGCTGTTGCTTGCGGCCATTCAAAGCCTTTTTGTGAAGGTCTGGGGCCGTTTGAACGAGGTTTTTTCCCTTCTTTACGCTTTTTCGCGTTATTGGTAGCACCTCGTGCGTTTTTGTGATCTGGATTACGTTCTGTTTCCTGGGCTGGTGTTTGAACCTGATCGAGCAGCCCTTCAGTATCGGCATTGATGTTGGTCCAAAACTGGGCGTTTTTGCGCTGTGCGGGGCGTGAGCCTTTGATGACACGACCATCGGGCAAGCGAGTAACATGTATTTCCTGCGACCGCGTTTTGTATCTGCTGCGAGGTTTATTTTCCTCCCGCATTGTACTGTTGCGACGATTGAAATCAGTTTGCTCTTCAGGTGGGGAAGCAGTGGTTTCACTGAATTGTTCGTAGTCGCCTTCGAACTGACCCTCATCTTGTTTCGTGTGTTGCTCACGCGCCTGGCGCATCTCGGGGCGGCTCAACCAACGTGGATTGCGAGGTCGTTCCTCGTCCTGGTCCTGGCGTTGAA
This sequence comes from uncultured Dictyobacter sp., assembly GCA_964657925.1. GTDB lineage: Bacteria > Chloroflexota > Ktedonobacteria > Ktedonobacterales > Ktedonobacteraceae > Dictyobacter. Next base: position 26,609 of record CAZZWK010000078.1, read on the forward strand.
AAGATGGACGACGAGGACCCTGATTATGTGTGTTGTAGTTCTGGCGTTGGTAGCTTTCAGTGCCAGGACGGTTATTCGCGTTATTCGTGTTGTCGCCGACGCGCGATTGGAAGGCGCGACCATGTTCTGATGCTGGTCTCCTGTTAGCATTGTAGGAGCTATTGCCGTTATAACGCCTTTCATTGGGAGAACGATCGTCGGCATCTTGACGATAGGAACGAGTTGAAGGCCGATTATAGGACGAGCGTGTTGACCCATGCTCGTCGGCATCTTGACGATAGGAGCGAGTCGAGGGCCGATTATAGGACGGGCGCGTTGACCCATGATCGGATGGTTGGGAACGATCGTAGCGATTGTAGGGTGGGCGTGTGTTGTTGCCGGGTTGTCTATCATCGTTGTACGAACGAGAGGGTCGTGGGCGGAAACCGCTAGTATTAGACGAATTGTCGAAACGGGAAGATTGAGTATGCCGTTGATCTTGATTTCTACTATCGCCCTGGTAGCGTTCATTGCGATTTCTTGAAGCATTGTACGAAGTATTTCCTGCTTGCTGGTCTCGATGCTGCCAGTTGCTACGGGGCGAATGCTCACTCGTATTGTTCGAGCTGCGTGAGCGATAATCCGGGTGGGAGCGCGAGGCTCCGTTTTCCCAGCCGCGGTCTACGGAAGCGCGATTGGGTCGAGCGTGAGGTTGCGGTGTGGAGCGCTCTTCTCCGTTGTATCTGTTGGAGGATCTGCCACGAGATGAATGGTTGTCATTTTGATATTGTTTATTGAAATCTCTGGTCATGTTTCCTTTCACTGTAACACGGGGAAGGTGTTACAAGTGTGTGTTTTTCAATGATGCTTCAACTACTATCTGAAGGGAGAGTGAAGCATGAAACCATGAAACGTGCTGTTTCATGTTGTTAACGTTTATTGCTTATGAAGACAAGGTGGCCTGTACACATCCTTGTATAAGCGTTATTGGATTCCTGCAAGCAAGCTCGCACAGGGTGAGTTCTCTTGATAAAGATGGTGATTGGCGTTGCCCCTCCGACTGGTCAATGAGCACCTACTCACAGAGCTTGATAGATCTGACAGGCTTCGGTATTAATACAGGCGTGATGTAGGGGATGCTTCTCCACTAGTATATCACATCCGAGCGGCATATACTAATTTTGATGAGCGTTTATCGATGTCCAGCTATGGTGGAAGGGCTGATTGGGCATGGCAAACTGATATGGATGGATATGATAGACATAGTTGTATGGTAGAATGAGAGAAAAGGAAGTAGAATGTGATTAGGAGATGGGAAGGAGTGGGTTCGCTTGAGCGAGACAATGGTAAAACAGTTCGGTGATCTCGATGAGAGGGACTATGATGCTCAAGCGGCGCGCGTCGTAATTATTCCGGCTCCGCTTGAGTACAGCGTTTGTTATATGAAGGGTACTGCACACGGGCCGCAAGCCCTGCTTGATGCCTCCAGCCAGTTGGATTTATATGATGAGGAACTGGATTGTTCACCTATCGATATAGGCATCTATACACGTCCTTTTCTTGACTATAGCGGTATGAAGCATGCCGCTGCTTTAGAGGCTACTGGGCAGGCGGTACGCGAGGTACTTGCCCAGGGGAAGTTTCCTTTTACTCTTGGGGGCGAACATTCGCTGTCGGCGGCAACCGTTGCGGCTGTTCACGAGCAATATCCTGATCTCACAGTTGTGCATATTGATGCGCATGCTGATTTGCGTGACGAGTATGAAGGTAGCCAGTTATCGCACGCGTGCGTGGAAAGACGTATCGTGGATATGGGAATTCCGTTACTTGAGATCGGTATCCGCAGTATTAGCGCCGATGAGGCTCGATTCATCAAAGGGCAAAGCAATATTGCTATTACCTGGGCCTATCAAATGGCGAGAGGAACGGCTGATATTCCCTGGGAGCGCCTTGGGTCCCACACCTATCTTTCATTTGATCTAGACGCTATTGACCCTTCTGAAATGCCTGCTGTAGGAACGCCGGAGCCGGGCGGTTTGCACTGGTACCAGGTACTGGATCTCTTGCAAGAGATTTATCGTCGTACCACAGTTGTAGGCGCGGATCTCGTTGAGCTTTGCCCGATGCCAAACCAGACGCATGCCGATGTTCTTGCCGCCAAGTTAGCCTATAAAATGATCGGCTACCGTTTCCGTCAAGAGATACCAGATTTTCAATAGGTCAGTGATGGTTTGATCCGCTGTTTTCCTGTTCAAAAGATCAAGGCATTGCCATCGACAGCGGTGGTTAAGGGAACGTCTTTGCTCTCTTTGGGAAGAGAGGCCTGGAAGGTGCCAAACACTTTCCCTAACACGTATGCTTCCGCCTTTTTTTGTGCTTGTGGAGAATAGGTTTTTGTCCCAGCCAGACACCAGTTTTGATACATGGTGTAGACCGCATCAGAGAGTAATTGCGCATCGATAGCGGTGGCGGTAGGGTGTGCTGGGAGTTTGACCATGAGAATTTCTGGAACCTCATCGTAAAAGCGTGTACCGTTAACCGGGTCGAAAGCGATTGGGGGTTGGGCATAGTGGGTGCCTTGAGCCCACCGATAGCCCATTTTGAGCCAGAAGCCGACGGAGCGTTCTTCGGCTTCCAGGATGAAGAGTTGAACCGTTTCGCCGCGAGTAGTTGCGGTAGCCAGAATGTGCTGCTCGAAGGTACTAGCGAGTGCCGTGCCATGACCGCCACGACCACGGAGATGTTCACGGACAGCGACGTTGCCTATAGCACCGATACTCGATTGGGTTTGAGGTGCATGGGGAGACTGTAGGGGCATGTAGTTGCCAGCCAGAGCGCCGACGATGGTTTCCGTGGTGGAGAGGGGATCGTAGGTGAAATGAAGTAATTGACCGGTAGGATTGTACTGCTGAACCCCTACAGTACGCAAAAATCGCCCTAATAATACCGATCGCGAAGGGTTGTTTTGATCGACTGTAGCAGTGAAAGAATGTATATATTCTTCCCTTGAATCAAGTTCGCTTGGGTCAAAAGTGAGTTTGAGCAGTTCATAGCATTGTTCAAAGTGTTCGTCGGGTTGTTGGATCGGGAGATCGATTGCGGTGGTGGGGTTCAGCGCACTCAGGAAGGTTTGATGGATGGTGTCGAGCAGGATACGCTGGTCTTCGCTCTCGACGTGTGAGGCCAGTTCTTTCAGGACGCGCGGGCTCCAGTCTTCTCCCTGAGCTAATCCCTGGTTGACTTGATCGGAGAAATCTTGGATGAGTGTAGTATCATTCATGCGTTTTCCCTTCGCCATAAAATAAAAAATATTATAAGGATAACCAGGACTATATGATCGAATTCCTGAGATGCTATGAGTAATATACGCCTAATAATATCATTTATCGGTGAGAGTTTGATCTTATCAATCAAAGGAGAGATAGAGATGATAGTTGAAACTGTACTAACTACGGTGAGGAAGAATACGAGCCAGGCAATGCTATTTTGATTGCGTTGAATTCGTTCATCGATTCTTTGTTGCAGTAAAGCGGAAAGGTATGGATGAAAGCGACCGATACTCTCGATATTGCTTTCGAGTGATGCCTGTGAGCCTGACTCGCCTTCAACATTCTTTTAAGTAGTTCACTGTGATCCTGGTATCGAGAAATAGCACATGCTCTCAACGGATCTAGCACTTGCTCTGCATGCGTACAAAATTTTTTCGAAAAAAGCTAAAATAATCTTTTCGCCAACATAGCCTGTAGCTCGCAAAAATATCGTTCTTTGTTTTGATGCTTAGCATGTGCGAGAACTTTTGCCTGTAGATAACCTCCGTAGAAGTACTCGTGAATGCGTGGATAGTCGTAGTTTTGTTGCTAATAAACATAGCCTGTAGCGAAGAATTTGAAGTAGATAGCTAATACTGATTCTAAGGATGATTCTGTGTGGGGGAAACGTGATGCTTTATCTGCCAGTGTTTGGTAGTCTTGTTCGGGAGATTTGAGAAGAGAGAGAATGTTATTTACTTCTTTCGTGTTTTTGCTAAGGAGTAATGTCATGTCTCGAATCCTTTTTCAAAAGATCAACGCATTGCCATCGACTGTAGTTGTTAATGGAACGTCTTTGCTCTCTTGGGGAAGAGAAGCTTGGAATGTGGCAAAGACTTTCCCTAGTACATACGCTTCCGCGTTTTTCCTGGCTTGTGGAGGATAAGTTTTTGTCCCGGCCAGGCACCAGTTGTGATACATAGTGTAGACGGCATCAGAGAGTAACTGCGTATTGATAGAGGTTGCGTCCGGATGGTCTGGTAGTTTCACCATCAAAATTTCTGGAACTTCATTATAGAATCGCTCACCAGTTGTTGGATCGAATTCAAGGGGAGGCTGGGCATAGTGGGTGTCTTGAGCCCAGCGATAGCCCATTTTGAGCCAGAAGCCGATGGAACGTTCTTCGGCTTCCAGGATGAAGAGGCGGAGGGTGTCACCGCGTGCAGCGGCGGTGGCTTGAATGTGGTGCTCGAAGGCGGTAGCCAATGCGGTGCCATGCCCGCCATGTCGACGGAGATGTTCGCGGACAGCGACGTTGCCAATGACGCCGATAGTGGACTGAGTCTGGGAGGGATGTGAGGACTGCAGGGGCATATAGTTGCCAGCAAGGGCACCGGCGATGGTTTCGGTAGTGGTCAGGGGATCGTAGCTGAAATGAAGGAGTTGACCAGCGGAATTGTACTGTTGGACTCCTGGAATGCG
>CAZZWK010000079.1:0-26408 GCA_964657925.1 uncultured Dictyobacter sp.
TAGAGTACGACCTGGCGCAGATGAAACGCAAAGGTCTGGTACCATAATGTTAGGGCAAACGCGTGATTTGTGGTAAATGTTTTGAAGAATAAGCAGCTCAATCATTGATAAGCTGAGAAAATGCTGCAGATGCAGATAGTTGTGCGCAGAAGTTATAAATCTGGGCGGTCAGCTTATTGGTTCCATCTAGCGTAACGGGCCATACGGACCACCGCGCGATCGATTCTGCATATTTTGCCGGTTCCCGCAGTCATGGCAAGAAGAGATGACTAAGAACAGTGCAGAGGTTCGCTCCTACAGGAAGCCAACGAAGAAAGGCAGAATTTGCATGCGGAAAATCATTGTTTACAACGTCATCTCACTGGATGGGTATCACACAGGGCCAGGCAACGATGTCTCGGTCATGTTCCCAATGATGGGTAAAGTCTTCGATTCCTATAATGCCGAGCTACTGCGTACCGCCGATTTATTTCTTGTGGGCCGTGTGTCCTTTGAGCTGTTCCAAAGTTTCTGGCCCAAAGTCGCCGAGAATCCTACCTCAGATGAGTGGACGCCCTCACAACGAGAACTCTCCCAGGCGGGCGAGTCCGTCAACTCCATCGTCGTCTCCGATACGCTAACAGGAAACTGGCCCGATATCCGCATCATCAGGCGTGCAGACTCGTACCAGCAGATTGCTGAACTCAAAAGCCAATCAGGCAAAGACATTTTGATTACTGGGAGCAGAACGCTCTGGAACGATCTGCTGGCGCACGATCTGGTTGATGAGATCCATCTGATGATTGGCAACCTCATCTTAGGCGAAGGAGTTCCTGTTTTCGTGGGCAAGACTCCCGCATCGCTTCGGCTCATCGACATCCGCAGGTGGGAGGACTCCGACAACATTCTCCTTCGCTACGAGGTTCGCCATAAAAGCGTGGAAACACATGAGTTGATGGAAACTGACTGAAAGGAGACTTGGTGTGAGTCAACTGGTCCGCGTAGGGCAAGAGATGGGGATATGGGGATGCTCCTAGCATCCCTGCCCAACATCTCCACCACATGTTTGCTCATCAACGCAAACTAGCTATGAACTTCGGCACTCGCCGATAATGTGTCCCCTGTTCGAAGGCATAGGCGAGTTTGATCAAAGTCGCTTCACTGAACGCGCGTCCAATGAAGGTGAGTCCGACGGGCAGTTCGGAGACAAAGCCCGCGGGCACACTGATGCCAGGATAGCCCGCCAGGGCGATCGGTTGCGAACTGCTGCCCACAAAATGATCGCCGTTGATGTGATCGTTACACCACCCGGGACCAACGGTAGGCATCACCAGCGCGTCCAGTTTAAGTTCGTTCATCACGGCATCGATACCCTCCTGACGCGCCATACGCCGGTTTTCCTCTAACGCGTGCAGGTAGTCCGCGTTCTCCAATCCATCGGTCTTCTGCGCCTGCACCATAATATCCTGTCCGAAGTAAGGCATCTCCTCATCCGTGTGCGCCTCGTTGAAGGCGATGATCTCTTCCAGCGTACGAACTGGTGTCTCGGCCAGATCTGCCAGATACGTGTTGAGATCAGCCTTGAACTCGTGCAGTAGAACCGTCTGTTCGTGCTCAGATGTCGACATTTGCTTTGCTGTAGGAATGTTGGCGGGATCGATCAGCGTAGCTCCCAGTTCCTCCAGGCGTTTGAGTGCAACCTCGATCACCCTGTCTAGCTTCTCGTTGTAGCCGAAATAGACTTCGCGACTGACCCCGATCCTCGCTCCTTGCAATCCATTGGTATCAAGAGACTTCGTATAGTCGAAATGTGCGTACTCAGGGGAAGGAGGCCTATGGAGGTTGGTTGCAATAAGCGCGGTCAGCATGATGGCCGCATCGGCCACCGTGCGTGTCAGGGGACCAACCACATCCTGGCTGTGCGCGATCGGCACCACACCCGCGCTACTGATCAGGTCAAGCGTAGGTTTAATGCCCACGACTCCGCACATGCCCGCGGGACAGAGAATCGAGCCATCGGTCTCCGTGCCCAGCGAGACTGCGACCAGATTCGCGGCGACCGCCGATGCCGAGCCGGAACTGGAGCCGCAGGGGCTGCGATCCAATACATAGGGGTTGTGTGCCTGTCCACCGCGTGCGCTCCAGCCGCTTGAGGACTCACTTGAGCGAAAGTTTGCCCACTCGCTCATATTGGCCTTGCCGATGATGACCGTGCCTGCCTCGCGCAGAGCGCTAACGACAATAGCCTCGCGCGCGGGCCGTGAGTTCAACAATGCAAGCGAACCAGCGGTGGTCTGCATCCTGTCGGTAGTGGCGATATTATCTTTCAGCAGCACTGGAATGCCATGCAGCGGGCCGCGTGCACCTTGTCTGGCGCGTTCTTGATCGAGTTCCTGCGCGATGGTCAATGCATCTGGATTTGTCTCGATCACCGCATTCAATGTTGGACCCTGTTTATCAAGCTCTTCAATACGTTGTAAATAGTACGAGGTCAATTGGTGCGCTGTTAATTGACCGCTGGCGAACATCGATTGCAAATCGGCGATTGTTGTTTCCTCTAATTGGAATGGCATACATAAATCCTCATCGAACACTCAACAGGTAATGTCTACATCAGTATTGAAATAATGATAGCAGGGAGGTCCGTGTAGGACAAACGCGTGGTTTGTCCTACACGGACCTCCCTGCTATGTTTTAACTATTCGCCACGCACGTTTTTACCCAGCACAACTTCGATGGTATAATCTTCTAATTTCTTTGCTGACTCGGGCGAGATGCGTTCGCGATAGACCTCCTCAAACGAGGGGAAATCGCGCTGGCTGATCGAGATCAGCAGGTTTCGCGCCAGTGTCTCAACCATGATCTCGCGCTGGTAGGGTTGTAGCATCTGCGCCAGTGTAACATCGGAATAGAGCGCCAGCCCGATGTGATCCTCGATGTTGAAGCCCGCCTTCTTGCGCATATCCTGCACATAGTGGATCAGGTCACGCACCAGCCCCTCCTCGCGCAACTCTTGCGTGATCGTAGTCTCTAGCGCGACGATATAGCCGCGCTCCTCGGCTGTCACGAAGCCCGGCCTCGCCGTCGCGACCACCTCGATCTCTGAAGCTGCCAGCGTCACTTCTTGACCATTGATTGTTGTGGTCAACTCACCATTCGTCGTGAGTTGCGACGCAGCCTCCTGGGCTTCGTAGGCTGAAAGACCTTTGAAGTGCGCCAGAATTTTCTGCACCAGCGGTCCATATTTCGGACCGAGCACCTTCACCTGCGGTTTGAGCGTGTAGGCCAGCATATCGCTGTCCGCGCCGATCAGGTTCAGCGTTTTGATGTTGAGTTCCTCCAACACCTGTTCACTCAGGCGTTGCAGCGCCTCCTCCTCAACCGCGCTCGGCACGTGCACATACAGCGCGTTGAGCGGCTGCCGTACACGAATCTGCGCCTTTTCGCGCGCGGCGCGGCCAAGGCCAACGATACGCATCACCAGATGGGTCTCATTGGTCAATTGCTCATCCACCAGTTCGCTTTGTACTTGCGGCCAATCACAGAGATGGATACTCGCTGGCGCGTTCTGGTCGACGTTGCGTACCAGATTCTGGTACAACTCCTCGGTCATGAATGGCATGAATGGGGCCAGCAGCTTCAACAACGTCGTCAGGCTCTCGTACAGCGTCAGGTATGCGCCCAGCTTATCGTCGTCGAGCTGCGTTTTCCACATGCGCTCGCGACTACGACGCAGGTACCAGTTGGACAAGTCCTCCAAAAACGCCTGTATGCTCTCGGCTGGCTTGACCGTATCGTACTGTTCGAGTCCCTGTGTCACCTCGCGGATCGTTTGTTGCAACTCGGACAGTATCCAGCGATCCAGTTCGCTTCTGCGGCTGGCTGGCAACTGGTGCTGTGTCGGATCGAAGCCATCGATGTTGGCATAGGTGATGAAGAACCAGTACACGTTCCAGATTTTGTCGAGCGTACGACGCGTCAGCATCCACTTTTCGCTCAGCCGAACGGGCAAACCGCTTTCCGCCGATTTGCGCATATCCGCGTCCGTGGGGATAGCGGGGAAATTCAGATTTTGCTCCGGCACATGATTGGTATAGAGCCAGCGCATGGTATCGGAACCGACGCGTTCGGCAGCCTCATCGAAGACAACCATGTTGCCCTTCGATTTGTGCATGGGCGTGCCATCCTCCGCCATCAGCGTCGCGTAGCCGAACAAGGTCTTGAACGGAGCGGCATTTTCCAGCACCGTGCTCATCACCAGCATCGAGTAGAACCAGTTGCGGAACTGGCCGGGGAACGACTCGGTGACGAAATTCGCCGGAAACCACTGTTTCCAGTACTCGGGATCGCTACGATAGTGCAGCGTCGAATAGGGCACAATGCCCGCATCAAGCCAGGGATTGCCGACATCCTTCACACGCGAAACTACGCTTCCACACTCGCTACACTTGATCTTGACCGCGTCGATATACGGTCGATGGGGTGTATGCCCATCGAACTCTTCCCAGCCCGCCACGGAGCGCTCGTGTAGCTCTTCGCGACTGCCAATGACCTCGAAATGGCCGCATTGTGGACAATCGAAGATCGGCAACGCCAGACCCCAGTAGCGCTTTTTGGAGATCATCCAATCGTCCATGTTGCGCAACCAGTCCATCTCGCGGTCGAAACCGAACTGCGGTATCCACTTGATATCGCGTACCACGTCCATGATCTCATAGCGCAAGGTCTCCATCGAGATGAACCACTCATCGACGAGACGGAAGATCAGCTCGGTTTTGCAGCGCCAGCAGGTCGGATAGCGGTGTTTGTAGTTCTGCGAGCGATACAGCAAGCCCTTCTGCGCCAGGTTTTCCGCCACCAGTTGCGGCACCTCCGACGTATGTTTGCCGGTCAGCCAGTCGTAGCCTTCTTTGTAGATGCCGAACTCATCGACGGGCGCGATCACCGCCAGCCCGAACTCTTTCGAGAGGCCGAAGTCCTCGCGGCCACAGCCGGGAGCGATATGTACAATGCCGGTACCCTCGGTCGCGTTTGCTTCTTTCCAGGGCACAACCTGATGCGTGACGCCTTTTTCAGCGGGCAGTTCATCGAATGGCCCCTGGTAGCGCCATCCAACCATCTCGCTGCCTCGCAAGCGTTCGACCACGGTATAATCGCCTTTATCGCGGCCCTTGAGTGCCTTCAGTGTGGGCAGCAATTGCTCGACCAGATAATAATAATTGTTATCCTGCTCGACTTTGACATAGGTCAGCTCGGGATTGACCGCCGCCGCCACGTTTGCCGCCAGCGTCCAGGGCGTTGTCGTCCAGGCCAGCAGGTATTCGTGCGGTCGATCGATCAGTGGGAAACGGACATACAGGCTCAGATGCGTGATCTCGCGGTAGCCCTCGGACTCGATCTCCATATTGGAGAGACCGGTGGCGCAGCGTGGGCACCAGGGCATCACATCGCGCCCCTTGTACATCAAGCCGCGTTCCTGACATTTCTTCAGAAACGACCAGATGGTGTAGTTGTTTTCATCCGATAATGTGTAATAGTCGTTGCCCCAGTCCATCCAGTAGCCCAGGCGAATGGATTGCTCGGTCTGGCGCCTGGCATAGGTGAAGACACGCTCTTTACAACGTTGCACGAACTCGGCGATGCCGTACTCCTCGATCTCGCGTTTATTTTTCAGGCCCAGGTCTTGCTCGACATTGACCTCGACCCACAGCCCCTGGCAGTCGAAGCCGTTCTGGTAGCGTTGCTTATAACCTTGCATGGTTTTGAAGCGCTGATAGAGATCTTTGTAGGTGCGACCCCAGGCATGATGGACGCCCATAGGATTATTCGCCGTGATCGGGCCATCGAGAAACGAGTACTGTTTCTCGCTGTGCGCGTTGCGCTCGATATAAGCCTGACGAACATTGTTGTCATCCCACCATTGCTGAATGGTATGTTCCAGCGTAGGATAGTCGACGCGGTCCGCAGCTACCACTGGTTTAAAAACACTTGATTTTACCGACACTATCGTGCCCTCCTGACGTTTTGCCGCCGTATTCGGTTGTTTGTGTTTGCGCGTTTGCGTATTTGAGCGCTCTATGATTTATATTGATTGAGAGAGCAGGGACGCCTTCGACCACGCTCCAAAAATGATGAAAAACGTTTTTTCGGTTTATGTACTTAATCGAGCACAATTTCCATACGTTTGTTGATGCGACCCTTGTTTTCTGTTTTGGTAATATGGATGCCACCCACTTCTTTCGTGTGATTGACATGTGTGCCACCATCGGCTTGCAGGTCAAGACCAACGATTTCGACGATACGCACCTCGGCGATATTTGGTGGCAAAAGGTTAACTTTTGTACGCACCAGATCAGGGATGGCGAATGCTTTTTCGCGTGGCAAAGTGTAGACACGTATCGGGTAATCGGCATCGATTGCCTGGTTGACTCGTTCCTCGATATAGTCGACGCGGTTTCTATCCAGGCTCTCGATCGCGAAGTCCATGCGCGCGCGATCGGGATACATCTGTCCTCCCGTTACCTGCACTTTGAATTCTTGCCAGATAATGCCACAGAGAATATGCAACGCCGTATGCGTGCGCATCATGCGGTAGCGAAAATCCCAATCGATGGTACCGACGACCTCGCTACCAACCGCGGGAGGAGGGCAATCCAGGGTATGCCAGACAACGTCTTCATCCTTATGCATCGCAATTACACTGGCTTGATATGGTTGTCCCTCCCATGTGATCGATCCGCGATCAGGCATCTGCCCACCTCCGCCAGGATAAAAAACGGTCGCGTCGAGTGCGACATCGTCCCCATCGACAGCGATGACTGTGGCGCTACACTCATAGGTAAAACTGTTCGCATGGTAAAGGAGTTTTGTCTTCATCGCGCTCTCCTCATGATTCCAAAAACGTTATTCTATCTTTTTCGTGTCGTCTTTACCGCAAGTGATTTCATTAAGGTCAAAAAAAAACCCTCGCCCATCGAAGGGACGAGAGGAACTCCCGTGGTACCACCCTGCTTAGTCTGATACACGACTACACAATCGCATATCAAAACTCGCTTATGCACAAAATCTTGCTTGCCTTTTCTTTCTTTTATCACAGGTGGATAGGGTGAAAGCAATAATAGTGTGCCTTCATGGTAACGGGAAGGTTCCGACAATGCCTACTGCTCATTTTTTAAGAATACAATAAAAACTATGACTCTTAAAAACCATTCTTTCACTGACCATTAAAACAGGAAAGAGCGATGATGTTTCAGCATGCAGCTCAAGAGTGATATTCCACGCTTTTCTGATACCTGGATTACACCATGTCCAGGCTCTCTATACCAGTTATGAAGCATGTACTGTCTCTATCAATGCCTTTATATGCTCTACTGTCAAATCTTGCGCTGTTGTTATCTTGTTCCCTTTTTCATGCCCAAAAAGTACTATGCTACTGAACAAGACAGCACTATAGTAGCAGAATTGCTCGCAAAAAGCAAGCAACGCGCGGCATGTTGTCATGTACCTGACGTGATGCGTTGACAATGAAGAAAGCGTATTTTTTTTAACATTCTTTCAAGCATACTCAACATATATGTTAAGCGGCAGATGTTGGAGCAGAGATATTAACATACTCAGCTATAGTATGGGATACAGGAATTGGCTCGTTGTCCTCAATTATTCCCTGGATATGCATCTCAATTGCTTCACGCATATTCTTTTCTGCCTCTTCCTTTGTTCCACCAACAGCAACACAACCTGGAAGATCAGGTGAATAGGCACCGTAACTGTTTTCTCCCTGTTCAATGATAACGAGAAAGCGATACATCTATTTCCCCCTCCTTATTTGCGCTTGCTTGAAAATACTTTGTAATGTTCCTGGTGGCACATCAACGTTTGCATGTCCTGCAATTGTCACACGACCGGATTTCGTAGGATGTTTATATTGCCTATGATCGCCTCTTGTACTTAACTTGATACCAGCCATCGGCCTCTATGGTTTTAATAATGTCGCGCACTTTCATATTTTGTCACATCTCTAATCCTCGTCTCCTCGTTGCATTATAACATGGTAGTATTCTTTTGGAGCAATCTCATCCAATTTGACTGCATATTTATCTTCACATGTGTTCTTCTCGCATACCTGCGCGGCACAACCTGCTATCAGGCTAATAGCACTGGTTTTTATGTACATTTGTGATACCATAGAAGTTGATAGAAAGCAGTACAAACAGCAGATAAGCAAAATTTTTTAGACGGTTTTCTGTTTCTCGCTGACGAGAAGGTTGTGGAGAGTATTTGCTGCTGGTGTAGGACCGTTAGTTTCCTTGTTGCCCTACTCACGTATTGGTATGCAGGCCAGAACCAGGCGAGAAAACAGTATTTTTACGATACTTTATGTAGGATAGTATAGAAATACTTGCCTGTTGATAAGGCTTTAAGGACTACGAATGAATAATCTAGAACAATTTTATGGCCCCAATGCCGGGTACGTACTCGAATTGTATGAACGTTTTCGACGTGATCCCGCTTCGGTTGATGCCGCTTCGCGCGCGCTCTTCTCTTCCTGGCCCTCAACTACTGAGCAGCAGGAGGAGTCTGTCAGCATTGCCCCTGTCGCGCCATCCGTACAAACCGTACAGGCGGAGGGGAGCACCCAGTTCTCGTCGCAGCAGGTAGCGCATATCGTGGCCGCCTCGGCCCTGGCACGCGCTATTCGCGAGCGCGGCCATCGCGGTGCTCACCTTGATCCACTGGGAAGCGAGCCTATTGGCGATCCGGCGCTGCGGTCCGAGACCTATGGTGTCAATGACGAGGATCTGGCGCACCTCTCACCAAGTATTGTCGGCGGCCACGCGGCGGAAGGGGCCGCTAACGCGTTGCAAGCCATCAATACGTTGCGTGCCATGTATTCTGGTCCCATCAGTTATGAATTCGATCAGGTGAAAAGTCCCGACGAGCGACGCTGGCTCAGAGATGCTGTCGGTCTGCGCCTCTATCATCGCAAGCCAGGCGCGGATACCGCGCACAAACTGCTGCAACGGCTGACACAGGTGGAGGTGTTCGAGCGTTACCTGCACCAATCTTTTGTTGGTCAGAAGCGTTTTTCCATCGAGGGCATCGATATGCTGGTGCCGATGCTCGATGAGATCATTACGGGCGCGATCGATTCCGAGACCAGAGAGATCGTGGTTGGTATGGCGCATCGTGGACGCCTCAATGTGTTAGCACATGTGCTTGAGAAGCCGTATGCCGCTATCCTTGCCGAGTTCGCGCACGCCAAGCATGAAGAGGGTGTGCCACTCACTGATAGTTTCGGCTATGGTTGGACCGGCGATGTGAAATACCACCTCGGTGCCGAATATCTCGTTGGAGAAAGCGCGCATATTGATCTCAATATCCGACTTGCGCCCAACCCCAGTCATCTCGAAGTGGTCAATCCGGTCATCGGTGGCATGGCACGTGCGTCGCAAGAGGATCGTGCTCAGGCTGGCGTGCCAACACAGGATGTCGATAAAACACTCCCGATCCTTATTCACGGTGATGCCGCTTTTTCCGGTGAAGGCGTGGTGGCGGAAACATTGAACCTGTGGCACCTGCGTGGCTACTGGGTCGGTGGCACGATCCATATCATCGCCAACAACCAGCTTGGTTTTACCACTTCGCCGCAGGATGGGCGTTCGACACCTTTCGCCAGCGACCTGGCAAAAGGATTCAGCCTGCCCATTATTCATGTGAACGCGGACGATCCCTACGCGTGCCTGACGGCTGTACGTATCGCGCACGCCTATCGTGATCATTTTCATAAAGATGTTGTGATCGATCTGGTCGGCTATCGCCGCTGGGGCCACAACGAGGGCGACGAGCCAACCTTTACCCAGCCGAAGATGTATGCGCTTATCAACAACCACTCCACGGTACGTGCGCTTTATGCCCACAATCTGGAGCAGGAGGGCGTGATCCAGTCTGGTGAGGCCGATACGCTGGTGAAAGAAGCGTTCGCGGCGTTGGAGCAAGCCAAGCAAGAGGCCGGAAGTATCCAGGGGCAGGAGAACGAGTATGGGCACAAGCAGAAGGGCGAGCAGCCTGCTTTGCGACAACCTGTCCAGGTTTCGGCTGAGCGTTTGCAAGAACTGAACACGGCATTGTTGGACTGGCCGCAAGGCTTTACTCCCAATAGCAAACTCGCTCGCGTGCTTCAGCGCCGCGCCACAACGCTAGGCGCGGACGGTGGTATAGACTGGGGCCAGGCCGAGGCTCTGGCGTTCGCCTCCTTATTGACCGAGGGCACACCGATTCGACTGACCGGCCAGGATACCGAACGCGGCACCTTCAGCCATCGCAACGCGGTTCTGCATGACATCGAGAGCGACGAGGTGTACATTCCTTTGCAACATGTTCCCGCTGCACAGGCGGCCTTTTCGATCTATAATAGCTCGCTCAGCGAGGTAGGCGCGCTCGGTTTCGAGTATGGCTACAGTGTACGTGCGCCCGAGGCACTGGTATTGTGGGAGGCGCAGTTCGGTGATTTCTCCAATATGGCGCAGGTCATCATCGACCAGTTCATCTCCTCGGGCCGCGCGAAATGGAAGCAGGATGCGGGACTTGTGCTACTTTTGCCCCATGGCTACGAGGGCCAGGGACCAGATCACTCAAGCGCGCGTCTGGAGCGCTATCTGCAATTGGCCGCGCAGGATAATTGGCGCATCGCCAATTGCACCACCTCGGCTCAGTACTATCATCTGTTGCGTCTACAGGCGGCGAACCTGGCAAGTTACCCTCGCCCACTCATCATCCTGACGCCAAAAGCATTACTGCGCAATGCCCTCTCCGCTTCGCGTTTGCAGGACCTGGCGCAAGGTACATTTCAGTCGGTGCTCGATGATGAAAAAGCGCGACAGCATCCTGAAGCTGTTCGTCGTATCGTGTTATGCACTGGGAAGATTGCTATCGACCTGTTCGCGCACGAAAGTTACGCGCATGCCGAGGACCTCGCGGTGGTACGGGTAGAGATGCTTTATCCGTTCCCTGAAGAAGAACTGGCGCAGGTGTTGGCCCATTACCCACGTGTACGCGAGATCGTCTGGTTACAGGAAGAGCCGAAGAACATGGGTGCCTGGAGTTATATGCAGTCGCGCCTGACCGCTATGGTAAATCACGATGCCACCATCGATGTCATCTCACGGCCTGAGCGTTCAAGCCCGGCCACCGGCTTTTGGGACCTCTATGTTGCTGAACAGGAACGTCTCATCAAAGCTGCATGCACATTGCCATTAAAACAACCTGGAGGAAACTATGTCCATTGATGTTCACGTCCCCGCGCTCGGTGAATCAATCGTTGATGCAACGATCGCATCGTGGTTGAAGCACGAGGGCGATGCAGTGCAGCGGGGCGATACCCTTGCCGAGTTGGAGACCGATAAGATTAATGTCGAGGTGAATGCCGAGCAAGATGGTGTGTTACAACATATCTTGAAACAGGAGGGTGAGGTCGTGGGCGTCGACGAGGTTATCTGCACGATTGCTGATGCCACCGAAGCTGGTGATTCAGCGTCCGCGCAATCACAGGATAACCATGCAGCCTCTGCGTCGTCTCCTGCTGTCGTTACGGCAGGCACGGCCAGCACTGCCAATATTGCTGATACTGCCAGCGCTTCATCTGGTGCGCAGTCTCAAAACAACCATACACCCGTCGCTGCGTCCAACACGAGTGCCGATGCCCAACGACCACCTTCGCCATTAGCACGGCGTATCGCGGCAGAGCACCATGTGGATATCGCACAAGTACAGGGAACCAGCCCACATGGTCGCGTCACCAGAGAGGATGTCATCTCGTACCTGGAGCAGCAGACGGGAGATACAAGACCACAACCGATTGTCCCCGCGCCCAAGCAGGAAGCACAACCAGCAGCGCCAGCGCCACAACTCGCGCCCACGCCTATGACGCCTCCACCGGCAGCCACATCGAATGGGCGCGAGGAGCGTGTGCGTATGACACGCCGTCGCCAGACGATCGGGCAGAGACTGGTGGAAGCACAACATACAGCCGCGATGCTGACTACCTTCAACGAGATCGATATGAGCGCGGTGATGGAGGTGCGCAGTCGTCGCAAAGAGGCTTTCAAAGAGCGGCATAACGTCTCGCTAGGCTTCATGTCGTTTTTCACCAAAGCGGTCGTTGGAGCTTTGAAGGGGCAGCCTCTACTCAACGCGGAAATTCAGGGCAATGAGCTGGTTATCAAACATTACTATGATATTGGTGTCGCGGTTTCGACTGATGAGGGCTTAGTGGTTCCTGTACTGCGTGATGCCGACCGCAAGAGCTTCGCCGATATCGAGCGTGATATCGCGGACCTCGCGAAACGCGCGCGTGCCAATACGTTAGGCCTCGCTGATCTGCAAGGTGGCACGTTCACGATTACGAACGGCGGTACTTTTGGGTCGCTGCTCTCGACGCCCATTTTGAACGCGCCGCAGGTAGGCATTCTGGGTATGCACAAAATAGAGCAACGCCCGGTTGCTCTAGATGGGCAGGTGGTGATTCGTCCCATGATGTATGTCGCGCTCTCCTACGATCATCGCATCGTCGATGGTAGCGAGGCGGTGCGTTTCCTCGTGAAGATTAAAGAACTGGTCGAGGACCCGGAGTCCTTGTTGCTGGAAGGATAATCCAATAGAGTAGAAACCTCAGATAGTGTTTGTTATGCTGTGTAGTGTGGTAGGAATAATAAGGAGTGGTTAGCCATATGCCGGAAAATAGATATCCACCCTCGGGACAGAGCAGTGATTTGAATAAACTCATTGGAAAATCTCTGGGACAGTTCCGCATTGTCGATCGTATCGGTTCCGGCGGTATGGCTACAGTTTATCAGGCATATCAACCGAACCTGGACCGTTATGTGGCGATCAAAGTTTTGCCCGCGGTCAATGCGCGCGATCCTATTTTTGTCAAAAGGTTCGAGCAGGAGGCGCGTTCAGTCGCGAAACTGGCTCATCCGAATATTGTGCAGATCCATGATTTCGGTGAGCAAGACCAGATCACGTATATCGTCATGGAATACGTTGATGGTGGTACGCTGAAAGATCGTTTGAAGAAGCCTTTATCGGTGCCCGAGGCGGTAGATTTTATTATTCAGGCGGCTGAAGGCCTGGAGTGTGCCCATCGTAACGGCATCATCCATCGCGACGTAAAGCCCGCCAACATGTTGTTGCGCAAAGACGGCCATCTTCTGCTTTCGGACTTTGGCATCGCCAAGATTTTAGAGGGAACAACACATCTGACACGTGTTGGCACTGGTATCGGCACACCCCAATATATGTCGCCAGAGCAAGGGATGGGGCGCAACGTGGATGGACGTAGCGATATTTACTCGTTGGGCATTGTCTTCTTTCATTGCCTGACGGGTCGTGTTCCCTTTACCGCCGATAACCCGCTGACAATTACTGTGAAACATATCAATGAGCCGTTGCCCGTTGCTATGCTCACAAGTGAAGATGTGCCGCAATCTATCATCCAGGTGCTGCTGCAAATGACGGCGAAAAAGCCCGAGGAGCGTTATCAATCGACAGACAGGGTTGTCGAAGCGTTGACCAACGCCCTGGTCGCGGCCAAACTTTCCATGCCGCGTCTTTATCGCGTTGGCATCGCCCAGATATCCGGTATAAGCGAGGCCGAAAGTATACCAGTAGGAGGCGTGACGAGCAACAAGAGCAGCCATCCCTCTAACTCATCCGCTCCAACGCAAACTCCGGCGGAAATTGTCTGTTTTCGTTGCGGCGCATCTAACCAGAATACTCGTAACTTCTGTACAATGTGTGGAGAGGACCTTTCAAACAGGAACGCGGTGAAGGATACTTATCTGGTGCAGGGACGGCCAGTGCTGGCACGTCTGACCATGAAGACCGGTTCGATGGTTGGTCGTTCGTATCGATTTCACCAGGATGTGACCACCATTGGCCGCACGAACGGCAATAATCTTGTCATCTCACACCTCAGCGTCTCACGCAGGCATGCGCGTTTGTGGTTTGCTAATGGCGCCTGGTATCTAGAAGATCTGGGAAGCGCGAACGGCACGTTTGTGAATAAAACGCGTATCTTTCAGCCAGTTGTCCTGAATGAGGGCGATGTCATCAACTTTGGAAACGAGGAAGTCGTATTTAATATAGCGTATGGTTCGTAAATACCAGATGAAACGATTTTCTTTTGTATGCATAACGTTAAACGATGAAAGGGTACAGTATAAATGACTTCAATCAATCCTGTGGTTCAGGTTGCGCAACAATTAATGTTAGGGGGTGCTGTAAAACAAAATCATGCCCTCGAACATGCTACGATTGTCCTACTCTCGCGTAGATTTCCTGAGGTACGTCTCTCTGGTATCTCGTTTGCCGCCGGTTTTTTCGTCTTTGGCGAAGTGCCCACCGAAGAGGTGAATCATTGTGCTGAAGAGGCGCTTTTCTTGTTGCGCACATCTCAGCCGGAACTTGCCGTGCACGAACGCTGCGGCACCAACCTTGCCGTCTCAGCCCTGCTCACAGGTCTCTCAGCGATGAGCGTCGCCCGTTTGCGCCGTCCTTACGGTAGCGCGAACAACGTCATTCTGGCATCGACTGCCGCGATGATCCTGGCTCGCCCTCTTGGCCTGACGGTGCAACGCTACATTACTACGCAGACTCCTAACCCATTTATGATCATCCAGGGTGTCAGACCATTGACGGTTTTCGGCTCGCCCGCCCATTTTGTGAGCACCGATAATCCAGAAGCCGCGGGCCTTTTCTCCTGATCCCTAATTTGTGCAGGCAAACGCATAGTTTGCCTGCGATTTTTGTGGAGCAAGGACTTTGACCGCACAGTAGGAGTTACGAGTATGACAACACAAATACAACGTGAGCAATTTCTCGTTGAAACTTCTTGGCTGGCAGAGCATATCAATGATCCCCATGTGCGCATCGTCGATATGCGTGGCTATGTGCGCAGTGTGCCGCGCCCGGGAACGGACGACGTACAGGATGCGCACTATGTCGGGGCGCGCGACGAGTACGAGCAAAGTCATATTCCTGGCGCCGTCTACCTTGATTGGACCAGCGATATCGCGACCACCGAGGACGATGTAGAGGCGCAGGTAGCGCCAGAAGAGCAGTTCAAGGCAGCTTTGGAACGTGTGGGCATAGGCGATGAGCATCTGGTCGTCGCCTATGACAATCATCCCGCCTCGCAGTTCGCGACCCGTCTGTGGTGGGCTTTGCGTTACTATGGTCATCCTCAGGTCGTGGTACTCAATGGAGGCCTGGCGAAATGGAAACGCGAAGGACGCCCACTTGATACCGCTATCCCATCCTATACGAAAGCAATCTTCACACCACGAGTGCAGCCGCAGCTACGTGCGACTGCCAGCGAAGTACTCGCTACGCTTGGTCAGCAAGCTGTGACCTTGATCGACGCGCGCGATAGCGGTCAGTACAACGGCTCGCTTGTGCGTGGAGAGGGACGACGTGGACATATTCCAGGCGCGATCAGCCTGCCACGCGAGGAGCTTATCGATCCAGAGAACGGCACATTCCGCTCCAACACGGAGTTGCAACATATCTTCGCAGAAGCGAATGTGACGCCCGATCGACAGGTAGTTGCATACTGTAATGGCGGTGTGGCCGCAACCACGGTGCTCTTCAGTCTCGCTATGCTCGGCTATCCGCAACTGACCAACTACGATGGTTCCTGGAACGAGTGGGGGAAGCGCCAGGATCTTCCGGTAGAAGTATAAACAAGAAAGACGAAACGGAATGGATGTTCAGACTGTCATGCAGGCCTTTGGGGTGACTGATTGGCAAGACCTGGGAATGGTCGAGTCGGTGCAGGGAGATGTAGTGGACACGCTTATCGAGATCGCTGGTCAGCGTTACCTGCTGCGGGAACGGCCTGAAGGAATTATTGGCGAGGACATCCATTTTCGTTATGCCTTCCAGCGCTATCTGCGCGATGCTGGTCTGCCGGTGCCTCTCTATTATACGACCCCACAGGGCGAGCCGACGGTCATGATTGGCGAGGATTATTTCGAACTCCAGCAACAGGTGGGTGGCGAGCTATTCGGCACGAGCAGCCCGCGTAGCCTGGATTGGACCGCTTCCGCGGGCTATATGCTCGCGCGTATTCACCAGGCTTCACGTAGGTATAGCGGACCGCAGTATCACTGGCCCGTGGAAGCGCAGATCGGCAGCGTGGTGCAAAGCTATCTCAACGTGGCACGTGCGAAGGTCGATCAGGTGCCGATATACGCCATCGGGTCTGCTCTATCCGAGTGGATCGAACAATGGGAAGCCATCCTACCTGCCGCGATGATGTCGATTGGTGCCCAGCATGCCTTGCCCGAATTTCACATCCATGGCGATTACCACCCGTTGAACCTACGTTTTGGCCCGTTCGGCGTCAGCGCGGTGATGGGTTTCGAGGCGACACGTTGGGAGAAACGCCTTTTTGAAGTCGCTTACAGCCTGTTTTATTTTAGCGCTTTTTCCTGGCTTCCCGGCAGTAGCGCAACTCCGCCCCTCGTGAAGCGTGGTTTCGATCCAGAGCGTGCACGGCAGTTTCTGAGCGCCTACGGCGAAATAGAGATGCCAGCGCCAGGAGAGTCCGCTGTACTTGCCGATGCCCTATCACTGGTTGCCCCTATTATCACCGTCAATGGCCCACTGGAGGACCTTTTCTATGGGCCAGTGGAAGACCTGGACAGAGTGCCGATCGATGATCTGTTGGAGCGTTTGAACTGGTCCATTGCTCTGCCCGCGTGGATTATGCGCATGCGTCGCGCGCTACCCGATATGTGGACATGATCGGAGCATGTGTGTTTACAGCGAGAACTGCACCCGTGAAACCGTAGACACAAGTGATGGTATACTGAGCAGTAAATAGATTCCTCCGCTTGTCTCATGCATGATTGCAGGTATCTGCGCATGTGCGTTCCCCTGTGTCGCAAAAATTAGTAAGATGACGAGCAGGAGAATGATGATAGCCACAATGATAAAACTGACCCATGTTGTTACATTGTGTTGTTTCTCTGCTGATTGCTGCTTCTGGTCCGTCACGTGCTGTTGCGCAATAGTATGATTTTGTTGCAGCGATCTTGCTTGTGGTGTCACCTGCGAGGAACGATGCGGCACGCCAGGCGTCACCGGCGTATTTGAAAGAGGTTCTTGCTGTCTCTGCTGGATCGCAGGAATTTTGCTACTTACTTTTACTCTCGCCTGATAGTTAGAATCGGACAGGTCTGCGGGAGGGTTGGGGTTGGAGGGTGGTACCCGCTTGGCGAGGATAGGCGTATGGGCGCTGTTTTGCACGGACGGCGTTAATTTTGCTCCACAGCGTGGACAGAAAAGCGACGAGGCTGGCAGTTGGAAACTGCAACGTGGACAGGCGATATCCTCGGGCATTGGTTGTGTCGAGGTCGTGTTATGTTCTCCGCTGTTTCCCTGCTGAAAAGAGGATTGCGCATTCGCTGGATGAGCATACGCGCCAGGACGGTTTGCGTTATTTGAAAGCGGTTGCGAGCCAGGAAGAGCCCGAATCACATTTTTGAGATCGTTCACGAAGTCAGCGACGAATTGATAGCGATCACGTGGGCGCATCGCCATTGCTTTTTGAATAATATAATCAAGCTGCTGAATAATCTGCGGTGGTAGCTGGCCCAGTCGAGCGATATATTGTGAATGGCGTGGCACTGGTTTCCCTGGTTTGGAAACTCCAAGCCTGAACTGGCGTGCAGCTTTTGCTTCCTCGCTCTCTTCGGGAGGATTTTTGGCGATAAGCTCTTGCAAGGTGGGGAGATCGGGGCGCCCCTGCTGCATGGCCTGGTTGCGTACAGTGACGCTTGGCGGCTCGTGTGCGGTGAGCACGAAATAAAGCGTCCCGCCAAGTGCGTAGACATCGGAGCGTGCATCCGTGCCCGTGCCACCTGGATATTGCTCGGGTGGCGCATACCCCGGTGTGCCCTGGTTGCGAATGAAAAAAAGCGTGCGCGCACCATCGGCGACCGCCTTCGCATTACCAAGATCGACGAGGACAGCAGTGCCGTTTGACGTGATACGAATATTATCAGGTTTAATGTCCCGATGAATGACGATCGGTCGTTGCTGGTGCATAAACATAACCGCGTTGCATACGGCCAGTATCCAGTTGAGGAGCTGTGGGGTCGCAATGGTCTCGTTTCTCTGGCGCGCCATGCGCAAAATATCGGTGAGGTCATTCCCTTCAATATAACTGATGACTACGTAATAACGCTCATGTTCAATGAACGCGTCCAGAAACTTGGGCAGATTCTCGTGATGAAGCTGGCTGAGCACTTTTGCCTCGTGTTTCAACTGCTCTTGCCCATTTTCGCCGGTCACTAAATATTCTTTGACGGCACATTGCTGATTTGTGGCAAGGTCCGTGGCGAGATAAACGTGACCAAATCCTCCACTCCCCAGTACCCGTTCGATACGATAGTGCCTACGTAGTACCGTACCTGCTGGGATTGTTTCTATCATTCAATCCTCCAAATAGTAGCGCTACGTACAGGGTGAGTAAAAAAGATCATAGAAAAAATAAGAACGGAAATGTGACCTCTTGCGCTTCCTTGTCCGTAGGTGTTTTGCATGAAAGTGATTATTCCTGAATTGCAGTGGATTCGTAGTATTTCTTAACACTACGATAACATTTGCTTGTACTACGCTTGCACTTGCTGTGCACCCGCATTATAACACCAGTTTTATGACCATGTATACGCTTTACCCCGTATGGACTAGAACATTGTATTACACCCTTGTTGAAACAGACGCTAAACAAAGTTCTTCTTTTTCAAAATATGTCTATCTTTGTCGTTTAACAGTACGACAAAGACAAAATTTGCTGTTCGATCGTGGAAACCAGGGACACGACCTGCTCATCGTTTTTTCTGAAATATTCCTTTTAAACGTTGCAAAACGGCAGTTTTGGGAGATGGAAAAAACTTTCTTGCTTTTCTTCCTACTCTCAAAAACGTGATTGAGTACACTAAATCTCGTATCTCTGTTATGGCATAACGAAAAATTATAGAATCATCCACCTGCTCACAAAATAATGGACGTAGAAGTATCGCAAGAATCCAATGAAACACGTCCTTTTTTGCTTGCAGGGGTTGCTATTAAGAATTGTTCTATAATAAAAGGAAAAAAACTTTTATGCTTACGACAAAATGGAAGGACATCGCTATGCCCCCGTATCGTTCTGGTCTGGTCTTTCATCCATCCTTTCTTACGCACGATGCTGGAGAAAAATCGACGATCGTGACACGTAACGGTACCTTCGATATCACTCCAACGCCCCATCCCTCTTCTCTCGCGATCACCAGACGCACGAAAGAGTGTCTTGATGGTACGGGGCTGACAGAACGTATGCTGCCGATTCCCGCCCGTATCGCGACTGAAGATGAGTTGGCATCATTTCATACTCTGGCCTATATTCGTGGCCTACGCGATTGCATCGGGCGGGGACCATTTCAATTTCCCTGGGGTGAGGTCGACGATGATACTGTCTTGAGTCCGGACAGCTATGAAGCCGCCCTCTACGCGGCTGGCGGCGCTATGAACGCCGTAGCGGCTGTAATGGCAGGCCATGTGCGTAACGCGTATGCCTTGCTGCGCCCGCCAGGGCATCACGCGACACATAATCAAGCCATTGGTTTTTGCCTCTTCAATAACGCGGTTATCGCGGCCAATTGGGCACGTGCCACCTATGGTCTCGAACGTATCATGATCATCGATTGGGATGTGCACCATGGCAACGGCACGCAAGAAGCTTTTTATGCGGATAATGGCGTGCTGTTCGTCTCGTTACATCAGCAAGACTGGTTTCCCGAAGCATCCGGTACATTGGAGCAGGTGGGCGAAGGGCCTGGACAGGGATACACCGTCAATATTCCTTTGCCGCCAGGAACGGGCGATCAGGGCTATCTCACTGTATTCGACCGCCTCGTGGTACCGTTGGGACACCAATATCGACCACAGCTGATCCTCCTCTCCGCCGGTCATGATGCAAGCTGGCTCGATCCACTGGCAAGTATGCTGCTGACCATGGATGGATACCGCGCACTTTCACAACGCGTGGTAGACCTGGCGGAATCGGTATGTGCAGGCCGGCTGGTTGTATTGCAGGAGGGCGGGTACAGTGCACCTTACGTTCCTTACTGTGTAGTGGGAACAGTCGAGCCTTTGCTTCCTTATGAGAGTGGCATTGTTGATCTATACTCTACCGCGCCCGAGCTAAGCACTTGTCAAACGTATCTAAGCCAGGAGACGTTGTCAGCAATTGAACACGCGCTCGCACGATATCGTCAGTGGTGGCAGTTCTGATTATAAGCAAACGAGCAAGAAGATAGATAAAATGGAAGGCAGGTAGTACACACAATAGTACTAATGAACTTGCATCGATGACGATAATTTTGCATAATGCGCACATGAATGCTGATCGATAGATGTTGATGCGATGGATTCAGATAGATTCAGATAGATTCAGCCTGTTGCGGATCTGAGGAAGGTGATAGTATGTTGGCGACGGCTCGAAGTTGTGCGGTAGTTGGTTTGGAAGGGGCATTGATCGAGGTGGAGGTAGACCTGGCGAATGGCCTGGCTGCGTTTATGATCGTGGGCTTGCCCGATGCAGCGGTAAATGAAGCCAAAGAGCGTGTGCGCGCGGCAATTAAAAATAGTGGTTGCCTCTTTCCTTTTAAGCGCATCACCGTCAACCTTGCGCCCGCCGACCTGCGCAAGGAAGGTCCGGTGTACGATCTTCCGATCGCCATCGGTATTTTAATGGCGTCGGGTGCGATTGAGCCGGGCGAGCATGCCAACGAAGCTATCTTCCTCGGTGAACTCTCGCTGGATGGCAGTGTCCGCCACACCGATGGCGTCTTACCAATGGTGGCACTGGCCTGCGAGAAGCAGATCAAAGAAGTATTTGTGCCCGCCGTCGATGCCATGGAAGCGACACTGGTCGAGGGCATCACAGTGTATCCAGTAGAGACATTGCGCCAGCTTGTTGATCATCTCAATGGCGAGCAGTCGATCACACCCTACATTCCGGATCTCTCATTATTGGATAATCAGAATCTGCTGGCATATGGGCAAGATATGGCCGCGATCCGTGGTCAGGAGCATGTGAAGCGCGCGCTGGAGGTGGCCGCCAGCGGCGGACACAATATTTTGATGAGTGGCCCGCCCGGATCGGGCAAAACGTTGCTCGCGCGTGCCATGCCCTCGATCTTGCCGCACATGCTCATCGCGGAGGCGCTGGAAGTCACAAAAATCTATAGTGTCAGTGGTATGCTTTCATCAGATGTACCGCTGGTGCGCCAGCGACCGTTCCGTTCGCCTCATCACACCACCAGCCACGCGGGCCTGGTCGGTGGAGGGCGTATCCCCCGACCGGGTGAAATCAGCCTGGCGCATCGCGGTGTGCTGTTCCTGGATGAGCTGCCCGAGTTCGGCCAGAATGTGCTTGAGGTATTGCGCCAACCTATCGAAGATAAAGTGGTCACCATCTCGCGTGCACAAGGCACTATCACCTTTCCCGCCAACTTTATGCTCGTTGCAGCAATGAACCCTTGCCCCTGTGGCTTCTACGGCGATCCCATACGCGAGTGCAGTTGCTCCTCTACCGCCATCGCGCGTTATCAGAAGCGTATCAGCGGACCACTGCTCGACCGTATTGACATCCACGTCGAGGTACCACGTGTGGACTATGAGAAGCTCGCGGACAAACGCAATGTCGAAAACTCTCGCACGATTCAGGAACGTGTGCAGGGTGCGCGCGAGCGACAGCTTCAGCGTTTACAAAACACGAAGCTGACCTGTAATGCTGAGATGGGGCCTGCGGAGGTGCGTGCGCTCTGCGAGGTCGATGCGGCGGGCGAAAAGTTGCTCAAGGCCGCTATGCAGCAGCTGCATCTTTCAGCGCGCGCCTTCCATCGCGTATTGAAACTGGCACGCACGATCGCCGATCTGGCCTCCAACGATGTAATCTCGGCCAATCACGTGGCTGAAGCTATCCAGTATCGCCCTAGAATGGGTTCGTGAGCTGGTGCTTGTAAAAGCTACACTATTTGGACTATTGCAGTTGCCTAAATTAGAGCGAACAGATACACTCAGAGAAAACTTTGCTCATTGAGCAGAGAGGATATCTACGTGTATTCTGTCATCAGTGCAACGCATGTGCCAGAAGCAGCAGAGCAGGAACTTGTGTCCCGGCGCGAACAATGGACACGATGGGTACGTTCACCGTTGTTACTATGCCTGCTTGTTGCTGTATTAGTTCGCATCTTCCTCGCTATTCATACCAATCCGGTTATTGCGGGTGATGAGGCGGTAACTGGTATGCAGGCGGAAAATATTCTCCGTGGTCAGCACCCTGTCTACTATTACGGCCAGTCCTATATGGGCAGCCTGGAAGCATATATTATCGCGCTCTTTTTTGCCATTGCTGGACCGTCCGTGTTGGTCTTACGGGTCGCGATGACAGCTATTTCGCTGGTGCTGGTCTGGCTCACCTGGAGTTTTGGGAATGCCCTTGCCGATGAAGCCCGCTTGACAGCACGGGCGCGAACATTGTTTGTGGTGTTGGCGACGCTGGTCTCTGCTCTCCCTCCTCTCTACGATGCCGTGCTTGAATTGCGCTCCTTTGGAGGCTACCTGGAGGCCATGATCATCATGCTCTGGCTTTTATGCTCGGCCTTGCGCCTGACGCAATGTTTGAGAGCGTACGCTTCAAACCGTGAACTTATCTGGCGTTGGCTGGGCATTGGTTTTTTGTTGGGATTAGGAATCTGGATCGACCCCCTAATTATGTACGCGGTAGCCGCTATCATCATCTGGCTCCTTGTTTCTTTCATCCTCCCATTCATTCCATTTAGTGGCAGTGACCCAAAACTACGGCAAACGGTGCTCAAAACAGTGCTCCTATCTGTGGTGATGATTCCTTCCGCCCTTATTGGTATGCTGCCCGCGATCGACTATGGCTGGCATCATCGCTGGACCAATTTCGTCTACATCATTCACAACGGTAGCGCAACTCAAAAGAATCACCTGCAAACGATTGCGAAAGTTGGGCAACTGTATACCCGTTGTATTGCGCCGCGCGTAATCGGAGGAACACTGCCCACTGAACCATTCGTGAGCGCAAACCATCCTGCTGTCTTGACTCCTGGGTTAGTCGTCAATGTACTGTGCATGGCAGTCGCATTAGGCGTTGTTCTGCTTTCTCTTGTTTGGCACCGCCAGAAAATAAAGCAGATTCGTAGCCTGACCCTGCTGCCAATGATTTTTATAGCGTGTACATCGATCATCTACTGTACCGCCTCCATATCCACGGCAAGCCTGTATGCTGGCTGTAGCTCCTGGGATTTGACGGGGAGATATGTAGCACCACTGGTAATCGTACTGCCTTTTTTTATCGCAGCTATGGTGACTGCTATCTGGTTTTGGCGCGAAAATAACAGGTCATCATCTCTCGCGTTTCCTCGTACAGACATTTCTTCAACCTCTACTATGAGCGGATTGAACTGGGCTAATATCGTACGTCGATCGCTGCTCTTTCTGATCGTATTGTTCTATTTTTGCACGCAATTCGCGGCTTACGTCAATTCAAGCCAGCATAATACGTTTCAAACGTCGGGTTGCATCCCGGCACCGGGCGACGATACAGCGATCATCACTTACATGCAGCAGATCCATATGCAATACGCGCTGGCTACCGCGTGGATTGGCGATCCTTTGACCTTTAAAACCGATTCATCTATCCTGGTAACGGAGCCAAAGTCGCGCATTCCAGGAAACAGCGCAAAAGTGTTTGCCTCTCATGACTATGGATTGATCCTTTTCGCCAGGCATGCTGATCCTGATCCAGCCATTTTGCAAACGTTAGACAAGTATCACTATCGTTACCAATATCGCCGCTTTCAAAGTACATCTGCATGGGATGTGATCGTCATTTCAACCTTCAATCGCCCCGTTTCTCCAACGAGCAAGGCCTTCAAGACCGTGCTCCACCCACTCTATGATCAGTGTACCGCCAATGCATAGCTTGAAAATAACAATGCAATAGTGGCCGATCCCTCGTTTATCGATTCTCTTCCACTAATGGCAATTGAAGCTTGAAAGAGTAAAATACTGTACAATTGTAGATATCACAACACTGATCAAAGGGGATGGTGTAATGGATGTAACGAAAACAGGTCCGTTAGTTATTCTCAATCCTGCTGCCAATCGCGGCCATATGCAACCCTATCGATCCCTCATTCAGCAAAAGGCACGGCAGGAGCGGGCGGAATATGTGGAGACGCACAACCAGGGTGATGCGCGCAAGATGGCTTCTGAAGCGGCTGCACAGGATCGATCGATCGTTATTGTCGGCGGTGATGGTTCTGTCAATGAGGTGGTGAATGGCATACTCAGCGTGGGATGCAGTGTTCCACTTGGGATTGTGCCAGCTGGATCAGGGAATGATTTTGCCTACAGTGTGCTTGGTTTGCCGCA
Source organism: uncultured Dictyobacter sp. (assembly GCA_964657925.1). Lineage (GTDB taxonomy): Bacteria > Chloroflexota > Ktedonobacteria > Ktedonobacterales > Ktedonobacteraceae > Dictyobacter. Next base: position 24,496 of record CAZZWK010000079.1, read on the forward strand.
TGATGTATTGCAGACTATCGAGATCGCCTTTGCTGGCCGTCTAAAAGCGATAGATACGGGGCGGGTCAATGGAACCTTTTTTGCCAATAGTTTCAGCATTGGTCTGGACGCGAATATCACGTTCGCGACGAAAAAGATGCGTAAATTGCCATTGATGAGCGGTGCGCGGCTCTACTATATCGCTACCTTGCAAGAAATTCTTTTCGGCTATCAGCGCTGTCCCTGGCTGCGTTTTGTGCTCGACGACCAGACCGATAAGACCGTTGAACAACGCTATGTCTTAATCGCAACGACGATTGGGCCCGCTTATGGTGCCGGTTTTCGTATCAACCCACACGCGGACCCTTGCGACGGTTTACTCGATGTCTGCGCCATCGATTTTCTCCCTTTTCTTCGCCTGTTAAAGCTTTTCCCCGGCGTGAAACAGGGCAAGCATATTTATGAACCCGAAGTGAGCACTTATCGTGCGCGTAGTCTTCATCTTGAGAGCCGCGAGCCGGTGATCGTGCAGATTGATGGGGAAACGACGCGCGCGACCACCTTCGATGTTACTGTGCTACCTGCAGCACTCCAGCTACGTGTCCCGTAAACAATGCTTATTGCGCTTTTTTAGCTACTTTACTTGCGGAAGTTTTTGTCGTTTTAGTAGGGTTGATGACCGCGACAAATGCCGATGGACACAGGGGCACCAGCGCGCATTGTTCACACAGCGGGCGACGTGCATCGCAGATCGCACGGCCATGAAAGATGAGCAGGTGAGAGATATCGAGCCAATCTTCATGCGGTATGATACGCATGAGGTCCTGCTCGACTTTGACCGGATCTTCATTTTGAGTCCAGCCCAGGCGGCGCGAGAGCCGACCAACATGGGTATCGACCACCACACCGACCTTGATGTCGAAAGCATAACCAAGCACGACATTGGCGGTTTTACGCGCCACCCCCGGCAGTGTGAGTAAATCTTCCATCGTGTTAGGAACATTTCCGTCGTATTCAGTGAGAATGCGTTGGCTGGCGGCGCGGATATTTTTTGCTTTATTGCGATAAAAGCCGGTCGAACGAATATCTTGCTCCAACTCTTCCTGGCTGACGGTCGCATAGTCCTCAACATTTTTATACTTCAGAAATAGGTATGCCGTCACGATGTTGACCCGTTCGTCAGTACACTGTGCGGCCAACTGGGTTGCCACCATTAATTCTAAGGGGTTAGAAAAATTGAGCGTACAGGTGGCTGTTGGATAAAGACGACGTAGTTCGGCGATGATAGCCGTAACTTGTTCACCTGAGCCAGGCGTCGGCCCGTTATATACCGGTATTGCTACTGAATGTTCTGTCATACTATCACCTTGCTATTTATGCCTATCGATCATATGCTATGTTTGCTAAGAGAAATGTTGTGATAAGCCTGAAGTCCCTGTTACTATTGTCGGTGAGCATTCCCAGCAACGTAGTTGCCAATCCATCCCCTCAGCCATAACCGCACCCACATATTCTACACCGGGCTGTAGATTTCGCATAGACCAGCGTTCGACTTCTCGTGGATCTTCTCGACTGGCGAGCAGCGCGGTTGATGTCTCGTTCTCAAGCGAGACATCGAAAAGGTGTAGTGGCAAGGAGAGACCCATACCACGTGCTTTAATGTATGCTTCTTTGCGCGTCCAGCAGCGGTAGAAGGTTGCGAATCTTTCCTCGGACGGCAATGCCTGGAGGGTTCCCTGTTCGTATGGCGAGAAGCTGTGTCGCGCCAATTCCTCGTGATCGATATTTTGTCGCATATATTCGACATCGACGCCAACCTCGCGTTCCACTGTGAAGGCGTAAAGGGCTATCTCGTGCGAGTGCGAGAGATTGAACCGCAGCGAGTTTTGAGTCGGAGAGGAGAGCGAGGGCTTGCCATACTCGTTTTGCCGAAA
>CAZZWK010000079.1:26508-30452 GCA_964657925.1 uncultured Dictyobacter sp.
GTCAGCCTTCATGTTGCATGCGCAGGAGTTCTCGTAAGGCATCTGCTTGTCCATGATTCCATGCGACCGAGTCCACCGCGGATTCTAGAACGGGTAGAGAACTCTTCTCGCGAATTCTTGCCGCTCGCTCGCGTTGCATAATTTCATGCACCAGTTGGCGATCGCTGAGTCGCCACCCGCGCAATTTTGCCTGTTCGGCGTACCACATGATACGAGCGAAGCCCGATTGATAGTCCTGCTCAGTTGCGTCATCGCGCATAGGAATATTGTGCATACTATGGCCTCTATTGCAATTGTGAGATAAGTGCTTTGGAAGGTTCAGTTTCATTTTATACCCCTCGATTATGACAGAAAAGAGCGAACTCTGTCAAGCAATTTCATGGGTTTCCGTTAGCCCTCTAGCATGGTGGAGAAAGTAGGCGTGCCAGCAGTGCTTCAGCAGAATATGCTACAATCAAGAGAGAAATGATGAGTTTGTAGTCTGCTATGGGTATCCCTATCGCTTATCTATAGCATATATTTGTATCTCTTGGGGCAACTCTGAAACGCCATCCCATAGCCCCTCGTATGTATACTAGTGTCATTTGTCTACTATACAGATCCTATTTGGTTCTATGGTTTAAATCTGTCGATACGTTGTTTGTTCTTGTCTCAAAGGCTGTTCTTATTACGACAATGGTAGGTACAATTGAATCATAATTAACAAATTGTGGGTGTTTTTCATACACAGAAATTGGTGAGGGAAGGAAATCGAGCATGGCTAGAATAAAGTATACCGGTACGGGCAAAATCCAATATGGCAGTAGTGATAACGATCAGCAAACGAAGCTGAGAAATAAGGCGGTTGCTGGACTCTTCCGCAAACGTGTGAGCTCCAAGACGTTTCGTGAGTTGGGCATTAGCACTTTGCGCAATTTGCCCACGAACATCGGTATCGTACAATCGTTGATGAAGGCAGTAAACTGGAACCTGGCGACGCAGGAAGTATCCGAGGGATTGAGCAATACCGTCGTCATCGTCGGCCAGCCAAATACAGGGAAAAGTACCCTTTTCAATACATTGAAAGGCCAGACTCTCTCTCCAGCCTCCTCGGAGGCCGGTAATACCCGTACCCTGGTGCGTACGGACTTCGGTCCTTTCACCTTAGTCGACACCCCAGGACACCTGCCCGATGTGATGGAAAGCGGCATGAATCAGGCCAGCGTGATTGTATTCTTGATCGATGCTTCGCGCGGCTTGCAGGCAGAGGATCGCGATCTCTATAAATCCATCCAGAAACTGGATAAGCCCACCATTGTTGCGGTTAACAAAATTGATGCACTCAAAGGCGGAGAGGCGGGCGATCAGTTCGCGACCGAGGTTGCGGTGCAACTGGGAGTGCCGGGCGTCATTCCCGTTTCCGCGAAGACGGGCCAGAATATCGCCGAAGAGTTGATTCCAGTGATCATTGAGGCTAGCCCAGAAGCTGCTCTGGCGATCGGACGCGAACTGCCGGAGTTCAGGCGCAAAGCGGGCCAGCGCATCATTCGCAACTCGGCCCTGATTAGTCTTGCGGCAGGCCTTGAGCCTATTCCTTTTGTCGATATTCCTATCCTGCTGGGCACTCAGATTCGTCTCGTGCTGCGCATCGCCGCTCTGTATGGTGAGAAGATGGATAGCGAGGGCGGCAAGAAATATGCCCGTGAACTTATTGCCACTATCGCTGGTGGACTCGGTATGCGCTACCTGGCTGAACAGGCCGCGAAAGTGGTGCCTTTCGGTGGTGACCTGATCGCGGGCGCGATTGCTGCCGCCGCAACCTGGTCGATCGGAGAAGTTGCGCTTGAATATTACGAGGGCGGCAAACAAGTCAACCCCAAACGTTTGCAGCAATTGTACAGGGATTTTTATCATCGCTTCCGCCGCGAAAATAAGGTACAGGAACTGCGCCAGCAATCTATACAAGAGGTTGGGACGCCAGAAACTGTTGTTATCCCTGAGCAGTCATCAGTGAGGGTTCCTGAAGAAGGGCGAGCTTAGACGTGACGGCAACCTTCCCTTATGACCAGTACGAAAAAAAGGTTGGCTCGTTCACCGTTTTCTACCCCAGGCATGAAGAAGAACTGGCGGATTGGGCTATACAGACGATCGAACACGGGCAGGAGAAACTGGAAGAGACTTTCGCACAGTCCCTTCCAGCTTTTACCGTTATTGTGGTCGATATGGCCGATTGGCACCTTGTACCACACAGTGAGGAAGAGGAGGTCGAGACGCCTCATCCTTATCTAACGGATAGCACAGATCCCCCGTCTCTCGTTGTGCCTACCGAGGTCGACATTATTTTTGGAACTGCAACATCAGAAAAATTAGCGTATATGCTCTACCATGAACTGGTAGTCGCTTTACTTGAGTCCGACCCACGACCATGGCCCGAAGATAGCCCCCTATGGGCCGATGAGTGGCAGTTTCAGTTTGCCGCGCTCTGGCTGGCTCACACCTTGAATAGCGTTCAGGGCATCGTAAATAAGGATGTGTATCAGGAGTACGAGGAAATCTTCGAGATAGAGCCAGATGGCAAGACACCTGTCACCATTCGTGGTTTTGATTGGTACGAAGATACCACAGCCGAAGATTATCTCGCATATGAACTACTCCTTGAACAATTCGCCGCGGACCTGCTCGAAAGAGATAATATTCATCTGCTCACGCGTTTCCTGGACCTCTATCGTAAAGAGTATTCAACCTTGCTCAGCGATGATATCACAACGATGTTAACACAATCGCTCGGTGCGGGAAGCGAGGAGTGGTTGGAGAACCTGGCTTACTTCTAAGTATCTCGTTTTCTGGTTCTACCTACATTGCTCTACCTTGAGTAAAAAGAACGTGCCTGTTATAATGACAGCTATTCAAGATCTACAAGAACATGTCTTGTGTCTGACTTGATGCTTTGACTTCTAGTATATTGAAGGAAATTATCGTCATGTTCAAGCGAGTAGCGATCATCGGCCTTGGTTTAATTGGTGGATCGATTGGCCTGGCGCTGCGTAAAGCTCGTGCCAGCAGAGAAGTAGTTGGTTATGACCATGGACACGGAGTCGAACAGCGCGCGAAGAAGATAGGCGCGATCGACCGCTACGGGCATAATCTAAAAGATGCGGTACGTGACACGGATCTGGTCATTCTCGCCACTCCTGTCGGTGCCATGCGTCAACTGCTGCAAGAGCTAACTCCCGCCCTTGCTCCAAACACCGTTGTAACGGATGTCGCCAGTACTAAAGTGCAGGTGATCAACTGGGCTGAGGAGTTTTTGCCTGAGCATGTCTCGTTTATCGGTGGACATCCCATGGCTGGCAAGGAGACCAGTGGTATTGATGCCGCTGATGCAGAGCTATTTAAAAACCATACGTATTGTTTGACTCCGACAATCCATACCTCCGCCGTTGCGATCGAAACACTTACCACGTTCATTGATCTGCTTGGTGCGCGTGTGCGTTTTCTGGAACCCGCCGAGCACGATGGGCAGGTCGCCAGTGTCAGTCATCTCCCATTTGCGGCTGCGATAGCTTTGATGAATACCGCCGCCGAAAGTGCATCCTGGAACGATGCTAGCCTGTTAGCGGCAAACGGTTTTCGTGACACGACGCGACTGGCGGCTGGTAGCCCGGATATGTATCGCGACATTTGTTTTACCAATAGTGTGGCAGTCACGCGTTGCCTTGATCAATATATTGCCCGACTCGTACAGTTGCGTGATGGCATAGCCAATCATGATAAGGATGTGTATGAGACCTTTGTCAAAGCCCAGCGCGAGCGCCAACGATGGCAAAAAGATTACATTGAGTCGTCTTCCATCTGAATGTAGCGTAATCTAAAAAATCTCCGCAAAACCCCTTGACAGCCCGGTGAAAAAGTGGGATACTACCAAAGCTGTCGTACGACAGGACTTCCCCCTTTTCTTCGAAAGG
>CAZZWK010000080.1:0-6723 GCA_964657925.1 uncultured Dictyobacter sp.
TCGATGTGGGTTGTGGCACCGGTCGCTGGTGTCGCGACGTTGCCAACGATTGTCCGGAGGCGAGCATCACCGGACTGGACCTGGAGGCGCAGTGGCCCACCAACATCCCCTTGCCTCCCATCATTCGCTTTCAGCAGGCCAACATCCTGCATGGCCTGCCCTTCGCTACCGCCAGTTTTGAGTATGTGCATCAGCGCCTGCTGGTGGGTGCCATTCCGGCTCAACAATGGCCCTTCGTCTTACGCGAACTGCTGCGCGTCACCCGTCCAGGTGGCTTGATCGAACTGCTGGAGGCCAGCACCTTTCGTCATATGGGGCCGCTCACCGAGCAGGTCGCGCAGGGCTGGGAACGGTACGCGTCGCGCGCGGGCTTCGATCTGTCGCTGATGCAGCGATTGGGCGAGTGCTTGCGGCAGATGGGCATGCGCGTGCTGAGCAGCGAGACGATTCACGCGCCGTTGGGAGTGTGGGGAGGACATGCGGGCGAGTTGTTCGCGGTGGATGTGGCGAGCGTGATGCACAGCTTCAAGGGCAGGTACTGCGAGCAGTTCCATGTGGACCCAGCCGCCTACGATACGCTCATCGCGCAATTGCCCGCCGAGTGGGAGCACTATCACACCACGTACACCTTCCATCTCGTCCTGGTTGCGAGGCAGCAGGCTTAGCCTTTCGGGAGCTCTGTGCCTCGCGGAATAGGTGATGTTACCTTGAAGAAGGCTTTTGCCAGTGGGAGAATGAGGTCTTACGGCCCCGTTCTCCCACTGATGTTCTTACGGGTAGCTGGTCACGGTGACCGCGACATCAGGGTTGGAAGCTGTCGACGAGCCGCCTGTATTGTTGATCACATGCAGGATGCCGCCGGAGCCAGATGTGGAGAGGAAGACGGTCAGCAGGTCGTGCAGGCTGCCCGCGGGCAAGGTCGAGGGCACCTCGAACGCGTTCGCGGCGTAGATGGTCACGCCCTGGTTGAAGAAGCTGTAACTACCCATACCGTATCCATGGAAGCTGGTCACGTTGTTCGCGACCTTGAACGCGGCCCAACCATCGACGCCGGAGGCCTCCATCCATGCCGCCTGGCTGGGTGGATCGTAGGGCATCTCATTCTGGAAGAAGATGTCGGTGCCACCATTGCCGTTCCATATCACCTCGTACTGCTGGTAGTGCTCGACGGCCAGGCCGTACGCGGTGACGTTATCACCATTGACGATGAGGCCGGTATTGGCGGTGTTGGAGGTCCAACCCACGCCGTTGCCGTGGTCGGCACGCCAGGCCCAGATGTCATCGAGAATCACGTTCGCGCTATTGACGACCAGACTGTTCGTCGCGCTACCCGCCTCCGCGCCACCAATACGGAAGAACACGTCCGAAATCGTCGGTGGATCGGATGCGTACTGGTTGTTGTGCATGGCGCTACTGCCGATCTGAAGCAACGTCGGCGAGGTCGGGGTGCCCGCGTCGAAGATCAGGCCGGAGATCATGACGCCCGCTGCGTTGGCGACCTGCATCGTCACGACCCCGTTCTGGGGGATCAGTGTCGGGAAGCCAAGGCCGAGCACTACGGTATCAGGATTGGTCACATTGATACTCTGGCTCAGATTGTAGATGCCAGGTGTGAAGATCAGGTTCTGCCCACTTGCTAACGCGCTGTTGATAGACGCGACCGAGCTGCTCGGTTGGGCCACGAAGAACTTGCTGATCGGGATCGACGTGCCAGGGGTCGCGCCGTTCGCCCAGGTCGTGCCGGAAGAATTCGTCTGTACCGAGGGCACGAAGACGTTGTAGTTCCCGCTGGCATCGGTGTACAGGTATGGCGCCTCACGCGTCACCGGGCTGGTTGTAAGTGTGGTGTAGGGGCCGCCACACGATGACGAGGCGGGGAAGCACTGTGCGGGCGCGCCCTGCACGCCAGAAAACACCTGATTCCAGACGCCGTTGCTCCAGCCGGTGATCTGGCTGTTCCTGATGATCCACTGCTGCTGCGAGCCGCTGGTGATATTGCTGCCGGTGATCTTGGAGTCGGCGATGAAACCACCGCTCGCGTAATTCGGATTGGTGCAATAGTCCTGAAGCGTGGTCGGCCCATTGATCTCGACCCTGCGTAACGGCGCGGCCTGCGATACCGCCCAGAATTCAGCACTGTAGCAGCCTGCGTTGGGATTGGTCACGTTGATGGTCAGGTTCGACACCGAACGCCAGAAGTTTGTCGTCGCGTTACAGGTGGTACCGTCGCACTGGTTGTAGGCGTCGATGGAGCCGTTGATGACGACATCGGTCGGGGAGCGACCAAGACCGGCCACACTGGTATAGTAACCGACCTGGAAGTTCAGCGGGTTGCTGCTGCTGCCATAGGTGCCGGGCGCGAACAGGAACGCGTAGCGCTGCGTTCCGAACTGATTGCCGACCTGCTGATTGGCGATAGAATTGACCGTTGACTGTATCTGGCTCAGCGGCGTGCTGGGCGTGAAGATGTAGGTATTGGTCCCGAAGTTGGGGGGACCGGAGGTTGGAGTCGAGGTCGGGGTCGGCGTGGGTGTCGCCGAACCACCACCGAGCACTTCGATGCCGTTGACCTGCGCGTTGTCGACCACGGTGGTGAATTGGATCGTGATGCTGCCACCGCTACTGGCGGTCGCGTTGAACTGCTCGACGACCGCTTTGTACTCCGCGCCAGTCGTAGCCACGATATCGAAGTTGGTCAGCACCTGCTGACCGTTGATACTGACGTTGAAGACGCGCTGACCGGCCTTCGTCCAGTATTCCTCGGCGAAGTGTAAGCGCACGGTATACGCGGCGCTGGCCGTCAGACCAGGGATGGTATACGTGAAGTTGCCGTAGCGATTGCTCTGGTAGACCGCCTGTGGCGCGGGATTGGTCACTCCACTGGTATCGATCGTATTGCTGACGCTGGCGGTCGAGCCACCGCTAAAGTCTGTGTCGGCAACGAACGGCGAGGCCGCGGGACCGCCTGCGTTGATTTGCACACTGCTTGCCGCGTGGGCGACAAGAGAGTGTATGAAGAGGGGAGAAACGGTGAAGAACCCGATCATGCAACAGAGCAGCATGATCATCCCAATCAGTCGTAGAAGTGGTTTCCGGCGCTCCGCTGCGCCGGGCGTGTTTGCATCCATGACATCTCCTTCCTGGTGGTCGTACCAGGATACTGACAGAAAAGAGTTGGCTAAAACGAGTGAATACCTGATGCTCCTTTTTCCATCGCAGCCGTCAACTCAACGGCCCGTTTGTTGATACTTTGTGACAAATATGCCTACAGTTCGAGTGGAGGAGAATGGACGAGTGGGGATGAGCAAAAAGAGTAGCAAGACATCGAAGAGTTCCTTCCTGCACTGAAAGAGTGACATTCCTTATCACATGCTGGTAACGCATGCATCAACGCATACAGGTCCAGTCAGACCAGGGCATCGCTGCCATCTGACGTTTCGACAATTTCCGAAATCAATTTCGGAGCAACTACTATGAATATAATGAAATTTTCTCTAAATGTCAAGCCATGCACGTGTAAATTCGGGAAATCTCCTTCCATTGACAACGCGCAATCACGATGCTATACTCTTTTTATAAGTAAACGGTACGGTTTAGTATACTTCGAGGTGATGTATGGCGACGAGTGTCGAGGAGGATGATGCACGTGCACGTGCCAAGCGGGAGCAGATATTGGCGGGCGCGCGACGGGTGTTCTTACGCGAGGGGTTCGCGGCGGCCAGTACGGATACGCTTGCCCGAGAGGCAGGCGTGTCGAAGCGCACGCTCTACGCCTATTATCCCAACAAAGAAGAGCTTTTCGCCGATGTGTTACGCGGGCTCACCATCGAGCATCCACAGGTGCGTGTGCTGGATTTTGTGCGCGAGGTCACGCCGCGTAGCGCCGAAGAGTTACGCGCAGCGCTGATCGAGCTAGCGGGCAAGGTGCTTTTGGTGCTGATGAACGCTGATTACCTGGCGCTAATGCGCACGATGATCGCCGAGTCCTCTCGTTTCCCACAACTTACCGAGCTTGTGCGTTCGACCATTCCCGCGCAGGCCTTCAAAGAGGTCGTCGCGTTGTTGCGACGGGCACAGACGAACGGCGTAGCTTTGCACGATGACCTGCAAGTGCTGGCTCGTCTGTTCATCGGCCCATTACTCGTCTATGTACTATTCGATGGAGTGTTACGGCTCGGAAGTCAGCCAGTGCTACCTGATGTGTCCAAGATTGAAGAGATTATCGACCTGTTTATGCGCGCGATTTTGGAGAAACATGAAGCTGAAAGGAGCGAAAAATGACGACAACTGATGTGCTTGTGATTGGTGCGGGCCCCACGGGTCTGACGATAGCGAACGTGTTGATGCATAACGGTGTGAGTGTCAGAATTCTGGATAAGAAATCCGGGCCAACCCAGGAGTCGCGCGCGGTCGTGATTCACGCGAAGACGTTGGAACTGCTGGACCATCTCGGCCTGACTGACGAGATGATTGTCGAAGGCGAGCATTTCCGGTCCTTTCAAATTTTTCGCCAGGGCGAGCGTAGCGGCAAGCTGGTTTTTCGCAGCGATCGCGGCATCAGACGCACGCCTTATCCCTTCGCCCTCATCTATGGGCAGGATCATACCGAGCACCTCTTGCTCCAGCGTCTCACGCAAGCTGGCTACCACATCGAGTGGAACACTGAAATGCTGAGTTTGGAGCAGAGCGCGGACGCAGTGAAGGTGCGCGTACGTGCAGCCGACGGGCAGGATGAAACGATCGAGTCACGGTGGGTTGTCGGCGCGGACGGTGCGCATAGTGTGGTCCGCCATATGTTGTCCATGAACTTTGCGGGTCGCGGCTATGGACAGAGTTTGTTCGTAGCGGATTTAGATGTGGAGGGCGAACTAGCGCCAAAGCAGGGCATTATGGATCTGACACGCGAGGGCTTCTTCCTCTTCGTACCTATGCGCGGTGAAAAACGTTTTCGCCTGTTCGGGACATTGCCACCGGCCCTGGCCGACAGAGAGCAGATAACCCTCGATGATGTGCAACAAGTGCTCGCCACCTACAGTGGCCTGCATGTGACTATTCCACGCGCGCGCTGGACCTCGGTCTACCGCACACATCTGCGCATAGTCGAGCACTTCCGTCGCGGGCGCGTCTTCCTCGCGGGCGATGCCGCGCATATTCATAGTCCCGCCGGTGGACAGGGCATGAATACCGGCATCGGCGATGCTTACAATCTTGCCTGGAAGCTGGCGCTTGTCGTCAAGGGGCAGGCTCACGAGACGTTGCTCGATTCCTATGAAGCCGAGCGTATGCCCTTCGCCCATGCCATCCTGAACGAGTCGGACATGGCTTTTCAACTCATGACTACGACCAGACCGAGCGTGCGCTGGCTTAAAATGCACGTGGCTCCCCTGCTCCTCAATATGGTGACTTCCTTGCCGCCTGTTCAGAAGCGTGCTTTCTGGTTGCTTTCGCAGCTATGGACGGATTATCGTAGCAGCACCGCCGTAAAGGATGCCGGGCCGAGAGAAAAGGGGCCGCGAGCGGGCGATCGCGCGCCCTACGGCTTTTTTGAGGCGGGTCCGTATGCTGGCAAGAGCGTCTTTAGTCTATTGAAAAACCAGGATCATCACCTATTCCTCTTCGCGGGCAAGGGCAAACGCTCACTGGTGAACATGACAGCATTGGCGAAGGATGTACAGGCTCAGTTGGATGCCTATAGCACACCGGTGCATCTGCACATCGTCTCCGTAGAGAATCACATTCTCCACGAACTGTACGGCGCGCAACAGCCCACCCTGTTCCTGCTGCGCCCCGACGGTCACATTGCCTATCGTGGTGGCGCTGAGGATGGAAGCAGTTTGAAAGCCTATCTCGATGGCGTGTTCAAAAACGATACGATACCGGCGCGTGCATCGGATAAAACGAGGCAACCGCTTTATCATTAATAGGAAGAGAGCGAAGAAGCCTTGCGAGGAGGTAGTAATTTTTGGGATAGTAGTAATTCCTCTCCTGAGTTATAATCGCGGCATGGTATCATTACTACCAGATGATGCGCAAAAGCTGGTGAGTATTATTGATAAGGATATGAAGCCAGAAAGTGCGCGGCCATATGCAAGGTTATAGCAGAAAAGTGGGTAAATCATGACCGTCATAGATCAAAAAAACAAAAGCATCATTGTTCCGGCTGATACTATCCCCGGTCCTGCTCAAGGCCAATGGACTTACAAAGAATACGCGAACCTGCCTGATAATGGTGATCGTTACGAAGTAATGGATGGAGTGTTGTTAGTATTACCGACACCAACTACCGTGCATCAAAACGTGCTGATATGGCTCTTGTTTTACTTAACTCAACGCGTTGATCTCACAGGACTTGGTCGAGTCCTCATCGCGCCCCTTGATGTCGAATTGGCTCCCAATAGAGTTGTTCAGCCTGATCTTCTGGTCGTTCTCAACAAAGGTATAGCGAAAATAACTGAAAGCCATATCATTGGCGCGCCCGATCTCGTCATCGAAGTCGTCTCGCCGGGCACCGCAACTTATGACCGTTTGAGCAAGCTCAAGGCCTACGAGCAGGCCGAAATCGAGGAGTACTGGATGGTCTATCCCGATCGCCACTCGATCGAACTACTCGCACTCGTCGGCGGCAAATACCAATCTCTAGGCATTTTTCAACAACAGGAAACGCTCTCATCCCGTTTGATTCCAACCATCAGTGCTATCCCTGTGGAGCGCTTTTTCGCGTAA
>CAZZWK010000080.1:6823-10995 GCA_964657925.1 uncultured Dictyobacter sp.
AGCGCGATGCTGATAGGCGAAAAACGGCCATCCGTGCGTGGCAGCGCCAGTCCGAGTATGATAGCTCCAAGGGTCAGCGGACCCGCCGAGAGTGTAAAGTGTCCCCACCAGGAAAGTTGATTGATCGAGGGCAGGTGCAGTTGCACCAGCGCCTGATTGACCAGCGCGACCCCATTCGCCAATGGAATATGCGCGGGCGAGAGATGAGGCGTGGAGCCCGGGAAGAGTCTGCTGAGCACCGATCCACCCAGGTTGTTGATGGTGGCTATGACTTTGTTGAGCGCGTCCTGCGTTGTTGTCGCGGGCCCATTGATCGTGGTGGCAATAATGTTCGCCAGATTGATCAAAAACGGCAGAATGATCCAGTCTAACGCCACCACACCGACAATCGAGAACAAGCCACCAAGTATGAGCAGGTTGCTGCCGATAAAACCGAAGCCGTTGACGCGGTCAGAGACTGAAGCGAACGTAGAGAGCCCGACCAGTAGCATAAACAGACCAATGGCGATGAAGTCGAGCGAGAGCCGCCAGGAGGAGTCCAGAATATTCATATCCTGCGTATTGATAACTTCGCCGATGGCGGCGACAAGGGCACCTGAAATCATGATCACCGCGCCAATGCGTAGTTTCCATTGAAGAAACATACCATTATCTCCTCCCACTAACGTGATTCGTTTTCCTACACGATCTTGATCGTCTACCCATGGTGAAAGAGCAGCAAAAACCGAGCTCATATACGTATACGTGCGAAATAGCTTGTAGGGCTCAATTTTTCCTACAAAAAGCGTTCAATGCCAAATGGTTTAATCACGTCCGCCGTTTTTCCGCTGCTTAAAAGATCGGCGATGGTTTTGCCAGTAATCGCGCTGAGTTCGAAACCGCCCGCACCGTGTCCCGTGGCTATGACAACGTTTTCCCATGCAGGTACCTTGCCAAGAATAGGATAACCGTCTTCCGACATTGGGCGCAGGCCCGTCCAGATGCGTGTGATATCGGCCTTCTCAAACGCGGGAATCAGCTTGATCGCGCGCGAGAGTAGCCACAGCAAGCCTCCGGCAGTATTATTTTTATCGAATCCGACCCGCTCGGTCGTCGCGCCGATATAGATGGTGTTATCGACTTTAGGCACGATATACAGATCATTGCCGAAGACAGTGTGGATGAGTGGTTGGGCTGGTTGTGCCAGCGAGAGGATCTGGCCGCGCGCGGGGAAGACAGGGATATTGAGATTGAGCCACTCACCGAGCTGCGCGGACCATGCTCCGGTCGCGATGACCACGCGCTTGCACGTGATCGTTTCTCCCCGAGCCGTTTGCACAGCGGTAACTTTGTGATCGCTTTTCAGAAATCCCGTTACTTCAGTCTGTTCATAAATACGCGCGCCTAGCTTACGCGCTGCCTCCGCGTAAGCCCTGGTCACCTGGCGTGGTCGAATGCTGCTCGCGTGCGCGACGTAGAGCGCGGAGCCAGTCGTTGAAGTCAGCAGCGGTTCGTATTGATGCACCTCATCCTGACTCAGCCAGGTCGCTTCTAAACCACGTGCTTGCCAGATGTGCTGGTACTCCTGCAATTGTGCGCGTTCGTCTTCATCCTCGGGCAGGTGTAGCGCGCCCGTGCGGTGATATTCGGTCTGCACCCCACTGACCGCTTCGACCTCTCGCAACGTGGATTCGGTGATATCCCAACTGGCGAGAAAAAGGTTCGCGCCCGCTTTAGGACCGGTGAGCACGCCCCCTGGTGCGAGCAGGCCAGCCGCCGCGCTGGAAGCTTCCGCCGCGACCTCGCCTCGTTCGACAAGCGTAACATCGACTCCAACCTTACGCAATTGATAGGCAATCGAACAGCCGCTCACACCGCCCCCAATAATAAGAACGTCGGTTGCAGGATACGTGCTCATTGTGATCAATCCCTCTAGCAAGTCGCTTATCTAAAATATGTGTAAACCTCACACTCTCTTCCCTTATTTTACCATGCACACCGGTCAATACAGTTTTCATCTCAGCTGCTATCCAGTTGGAAGTATTTTGGAACTATAATAGTAGAAGTCAGGAAGGCGTCTGAAATCAGAAATTTTGCTTGAAATTGAGAAAGAGGGAAATTATGAAACTTGTAAGCTGTCGCCTGCTCGTCGGGGACTTCGCCACATCCCTGGCGTTCTGGCGCGATACGATGGGATTAGCGTTGTCATACAGCGACGAAGCAATGGGCTATGCCTATTTTGATACGGGTGGTGTGGGCCTGGAACTCTATTCACGCAACGAATTCATCAGCGAATTGGGCGAAGTCGCGTCACAGACGCAGGTGCATGGCTATCAGGAAGTGATAACGTTTCAGGTCGATGATGTTGATGCTTCGTACACTGAACTGGTGAAACGCGGCGCGACTGCCGTCAGTGATCCTATCGACAGACCAGCCTGGCAGGCACGTACAGGTCACTTGAGCGACCCCGATGGACATCTCATCGAGATCTACAGCAAACTGGGCGAATTCGATCTGCCTACGGCATAAGTCATATTATTTACACTAAGTGATGCTCGCACAGGAGTGCCTGCAAGCTTTTAGCGCCAGGCTTGCAGGCAGTCGCACAGAGCATAGAGAAAGTTTTAGCATGCATTAATTGTCGTCGTCGTCTTCGTGGTACGAGAACGTGTGACGGCCCGATGTGCAGTAGTATTGCAGGTCTCCGTCGTCGTCCGTTTCTGGATTATCCTCTTCGATATCGGTCAGCAGGACGCCTTCTTCACTATCGTAGGGACAGGTTTGATATTTGAGATGATCTAAAAACATATTCATTCCCCTTCCGCTTATGAGGATGACTATAGTTGACCTCATGCTCTAAATGAGGCAACCGCAAAATTTCAACTGCAAAGTTTCTTTATTGGCGTAAAAACAGCTTTGGCCTCCTGCTACGCGCAGCGGGAAGGTCGATGTGCATTCGAATGCATCGCATACGAGAAGGTTCCTCTCCTCTCGTGTATCAGTAGCGAATGTATAGTCTATTTTTGGTATCCTCAATTTTATGGTCGGAAGTGAATAAGAAGTACTAGATGGTTGTCGCCATTTTCTGGTATGTCTATTGCATTCATTGTTGGTGTTTGTTGCGAGGGAGCAGATTATGTGACATTCTTTTTGTGCTACTCGTTGGAATAGATAGGTGGATGGATAGGAGAATTCGCTGAACATCCACCGCCAGTACTTGAAGCAATGCCCTTATCAGTTTTTATCCATGAAAAAGTAGACCGGGACGAACCGGTGTGAAGGTGGGGAAGCGTCAATGTTCGCAAGAAAATGTGTGCGGTTCGCCAAGATATAGATCAATGTCGCTCGTAGAGCAAGGTGGTTCCTTGGTGTAGCCTTTCTTTCTTAAGAAGGAGACATCATGAACCTGTTTGGATTCTGGCGGCATCGCGCTACTGAAGCACCTAGTGAGGTGATTCAAGCCGCGTGCAGCCTCTATGGAATTTCTGAGGAAAATCCTACGGTCGTAAAAGCCGAAAAGTTGAAGGCATTATCCGATAACATCTGGGTAGTGCAGGTCAATGAGAAGGAGAGCGCAGTCGTTGCCTACACACCGGGCGAAGAGGAGCAAACTACCTCGGCCCCCTGGTACGAAGAGTAGCGAGATCAGCGCGAAAAGAGAGATAGCTAACATAGGCCTGGTGGCACAAAGGTATCGTGCCACCAGGCTTTTTTCGTATCTTTTAGCGCTTTCTTTATTTTGGCCTGGGTAAAACGTCTTTATAAACAGAGGGGCAAATAGTCTCTGGTTCAGGTTGTAAATAGTAAGGACGTGTGTAAGCAAGAGAGCAAAGAAAAGAGCGCGCAACAATGGAAGCGATCATTCCAAGATTTTGTTGTTGTCCAAAGCATCAGAAAAGCGGAACCTTACTGGTTGATCTCAAAACAGAAACCCGTCCCTGTATAGATACTCAGCACCATCTCCTCTACTATTGTTTTGAGGGCAAGCATATCTTTTCCGGTCTAACCGTACAAAAAGGAAAATTTACTAAAGTGCTTCTATAGCCTCCTAAGGCTTAGGAATACAATTTTCCCTTATAATCGAGGGCGAGAGCGCACTTCCTACTTTTCAACTAGAGCAGGAAATGTATGCTCGCCCTCTCTTTGTCATATATTTTGCATCGAAACAGTATAGGTATTCGTGAATACAGGTG
>CAZZWK010000080.1:11095-30157 GCA_964657925.1 uncultured Dictyobacter sp.
AGGTGAAACAATGCGAAAAATTGATCCGCCACTAGTAAGAGTCGCTATCCCTTTCTTTTTCTGGCTTGCCTGCGCCATCATCCTCATTTTTATTTTTATCTTTCCGTCCTTCTTGGGCGGACCTCCCGATGGCGAGAGATATTTCATCCCTGGTAACTCTTGCATTTTGTGAGCTTGTGTCGCTGCGTTTTGTGTGGATCAATGCGTTGCAGCTACGCTTCTGGCGTCGTGTGAACGTGTTGCGGCGAAGATATATACTTGAAGCACACGAAGCGCAAAAAGATGGCCCTGCGGCTATATCATCGCCCTTGCCGCTGCCGCTCGAACTGAAATCGCGCTGGAACTCTCTTTTGAATGTCGTCATCTACGTCATCGTCGCGCCGCTTGTGATCGCGGGCCTGTTGATCTTTCTCTTCGTCTATCATGACTCATTGCTCAGCCTCGCGCTGATCTTGCTTTTTGTGCTGATAGTCGTAGCAGTGATCGCCTATATGTATAGCAGTAGCCCTGTGCTCAACACGTTCTATCAACGTGTGTATGTAGATGATGAAGGCATGACCGTGAGCGTCTTTTTGCGTAAGGCAAATCATCTTTCCTGGTCCGATGCGAGAGTGTTTATGAGTTATTATCCCTACGAGAGCAGTGGCGCTATGATGACGCACAATGGAGCCGATGGTAGTGCACGCGCCCTCTACGAACTATCGAGCGAGCGGCGAACCGTCTATTGGAATTGGCGAACTTTAGCACCTCTTCTGGGCCCGAGCAAGATCGAACTGCCCGCCACATTTAAAAACGCGAATCAATTTGTCGAGCACTTTAACCTGTTCGTGATGCAGAAGACCGCTCTACCCCTGCACGAACTGGATACAGCCGATGTCATGGCGAAACCATTGCGCAAACAAGAACGTGAAAAAATGTGAATACATGAGAGTACCATTCCCCTGTAGGGGCTGGTTTACCGTCGCCCAAGCCAATTTATTGGCTATTCGGCATACCCGACGTTATTTTTAATCTTCATCATCGGCCCTTACCTTCAATTGAGACTTCCTATAGCCGAAACATACATACAAAAGGAGAGCAAGCAATGCAATATCGCAGACTCGGCAACGCAGGCATAAAAGTAAGCGCCATTTCGCTGGGTGGCTGGATCAACTATGGACGCGACAGCGGCGAACGGGACGAGGGACAGCGTGTCATTGAGGCCGCGTATGAACACGGCATCAACTTTTTCGATATCGCTGACGCGTATAATCGCGGGGAGGCGGAAAAGGAGTTCGGTGATGTACTACGTCAGTATCCACGCCACACTCTGGTCATCTCCAGCAAAGCCTTCTGGCCGATGAGCGAGGATGTCAATGATCGTGGACTTTCGCGCAAGCACCTGATGGAAAGCGTGGAAAAGAGCCTGCAACGCATCGGTACCGATTATCTCGACATCTATTTTTGTCATCGCGCTGATCCAGAAACGCCCTTGTTGGAGACCGCACGCGCTATGGACGACCTGATTCACCAGGGGAAAATCTTGTATTGGGGCACCTCGGAGTGGAGCGCGATCGAACTTGCGGAAGTGACCGCTCTTTGTGAGCGCTATCACCTCTATCCGCCACAGGTGGAGCAGCCGCAGTACTCGATGCTCTACCGGGCGCGCGTCGAGGAACAAATTTTGCCGGTGACCGAGCCTCGCGGTATAGGTCTCGTCGTCTGGTCTCCGCTGGCTCAGGGCATGTTGAGTGGTAAGTACGACGACGGTGTCGATGAAAATAGCCGTTTCGCGCGTGAAAAAACGGCTAAGGACCGTTTTTTCAACGAGAAAAACATCGCACGTGTACGCAACTTGAAGCAGATTGCCGATGATCTCGCCATTACACGCTCTCAACTCGCTCTGGCATGGGTGTTGCGTAAGGAGGGCGTGAGCAGTGTGATCACAGGAGCGACCAGCGCAACTCAGGTGGAGGACAATGTACGGGCAGCCGAGGTATCGCTTTCTGACGATGCGCTCAGACAGATCGAGGTAGTACTATCGGATGGTAGGTAAAACACTGTTTCACCGCTCGCACGCACGTTTTCAGCAAAATTTCAGCATTGTATAGTCCAGATTCAGTTTAGGATGAGACACTCAACGCAAATAATAGGCGAGGAGTCTCATCTTAAATTTTATGGAAATTATCAATGTTCAATCGCAAGAAGAGACAATTATAGCATCTGAGCCAAAAGGGAAAAAGCCTTCTTTTCTCTGGCGCGAGGCGCTACTACCATTTTTAGGCACACGTCTGATCATCCTGCTTATAGGTTTGGCGGCCAATTATTATATTTTACCCTTATTCAAGTCGGACCCCTTGCTACCGCGTGCCAGCACTAACACACGCTGGCCGGATGCTTTATGGCTGATGTGGCAACACTTCGACAGTGGCTTTTATCTTGACATCGCGAAAAATGGTTATTGGGATGTCAATGTTATCACGACTCAATCGAACTGGATTTTCCACCCCCTATATCCAATTTTGATCGCACCTTTTGGACATCTTTTTGGTGGCAGCGACGCGGCTTATAGCATCGCGGCCTTGCTCGTTTCGAATGTGGCCGCACTGCTGGCGATAACGTATCTCTACCTGCTCGTGCGCGATGAATTTGGAGCCCCGATCGCCGCGCGCACCGTCTTTTACCTGGCTCTTTTCCCCACCAGCTTTTACCTTTCCGCCGCTTTCTCGGAGTCGGTATTCCTGGTCTGTGCGCTCGCGTGCATCTATTACGCTCGTCGTCACCAGTGGTGGCTGGCGGGACTGTGCGGGGGATTGGCCTCGCTGGCCCGCATCCAGGGCCTTATGCTTTTCGCGCCTGTCCTGTGGGAATACTGGCAAGTGCTCGCCGATCGCTATGCCCCTTTGCCCGATGATATACGCAGCAGGCCATTGGTGGATCAGGCGCGCGTCTGGTTGCGCTCGCGAACGCAAGGTGTGCTCCTGGCGACAAAACATTGGCGCAACTGGCTCTCTCTATTGGGGACAACGCTGGTGCCGCTGGGACTGCTGCCATTCCTGGTGTACGCAAAAATCCAGACCGGTGACTTTCTGGAGCCGATTCATGGGCATAGCCAGGGCTGGGGCCGCGGCTTCGAATTCCCCTGGCGCACCATCGGCCATGCCCTTTTGCATCCAACTGCGATCAGCGCCTTTGAATGGAATTTCTGGCCCTTGAACATGCTCATGATCGCCGCATTCTTGCTCTTTACGATATGGGCTTTTCGTCGTCTGCCATTGATCTACGCCATTTATACCTTCGTCATGGTCGTGATGCCTTTATGCACCGGAAGTATCAATAGTATCAGTCGTTACTACCTGATCGTTTTTCCCGCCATGATCCTGCTCGCCCTCTGGAGTATGGCTGGTCGAGAGCAGGAAGTCGTGCGCACCTTCTGGATCACGACGATTTTCGCGCCCTTGCTCGCCCTCTTTACCGTCTTCTTCGTGCTTGGTATGCCCCTAATCGCGTAATCCTGGTCCGCGTAGGGCAAACCATGCGTTTGCCCACGTTTGTCCTACGTGTAGCACTCGATATTGTATTCCTCGTAATTCGCGTGGTGGGTGAAACCTAATTTTCGGTAAGATGCGAGCGCGCCGACGTTATCGGCCTTGACATTGAGGCCGATAGAATCCACCGTGTGCAAAAGTTGCTGGCATAGTCCGGCACAGCTCTGTGTTCCCAGCCCTCGACCACGCATATCGGGCCGTGTGGTGACATTGCCGATGGCCGCCACTCTATATGTCGGCGAATACGCATGGATGCCCGCGATACTGACCAGTTCACCGTGATGGCGTATGCCGTAAAAGTGTCCGCTTGCGAGCATACGCGGATCAAAAGAATTATCGGCATAGCTCGCGCGGTAGAGCGTTTGTATTTCCTCCAGTTGATCCGGCTTCAGCCTCTCGACACGGCTCGTATCGATGTCTGCCAGAGCCGCGGGATTGGTGAGCGCCATTTTATAATGCAAGCCAGAGGAAGTAAGTTGATAATGTTCAGCGAATACGCTTGCCACATGCTCGCTTAAATGCGCGTGAAAACGGCATGGCAGAATCGGTTGGAGTGAGCGAAGCAATGCATGCATCGCTTCTGGCACATCCGTCAATGCGATCAGTACTGGAGAAGAGGGATTGATATAGAGCAGCGCGAGTTGTGTAATGTTGTCCTGTTCTATATCTCCATACCAACTGGTATGATGCCAGAAAAAGTCATCCAGGTCTCCCAACTCGTAAAGATGCAGAAAAGTATTCTGACGCAGATATCGCTCAATAGGCTTCTTTTCATGAAAAGAGTGCACTCTACCATCTCCACCTTCCAAATATACAAAACTCTAATGTTCCTTCAAACCACATTCCCACCTCCGGTAGGAGCCGATTTATCGTGCTCAAGCGACATTTATGGCGCAGTCGGTGAGTAACAATGCAGCTTGCCAAAACAGTAGGGGCACAATTTATTGGCCCGTCCAGACAATTCATAGTCTGGTTTCGTCTGGTTTCCCGCCTATTTTAACATATTTATATATCCTGCCCCTGCTAATTTTGGCTAACCACTCATATCTGGCAGCACAATAAAATAGGAATGACCGGGCAATAGAGTAGTGTTCTGCCACCATGCACGCGACAAGTATGCTACAGTTATAGGCAGTAAAGCCCGATTGGGACAGATCAAGAGGCGAGAGCATGAATACATCTGATCCGGACTATAATAAAGATGCTGTCGTTGTTACCGATTTGCGTGGTCGCAACACGCATAAATCGTCGTGGTTATGGCACGCGCAAACTATTCTCAAAAGACGCAGGCGTCTCATTCTCTGGGCTATGGTCGCGCTACTGCTCTGCGTCGCTAGCTACCTTTTCACGCAACCTTTTCATAGGTCGCAAGTAGCACAAACCCCAACACTTGCCAGCCCCAATCAAACATTATCGACCTTTTGTGGCGCTATGAAGACGGAGGGCGTTTCATCGGCCTATCAGCAGTTTTCTGCCGCGACAGTGAACAGTAGAAGCCAGTCTCGCTTCTTACACAATACGCAACAAGAGTTCACCGGTTTTCACGGTTTACAGGATTGTGGTGTGCTGGTAATAGCCAATAATGGCATGCAAGCCACCGTATTGTTCACGTGCACGGTCAATGATCCTCCCAGGAATTCGCCCCAGATCATCCTCAAAGCGGATATGCGTAACGAGCATGGAACGTGGAAAATGCTGGATCTCGCGGATGACCCGGCGTATAGCGATCCATGGTAGTGTTTATGTGAAAAAAGAGTGCAGCTTGTATGGCTGCACTCCACTACTCTTGCGGCTTAGAAAATTGCTGATGAGGATACGTCGCCTGTGGTGATTCATAGTATTGCCGCTCACCACTGTTGTGCTGTGGTGGTTGCGGTGACTGTTGCGATTGATAGCTCTGACCTTGATGCGCATTCCTATAAGCATTTGGGTTCGGTGGTGCATACTGTGTCGAGCCCGCGGCATACGATTGATTGTAACCCATCTGGTTCGGTGTATACTGTGCGGGCCCCTGAGCATAGCCGGGGTAAGTGTTGATCATCGCGTTGCGCGGTCGTCGTCCGGCAAAGAAGTAGATCAGCGCACCGATAAGGTGGGTGAAGACGATCACCAGTATCCATACCAGCCTGGTGTTCGAGTCCAGAAAACGGTTTTGCGCGCAATCGACGATCATCCAGATCCAGAAGATGGTTCCGACCAGCGCTATACTAATAATGATGAGTATGAACAGAAGAAAGAAGAAAGCAATCATAATTACTCCTGATATATCTACAACTTATGATCCACGCCATTTATCTGTGTGGCTGGGAATGCTGTCTATCACAGTCGAATTGCTAGAGCAGTCACTCTGTCGATGATAAAAAAACGTCTTACTATTGTGGTCGTTATCAAGTAGAACGTAGTACAAGCTTTGGTATAAAATAGGGCGTGATACTATTATTTTGATTATCGAGCGATCAGGGAAACTATTTTTATCCAACTATAATTGAGAATAGACAAGATGATATCGATTTTCCATTGCTCCACATATTGTACTCTATAGAGTGACGTATGGATGTGAATTCTGTCACACTTTCCAATTTGTGTTCTGAAAAAAAGGCCATACAATTTTCCTTTATCGGAGAAAAATGATTTCGTCTTGCATAAGCTAGTACACAGCTGTTTTGTGAAGAAAGGATACGAGCATGCCAGGAAAAGTAACACGCCCAATTCGCGCCATCGGAGTTTTGACCGGTGGTGGCGATGTGCCCAGCCTCAATGTGGCTATCAAGGCCCTGGTCTATCGCGCGGCGGCGACGGGTATACGCGTCATGGGCTTGCGTGCCGGTTGGGAGGGCATCACCTTTTTGAACCGGTCGCTGGGTCAGGAGGCATTGATTTTTCACGCTGACCAGCCCGAAAGTTGGCAGAATGGCTATTTGCTGCCTTTGACGCCTCTCAACACGCGTGATATCGATCAGCAGGGCGGCACCATTTTGCAATCGACACGGACCAATCCCGCCAATACGCGTGTCAGTGAGCTGCCCGCGCATTTGCAATCGTACGCGGAAGGCCATCAGCCAGACGAGCGCGTCGATCTGACCAAAGAGGTACTGGCGAATCTAGAATTTCTTGGCCTGGATGGTCTGGTCGCGATCGGTGGTGATGATACGCTCAGCTACGGCGCGAAATTGGGCACGACCGGCTTTCCTGTCTGGGGCATCACCAAGACCATGGACAATGATGTGCCGGGAACCGATTATTGCCTGGGTTTTCAGACCGCCATCAGCCGCGCGACCGAATTCATCAATCGCATCCGTTCGACCGTCGGATCGCACAGCGAGACGGCGATCTTCCGCCTGTTTGGGCGTGACGCGGGCTTTACCGCGTTGGAAACCGCGCTGGTCACCTGGGCCGATCGCTTGATCATTCCTGAAGTCGCCATCGATATTGATATTCTAGCAGAAATGGTCGAGCGGGATCGCCAGAATCCACAGCACTATTCGACCATTGTGATGTCGGAGGGCGCGAACCTGGGTGTGCCGGTCGCGACCGTGGGCGAGGCCGATGCATATGGGCATAAGAAGAAGGCCAACGTCGCCGAATTTCTGGGCGACGAACTGACAAAGCGCGTCAAGGGCGTCCGCTTTCTACCTATAGACATCACCTACTTCCTACGTAGCGGCGAGGCCGATCCGTACGACAAACATATGGCGACCTATTACGCCAATATCGTGATGAGCCTGATCAACGATGGCGTCTCGAACGTCATGGCCGCCTATCGCAACGGCGAATTTATCGCGACCGACATCCCTGGCAAAGATCTCTCCGCCCGTCGCGTCGATCCCGCTGATTACGATGAAAAGCAGTACAAACCAAATTACGCGCACATCTCCGGCCCCTATCGCCCCCAGGTGCGCCCCACAACCGCGTAGTGCTCTGTCAAACTACACTCGAACCCACTGTAGGAGCCGATTTATCGCCTGCTCCCCTGGCTCACGCGGCATTTATGACGCAGTCGGCGGGTTTTCATGTGGTTTGACACAACAGTAGGGTCGTCATATGCTATACTGCTAATCGCCCCATATAGGAAGGTTTGGAGAGAAAGAAGGCGAGTTGCTGATGACAATGGCAGAGGATCAAGAGCGCGAGAGACGGTTGTTCGCTTCGTCGACCGCGCCGACACGACTTTACGCGTTTCTGTTGCGCATACGTCCGGTACAGGCGGGCAGTTTAATGGCTTTTTCCGGTGAACTGGTGCATGGCGCGTTCCTGCGCTGGCTGCGCGAGACCGCGCCCGATGTGTCTGAATGGCTGCATGATGGCAATAAACGCCGCCTCTTTACCTGTTCGAGCCTGCAATTCGGACTACCCCCGCAGCGTATGCTCAACGCGGAGCGTGAGAACGTGCACCTGCCTCTGGACCCGCAGAAAACCTATCTTATCCGCGTGACGCTCTTGCTCGGCGAACTGTTCCCTCTGTTGCACGAGTCTCTGCTGCGATTCTATCCTGATCCGCATAATCAGGATCAGCAGCAGCAGGATAGCTCCCAATTTTTGCAGATAGGCAAGCAACGTTTCACGCTTGAAGAGGTAATCACGACGCCGACGCACCCTTCTGGTCAGTGCGGCTTCGCCTCACTTAGCAAACTTGTCGAGCAGGCGCAAGGGTTAACTGGTTCGGCTCTGGAGCAATTGACGCTCGAATTCGATTCGTTGACGACCTTCAACCGCAGCAATCGCGATGGCTACGGCGTGCATCACGCCTTGCTGCCGCTGCCACATTATCTCTTCCCCAACCTCGCGCGCCGTTGGGACGATATCGCGCCAGCGGAACTTGCCGCATTGGTGCAACATCGCCTTATCGATGAATATACGCAGCAGGATGGGGTGATCATCAGCGATTACGACCTGCATCCACACCACGTGCACTTCACCACGCATCAGCAGGCGGGTTTTGTCGGGCGCTGCACGTATCGTCTGCGCGATCCCGCGCGTCGTGCGTCTACGGAGGCCGAGCATGTCGAACAGTCGCCGCTGTCGATTCCGCAACAGCTCTGGCTGTTGAGCCAGTTAGCGTTCTATAGCGGCATCGGCTACAAAACCTCTATGGGACTGGGGCGGGCACGGGTGGTATGATAGAGTTTCAGACGCGATGATGCACATGAACAAATCAGTTCCTGTTTTCCTATCCGCGCAGGGCATAC
This sequence comes from uncultured Dictyobacter sp., assembly GCA_964657925.1. GTDB lineage: Bacteria > Chloroflexota > Ktedonobacteria > Ktedonobacterales > Ktedonobacteraceae > Dictyobacter. Next base: position 19,809 of record CAZZWK010000080.1, read on the forward strand.
CACGCGTTTGCACGCGTATCTCCGCAAGGGCAAACACGTGGTATGCCCTACGCGGACCACAATCCTCGGCTACCGGCCAAAAAACCGTTGTGTGAAGGTGGCGATAAAGCTGATCTCGATGAACAGGCCAATCACCGCTTCCAGGGCTGCGAAGGCTGTAATCGGATCGTCAAGCTTGAAGGTGCCGGTGATGAAGCCGCGTCCGTGGAAGGCGGTGACGCTGAAGATGAGCGCCTCGCGCAATGACAGTCCGGCGGCGAACAGGTACAGCAGGGTGAAGGAGAGCACGGTGAGCAGGTAGATACCCAGGCTGCGCTCGGGTTTGTAGCCGAAGCCCGCGATAATATCGAGGAACCACGAGAAGAGGTACGCGATGAGGTTGCGCAGGCGGTACAGTTGTGTGCGTACAAAGCCGCGTCTCCCGTGCTGTGGCTGGGGTGAAGGGAATGTATCGGTTCCCCACAGCATATAATGCCAGAGCAGTGTGCGCCGCAAGACCTGTGCGCGATAAGCGAAGGGGATGGCCTCGTCATTCATGCCCTGGGCGCGCATGGTATTGGTGAGCTGTCGATTGGCGCGTATGGCTGCCTGATAGGCATCGAGACGATGTTGTCGTTCTTTGTCGTTGATGCCCTTAGCGTGCATGGGTTTGTCGAACGTGGCCTTTTCGTCGCCCAGGGGCATGACGCGCCGCCAATCGAGCGAGGTGAGGTTGCAGTCGTTCCAGTGCACGTCTGCCAGCAGGACACAGCCCCATTTTCCATCGCGCAACGAGACCTTTTCGAGAATGGTCATGGTGTCGCAGATGGCGTGTCGCAGGTCCGCGCCGCTCAGAAACGCTTTACGCAGGTAGGCGCCCTCCAGGTGGGTGTACATCATGTTCGCGCCCTCCAGGTTGGCCTCGCGCAGGTAGGTGCCCGCCAGGTTGGCCTGGAAAAGGGTCGCTTCCGTTACGAATGTTTTGCGCAAGGTCGCGCCCTGTAGGAACGCGCCGCGCAAAAGTGCGCGATCCAGGTGTGCGCCGCTCAGGTCCGCCTGCTCCAGGTGCACTCCGGCCAGGGCGCGTTGCTCTAGCGTTGCCGCGACCCACTCCATCTGGGTCATGCCGCCCTGCAGGCCCGTGAGCGGCAAATTGCGCAGATCGACGTGGCGTAGATCGGCCCCGCGCACATCGATACTCTGTCGCCCGCGCTGCGTTGGATCGTTTGCATCGACCGGCCCGCGCCCCTGCTCATGATTTGCCAGCAGCCACTCCACATCCGCCCGCGTCAGCTTGATATCCTTAAAAGCATAAACTCCCTGGTAGATGTCGGCAACCACCATCAAACGCTGCCGCAAGAACTCCTGCCGCCCATCATCGATCTCTGGCTCCGTGCGCCACCATGGTTGGTTGTTCATAAGCAGAGTTACCCGTTCTACTAGAGATTTTTGGCTACTACGGTACATTTTCTTATTTTTGACGTATATCTATGCTATACTCTGAACGCGCCTGCTCTACCTATTTGGAATATCAAGAAGATCTCCAATATGGTGTGTTGCGTCTGTGGAAAAGACGACGATCGCCGTTTTTCGCTGCCCATCTTTGTTTTGCTGCGCGTGATGCACGGCGATCCATGGCACTCCGGCCTGCTGATAGAGACGTACCAGTGCGGTCAACAGCCAGTAGGGTAACGGCCCATCAAGGATGAGTCCATCTTTCAGTGATACAGGAGGAAATTGAAGCGGCTGCGGCTGTAAGTGTTCGATACGCCCCACCCGAAAGGCGATTGAGAGCACCGTGGCACTCTGAGCCTCGTATGGCTCAATGACAAATTCGCTTGAAGCCTTTACCCCAATTTGCACCAGTACCGGCTGTACCCAACCCGAAAGTTTTGGATCGAACTCATAGAATGCCTGTTGATTACTATGCGCGGCCAGCGCGGCATACACCCAGTTCGGTCCGAAGCCATGTACGGAAAGCGGCACGTTCTTCGGTACGCGTTCCAAAAAGGGTGCGAGCATCTCGGGTTGCCAGTAGATGGAACCTGTGGTAAAAGTACGTAACTCGCTGGGCACGTCGAGCACATATTCGGTCGGTGCTTGCTCTAAAAAGACGCGTTCCATCTCTTGCGTCGAATACGAGCTGAAAAGTGCGTCGATGCGGTCGAGTAGCGCTAGAAAAACAGGGTCGTTGCGTACAGCTTGCGATTGTCGCTCCAAACCCGTGATCGTCCCTTGCAGTAGCGGTGTGCTCGTGGTAATCTCGGAATTGCCCTGCTGCCGCGAAAACAAGCGCGCGATCGCCAATAGATCGGCTTCCGTCGACACGTTTTGCCATAGCTCGGTAAAATTGGGTTCGTCCTCGCGCAATAGTAGTACCACATGTGTGCACCTCTGGAACAGCGAAAGCTGACTCGCGCGCGGGCTTCCACCCATATCGACAAGGAAAGGCAGGCAGCGATGTTCCAGGTCATGATTGATCATGTTGACGAACTCGTCGGACCACTTGTGTTTGTTGTTGTGACGAATGGTATCGACTGTATCAGGACTTCCCTCCTGAAACCAGTTGCCTTCGCCATCGGGACAGGCGCGAATAGCGTGATGCCGCACTCCGCGCTCATAAAGCGCCTGCGTGAGATTGTAGAGTAGGACTGATTTGCCTGCGTGTGGTGGGCCACCGATAACGATGGCCGGTAGTTGACTTCGCATAGTATTATTCTCCTTGATGTTTGGTTTTGAGAGGAGTCGAGCGTTGCCAGAGCATGAGCATATTCTTGTCGCGACCCTGGGCGGTCAGCCACAGGTTGTGACCTTCACCCTCGATCTATTGCTACAGGTCCCTTACCCCATCAATACTGTCATTGTACTCCACCCCAAGGCGACGAACCCGCGTCTACAGCATTCCTTGCAACTGCTGAATGCCGAGTTTATGGGCAAAGACTATGCAGCCAGCGGACGCACGATCCATTTTCAATCGCAAGTACTCGAACTCGATGGAGAGGCACTTGATGATATCCGCGAAGACGCGCACGTCGATGGAGCGCTCAACACCATTCACGCGCTGCTCGGTGATCTGAAGCGGCAAGAGTACCGTGTTCATCTCTCCATCTCCGGTGGTCGACGTATGATGTCGCTGCTCGCGGTCTCCGTTGCCGCCTTCAACTTCGATCACCGCGACCACATCTGGCACCTCTACACGCCCGAAGCGATTAGAAGGCAGGCGGATGAAGGACGCATGATGCATGTGCCATCGGAAGCCGGTGTCAAGCTTCTGCGTAGCCCCTTTCCATCGCTTGGTGCCTACGTCTATAACCCGCTGCAATCGTTTCGCAACGCGCAGGAAACCGAGCGCTATCAGCGCGAGGCGCAAGAACAAGCCTGTTGTCAGCAGGTCGTCGAACAGGCCACACCAGCGCAACTCCGCGTCTTGCAAGCCTTCGGCAGGGGGCTCCGGCCCGCGCAAGTCGCCACTGAATTGTCGATCTCGCCATCGACCGTGAATAACCATAAAACAGCATTGCTCGACTATTGTCATAACGCCTGGAATATTCCGCCGGACGAACGGCTCGACTATCACTTTCTGCGAGCCAAATTCGCCAGCTACTTCCATAGCGATGAGTAAAGTATACTCATGAACCGCCCTTATGGCATGGGAGAAACGATGAAGATTTTTCAGCATTTTGATGATGTTTTCTCCACCACCATCATGCTATGCTGCTCTTGAACATAAAAACAGATAACAGAAAGGATCGAAGGGATGCAACAGGTCACCTTCACCCTGCGCACACTCACACCGCTCTTTCTAGCGGGCGCGGACCCTGTACAAGCCGAACTGCGCCCTCCAGCGTTTCGCGGCCTCATGCGTTACTGGTACCGTACACTGCTTGGCGGTGTCCTTGGGGCGGACGAACGTACTCTAACGCAAGTTATTGAGGCGGAAAAAGAGCTTTTCGGCGCGACCGACACAGGTTCATCCATCGCGCTCACCCTTTCAGACGCCTCTCGCAAACCGCTGTCATATAAAAAAGAGAGCTATTCTCGTGCCAGCACATCGGGCAAAGATTATCTGCTATGGTCGATGGCCGAGACCAGGAAGGGCAAACCAGACTATAGGCCCGACCGTATGTACTTTCCAGCGAATACACAGTTTCAACTCACACTGTCTAATCGTATCGAGGATGGGACAACGCTGAAAAATGCGATCGCATCCCTCTGGCTATTAACGAACCTGGGTGGTATCGGCTCTCGCTCGCGTCGATGTGCAGGTAGCCTAAGTGCAGAGATGAATACTCTGCAGAGTAAAGAGCACCTTACGGACCTGACATTCGGTATGGTAGCAGATGTAGAGAGGCTACAACAGCAGCTTCAGACGGGAATCAAATATACGAGAGCTCTTATGCAAGATAAATATGCGAAAAACGTAACAAACAGGCCGACCAGAAATGCCTCGTTTGATGCGCTGGCAGTGGACACTTGCTCTATCTACATCTTGCGCGAGGACACGAAACCATGGGTGTCCTCTGACGCGGCGATGCGCGCAATCGGCAACAGCTTGCAAGATTACCGTAGCGATCTGGAAATGCATGACCGCGAGATTTTTGGTTTGCCCCTGGGCCGCAATCCTAATCGCCGCGCTTCACCATTGTTGCTACGGGTGTCACAATTGCAAAACGGTGGCTATGTCGGTATTGCGGTGATCTTCAAGACTGGAAATCCGCAACGCTATAGCCTCATTGAAGAATGGATCACCCACTTTTCAGGAAAGGTCAAGGTGACGTTTTGACAAGATATATGCTCCTCTTTACGATTGGCCCTGTACAATCGTTCATTGCGCAGGCACGCAAAGCACGCGACCTATGGCTGGGCAGTTTTCTCCTGTCCTCGCTCATGCAGGCGGGGATGGAAAATACGAAAGACCAACTAATCTTTCCCGTTAAGCCTGTAATCCAAGACAACATCCCTGACCTACCCAATAAGTATATTGCCATTTTCGAGAGCAAGAACAGGGCTGAAGAGACTGCAAAGAAGAGCGAAGAGGCCATCAAGTCTTTTTGGAATGACATTTGTATAGATGTTTGGAGAAAGATATTTGATGAATCGCAGCAAAGAATAAGCAATGTAACACGCGAGATGTGGAATGGGCAAGTGAAGCCAGACAACATGTTGGAGTTCTACTGGGTCGTCGTCGAAAGAAAAGAGGGTGAATCATACGCAGATTGGCTTAAACGAACACAAGCTAGGCACTCTCAACGTAAATATCTACGCGACTTCAAGCAGCAAATAGAGGTAGGCGAGAAAAGTACCATTTCAGGTGAGCGTGAGGCCTTACGCGGTCCCGGCGAGTCGCGTATCGACGTACAGATGTTCTGGTATCAGATCGCGAGAGAACAGTCTGCCAGAGATATCAGCCAAGACGGAACAGAACGCCTGGATGCAATTGACACAGTGAAGCGCTTTGCTCATTACTCACCTCACCTCGCCCAAAAAGTGGGTCGTCAGAAATTGGCAGAGTTCAAGGTAGGTTTCCCCTCGGTAAGTTCTATCGCCACCGCATCATTCGTGGAACAACTATTGTATGTAAATGAGGAAAAAACTGTAGCAAATGCGCTCGACTCCTGGCTCGAAATCTCAAAAGAATTAAATGAGGAGATGCCAGCAAATATTCCGTTTCTTGCCACGTTAGCGGATAACTTCAAGCAAGGAAAACGAATACTGAAACCTGATGGCGACTGCTTCTTCCCCGAAACCTTCAGTGAAAAACGACTCGAAAAAGAATTCGGTTTCGATAACAGTAGAAAAACTGATCGTGAAGAAATTGCAAAAGAAGCTCCCAAGGCAATCCGAAATCTTTTACGCGCAACTGACGCTTGCACACCACCAATCACACGACCTACTCCGTACTACGCAATGGTTCAGATGGATGGTGATAGAATGGGCACGTTTATTGGGGGTGTTGAGAGCAAGGATGAACACACTGCGATCAGCAGCGCACTTTCCGACTTCTCACGCAGTAATGTGCCAGCGCTGGTCGAGAAGAGTTATCCTGGCAAACTGATCTATGCAGGTGGAGACGATGTGTTCGCGCTGGCCCCATTGGCGCGCGATACTATACGAGGGGAAGAGAAACCGATCAGGACGGTGCTGAATCTGGTGGACCAGTTACAGATGGAGTATCAAGAGAGAGTTAAAAAAGAAGTCAAGGACATAGTAACTGGCAAAAAGACAAATGTGGAATCTCCCCGTTCAGATCTTGTTACTGCCAGCGCAGGCATCACGATTGCTCATCATTACACCTCGCTCTCCTATGTTCGCCGTATCTCGAAGGAGGCAGAGGAACTGGCGAAAGAACACTATGGCCGTAACGCACTGGTGGTAACGGTGTTGCGCCGATCGGGCGAGCAGACAAGAGTAGGCTGTCGCTGGAGCTACAAGGGCCTGGAACAAAGTGGGCAACCTATAGAACTTTTCTCGTTTTTCTACGAACTGTTCGTCGATGATATACTTTCGCCCAGTTGTGTGCATACGCTGCTGGAGGAGGCTCCAACACTGATAGGATTGGATAGGGAAGCACAGATCAGCGAGTTCAAGAGAGTTCTGAAACGGCAACGCGATAGTGCTGAAAGGTCTAAAGAGCGTTTCCCAGACCCAGATGTGGCAGAAAAGGCAAGACAACTTGTCATGCTGGCTGAAAAAATGGATGAAGTAATGGAAACATTAGCCAAGGAAAAAGATAAAGATGAAGTGGCGTGCGCGGAACCGGTAGCGGTCGAGTTATATGCCGAGGGTAGGCGCTACGGGCTGGTCGAAGTACTTGGTTGGCTACTGGTCGTGCTGTTCCTGGCGAGAAAGGAGGTAGAGTAGATGCGTCTCTTCATCGAGCCAACTGATATGTTGATGTTTCGTAGTGGTAGGCCATTCGACGCAGGACAAGACAACTTCGCGACCAGTCTGTTTCCTCCCACACCCGAAACCATGCAGGGTGCCGTGCGTGCGATGATCGCCAGCAACTGGGACCCCAACAAAAATATCGCGCAAGCCTTTAACGATCTTACTCTGACAAATTTGATCGGTGACCGCAACAACTACGGGCGTTTTCGTATCACAGGTCTATCGCTGGGCCGCTACAAAAGAGCACAGAAAGACGTTATCGAGCGATTGTTACCCGCGCCCGCGCATATGATACGCGAAAAAATAAGGGTCACCAAAGAACAGAGTATCCCAGGGAAAGAGAATAATGTTCTCAGAATAGCACGTGTTCATCTGCGCTTGCCGAATACTTTCGATAGTACCACGCAGACAAATTTTCCTGAGGACGTTAAACAATATCTCGCACCTATGACAAATGTCAAGGTAAAAACAAAACCAGTCGAGGGCTGGATTACCGAAAACGACCTGCGACGTGTACTCGCTAATGAAGAGGGCATAGATATAGAGATTGTCGAACCAGAGGATGTCTATAGGGAGGAGCCGCGGCTGGGCATTGTCGTACAATCGGGTACAAAATCTACTAAAGAGGGGTTCTTGTATCAGACAGTAATGATCCGCATGAACCACAATCATACGAACCTCTATTGCGAGAATCCATTCACCTATGGCTTCGTTGTCGATGTGGAGCTTGAGCAGCTTTCGCCCGGCGACGCACTAATGGACGATAAGCAGACGCAGGAGACGCTACATATTCCTGATAGTGGCTGGATGACAATCGGCGGCGAGCAGCGCAGCGCGTATTTTCGCGTGGTCGATTCCAGCACATCCACCGAACAACAAGAAAACAAGGGACCAGGCGGGGAAAATACCTTGATCTATATGGCAACACCAGCCAGTTTCGGGAAAAGTGGCGAACTTGGCTGGTTACCCCCTGAGCCTCATAACAAACCTCAAACTGCAGCTATCGAGAACTACACGTTGATCGGGGGCTGGAAGCTGAATACGGGTGACGCGAGGGGCGAGAATAAGGCGATGCGCCGTTGTGTGCCTGCTGGGGCTGTCTACTTCTACGAAGGCAAGATCGACGTACCGCGAACATTGACCGACTACGGCGAAGAAATTGGCTATGGCATTACCTATAAAGGAGAGTGGTAGATTATGATTTCGAGAACATTGTACCTCTATACCGAGACACCGTTGCACGCGGGCTCGGGCTCCGGTCTAAGCAGTATCGACCTGCCGATCCAGCGTGAGCGCGCGACACAATATCCGATGATCCAGGGCAGCGGCATCAAAGGCAAGCTGCGAGCTTCCTTCGAGGATGCGCTTGATGGGTTATCTAAGGAGGAAAAAGAGAAAAAGCAGGAGTTAGCCAACGCCATTTTTGGCCCACCCGCAACCAACGGCACCGGCAGCGACTACGCCGGTGCGCTAACCGCGGGCGACGCACGGCTGCTGCTCTTCCCTGTGCGCTCACTCAACGGCGTCTTCGCCTACACCACATCCGCCGATGTGTTAGGCCGTTTCAAACGCGATATTGAGCGTGCGGAGGTGAAAAGCGTATTGGATTGGGAGGTACCAAAAGTAGAGGATGGTAAGGTGCTGGTCACCATGAAAAGCGAGGTGCAGAGCAACAACACCATTGTGCTGGAGGAGTTCAGCTACGAAACACAGAGCGATAGTGGAGTCGATAGAATTGCGAGCTGGCTCGCCAAAAATGCTTTCCCCAACCTGGGCAGCTATTGGACCAATAAATTACAGACATCGCTCGTTATCCTCCCTAATGATGTTTTCCGCGACTTCGCCCTCTACGCCACTGAGGTAATTACACGCGTGCGCATCAATCGAGAGAAGAAGACGGTTGAACGGGGCGCACTATGGACCGAGGAGCATCTGCCGACCGATACACTACTGTACGTGCCGCTCTACGCCAATAAAGCACGGCAAGCGGGATCAAAGATGAACGAACAGCAAGTTTTGGAAGAGGTCGCTAAACTCAATAACACACATACGCAACTGGGTGGCGATGAAACGGTGGGACGCGGTATAGTACGCCTGCGCCTGGACGCAGCCAGTCGAGCCTAGTGGACGAAGGAGATTGATCATGCAAGAGAAACTGTCCAGACGCCAGAATAGCGAGCAGAAACGTGGTGCGCAGGCGTGGGAAAATATCAAAGAGATCAAGGACAAAGATAAAAATAACGAGAAAAAATTAGAAAAAGAGTACCGCTCGATTGCTCGTGGGTTGAACGCGATGATTCAGATCAATGGGCTCGGACCTACACTTGGCTTCCTTAAAGCAAAAGGGAAAAATAGTGAGAATAGCGCTCACTACCTCTTACTGTCGCACCTCACTGGATGGATGCGCGATGGAGGCCACTTTGGTGTCCAGAATGAAGGTGCAATGGGCACACACTACGATGGTCTGCTGCAATGGCTGCTCGACTCGGGTACCAGTAGCGATGACTACCGACGCGCAACCACAGAATGCCTGGCCTTCGGTGGCTGGCTGCGTCGCTTCGCCGAGGCCGAGTTGAAAGAGCCTGATCCTGGGGAGGTACAGGCATGAGCGACTACTATACACCTCAGGAGACCGCTCGCCTGTTGACATCGACGCGCATACAACAATGCAAAAACGCGGCGCTATTGCTAGACAAGTATCCAACGCAGGAGGCGATTGAAAATAGCGAGAAAAAGAGTGATTGGCTCAGGGCCTTCGCGCAAACCAACCATATCGATAGTCAACTGGTTGCAAGCGCGGCGGGTCGCTGGCAAAGTATGCTACGAGCGATGCAGGCGCGAGCGTTCACGGCTCCTACTGCCTGGCGCATGGTCGTCGGTCTGGGGGGCAATAGCGTGCTGGAAACAGACCTGACGCTGCATCATATGTACGGCATCCCATTCATTCCGGGGAGCGCGCTCAAAGGGTTGACGCGCGCATATGTCACGGGCGAGATAGAGAAAAGCAAGAAACTGGAAAACGATGGTCCAGAGGCCAGACAAATCTTCGGCACGCAAGACAAAAGCGGCTCCGTCATCTTTTTTGATGCGATGCCAGTTGATGAACACATCGAATTGAAGCTCGATATCATGAACGCACACTATCCCAAATACTATAGCGAACAGCAGATACCCGACAACACGCAGAATCCAAACCCTGTCACGTTTCTGACTGTGACCGCAACAACATTCGTGTTCGCGGTGGCACCACTGCGTCCCGCGAAAGAGCAGGATCGAAAGGACGCAGAAACAGCACTAGCCTGGCTACAAGCGGCGATCAAAAACTATGGTGTTGGCGGCAAAACAAGCGCGGGTTATGGGCGGTTTCAGGAGTTCTCCGAGCTAGCATTCGAGCAAGTAGCATCGCAGAATCAGGCTTCCATCTTATCCACTGCATACGTCGATCCTGAGGTTGCGAAGGCTGAAAGGCTGAGGCAAGAACT
>CAZZWK010000081.1:0-8640 GCA_964657925.1 uncultured Dictyobacter sp.
CCTCCGCGAACCGCGGCCCCCGCGAACCGCGGTAGGAGCCGATTTATCGTGCTCACCCGGCATTTATGCCGCCGTCGGCAGGGTTTGAATGAACTTTGACAGAACAGTAAAGGCACAATTATGCACATGAACGAATGAATCTGCATACGTTCCCCACAGTAGGCGTCACTTTAGCGGGACGCACCCCGATTTATCGGCTCATAGCATATCCGGATTATTGTGTTAAACCGCGTCATTAGCCCAACCTGGGCGTCGTAAAGAAATGGACAAAAAAATGACCACCACAACACTATCGATGCGCGACCAGATGGTCAAAACATTGGAAAATCTCTTTTCACAGGACCAGCGTCTAGCTCTCCTGCTCGCCGACATCAGTGTATCCTTGTTTACACCCCTGGCTCAACGCTACCCGGGCCGCGTGCTGAACCTCGGCATTATGGAACAAACATTGATCAGCGTCGCGGCAGGCATGGCCCTTGAAGACTTTATCCCCGTCGCGCACAGCATCGTCCCCTTCCTGGTCGAACGACCCTTCGAGCAACTAAAAGACGATTTTTGTTATCAACGTCTGGGCGGCAACTTTATCAGTACCGGCGCGTCCTACGATTACAGCACGGAGGGCATGACGCATCACGGCTCCGGCGATGTCGAGATCCTCCTCAGCCTGCCGGGCATGCAAATCATCGTCCCCGGCAGCGCAGCCGAGTTCGACACGCTCTTTCACCAGAGCTATGCCAATGGCTCGCCCACTTACTACCGCATGAGCGCGACAGTCAATGCGCAAGATAGAGATGTGCAATTCGCGCGCATGAGCGTTATCAAGCAATGCGCGCAGGCCACAGTCATCGCCGTTGGTCCCATGCTCGACCGCGTGCTGGAAGCGGTGGGCGACAAAGACCTGACAGTTCTCTATTGCACCACCGTCGCACCCTTCGACGCCGAGACATTGCGCGCGCGCTGCCCCACTGGGGATATTATCCTCGTCGAGCCGTATTACGCCGGTACACTGACCAATACCGTCTGTCAGGCGTTAGAGGACAGGGCCATCCGCGTGCATACAATCGGCGTGCCGCGCGCGATTCCTCAGCACTACGGAACACCCCAGCAGCACGACGAGTCAAACGGCCTTACTACCGAAGGTATACGGCGACAGATCGAGCAAGTTTTCATAAAAGTTAGCGAACAGCAATAGCGTTTTGCCTGTCCAGGAAGCTTTTCAATGTCCTGACAATGCGCCCAATTGAGGCTTGGTTTTACTCTGTTGTGAGAGGACTTCCTGTGCAACTGCAAGGAATTCCTGAACGATCGGAGAGAGGTCATTCCGACGCCATACCAGAGCTGTTTCGACTGCGATATCATCAGCATGATCAGCGAGAGGTCGATAGATTACCCCTTGAGTGCGCAAAGGCATTGCTGAAGTTGGTACCAGGGAAATACCCAGATTGGCAGCTACAAGCCCGAGAACCATACGGATGTCAGAGACTTCCTGGATGATATGAGGACTGAAACCACATACTTGAATGATTCGGTCGTAGAGGATACTTGCGGATTGACGCTGACACAAAATGAATGATTCATTGACTAGAGAGCGTGGCGCGATGGAGGATTGTGAGGCCAGGTGATGCTGTGGTGCAAAAACGGCCACGAATGGAATACGCTGGAGAACCTCTGAAGCAAAGTCGGTTGGGATATCCTGATAACTGGCGATAAAGCCTGCCTGTATCTGCTGATTTTGTAACGCCTGAAGTTGTTGCTGGGGCTGCATCTCGCGAAGACGTACTTCTACTGCAGGAAAACGTTGATGGTAGATGGCAAGCATGTCAGGAATGAAATTCTCAGTTGCCATAGCGTTGTTGACAAATCCAATATCGAGCCGCCCTACCTGACCGTCCTGGGCGTGCTGCATCCGCAAAAGCGCCTGATCTACCTGCTCAAGAATACGTAATGCATCCTCCAAGAACATTTGTCCCGCGCTCGTCAAAGTAACTGTATGGTGGTTGCGTTCGAAAAGGCATACCCCAACGAACTGCTCCAACTGGCGAATTTGTTGACTCAGAGGAGGTTGGGCAATCTGTAACTTCTCGGCGGCACGGCTAAAGTGAAGTTCCTCGGCCACGGCAACAAAATAGCGCAGGTGGCGTAACTCGACGTTCTGGTTATACATACAAAATCTCACTCTTATATCTAACATATATTGGACATATCATCATTCTACTGCTAGAGTCAAGGGCAGAATAAATTTTTTGTAGAGGAGTAGGAGGAAGAGTTATGAGTACATCACGGAAAACTTTTCTTATCACCGGTGTCAGTTCTGGTTTCGGACGTGCATTCGCCGTGCAAGCTCTAGGTGCAGGCCATCGTGTCGTCGGAACGGTGCGTAAGTCGGAAGATGCCGTATCTTATGAGGCCATTGATAAGGCCAATGCCATCGCCAGGATTGTCGATATGACCGACGAGCAGGCGATCACCACCATGGTTGAAGAGGTTGAGCACGAATGTGGACCGATTGATGTCCTGATTGCCAATGCTGGCTATGGGCATGAGGGCTTGTTCGAGGAGTCGAGTATGCACGAACTGCGGCGACAGTTCGAGGTCAACGTTTTCGGAGTTGTCGCAATTATCAAGGCGGTGCTCCCTGCAATGCGCGTGCGTCGCAATGGTCACATTCTCGCCATCACCTCTATTGGTGGCTTAACGACATCACCCGGCTTGTCCTTCTATCACGGCAGCAAATACGCTCTTGAAGGCATCCTGGAGTCACTCGGCAAGGAGGTTGCTAACCTCGGTATTCATGTCACCGCTGTCGAGCCCGGCCCGTTTCGTACTGATTGGTCCGGTCGCTCCATGACACATAGCGAACACTTGATTTCTGATTATGACCAGTGGTATGAACCGTTGCGTCAGGCAAGGTTTCGTAACAACGGACACCAGCCGGGTGATCCAGAAAGGGCTGCTACTGCCGTTTTACAGGTGATCAATGATGAGTATCCTCCTAAGCATCTCGTTTTAGGCTCCGCTGCTCTGGATGCACTTGCAGCCAGCCGCACGGCCTTTGATGCTGACGTGACACGTTGGGAAGATCTCGCTCGCTCAACCGACTATCCCAGCGACCGTTAACCCAACTCACTGGCTACTGCATAAGGGAACGCTGCGGCACACCGGTTTACGCCAGTTCGCAACTCGATTCAGCCGAAACGATAAACAATTCGCCTGCTCGCTCTCGTCATCCATGAATATGCTATGATAGAGATTGTTATGGTTGTTATCGACAGCATTGGAGTTGAAAAGCGTGACTGAACACGACGTTCCCCATCCCCCCTTTGATTGTAACGCCGTCCTGTTCGACCTCGACGATACGTTGTACCAGCGCCGAGAGGTGTTTCGTGGCTGGGCCGAGTCATTTGCCCGCGAACGCTTCTCCGGCCTGGACGCAGCAGGGCTAAACGCCATTGTCGATTATCTGGTCGAGCTCGATGATAACGGCTATACAGCGCGCTTCGACTTTTTCACCGCGTTACGACAAAAATATCCAGCCATCGCCGACTCGGTAGAAGATCTGATCGAGAACTATCAGGCACAATACATCACTCGTATCACCCTTGAGCAAGATGTCGCTACCTTGCTCCATGCCCTGCACGACACAGGCATCCCTTTCGGTATCGTCACCAATGGCAAGACCGATCAGCAGACGCGCAAAATCAAGGCACTCGGCCTTGATCGCCTGACCTCTTGCCTGTTTATTTCCGAGCAGTTCGGAGCTTCCAAGCCCGATGCATCCATCTTTCTCGCCGCCGCCGCCTGCCTGAAGACGGACCCGCATAGCGTCCTGTTCATCGGCGATAATGCTCGCAACGACATCTGGGGTGCCCATCAGGTTGGTATGCGTACGATCTGGATGGATGTACCAGCCAGCCAGTGGAACGCGGATATACCGCAGGATGTGGCGGACGCGCGTGTAACAACCTTCAGCGAGCTTTTGCCCCTTTTTGGCCTATCAGGCGTAACCCAGAAAATGTAGAGGAAATCTTTCATGTTTACATCCATTATCGCAACCCTGGGCTATGTGCTGTCGCCCGCTGGCACCCAGGTCTTGATGATCCATCGCAACAAACGGCCCGACGACCTGCATTTTGGCAAATATAACGGACTGGGTGGGAAGCTAGAGGCGGGCGAGGATATCGTCTCCTGCATGCGCCGCGAGATTCGTGAGGAGGCGGGCATAAATGTCGAGCATCTCCAGTTGCGTGGCACCATCTCCTGGCCCGGCTTCGGCAAGCACGGCGAGCACTGGTTCGGCTTCGTCTTCGTGATCGATCAATGGCATGGCGAGCTGCACAGCGGCAACGACGAGGGCACGCTGGAATGGGTGCCACTCTCAGAGGTAGAAGCGTTGAACCTATGGCCCAGCGATCGCCATTTTCTGCCCATGGTCTTCGATAACGATCCGCGTCCCTTCCACGGCATCATGCCCTATCACAACGGCGAAATGGTCAGTTGGAGCTATCAACGCGTCTAAGCGCTTGCCTCATCCCATGGGGGCACAATTCAAGCTGTTGGACTCTCAGCAGCTAAAGGAAGGGTAAACCAGAATGTCGAGCCACTCCCCGGCTCGCTTTCGACTCCCACCTGCCCATTGTGCTGCTCGATAATGCTGCGACAGAGCGAGAGACCCAGGCCCAGACCCGAGGACCCACTATAGATGATCCGGTTGGGAACCTGATAAAAACGCTCCCATATCTTGAGCTGCTCGCTGAAAATCATCCCTGGCCCTTTATCGACCACGCAGACGCGTACATCCGTTTCATCGCATTCTATGTGCACCTCGATTGATTCATCGAACGGTGAGTATTTGATGGCATTGGTGAGATAGTTGGTGAGCACCTGTCCGATGCGCTCGATATCCGCGATAACTGGCAGCATATCAACACTCACATGCTGCTGCATCCGTCGATCTCGCACCCTCATATGAATTTCGCGCGTCGTATTGCTGCTTTGCACATCTGCAACGACGTTGCGTACGACATCCAGCAGGTTGCACAACTTCATCTTCAATACAAGACGTTCCTGGTTGCGAGAAATGTCCAGCAGATCACCGATCAAACGGCTTTCTACCGCGACCTGCCGCTCATCTCGCGCGAGTATCTCATCCACCTGTTCGATGATAGCCGTAAGATTGGTGTTATAGTGAAGCTGTTTCACCTGCTGCTCCGTCAGTTGTAGACCTGCTTTGATGGTCGCGAGCGGCGTGCGCAGTTCGTAACTGGTCAGGCTCAAAAACTCGTCTTTTTGCAGGTTGGTTTCGCTTTCCGCCAGCGCCTTCGCCTGCGCGACAATGCGTTCGTGCATGAGCCGTTCGCGCTCGATAACCAGCGCCGCCAGCTTGCCCACGACTTTGAAAAGCTCTATCGCCTGCTGCAATGGATACCCCTGGCCCGCTATGCTGTAGTCCAGCCAGACCATACCCATCGTACGTTCACCGATATACAGCGGCGCGATGAATACCTGCTGCAACCCGAACATATCCAACGTATCTAGAGGAATCTGTGCCCGCTGAAGTAAGACAACTTCGCCACGCAGCAGTCGCGCACGCTCCTCCCGCTGAAAATAGTCTTCAAGACGAAAGCGCGAAAGTTCGGCCTCGAATTGCTCTCGATGCGCTGCGGAAAGACCACTGGTCGCGATTGGGAGCAATTGTTCTGTCTGCGCATCGATGGCGATAATGCACGCGCTCTTGCTTCCCAGCAGCTCGCACGAGAGCGATAACAGATGATGAATGACCTGCTGGCGTGCGCTATAGGCGGCTTCGTCCGCCGCCTCGTCTGGCTGTCCGAATTCCTCTGGGAACTGCACGATCGCTTCCGTCATGGCGAACAACGCTTGCAACGCCTTTTGCATCCACTGTTCTTGCTGCCTCCGCGTCGTGACATCACGAAGAATAAGCACCGCCCCGATCTGCTCGCCCGTGCTATCGCGTATCGGTGAACCACTGATACTCACAGAAAGGTCCCGCCCATCGGCTGTGCTAATCAGAATATCCGTGGCCCGCGTCCCCTGCAACACTTCTCCATGCAAAACACGATACTGCGGTAGATCGGCCAGCGACAACACTTGCCCCTGCTCATCGCGCACGTTCATCGCTTCTATCCAGGCTGCCAGCGAAGACGATTGCTCCCCGCGATTGGCATAGAACGGCATCAGGTCGCGCGCGACACCGTTTGTCTGCAACAGGTGACCCCCGCGGTCATAAATCAAAATGCCATCGGTGATCGCCTCGAAGGTGGCGGAAAGCTGTTGCCTCAGGCTCGAAACCTGTTGCTCCACTTTCTTTTGTTCCGTAATGTCGTGACACGCGCCATAGACGTGAATAGTGCCGCTACTCTCGTCCCTGGCCGGGTGGCACCAGTTGCGCAGCCAGCGTACCTCGCCCTGTTTCGTAATTATACGCCACTCGCGTACATCGGAGACTCCCGCCCGCATTGCTTCCATATGCGCGTGCACCTGCGCGTGGTCATCGGGATGAAACAGTATCATTGGATCGTTGCCCGCTGCATCGAGTTCCTCTATCGTATAGCCAGTAATATGCGTGAATGCCTCGGTGATCCAGTCACGCTTGATGCTGTGGTCGGGCAGAATCTGGTAGGCGTACGCGTAATCGGACATCAACGGCGAGATACGCTGCACCCGCTCCTCGCGCACACGCTGCCGCCTCTGCTCAATAACTCCTTGCAGCACCATCTCATCCAGGTAGCGTCGCCGTTGTGTAATCTCCGTCACATCTCGTAGCACAACAACATATTCACCCGCAGCTTCTGCGTTTTTGTAGGCTCCGCTCTCTGTCTCGTCAGCCACAACGGACCCGCTGATCCGCAGATAGAGGTCATGCCCATCGCGTGTCGCGCACCGTACAAGCACCGCGCTGGCACCTGCGATATGTTCACCACGCAAAATACTGGCAACAGGCGAGCTTTCATCAGTGAGCAAACGACCTTGTGAATCGCGCGCGTATAGCACGAATGGCTGCCCTACCTCTAATCCACCTGTGTTTGCGGCAGCAGCGAGTCGTGCGAAGAGCGACTGCGCCTTCGCATTGAATGCCCGCACGATTCCATGTCTATCAAGGCGCACAACGCTGTCGGGCAATACCTCAAAAAGCGTTTGATACTCACGCCATGCCTGTTGCTCCGCCTGCGTTCGCATCTCAACTCTGCTTTCTCAAACGTGGTAAAACGTGTTTACCACCTTGTCGTACCTGCTTCCTCGCGGAACGTTTCACTTGTCACGCAGGACGAGCCAGAGCGTTCCACTCCACAGGCGAAAAAAAATTTTTGGTGACGAGGAAGCCACTCCCGCCGCCTCCGCTTTTATCCGAAACGGATTGCCTCTCGTTCAATGTTGAGAGAAGCATTGAAGTCTCGATCAAAGGTCAACCCGCACTGTTCACACACAAACATGCGCTTGCTCAAGTCTAACTTCGTTTTGATGTACCTGCACCCGCTACAGGTTTTGGAGGAGGGATACCAGCGATCAACCAGTTGCACCCGCCCACCGTACTGTGCTGTTTTATACACCAGTTGGCGTTTCACTTCAAACTCAGGTGCGCATTTCGTCACTTCAGTACACCACGGGAACTGCTTGTGCTTCAACGCGTTGTACTCGGTTTTCAACTCACGCATCGTCACCCGCTCACCATGCGCCCGCGCATTCTTCCAGCGTGCCAGCGCCCAGTTGTAGGCGTGCCGTGCTACCCCGCAGGCTTTGCGAAAGTACACTTCTTGCCCTAGTGTCGGATTGAGGCGAATGACGTGTGACCGGTTCATCTAGTTTTCTTCTCCAGCCTGTTTGTTTGTCTTGTTCCACTCGCCACGAAGGTAGTGTTGATAATCTTCTTCCGTGTAGTAGCGTCGATTTGTTGGTGTACGCCGTGCCGGAAAGATGCCTTTACGGTCCCACGCTTGCACCGTTTTGAGATGTTTGCCAATCTTCTTGGCGAATTGTGATACGGTATAAAACTCACTCATACACACATTCTATCACAACTACACACTGTCAAGGGGCATGACGAAAGCATCCATTTGCCTCTGTTTGACGACATTTTCCTACGTTTTTAATCACTGTTGATATGTTCCCACCATCAAACCATCCGCATAAATCGTCCGTGTAGGGCAAACCACGCGTTTGCCCTACGCGGACGATTTATTGCACATCGATGGAAACACTACGCTACGATATGAAAACCCAATGGCGCGGCTTGCGCCTGATAGATAGCCGTGTGTGGCGCGACCATACCCTGATAGGGCGAATCGTTGTCATCGGCGGGCGGATTGTGCAGTATTGCCCATACACCGAACGCGGAGAAGACAAAAAATAGCACGATCACGACGGCCAGGATAATATTATTGCGTAGTTTCCGTCGCCTCTCTTCGGGCGAGACGAAATCTTCTAAAATGATTTTTGCTTTTTCTTCCATAAAGACTGCTCTCTTCTGTTGCTACCAGTTAGGTGTGTTATCCGCGATGCTTACCGCGCCATGCCAGCCTTACAAGACTCTCTATCTCCCTATACTCTTAACCGTTGCCATCTCGGTGACGCGTGTACGCTCTTCCCACTATTTATTGTAACAGATTTGTCCCGCGATGCAAC
>CAZZWK010000081.1:8740-29021 GCA_964657925.1 uncultured Dictyobacter sp.
CTCTTGACTCCAACAACTTTCTCCCGTATACTCATACTATAACTACTCAGTATTTGAGTATCCTGCTCTCCCACGAAACTTAGCGCTTGATCGTCATGGCAGAGCAGGATTTTTTATGTTCGTTTAGACCGAGGCATCGACCTCGACCGTCGCATGTCTGAAGCCCATTGCATACAGACTCGCATAGAATCCCTCGTGCTCCAGCAGCTGCTGGTGCGTCCCCTGTTCGACAATCTGCCCCGCCTGTATGACCACAATGTTGTCGGCATCCTTGATCGTCGAAAGACGGTGCGCGATCACGAACGCGGTACGACCCGCCAGCAGGCGTTTCAAACCCTGCTGCACGATCGCCTCGGTGAAGGTGTCGATGTTGGCCGTGGCCTCGTCCAGGATCAAGATACGTGGGTCCGCCAGCAGTGCCCGTGCGAACGAGATCAATTGTCGTTGCCCCATACTCAGGTTGCGCCCACGCTCGCGAATCGGCGTGTCATAGCCATCGGGCAACTGCATGATCAGGTCGTGCGCGCCCACCCCTTTGGCCGCCGCCATGATCTCCTCATCACTGGCCTCCAAACGACCGTAACGAATGTTCTCCTTGATCGTGCCGGTGAACAGAAAAGGCTCCTGTGGCACCACCCCGACCTGCTGTCTCAACGAGCGTTGCGTCACATCGCGAATGTCGTAACCATCGATCAGGATCGCGCCACTTTGAATATCGTAGAAACGCGTCAGCAGACTGATGATCGTGCTCTTGCCCGCGCCCGTCGGTCCCACCAGCCCGATCGTCTGACCGGCCTTGACCTTCAGATTCAAACCTTTGAGCACGGGATGCTCAGGCGTGTAGCCGAAGACCACGTCACGAAACTCTACATCGCCCTTGATCTGTGGCAACTCTTGCGCGCCCTCTTTATCCTGAATATCCACCTTCATCTGCAAAATCTGGAAGATACGCTCAGCCGCGACGCCCGAGCGCTGCAACTGCGTATATTGCTGACTCAGATCGCGAATGGGATCGAAAAAGCGGTTGATGTATAGCGTAAAGGCCACCAGCACGCCCAGTTGCAACTGTCCGCGCGAAACCATCAGGCCACCAAAAATCACCACCAGCGAGATTGCCAACGCGGCCACGACCTCGATCAGCGGCAGGATCATCGCTGCCACCCGGCTGGACTCCACATTCGTATCGCGGTTATAGGCGTTCAAATCGTCGAACTCGGCTCGGTTGCGATCCTCGCGCACGAGACTCTGGATCACGCGCATACCTGAGATATTCTCTTGCAGCGTGGAGTTCACCAGCGAGATAGAGGCGCGCGTGCGCCGGAACGATCGCTGTGCATGCTTCTGCCAGTAGGCCGCGATCACGAACATGATCGGGATGACCGTGAATGAGAGGAGTGCCAGCAAAGGATTCATCCATAGCATGATCACGATGATGCCGCTGAGCGCGATCACCGAGCTCAACATCGAGAGCAGGCCCGAACTGAGCATCGCCTCCAACACGTCGATATCGCTTTGTAGTCGCGACATGACGCGTCCGATCTGCGTGTGATCGTAGAAGCTCAGCGAGAGCCGTTGCAGGTGTTTGAACATGTCGGCGCTCAGCAGGTAGAGAATCTGCTGCCCGACCCAGGACATCGTCCACACCTGCCAGTACTGCGCTTGCCACATACCGATATTCACCAACAGGAAGATAACGCTGATAACCGCCAATCCGCCCAGATCACTTTTAGTGATGTAGTTGTCGATCGCCAGGCCGATAATATACGGGTTCGCCAGGTTCAGAATCGTGTAAACCAGCATCAACACTATGCTGATAATTGTCGATCTGCGGTAGCGACTGATATAGGGACCGAACATCTGCACGAGCTTCCACTCGAAGTTGGCCGATTCCTCTTCGTCCGAACGCGCGAGACTGTTCTCGATCCAGTTGTGGCTGCGACGATACTCGGCATAATCTGTCTGCTCCTCCTGCGTAGGCGCGGCTGTTTTCGCGATTAATTTGCTCATCGTAGCACCTCCGGTCGATAGCTTTGTTCCGACGCCAGGTGCGCAACCATCTGCTGCTGCTCGAACTCTTCCTGCTCACGCAACTGTAAATCGTACAGACGCGCGTACGGACCATGCTGATGCACCAGTTGATCATGCACGCCTTGCTCGACGATGCGTCCCTGTTCCAACACGATAATCTGATCTGCGTTTTTTACTGTGCGTAAGCGCGAGGCGACCACAAACGTGGTTCGTCCCTCCATTACCGCCTCCAACGCCTGCTGAATCAGATATTCCGTCTCCATATCCACGCTGGATGTCGAATCATCGAGCACCAGGATGCTGGGATCGAGTAGCAGTGTGCGCGCGATCGCCACGCGCTGTTTTTGCCCACCGGAAAGTGTGACCCCGCGCTCGCCCACCCAGGTGTCGTAGCCATCGGGCAACGTCATGATAAAGTCGTGAATGCGCGCCACTTTGGCCGCCGCGCTAATCTGCTCCTCGGTCGCGCCATTGACGCCGTACGCGATATTCTCGCTGATGGTCGCGTTGAACAGGAAAACATCTTGCAGGACCAGCCCGACGTTGCGCCGCAGCGACGCCTGCGTCACATCGCGCACATCGATGCCATCGACCAGCACACGGCCAGCGCTGACATCGTAGAAACGCGGCAACAGGTTGAGAATCGTGCTTTTACCACTGCCCGTCGGCCCTAGAATAGCGATCACCTGGCCCGCCTTCGCCTCGATGTTGATATCGTGTAGCACCTCGATGCCGTTGTTGTACGCGAACGAGACGTGCTCGAAGCATACATCGCCCTTCGCCTTCTTCAATACCCGCGCGCCCGCCGCATCCTTGATCTCCGATTCCACATCCAGCACACTGAAGATCCGTGTACCGCCGGACAGACCGCGCACCCACCAGTTGATCATAAAGCCGATCACACGCACCGGCGTCGCCAGCAGCAATACATACTGCGTGACCGCGACCAGCACACCGATACTCAGATGCTTGTCTATGACCGCCGCGCCACCGATCCATATCACAACGACGGTGATCACGTTGAGCGCGAAGATCAGTAAGGGCTGGTTCCAGGCGGAGAGTCGCATCGCGCTCATATTGATCTCGCGCACCTGCATATTTTTATGCTCGAACTTCTCGATCTCGAAGTCCTCGCGCGCGAACGATTTGACCACGCGTACACCCGCTAGACTCTCTTGCATGACCGTGCTCAACTCGCCGACTCCGTTCTGCGAGGCGAGCCACAGCGGACGCAACCGCCTGAGCACCCGCTGCGCGAAGTAGATCAGGATGGGCACCGATATCAACGTGACCACGGCCAGCAATGGATCAAGCTGCCACAGCAGGATACCAATGGCGACAAAGGTGATAACCGCGGTGATGGTGCGAAAAAAGCCCATCGGAAAAAAGTTGCGTACCGCCTCGATGTCCGCCGTCATACGCGACATCAACTGCCCCGTCTCCGAGTCATCGTGGAATGAGAAGCTCAGTTTTTGTAGGTGATCATAAAGCTGGTCACGCAGATCGTACGCGACCAGCGAGGAGATCGCCTGTGAATAGTAGCCCTGCCCATAAGTGAAAAGGCCGCGCAAGGAACTGGTCACCAGGATGGCCGCCGACGCGATCAGTAAATCCCTCAGTTGACCACTTTTTATACCGACATCGACTACCCATTCCAGTAGCGCGGGCACAGCCAGCGAGAAAAGCGTAGCGAGCGAGAGACACACGATTGTGAGCACCGATTTGAACCAGTACGGACGCAGTAGAGCCATGATGCGTACATAAGTACGCCACATCTCTTTCATTTGAGATAAACGATTTTGGGGAGAAGATTGCTGATAAGGTTGGTCGGTCTTGGCGAGCTGCATTCCAGAGTAATCCTTTCTTGCTGTGCCTGATCCCTCAACATAGGAATTTAAGCGTACAAAACGTGTCGCGGGCCTTCTGGTAGTGCCCTGTAGACAAAACGGGCA
Source organism: uncultured Dictyobacter sp. (assembly GCA_964657925.1). Classification (GTDB taxonomy): domain Bacteria; phylum Chloroflexota; class Ktedonobacteria; order Ktedonobacterales; family Ktedonobacteraceae; genus Dictyobacter. The sequence goes on from CAZZWK010000081.1 coordinate 12,721, forward strand.
CAGATCGTAACAATCTGTGCATCGGCAGGCGCGCAAAAACCCTGAGAAGTACAAAAAGGTCAAAAAGAGGCAAAACGGCACCCGTTTTGGTACCACGATAAATCGGGCACCTACACCTTAATCGCTTCATAACGATGGCCGGTCAGCGACGGTGCTTCCGGTCATGACACTCCTCGCACAGGGACATAAATGAGGCGGCTCATACTCGTGGGTCGCTATGACCTTGTGGCGTTATACCTTTGTAGCGTCTGTCAGATGAGATGTTCGCTCACTGTTTTTTGTGTCAGCTAGCGCTGAAAATATAGTGCGGATAGGATGATGGTACGAAACCCTTTTGCGTCCCATAGGCAGCAAACTTTCGCAGAACATTCGATGTCTCTCTATTGTACCATAAAGTCAGCACGCCTCGCCGAACACACACCAAAATCATTGCAGTGCTGTCTGGCGAGAGCAAACAGTTGCACGGAGCGCGCGGACACGTTATCATCAGACGTAGGCAGAGATCGCTTTTTTGATTTCTTCTGGTCTTCTGAGGAGGAAAACGACGTGAAGGCATCCGACATTTTACGCTCGGTCGAGCATCGCGGCTATCCTTTGCCGCGCGGACCATGGATCATGCACCAGATCTGGCATGAACTCCTGTTCGCGCACTGGCCCATCTCGCCTTCGGCCTTACGTCCACTCATTGCGCCCAGTATGCAGATCGATACCTTCGAACACGAGGCCTGGGTCGGCATCGTGCCCTTTCATATGAGTGGCGTCCGACCACGAGGGCTGCCCGCTGTGGGTGCCATCTCCTCTTTTCCAGAGCTCAACGTGCGTACCTACGTCGTCGTCGATGGTAAACCAGGTGTCGTCTTCTTCAGCCTCGACGCTGGCAACCCCATCGCCGTAGCGATCGCACGTTCAGTCTTCCACCTGCCCTATTTCAATGCGCGTATGCAGAGCAAAACAGTTGACGAAACCATCCACTACCGCAGCCATCGCACACACCGAGCCGCGCCACCCGCCGATTATATCGCCCGTTACCGACCCGTGGCCGAGATTGTTCAGTCCCATCCAGGCTCGATCGAAGCCTGGCTCACCGAACGCTACTGCCTCTACACCACATCCGGCTCACACCTCTATCGCGGCGATATTCATCACGTCCGCTGGCCCCTGCAAGTGGCGGAACTGGAGACCGAGCTCGACACCATGGCCGTTTCGCATGGCATTCACTTAACGCAAACAATCCCTCTACTCCACTACTCACAGCGGCAGGACGTACTCATCTGGCCCCTCCGTCGCATCACCTGATTTCATATATTCTTTTGAATTATCATGCCCAGCACGTACTTCCAGGCGATATCAGCCCGCAAAAATAGCCTGGACAGCTCTGATATGTTACACTAAGACAAAAGGTTACATATTTTTTAAGCCTGCTCTAGCATGACTCTATTTCATACACTATTTTGCTTGAACAATACACCAGATGCATAGATAGAAGGATTCTAACGTGACGAGCGAGAAAGAAAAAGGCATCTTTTCAAAACAAACCCAAAAAAGAATTTCGCGCGAGCGCAGCGCATTGCGCACCAGAGTCTTGCGCGTCGTACGATTGAGCGTACTGGTAACATTTGTGTTGCAGCTGCTCACCGCCGCCATTCTGATGATTGTTGCCAGTATACGCGATCGCAAGAAGCAGGAGCACAGCTTCCCTCGCCTGGACCTGCAAGAGGTGCAGGTCGGCGAGAACCGCCTGCAATTGTATTGCTATGGTCGTGAGTTGTTCGACGACATGCTTGCCGCCATCGATAGCGCAAAAGAGTCCGTCTACATCGAGTCCTATATCTGGAAGGACGATGAGGCCGGTTGGGAGTTCAAAACGCATCTCGCGAAGAAGGCTGCCGAAGGCGTACCAGTCTATGTCATCTTCGATAACCTGGGCAACCTCGTCGTGCCGCGCTCGTTCAAGAAATCCTTTGATCCTCGCATCCATCTTTTGTCGTATCAGGCACTGCACAACATCTTTCAGCTCATCGATATACGTCGTTACGCGCTGGACCATCGCAAAATTCTCGTGGTCGATGGTCAGACCAGTTTTATCGGCGGCTACAATATTGGCAGCCTGTACGCTGATACCTGGCGTGACACCCACCTGCGTATCATCGGACCCACCTCCAGCGATCTGGCGCGTTCGTTCGTCGATTTCTGGAATCGCTTCAGTGCCAAACGCGAACAGATCGCGTACACCTACTCGCGTGGTTTCGAGCCCCTGATCCACCTGCATGGTAACGATGCCCTGCGCCTCACCTTCCCCATTCGCGATATGTATATCGAAGCCATCAACCGCGCCGAGCACACCATCTTTCTCTCCACCGCCTATTTCGTCCCCGATCACACTTTGCTGGATTCTCTGAAAGAGGCTGCGCGGCGCGGCGTAGATGTCTCTGTGCTACTGCCCTTGCACTCCAATCATACCCTCGTCGACTGGGTCTCGCACGCCTATTTCAGCGATTGCATCGAGGCTGGCATCCGTATTCTCGGCTACGAGCACGCCATGCTACACGCCAAAACCTGTACCATCGACGGTAAATGGTCGACCGTGGGTACCGCGAACATCGATCGCCTCAGCTCGCTCGGCAATTTCGAGATCAACGTCGAGATCTACAGTTCTGAGTTCGCCGCTGTGATGTGTAAACTCTTCGATTGCGATACCGCCGATGTAAAACCAATTGACCTGGAAGTGTGGAATAAGCGTCCCTGGTATGCTAAGTTCGGTGAGCGTTTGCTTTCTTCGTGGCGGGTAGCGATGTAATAACAAAATATAATAGTCAGGGACGATACTATGCTATATCACTCGCTTGGTGAAGCCTGTAAAGATGAGTTCATACAAGCAATTATTCGCAAGTACGATGAAGTATTTCCTGGTCGTGTCGCTGCTTATTATATTGAAGGCAGTTATGCCGATGGTACACAACTAACTACCAGTGATATAGACCTTGCGCTCATTTTCTTTGGTCAACTTACTACCGCGAACGGCTTGAATGAAGCAAACCTGCTTTGGCAGCAATGTATAAATCCTTCTCACATAGAGCTAGATTTTTCCATTCGCGACGAAGAGAGCCTACAAAAAGGCGTATGGCCGCATCTGAAATTGGGCAGCGCTCTAATCTATGGACAGGATATCCTGAAAGCCTATCCTATAATTGCAATCAATACCTGGGCCCAGATGCGTATGTACGCGGCGCACTACCTCATCACGCATATTTATCAACGGGCAACGGATAAGCCGCTCGGTTTCCCCAGTCTGGATGATGAATTTTATGGATACGCGAATAGAACGGTTACCTTAGATGATGGACGCGAAGTTTTGAGTACCCGTAACTTAGTGCGCACGACTGGATGGGCCGCGACTGCTCTCATTGCTGAATTGGCTGGTCAATACGTGGTGCATAAACGAGATTGCCATCATATATATCGCCAATATATTGGAGACCAATGGTCCTCTTTGTTGGAAGAAATATACTATTACTGCCGTTCTGTATGGATGTACTTGCTTCCAAATAGCGAAAAGGATCGTCGCCAACTGCGCACAATCTGTGCGCGCACCCTCGCATTTGAGCAGTATTTTGTCGACGTGTATCGACAACGCTATGGAAACGACGAATTGTAGGAACTTGTCATGAAGCGTTATATTCTAGTAGGCGTCCTGCTTATTCTGGTGATCGAGTTGCTCCTCACTATTCCCGTCATGTACTTCACACCCGTAGGCCCCACCGTGCTCGCCTACTTTTCTCCTTCACCAACGCCGAAACCAGCGCCTATTCTAACCCCTGATGGTCCGCCACCTGCTCTTACCGCCAAAGCCGCTTACCTGCTCGACGCGGACACCGGTCGCGCCCTGGTCAGCGTGAACGGCCAGCAGCAGTTGCCGATGGCGAGCACGACAAAAATTATGACCGCCGTCATCGCGCTCGCGCAACCTGATCCCAGTCAGTTGGTGACCGTGAAGCAGGATGCGCTCGATGAGGTAAAAAATAACGATGGCAGTAGCGCGCAGCTCGTCATCGGCGATCAGATTCCGCTGAAATATCTGCTCTACGGCCTGATGTTACCCTCGGGCGATGATGCCGCCATCGCCATTGCCGATGCCATCAGTGGATCACCAGCCAACTTCGTGACTCTGATGAACAACTATGCGCGCAAACTACACCTCACGCATACCCACTACATCAACCCTGATGGCTTGACCTATGACCTGCCGAACAGCAAACCCAACCCCAATCACTACACTTCGGCGCAAGACCTGGCACAGTTGACCCAGTATGCAATGCGCAATCCTCGTTTCGCGCAGATCGTCGAACTGCAACAGTTCACCCTGGCCGCCACCGGTCAGCACCACTCCTACACCTGGGCCAACACCGATACCCTGCTGAGCGAGTACGCGGGCGCGCTGGGCGTCAAAACAGGCTATACACCGGAGGCGGGCTATTGTCTCGTCTTTGCCGCTAGTAACGGGCACCATCACCTCATCGGTGTCGTCCTGGGCGAGAAATTAGAAAATCAGCGTTTCGTGGATGCCATCAATCTTCTGAACTGGGGTTTCGGTTTGCCCTTAGGTCCTCCACCGCCGACCCCAACCCCCAAAAAATAAATGCGCTTCGTAACTACTCAGGTGCCCCAAACCACAGGGCTCAAACTTGCGAGCACCGTTTTTTGCTTAGCTTGGTCAGTTTTTGTCGTCTTATGTGTCTCCCTACAGCTTCGGAAGTTCGGAAGCAGCTTCAGAACGTCATCGTGCGGTAGTGGAGATGCATCACGCCGTTGCCGAAGCGGTGTTCGTCCAGCAGCTCAAGCTTCAGGCGAACGTTGTTGGGGAGCGCCTGTTTGCCGCCTCCCACCACGATGGGTGTGAAGAACAGGTGCCATTCGTCGACCAACCCGGCCTTAATCGCCTGGGCGGCAAGGTCAGGACCGCTCACCGTGATGTCACGTCCCGCTGTCGCCTTCCACTGCCGGACCACTTCAGGGTCGAAAGCTCGTTCGATGCGCGTCCTGGCACTGGAGACCGACTCCAGCGTTGTGGAGTACACGATCTTGTCTGCTGCCTGCCATAGCTCCGCGAAGTCCCGCTCGACGGGCGACAGGTCGGCAGTAGTGGGCAAGGTCTCCCAGTAAACCATCACTTCGTACATCCGGCGTCCATAGAGGGACATGCCAATCGATCGCTCGAGGTCGTTGACGAAGGTGAATACCTCCTCGTCCGGCTGCGCCCAGTCGAAGTTGCTGTCCGCGTCCGCGACGTAGCCGTCCAGCGAGGTGATCGCTGTATAGATCAGCTTTGCCATGCCAAACCTTCCTTTCGATCTATTACAAGTCTCTCCACATCCGGTACTCTCCTGGCACGCGCCGCGATTGCTCAGCGTGCAACGCCGCGTTTGCAGCCTCAAGTTGGGCAATCCGTTCTGCTGCTGTCATGACTCTATATGATATGCAAGATAAACTGGCCGTTTAAGGATAGCGCATCAGGTAACCCTACCTGAGCAGTTACTGCGCTTTTATCTTTCCCTATATTCATCTATCTTCTTGTTCTCGTTGAAGCGCACCATGTTGATCATCCGTGTGACCGGACTGATGTCCAGTGGTTGCCCTTGTGTAATATCTGTGATCACTGTGAATTGTGGATTCGATCCGTTGACGCAGGGCCACTGTGTGCCATCCGGACTCCGGGGTACACCAGCGCGGGCGAACTCCGTCCATGCATGCTGGACTATGTTCTTCACCTCAACATCAACCTCGTTGTACTCACCAGATGCCGTAACCCCCTTACCATCCTCTTTGCTATCTGCATTTCCAGCAGTGAGCATGCCGAAGAGGTAAGGAATCTCTGCACTATGGTAAGCGAGCAAACCTGATCTGCGTGCACCCGGTGATACGCGGGCAAAGCGGTACGCGTAGGACGTGCGATCCAGTTTGCCGAAGCGTTGGTAGGACGCCAGGTCAGGCTCCAACCAGATCGCGCTCGTGAACAGCTCGGCCAGTGCTTCATAGGGAGTCAAACTGCTGCTTTTGTAGGCACCTGGCGTAGCACCGCGATATTATGGCTGCCCAGGCGGTCACACAGTTTTTGGCTGTACTCTGCGACGTGCTGATAGGACGGTGAAGGTACCACTGCATATGGTTCGTAGCCAGCGTTCTGGATGATTGCGCGGTGGAAGAGGCCGTGGGCTGAGCACGTGGAGAGCAGGGCACACACTGCGGCACCGCCTGCGAACTGCCCGAAGATCGTCACGTTGTCGGGATTGCCACCAAACGCGCGAATGTTCTTCGCTATCCAGGTCAAGGCCGCCACCCAGTCCAGCACAGCAAAATTGGCACCAGCCTGTGGATGAGCCAGGAACCCAAATGCTCCTAGCCGGTAGTTGCACGATACCACTGTCACGCCACGTTGCGCCAGGTCTTCGCCGTTCCAATCTTTCAATGATGCCGCACCGTTGAGAAAGCCTCCACCATGAATCCAGAGCATCACCGCTTGATGAGCATCTGGGTCCAGAGTGGGAGACCAGACATTGAGGTAGAGACAATCCTCGCTCGGCTTTGTCCCAGGGTCGAACCCCGTATCTCGCGTCTGGATCGCGGCATTGCCAAACGTGGTGGCCTCACGCACACCTTCCCAGTTGGAGGGAGGTGTTGGTGGCTGCCAGCGTCGTTCGCCAACTGGCGGTGCTGCATAGGGTATGCCCAGAGAGACGAGCCATTTTATAATCGGCTCGTCTCTCTATGATTCGTCTACTTTTGCGTTCGCGCGTTACACGCGGCGTCCACTGACTGCACGAATGATTGCGATGAAAATGCATGCACCAATGATCGAAACAATGATGCTCAAAATCAGACCGGTATTCGCGTCTGGAATGAGCAGGTTCAGTAGGAAACCACCGATAAGCGCACCGATCAAGCCCATGATGATGTCGCCGACGATACCGTAGCCGCTACCCTTCATAACACGTCCCGCGACCGCACCCGCGATAAGACCGATGATAATCCAGATAATCAAACCGGTTGGGCTGAAAGCAGCCGCCAAAACTGTACTTGCTAACATGTTCTTCAATCTCCTCTAATAACTAAAAACTTCTTAATACCGACAGATACTTCTTACTCGTATACAATGGATGTTCTTTATGATTCAGCTTTGTTTGTATCTGTCGATCTATATAATAAACGAAGTTTTTTCATAATTCAACCCTTTTTCGCCTCTAAAAGCGCTTTCTTAACATCTTCTAAATAGATATTTAACCTATTTTAAGCTTCATCGCTTTTCCAAACGCTTTGGGTTGACCTTCCTCTTTTGATTACGGTGCATGCCAAAAAATGGATACAACCACACCATCTCACGCGTAATCGCAACACATAAGAATATGCCCTGGTATCTTCATGAGCATCTCGCCTGTTGTGTCGATGAGTTTTTCTCATTTGCCTCATCAAACGAACCTTGTGGTCCAATCAGACGCCAGCATGCTCACGATGATGCCAGGGCTGGCAGGTCAGCCAGTTGTAATATGGTTTTGCTACTGCATAGTAGAAATTTCTATAGTAGAATTTTTTGCGGTAAGATTTTTTGGAATACCTCGTACCACAGTACTTTTATTCTGTCTTACTCTTCTTTGTGAGGAATTTTTCCTGGAATTTGTAAAGGCCAATACTTACACCTTGAAATTGGATCGTGTCCATTGCCTGGTTCATCGGATTTGGCAGGAGTGAATAAAAGAAGCGAGCAGTAGCGGCGTATTCCAGGGTTGATAGTAAGGTTGACGTAGGAAATTTTCCTTCTATATACCACGTGTAAGCTGTGCCCGCTGCCGCTTGCCCACCAATAAAACTTAAATTGCCTACGCGCGAATTCGTTGGTCCCGCAAGAAATTGATTAAGCCAATACGATCCGTAACGAACTTTACCAAGCATTGTCCTGGTATCGAGTTTTTCCTTTTCGTGCTGGTTTTTCCAGGAGGCCTCATACCAATCTACTACGTCCTTTTTCGGGTTCACCAATGAACGTAGCCAGAGACGTTTTGGAGCGAGTTTCAAAAGTTCTTTCTTTGCGTCATTGAGTTCTGTGTCATTTCCATCGTTCCATATCACACGAACGAATGTTTGCGCGTGTTTCCTGGCTTCAAAATAATTGTTTAATCCATCAGATCCAAGAGCATGGTCATCCTTAATGCCCAGACTATCGAGCAACGTGTCGACGTACGTACTGTGTCTCTCCGCTAATTCGGCATTTCTCGTGGATAGGCTTTGATAAAGCCAGGCAGTACCCTCTCTATTATTTACTGCGTCTACTATTATTTGCACTACGTCATCATTGATGCCTAACATTTTGAGCTCTGCCGCGGCGTTCCGATCGTCTGTCGAGTGTGATGCACTACGCTCTGGTCTGTTCGATACATTCCGTCTGTAATTACGTGCCTGATCTGGTACGTTTTCTTCAGATATTTCTGTAATATCCAGGGAGTTTCTATTTCTGGAAATTGAAGGCTCAGTGCTATATGGATGGACATTGGAATTGGAATGCCTCTCTGGTATCCACAGTGTTCTTGGAACTGTGAGATCTGATGGTGTTGGTGTCCAGAGGTTAGTGTTCCTCGGGTTGCTAATGATATTGGGTTGAGTGCTCAGTGCTTCGACGACTGTTTGCGTGTTGGATGTCGATATGCCTTCAACGGGAGGCTTGTTCAAGTCGGTCTCTGTAGGTTGAGAACGAGGGACAGTATGTCCAGATGGTTGGAAGCCATAGATATCTTGCACAACATATGAAGTCGAAGGAATCCTTGTTCCCTCCGTAGTACGTTCTAGAGTGCGTTCTAGCGAGCCTGATAATTGCAATGAAGACCTATCTTGAGTAGTGGGTGGTGTGCTTGCCCCCTCCGAAGGTCGTCGAACAGTAAGTGATGATGGACGATTAAGCAGTTGTCTACGTAAAGGAGTAGGGGCACTGGTTTGATCGTCTCGCGCTTCTTGCGACCCATGGAAATCTTCTACAAGAGGATTCGTCTGCGGCAGTGACTGTTCTTGTGCAGGACGTGCGTTATCAGTTGTAACTGTTCTATCAAAATGCAATAAACGAGAAGGAGTGTTAATCTGGTCACCTGCGCTGGTGCGAGAAAGAGTGTGAAGTTCACTCGATGAACGGACCTGATGAAGAGTTGAAGGAGCAGTCTGGTTGCCATCGGTTGAACCAGAACGAGGACGAAGTCGATCCGATGACCGAACACTGCGAAGGGTAGAGGGATCAGTCGAATTGCCCTCTGCTAAACGAGAATGGGGGTGAGGTTGATCTGATGACCGATATCCGTAGAGGTCCCAGACAATAGGCGCTGTAGATGTGTTCTCTGATGATGGGCTGTGAACATCTTGTGTGGATTGATGGTCAGCTGATTGTCTGTGAGAGGCAGAGGAGCCTGGCCGGTCGTTCTGTGATCTAGTAGAGTCTGAGGTGATGTCAGATGAATTTTTCATAAGATCGGTTTCCCCTTATCCTGTTAAAGCTTTTCCATACCCTTCGACAAAGGGCTTGCAGGGTGAAATCCTGCACGAAAAAATACTACAAATTGCCATTGATGCCTGGTAGCTTAGAACGTATCACCCCTTCCTTCTCCTCTCGTAAAGTCCGCTCTACCCTCATGCTTTAGTCGCATAGGTGCATGACCGGTTGAGCGCACAGACGTACAGTTAGCTATCAGGGAATAACATCGTTGTCAGGGGCAGGCACAATCGTAGTCCGAGCGGGAAACTGACCGCTGACAACACCAGTATTGCCAGCATCATTGAATGCATCCTTGCTTATGCAGAGTATAAAAGATAGCTCTCTCTCTTGTCAAGGTTTTCTGGATAATGTTTATCAACATTATCATTTTCTCCTATCCCTGGCTATCAATAAAAGCTAGTCGAGATCTCATAATTGCAGGGACGAGGCGGTGGACAGGACTTTTTCATCTGCCTATCATCTTTCTTTAGTACTCTCTATGAGGAACAGTATGTTAAAATGAGAAAAACTGTGATCTAGACTCTGAGGAAAAGACGGTATGCGCATTTTGCTTGCGGAAGATCATCCAGGCCTGGGTACGGATATGAAGCAGGGCCTGGAGCGGGCCCATTACGCGGTCGACCTGGCGACCGATGGTGAGGACGCCCTGGCGCTTGGCCTGGCCGTGCCCTATGATCTTGTCGTGCTGGATGTAATGTTGCCCTCATTGAGCGGTTTCGAGGTCTGTCGGCAGCTACGTAATCAGAAGCGCACCATGCCCATCCTTTTCCTTACCGCGCTAGGCGATATCGACGATCGTGTAACCGGCCTGGACCTCGGTGGCGATGACTACATGGCGAAACCCTTCGCCTTCCGCGAATTGGAGGCTCGTGTGCGCGCGCTACTACGCCGCGAGGGCACAGCGAAAACCACCGAACTACACTTTATGGATATCACTCTGGACACGAGTACACACGAGGTACGCAGAGGTCAGCGCGCCATCACGCTTTCCAGCAAAGAATATTCCTTGCTCGAATTTTTGATGCATCACCCTCGACAGGTATTGAGCCGCACGATGATCGCCGAACACGTCTGGGACTATGACGCGGAACACCTCTCCAATGTCATCGATGTCTACATTCGCTACCTGCGCACAAAACTATGTGCCGATGGTGAGCCGGACGTAATTCAAACCATGCGCGGTGCCGGATACAAACTGAAGGAGCCGGAATCATGAGCGCCTCTCGCTTCCGTTTGCCTTCGATGGGCGTCCGCGTGCAACTGACACTCTGGTATACCGCCGTCTTCGCTGTGCTCATTCTGGGCGCGGGCCTGCTCGTCTACAGTCACCTCGAAGACACGCTACAGAACGATGTCTCCTCGACATTGGATATCCAGATGCAGCAAGTCATCCCCTCATGCACCTACCGCCATGGACAGGTGAGTTTTCATGATGTCGACAACGATGGCGACTATGATTCATTGCCCTCCTTCATACAAACACAACATAACGTAAAGGATGATATCGAAGAGCAGACCCTTTTTCGTCTGGTCAGGATCAATGGCAGTCTGGTCGACGAATCCCCATCGTTACAAGCAGCCTCTATCCCATCGGCGAGCGTGACCGAGCCCGTTGCCTACCACTCTGGAGATCCAAACAGCAACGGCTACTATCCCTGGGATGGTACCATAGAGCTCGTCGATCACGAGCAGTTTTGGATGCACAGCGAGGTGCTGCTCAGCCATGGAGAACCTTACGCGGTACTCCAACTCGCTACCTCGCTGACCTCTGTCCATAAAGTGCTGAGAAGAGTCTTAATCGAGTTGTTCATACTCGCCCCTATCATCCTACTGCTGGGCGCGCTAGGCAGCTTCTGGTTGGCGAAACGCGCCTTTGCCCCCATCGAGCATCTGACCTCGACTGCCAGAGCCATCAAAGAAGGTGGCGATCTCAATCAGCGCGTCATCGTGCCCAGAGCGCATGATGAAGTCTATGGTCTGGCCGTCACCTTGAACGAGATGATCGGCAGTCTTGAGGAGACGTTCAAACGTCAGCGCCGTTTCGTCGCCGATGCCTCGCACGAGCTACGCACACCCGTGGCCGCTATCCGCAGCAAAACCGACCTGGCGCTTTCTCAACCATGCACACCCCAGGAGTATAACGCCATCCTGCAAAACATCAATGGCGAATCTGAACGCCTGGGTCAGCTGATCAGCGATCTACTGGCCCTGGCGCGCGCCGATGAACGCCACGCCCACCTGGAAAAAGAACCCGTGCACCTCGATATTCTCGCGCACGCTGTCGCCGCCAACGCCGAGATGCTGGCCCAAGAACATGCTATTGATCTCCGTATTGAGGCCGAAAAATCTGTCATCGTTTTAGGCGACGAGGCGCGTCTCATTCAAGTCGTGATGAACCTGCTCGATAACGCCCTGATCTACACCAATCGCGGCGGCTCAGTCACCTTGTCCGTCACCTCCGACCAGCGCTCGGCCTATATCAAGGTCAGTGATACCGGTGAAGGTATCGCCCCCGAACACCTCGCACACATCTTCGAGCGTTTCTACCGTGTGGACGCGGCACGCACCAGGCGCGAGGGCGGCAGTAGTGGCCTCGGCCTGGCAATTGTCGACTGGGTGGTGCGCGCCCACCAGGGCATAATCGAAGTCAAGAGCCAGCTCGGGCAAGGCTCGACCTTTACCGTCACATTGCCCCTCCTGATACAAAGCACCATCGAACCACCTAGAGCCGAAAAAGCAGTACCCGATCGCGCGAAAGAAACAACAAAACTGTAAGAGCCGCGGGAATACGCGCCAAAAACGAATCCAGCGCTTCCCCTCCTGTAAGCGTCGGTTTACCGCAACGCACCCCGATTTATCGGCTAATCTCCCCGCTTCACCCCATTTGCGCATATCGTTTCATTGCACAATCAGGCTCTAACAACTTCAACACCTCAGCTTTTAGGCGTTGGTGTGGGGGTAGGCGTCGGTGTTGGAGGATTAGGATTGGGTGGCGGCACACTCACCCCCGCGCGCTGAAACAACAACTCCTGCCCGATACCACTATCGATATGCAACAGGTAGCAGGGACCTTGTATCGGTGGATGGTCGATTTTGCGCGCGGGATCGTAAACCATGATCACCCGTTCGCAGATGACGATGGCCGTGCCCGCGTACTGCGCTGGATAAATCTCATTCGTGAGCGGGAGACCGAGTATGGCTGGCCCACCATTGCTGCGATAGAAAGTCAGATTCCCTCCGAGCAACACAACGCCATTTTTACATTTCCATGTCCCGTCGCCACCATCACTAAAGTACATCTTGACCACTGGATCGTTCAAGTCCAGCATCTTTTTTGCTCCCTTCAAAAAGCTCCACAGGTCGTTCCACGGATAGGGACCAGGGCAGTTGCTGCGATTGACCGGATCAATCGAGAAGTGACCCGTAATTCCTCCATTCGCATCGGCATTCTGCGCCGGTATCTGCCAGCGTTGACAGATGTCACGTACAAGATTGAAACTGGCCGTTTGTTGGGCTGGTGTCAGCGTGTCCGAGTTGTCCAGCGATGGTTTACAATGTTCGATAGAGATGGTGATCAGATTTGGATTAATGGATTCATTCCAGAAGGTAGCATGGCCGCTACTCAAAAAGCCGTTAGCCCATGCCCCATCAGACTCGGATACGCACTGCACGATCTCACCATCCGTTCCGATGACATAGTGACTGCTTACAGGATTGTCGGTGTTTTGCGTTGAGGCAAAGTAGTTGGCGATGCCCTCGGCACTCGTGCCACCCGCTGTGCCATGCAGAATAATGTAGTGCGGCTGCGACCCATCTCTTCCAGCAAAGTAGTTATTGTTGGCGATCACAGTAACCCCAGGCTCGTCTGGAAGCATATCCCCTTCCCTTTCTGCTCATATGAGCATTCACATCCAATCAACCGATACATTACTATTTCTCTATTGATGAGTCAACCCATCGCGAAAAGTATAACACAAGATGCCGAGAAAATACAGTAGCATTTCTTCTATTATTATTTATTCCTATTGGACCATGAATTCGAAACGAATAAAATATATCGTAGTGCTTCATCTTACGGTCCCGCGTAGGGCAAACCACGCGTTTGCCCCGCCTTTGCCCCGCGCCTCCGCCCTCGCAATATCAATATTTGTGTAAAAGCTCTTCAAGATGCACACGCACACGCGGCCACTCTTCCTCAATAATACTGTAATAGACGGAAGCGCGATAATACCCATCGGGCATGATCATATGATTGCGCAAAACACCCTCCCTGCTCGCGCCGATACGCTCGATCGCCCGCTGCGATCGCAGATTGCGACTATCGGTTTTCAACTGCACGCGAATTGCGGCCAGCCTCTCGAATGCGTGCCGCAACAGCAGATATTTGCATTCTGTATTGACGCCGGTACGCCGCACCGTTGCGGCCAGCCATGTCCAGCCGATTTCGAGCCTGCGGTCTGCGCTACTGATATCCATGTAACGCGTTGAGCCGAGAATAGTGCCCCTTTGCTGCTCCACAATAACGAAAGGCACGCACATTTTGGCCTCTTGCTCCCGCAGCGTCTTCTCTATCCATGCCTGCATCGCCTGAGGCGAACGCGTTGGATTTTCAGCCATATAGGCCCACGTCGATGCTTCCCCTCCCGTCTCCAGCAGGGCCTCGCTATGAGCAAGTTGTAGTGGCTCTAACCGCACAATCTGCCCCGTTAAAACAACCGGTTTTATCTCCATCATGCTATCCTCTTTCCATACCATCATCATATTGACCCTTGTGGGAATAGACGACCACTATAAAACTCTTCTCACTAAAGAGAAAGAGCCAATGCCAAACAAAAAAGACAAACCAATTAGCCTGGCTTTGTCTCCCTACGTGTTGACATTGGACAAATGTACTCGGTGCATCCAGCAAGCAAGCAAACCGCGTAGGCGCGTCCCCTTGCGGGCGCGTAAGGGCTTGACGTATCGCATGCACCACGAATAGATTTTTTGCGAAGAAAGCAGGCAAACTATGGCGAACGAGATGCAAGTCGAGGCAACATTAAGCGGCGCGATGCGTTTCGACATCACAACGGGCTCAGATCATCAAATCGTTGTCGACGCGAACGAGCAATCAGGTGGCAAAGACGAGGGTGCGCGCCCGATGGAGCTACTCCTGGTCGCGCTGGCCGGTTGCGCCGCTATGGATATCATCTCCATTTTGCGCAAAAAGCGACAGCAGGTGGATACCTATACAGTCAGTATTCGGGGCCAGCGTGCCGACGAGCAACCAAAACCATTTACGAACATAATGGTCGAGCACCATCTCAGCGGCCACAAGATCAAAGCGGAGGCCGTGCAACGCGCGATCGACCTGACCGAGCAACGCTATTGTGGCGTGAGTGCTATGCTTGGCAAAAGCGCTGAGATCATACATACATTCTCGATTACTGAAAGCATAGATGCCGCGCCGTCCGTTTAATGTTTTGATTACTGTTTTGGTTGCGCTACGCTAAAGTGTACGACTTGCGCAAGCTCCTCGTCGCTACAGCTTCGCTGATGGCAAAGATAGATTTCCGCCGCCCCGTACTGCGTAGGCACATAATACATCGCGGAAAAATACCCTCCAGGCGCGGCCTTATTGACCGGTTGCGCATCGTCCGCCAGCAAACTCTGCGTGCCACTATAGAATTTCGTGTTGACATATAACGGATTTTTAGCAAGATCGATGCCGTTGAGATGCAGCCTGAAGGTCACGTAAATCGTCTGCTTGGTTTGAAACCGTGTTGTAATCGCTTGCGGCGCCGGGAAAACAGTTCCTTTGCTTATCTCTGTCGCCGTTTGCGCGTCCACAATAATCGTCCCCGCCTGCTGATTCAGGGTGTGACCCGAAGGAATACGCGGGATGACCGTCGCTTGATGCGCGTTGTTATAGGCGAAAAGTGATCCTCCCACCAGCATGAGCACAACTATGGTCGCAATACCCACGAAAATCCATTTCCATTTTGTGTTCGCTGCGCGACTGCCGGGAGTAAATCCCGCAGATACTGGTGGTGGATAAATAGGACTGGGGTCCGGACGAGCAGGCGTCGCTATCCCTGCTCCTGATGGCTGACCTTGCCGCGTCAACCCATTAATGCCTCCCTGACTTTGCGGCAGGGATAGCGGTGTGAACGGCCTGGATTGCGCTGGATTGGAGGGCGAAGAGTGATTGGGCGCTTGCTGTACCTGCCCTGCCCCAGCATTGCTGAAAGGAGCAGCCAGCAACTGCTCCTGTATATCGTTTTTTTTAAATGATTGTGTTTGCTGCTCTGATAGTTCTACCGATGACGATGCATCGCTCTTCAATCCCGCATTGCTGATGGGTATATTTTGCGTTGGCCTATCTGTCACATCGACAGGCGTGCCACAGTTTGGACACACCTGCGCCTGAGACGGAACCTGTGCCGCGCAGGTACGACATTGCATAATCCTATTCCTCACTTAATGGAGCGATTACTAAATACGCGGTAACCCGCGTAGGCGCGTCCCCTTGTGGGCGCGGACCGGTCGATAAATCTTCCCTCTACAACGCGGGTTACTTGCCTATTTAGCGACCGCACCACTTAATGGTGCATCCAGCAAATAACCAGAGAACCCGCGCTGTAGATGCTGGATTTATCCGCCGGTGCGCGTCCCCTTGTAGGCGCGCGCTAGGATGTTGCTTCCTGTACTCCTGAAGACTTGCTGGATGCACCAATGATGATCTTTCAAAAATAACTTCGGGTATCGTGTGTCCGCGTAGGGCAAAGCATGCCTTTGC
>CAZZWK010000082.1:0-28639 GCA_964657925.1 uncultured Dictyobacter sp.
ACTAACGTGTAAGAGAGTGGTATATAGTGTTCTTTCTGGCACGCTACCGCCGAGGAAGGCGATTGAGATGGAGCGTAGAGAAGAGAGGAAAGAGATGGCGAAGTTTATCTGTCATGATTGCCAGCGCATCTATGAGCCTGACAGTCTTGTGTGGCGATGTGCATGTGGAGGATTGTTGGACCTGACTGACGTACCCGTATCGTTTCCATGGCAGCGCATCAAAGGCCGCGCGACCACCCTATGGCGCTATCTGGAGGCTTTGCCGTTCGCGCAGGATTCGACCACCTGGCAGAAGATCACGTTGGGAGAAGGCTGCACTCCCCTGGTGGCTGCACACGCATACAAGACGCGTGTACAGTTCAAAGTCGATTATATGATGCCCACATTGTCGTTTAAAGATCGCGGCGCGGCGGTCTTGATTGCCAGAGCCGCAGAGATGGGCGTGAAACGCATCGTCGCGGATAGCAGTGGCAACGCGGGCACAGCTATCGCGGCCTACGCCGCGCGGGCAGGCATACACAGCGATATTTACGTGCCCAGGACGACTTCGAGTAAGAAAATCAAGCAGATCATGTTGCATGGCGCGACTGTGCACGCCATCACAGGATCGCGCGAGGACACGGCAGCGGCGGCGATCGCCGCAGTCGAGAGCGCACAGCTTTTCTATGCCAGCCATATCTACAATCCCTTTTTCTTCCAGGGCACGAAAACCTATGTCTTTGAACTGTGGGAGCAGCGTGGTGGGCAGTTACCGGATGTATTGGTGTTGCCCGTGGGCAATGGCACGCTTGTGCTAGGCCCCTATTATGGTTGTTTAGACCTGTTGCGCGCCGGTCTGATCCAGCAATTGCCCCATTTTCTGGCCGTGCAGGCCGAAAACTGTGCTCCACTGGCCCAGGCCTTCGCTTCGGGTGAGCAAGAGGCCGCGCCTGTAACCAATAGTGGCACAATCGCGGAGGGCATCGCCATCGCGGCACCTGCCCGCAGTCGGCAGATCCTCGCGGCCATCCGCGAGACAGCGGGCACGATCATCACCGTCTCGGAAACGCAGATTGAGCAGGCGCAGGTCGCTCTGGCCGCGCAAGGCCTCTTTGTCGAGCCAACCAGTGCTGTGCCTTACGCCGGTTTTCTCGCCGCCATCAACGCGCATAAAGAGGAGATAACATCGTCCGCACCACTAGCAAGTGAGCCTGATCGGAGTGTACAGCATAACGCGTTGCAAGGGGAAGTCGTGATCGCGTTATGTGGGGCAGGTCTCAAGGCCGTCTAGCTGAAATTTTGATGAAACTGCATAGTTGTGATGGTCGTGTATTTAAATATAAATATGTAGGTAGATGGGTGTGGAGCGGCAGGAAGTAGCGTGGGAGAGGTAAGAGCGTGGATGGGAGCGAGAAGAGAGTCGTGTTGATTTGTTGGTTTACAAACCAGAATGATCGCATCTTTTTGTCCTCATTTTGTAGCGATGGTGCTATACCAATTGAAAGGATAGTGGGGTTATGAGTAGCGTAGCAGCTGAAAACAAACCAGTGAAGACGATGATTCCAGCACGCATGGACCGTCTTCCCTGGAGCCGCTGGCACTGGCTGATTGTTATATCGCTAGGTATCACGTGGATTCTGGATGGCCTGGAAGTAACGATTGTCGGCGCGATCTCCCCGGTGCTGACAAGTGCGCAGACATTGCATCTTACCACCACCCAGACTACGCTTGCCAGTTCGATTTATTTGCTGGGCGAAGTGATTGGTGCCTTGATTTTCGGCAGGCTGACGGATAAGTTGGGGCGCAAGAGACTGTTCATGATCACGCTAGGCGTCTATCTTGGCGCAACCATCCTGACAGCGCTATCATTCAATTTTTACTGGTTCGTGATTTTCCGTTTCTTGACCGGTAGTGGCATCGGTGGGGAGTACGCCGCCATCAATTCCGCGATCGACGAGTTGATTCCCGCCCGCGCACGTGGCTGGACCGATCTCGTGATCAATAGCACGTGGTGGATCGGTACCGCGTTGGGTGCGGTGACCACTGGTATTCTGTTGAACACGGCGATTTTGCCGGTCGATCTGGGCTGGCGACTCTCATTCGCATTGGGTGCGGTGCTGGGTCTGGCCGTCTTGATCGTGCGCCGCTACGTGCCAGAGAGTCCACGCTGGTTGATGATGCATGGGAGATTCAAGGAGGCGGACCATGTGGTGGATGAGATTGAGGAGACGATCAAACGCGAGGATAAGATACAGGATTTGCCGCAGCCGGAAGGATCGATCACCATTCGACCGACGGGAACGGTTACCTATGGGCAGATTGCCAAAACAATGTTCAAGCAATATCCCAAGCGCTCGATCCTGGGCTTTTCGCTGATGATCGGCCAGGCCTTTTTGTATAACGCGATCACTTTTACATACGTGACGCTGCTCACGACCTTTTTCCATATCCCAACCAATGTGGCCGCGTTATATCAGATTCCGTTCGCCGTTGGAAACGTCGTGGGACCATTAACGATTGGACGCCTGTTTGACACCATCGGGCGCAGGAAGATGATCAGCTTCACCTATATCACCTCGGGCGTATTGTTGACGATCACTGGCTGGCTATTCGCGCAAGGGGTTTTGAACGTCGTCACCATCACCATCTGCTGGTCGATTGTCTTTTTCTTCGCATCGGCTGGGGCCAGTTCGGCATACCTGACGGTAAGCGAGATTTTCCCGTTGGAGACACGTGCGCTGGCGATCGCGTTTTTCTATGTGATCGGAACGGCGGCGGGCGGTGTGGCCGCGCCCTACATCTTCGGTCTCTTCATCGCCACCGATCGCCCAATCAATGTATTCTTTGGCTACCTGATCGCCTCAGTATTGATGGTAGCTGCGGGCATCGTCGCGATCTTCTTCGCCGTGGATGCCGAACAAAAATCGTTGGAGAGCATCGCGAGCCCGCTGTCGTCGGTAGAAGAAACAGCACAGGCGAGCTGAGTGCGTACCGGTCGAAAAGTGGCCGCTGCTAAAGGCATGATCGGCGTATGCAATAAGACAGCGTGACCGAGTTTCTCTTGTAGATGAAACTCGGTTCATTATGCCAGCGATGAGCATTCACCTCGCGCTGTAGAGGAAGATTTATCGACCGGTGCGCGTCCCCTAGTGGGCGCGTGCAGGAGCTTCCGAATAGTTAATGGATGCATCTCTTAGCGGTATGCGTTATACTTTGTGCATTGATAGGAATAGTCATAGAGCTATCGAAGGAGCGAGTTCAAAAGATGACAGAAGCAAAACAGCAACAAACACATGCACTCGTGCTTGGTGGTGGTGGCACCACGGGTATCGCCTGGGAGATAGGCGTTATTCTAGGATTGTATGATGCAGGTGTGGACGTGAGTGACGCGGGACTGGTCGTAGGAACTTCGGCTGGATCGGTGGTAGGCGCGCAAATTACCAGTGGTCTCGCGCTCGAAGAGATTTATGCATACCAGCTTAAGCCGCTTGAGGAGACAAAAGAGCAGGTCGTGCCTATGGATATGAACGTATTATTCCAGGTGTTTACAGCCGGTAGGGGAGCGCCAGATGCGCAGATGGCAAGGGCGCGTGTAGGCGCGGCGGCACTCGCTGTGAAGACTGCCCCTGAACAAGAACGTCTGGAGATCATCGCTTCTCGTTTGCCTGTCCAGCAGTGGCCGAGCAAGCAGCAGCTTGCCATTATCTCTGTGAATGCACAGACGGGCGAGTGGGTAAAGTTCGATCGTGATGCTGGCGTGCCTCTCGCTTTAGCTGTCGCGGCAAGTTGCGCGGTGCCAGGTATTTATGCGCCCATCACCATCGGCGCGTATCGCTATGTAGACGGTGGAATACGTTCAGGCACCAATGCTGACATAGCGGCAGGCTATTCACATGTCCTTATCTTGCAGGCTGAAACGCTGGATATTTCAGCTATGGACCCCGAGCACAGTATTCCTTTTATGACCTTCGCAGACGAGCAAGCCGAACTCGAACGTTCTGGCTCCCAGGTCATGGTAATTACACCCGACGACGCCTCGACAATCGCGCGCGGACCCAATCCGTTCGATTCCAGTCGCAGAGCAGTTTCCGCCGCAGCCGGACGCGAACAGGGACGCGCTTTGGCCGCCCATGTGAAACAATTCTGGGCAGAAGGAGTGTAGCGACTAGCTCACCTCGCGTAGACGCGGACATGTCCCCGGAATGTCTGCCCCTTGATGCGCGCGCTTGCTTAACGAAACGACTCGCGTAGGCGCGTCCCCTAGTGGGCGCGCGTTTACTTAACGACTTCTCCCTCAAGAAGGAGCAATATATGCTGGCATATGTTTTCTGGCACTGGCGTGATAGAGGTGTGGGGCAGGCCGAGTATCGAGACCGCATTATAGCGTTTCAGCGGGTACTCAATGATCGAGGCGCGAGCGGATTGCGTGAGTCGATGGTGCTACAGATAGCGAGTGTACCATGGGTGAATGTATCTGAAGAGGTGTACGAGGAGTGGTATGTGCTCGATGGAGCGGCGGCCTTGGATACACTCAACCACGCGGCAGTAAGTGGATCGAGGCAACAGCCGCATAATGAAGTAGCACAACGGGCGGCGGGCGGAACGGCGGCTCTATACACATTGCACACGGGTAAACCATTGCACACGGGTATACAATATGCTCTATGGTTCGCGAAGCCGAGTGGCATGCGCTATGCCGATTTTTTCGCGCGCCTGACCCCTCAGGTAGAAAATAGTGCTGGATGTTTGTGGCAACGCTATATGACACTGGGACCGTCGCCAGAATTTTGCTGGCAGAGTGAGGACGCCCAGATGCTGGATGCCGAATTTAGTCCAGTGGCCTTGCCAGTGAGGCATGTACTGGCGTTCAACCAAAAATCAAACATCCCCCCACTGTAGGGGTCGCTTTAGCGCAACCCACCCGCGATTTATCGCCTACTCACGTTGTCCGATTTTATTTTGTTCATCTGCATAATCAGGAGGTCTGCGTAGGGCAAACACATGGTATGCCCTACGCGGACCTGGGAAACCGGAAATAATTCATTAATATGCATTATCTTGTCCTTCCAGCCAGGCGATTCATCAAGAGAAATCAATCACCTGACGAATAGCGCTACCCTGAGCCAGGCGGTCGAAGCCGGTGTTGACCTCGTCGAGCGTAAGCGCCGGACTGATCAGTTCATCGACAGGCAGTTTGCCGGACTGGTACAGGCTAATCAGGCGTGGGATATCACGGCGCGGAACGGCGGAACCCATGAAGGAGCCGCGTAGCACTTTTTCTTGCGCCACCAGCGCGATCGCGGGAATAGAGAGCTGGCGATCGGCTCGATCGAGTCCAACTGCTACCGTAGTACCACCCACGCGGGTCGCATTGAAGGCCTGGGCCAGCACATTGACATTGCCAACCGCATCGAAGGCGTAGGCGGCGCCACCGTTCGTGAGGTCGCGGATCGCTTTGAGCAATTTGTCGTTGTTGGCCTGGAGCGTATAGTCCGCGCCGAGGCGTCTGGCGAGTTCGAATTTGGAAGGCAGGACATCAATTGCGATGATGGGCGATGCGCCGACCAGTTTAGCCCCCATGATCGTACTGAGCCCGACACCACCGAGTCCGAAGATCACGACCGGCTCACCGGCCTCGACCCTGGCGGTATTGATGACCGCGCCAACGCCAGTCAGGATGCCGCAGCTAAAGAGAGCGGCCTTATCCAACGGGATCGCGTCATCGATTTTGATCAGCGATTCCTGGGCGGCGACGGTATATTCAGAGAAGGCAGCGACGCCGAGAAAATGAGAGATATGTTGACCCTCGTGTGTATGAAAGCGCGTCGCCCCACTAAGTAGCGTGCCTGTTCCATTGGCGCGACTACCGTTTGTGCAAAGTGAGGGGTGACCAGTCGCGCAGGAGAGGCAATGCCCGCAGGCGGGCACGAAGGAGAAGACGACGTGATCGCCCTCATGCAGATCGGTGACGCCTGCACCAAGCTCCTGCACGATGCCGCTGGCCTCATGTCCGAGGATCATGGGCAAAGGGTAAGGCCCCAGTCCACCATTGATCACGGATAGGTCGGAGTGGCAAAGTCCGGCTCCGATGACCTTCACCAGCACCTCGCCAGGGCCGGGCGGGTCCAATTCGACCTCGGTGATGACGAGTGGTTGTGAGTCGGCATAGGGAGCGGATTTATCGTTCTGGTGTAGGACGGCGGCATGTGTATGCATAGAAGTTCTCCTCGTTAACAGCGTTGATCGCGGCACCTCTTCAGCATTGAGCGGCGTGTGCGTGATTTCTTTCAATCGGGTGAGGAATGAGAAAAATACTTGCTCTCCATTATGTCTCATCCTGAACGTGTTTGTCAGCAGTTACGATCCCCTGTTTTCCTTTTTTGACACTGTTTTTCCCCTGGTAAATTGAAGATGAAACCTGATAAAGTAGCGTTATACACTATATAAAGAAGAGAGAAAGCAGGATGGTATCTCTATGGAAACGACCGAATTCCAAAATACACCTGATTCAGTCCCAAAATACAGAACGACCGGAGCCTTTATCGGGCTCTATCTCGTGGAGCTGATTATTGGTTTTGTCCTGATGATCATGTTTTGGCAACCCTTCTATTTTTTAGATGTGCTAGATGCGCGTCTTTTCACCTACAGTACATTCCTGATAGTCTGCATTGTGCTCATCTGTCTACGCCGTACACGACCTTTTGCATTGGGATTGCTCACGGCTGAAGTAGTGTTTTGGAGCACGTTGATTGGTTTGCTCCTCTGGATCTTTCATTTCTGGAACCCATACAGCATGCATTATTAGCTTCGATAAAGCAGATAGGCAACAATAATGCAAGAACCATCGACCGAGCAGCAGATTCAGGCGGCGCACGTCAAGCCGGTAGCGCCGCTGAATGGAACGATTTACCTTGCCGAGTACGATCCTCAGTGGCCGCGGTTGTTCGAGCGCGAGGCGGAGCGTATTCGAGCCGTGTTAAGTGAGCGTATTGTGTTGTTGGAGCATGTAGGCTCGACTTCGGTGCCAGGATTAGCGGCCAAGCCGAGGATCGATATGTTGTTGGTGGTGGCAGATACAGCGGATGAGCATGCATATGTGCCCGCTCTGGAGAGCGCGGGCTATACGTTATTTGTTCGAGAGCCGGAGTGGTACGAGCATCGCCTGTTCAAGGGGCCGGATACGGATATCAACCTGCATGTTTTCTCGCCAGAGACTGGGAAGACGGAGATCGAGCGCATGCTGTTATTCCGCGATTGGTTACGCGAGCATGAAGCCGACCGGCAACTTTATGCGCGCACGAAGCAGGAACTTGCCGCCCGAGCATGGAAGTATGTGCAAAATTATGCGGATGCGAAGACTGCGGTAGTTGAAGAGATCATGACGCGGGCGCGAGCAGCGCAGAGATGACATCGTTACTGGTAAATGCCCTGTAAGTGAGCAGATCCGGCCCTCCTCCGCTTCCCTTACAGAGTTTCTTGATGGGTACAGGCCTTGATAAGAGGTTATATACTATAGGGACTTTTGCTGTCACACAAAGAGCTTTTCGGACGAGGAAGATCGATAAAAGAGGAAGGTAGTATGCAACTTGCGGTTATTTCAGATATGCATGGTAACTGTTTTGCCTTAGACCACGTGCTTGCCGATATTCGCCAGCTAGGTATTGAGAAGATCGTATGCCTGGGAGATGCCATCCAGGGCGGGGCTCAACCAGCTCAGACCCTCGAACGCTTGCGTGAACTTCATTGTCCAATTGTGCTGGGCAATGCCGACGCCTGGTTATTGAGCGGGCATGAAACCTCCCCTCATGAACAGACGAGCGAGCAGCAGTTAGCGGTCAGAGCCTGGTCGCTGGCGCAACTCTCAGTGAGCGATATTACCTTTATGCAGCAATTTCTTCCCACTGTTGAGATACGCCTGGATGCGCGTCAAACGCTGCTCTGCTTTCATGGCTCGACTAAATCGTTTGACGATATCATCCTTCCTACCACAGCAGACGACGTGGTTCGTTCATGGCTATCTGGCTGGGATGCGACGCTTTTCACAGGAGGGCATACACATACCCAGCAGTTGCGACGTATCGGCGATGGATGGTACTTTAACCCCGGAAGCGTCAGTCTGGCCTATAATTGGGAGCGCTCCAAAGATGGGATGCGGGTAGATCCCTGGGCTGATTACGCCATCGTCTCTGTCGATGGAGATCGTTTTGGCATCACTTTTCGCCATGTTCCCTTTGATGTCGACCAACTTGCCCACATTATTCGCGCTAGCGGCAGGCCATACGCCGATGATGCGCTTGCAATGTATGATCGATAATCAGAAGATATGGATATGCATCTTACTATGGTTTTTGCGTAAGCGTGCTTTTCGAGTGCTATTGTAAGTCGTTTCCACCTGTGGTATAGTCTTGATTGCTGCTCTATCGATGAACAGCTATGTTACTGTGTTGGTTTTAGAGCCCCGCACCGTATTCTGCTGGTGTTGTTGGGCGAGGTCTGCGATGGCCTCTACCTCATGTATCATTCTTACAAAAAAGAAACTTCTCCGGTTGTTAGCAATGTCAATGCCAATGTGATCAGGCGTATTCACCGTTTACGGCTGCGCGAGGAGCGCGCGCGGGCGGGTTTGTACTACATCGAGGGCATGCGCTTCGTCGATCAGGCCATTACGCACAGCGCGCAGATAGAGACATTGGTTGTTTCCCGCCCTTTACTCACTCATCCGTATGCGCAGCGCCTGCTCAGGCGGCAGGAGCGGCTGGGCACGCCGATCGTGTACGTCACGCCCGAGCTTTTGCAGCGAGTTTCGCTGGTGGATGATCCGCAAGGCATCGGCGCGATCGTGCGGCAACGCTGGGAGCGCTTGAGCGATCTTAAAGTGGGCGATGAACTGTGCTGGCTGGCGCATAATTTCGTGCGCTCGCCGGGCAATCTGGGCACGGTGTTGCGTACCTCGGAGGCCGTGGGGGCGGCTGGCATGATCCTGTTGGACGAGCAGACCGATCCCTATGAGCCTGCGGCGGTGCGGGCGACGATGGGCGCACTGTTCGCGCAACGCTTTGTGCGTGCCAGCAAAGACGAGTTTGTCGAGTGGAAGAGGCAGGCGGGCGTGTTCCTGGTAGGAACGTCGCCTGCGGCTAAGCGAGATTACAGCGAGGTAGTGTATCGACGACCCACGGTTTTGTTGATGGGAGAGGAACGCAAAGGCTTACCGCCTGACTTGCAGGCGCTTTGCGATGAGATGGTATGTATACCCATGGTGGGCAAGAGCGATTCTTTGAATCTGGCAATCGCCACGAGCGTGATGTTGTACGAAATGTTCAATCAGCACAGGAAGCAGATGGTATAGCTTTTTATGTTATCCTTGCTTATTGTACTGTTCTGTCAACCATCATCCCGTAGGGGCCGCATTCATGCGCCCGCGTGCAATTCATTGCACGGTTCAAACAGTCACAATGAAGCTTGCCAAAGCAGTACGTTGATCAGGAAGAAGGAGAGCAGACATGAGCCCAGAAGAGTTTCGCAAGATTGGTCACCAGTTGATTGATTGGGTCGCAGACTATCGTGAGCATGTGCAGGAGTTGCCGGTGATGTCGCGAGCGGAGCCGGGCGATATTCGCGCTCAACTGCCGAGCGCTCCACCGCTCGAAGCAGAATCGTTCGATGCCATTTTTCAAGACCTGGACAGCATTATCGTGCCCGGTCTTTCGCATTGGCAGCATCCGCAGTTTTATGGCTATTTTCCGTCGAACAGTATGTTGGCCGCGGTGCTGGGCGATTATCTGAGCACGGGCCTGGGTGTGTTGGGTCTGTCGTGGCAATCGAGCCCGGCGCTCAGCGAGTTGGAGGAAGTCGTCGCCGATTGGATGCGCCAGATGGTCGGGTTGAGCGAGAGTTGGAGTGGGGTGATTCAGGATAGCGCGTCGACGAGCACGCTGGTCGCGTTGATTTGCGCGCGCGAACGCACGACGGACTATTCGTTCGCGCGCGGGGGATTGCAGGCGGAGGAGCGGCCATTGGTTGTGTATACCTCGCAGCAGAGTCATAGTTCGGTGGAGAAGGATGCGCTACTGGCTGGTTTTGGACGCGCCAATGTGCGGCCCATCGCGACGGACAAGGATTACGCGCTGCGAGCGGATGTATTGACGGCTATGATCGAGGCGGACAAGAAGAACGGGCTGCTGCCGTGCGCTATTGTCGCGACGACGGGTACGACCGCGTCGACGGCGATCGATCCGGTGGGCGAGATTGCGGAAATCGCGCGTCAGTATGGCATGTGGCTGCACGTGGACGCGGCCATGGCGGGCTCGGCAATGATTCTACCGGAATGCCGTTGGATGTGGGAGGGAATCGAGGGCGCGGACTCGATTGTGTTGAATCCGCATAAGTGGCTGGGCGCGTCGTTCGATTGTTCGCTGTACTATGTACGAGAGGCTGAAATCCTGGTGCGCGTGATGAGCACGAATCCGAGCTTTTTGCAGAGTGCGGTCGATGACCGGGTCAAGAATCTGCGCGACTGGGGCATTCCGCTGGGGCGGCGCTTTCGGGCGTTGAAGTTGTGGTGTCTTATCCGTGAGCAGGGGGTGGAGGGTTTGCAGGCGCGTATACGCAGGGATATGGGTAACGCGCAATGGCTTGAGGAGCAGGTTAAGGCCGTGCCGGGCTGGCGAGTGTTCGCGCCGGTGCCGTTGCAGACGCTGTGTATACGCTACGAGCCGGAAGGAGTGGAGGGCGAGGCGTTGGATACCTATACGCGCGCCTGGGCTGAACGGGTGAATCGATCCGGCGAAGCGTATCTGACCACAGCTATGCTGGAGGAGGGATGGGTCGTGCGCGTTTCGATCGGCTCAAACGCGACCGAGCGAGCGCATGTGCAGGCGTTATGGGAGTTGATAAGGCGCGAGGCGGAGCAAAGGGCCGACCAGTAGTGTTGCTATTGAGCACCCTTAGTGCATAAGGTTACTCCTCAGAATATGTTAGTAGAAATATGCGTAAAGTGTAGCCAAATTAGCCTATGTTTGAGCGAGTTATGTTTTTGGCGTTATGTTCTCTAGAGTATGTTCGTCTTTTAAGATAATATTAATTGACACATGTATCTCTTGTGGTTTATCCTTTCATTGAGGCGTTGGAAGGAAGAAAGTACAATTAGAGGCTGTTTTTGATACATATGTAGTGATAAGAACCACGATCAATTACGAGTCAAAAAGTGCAGCTTTGTTATCTTTTATAGAGGCAGAGGACAGTAAGATAGGCAGGATGCCTTTTGAGTCGGAGTAAAGGAATACGCCAGAGTAATGGCGTCCTCAATTCAACAGTGGTACTTGATTCGATGATCAGAAACAGGAGTTGCCTTC
The DNA here is from genome assembly GCA_964657925.1 of uncultured Dictyobacter sp. Classification (GTDB taxonomy): domain Bacteria; phylum Chloroflexota; class Ktedonobacteria; order Ktedonobacterales; family Ktedonobacteraceae; genus Dictyobacter. The sequence goes on from CAZZWK010000082.1 coordinate 11,331, forward strand.
GCAATACATTCATATTTACAAATTAAAACTAAAGGGGAATGCTCGATATGGCTGATATTTCTCCGGATGCAGATGCCGTAGCGACGGAACGCACCAGGACAGATGACGCATAGGAGAACAGACAAAGCGCCTTACCGGAAGCTTTACAGATGCCAACAAAAAAAGTAGGTGCTGGTTTTCAGACAACCTATTTTCTCTCCAACATTATGCTATGGATGGCAAAGTTTCCTTTCACCCAGATTATCCTCCCTATTCAAATCCTCGCACTCGATCCAGCAAATAAGAATTGGGATCTCGCCGCGATCACCGCTATTGGATCAACGTGTGGGCTTATCTCCAGCGTGATTGGCGGAACATTGAGCGACCGAACAAGTAGCCGTTTTGGCCGCCGTCGTCCGTTCCTGCTGGGCGGTATTATTTTCTCAGTCGCATTACTTTTTGCACTGGCTTTCGCTTCCAGTATCGCAACTATTTTAATTGAATGGGCCGTATATCAAATTGCGGTCAATATCGTGTTAGCGGCCTTGAACGCGATCCTGCCTGATCAGGTACCTTCTAAACAACGAGGTTTGATTTCAGCCTATACCGGTATGGCTATCCCATTGGGGTTGGTATTGGGCAGTTTGATCGTTACCAGAGCGTTGCATTCTCAAGTCCATGCGTCTTATTTTGTGATAGCCCTTGTATTCCTTGTGGTAGTGGTATTGTTGACATTATTTGTACGGGATAAACAACTACCAGGGGAGTATATAGAACCATTTCGGTCGGGCAAGTTCCTGGCAGGTTTTTGGGTAAGCCCGCGCACGTATCCCGATTTTGGCCTGGCCTCGATCACACGTTTTTTCCTTATTATGAGTTCGTCGGTAACCACCATTTACCTGCTCTATTTTTTGCAGAGTGTACTTGGCTACAACGCGACGACTGCGGCGAGCCGCGTCACGACATTCAACTCTATCTATGGCGGCATACTCATTGTTGCGGCATTGGCGAGTGGGTTCCTTTCGGATCGTTTGCAGCGCAGGAAAGCCTTTGTGATCGGCGCGGGCCTGGTCGTAGCGGTTTCCATGCTATTGCTGGCATTTGCGCACTCCTGGGGCCTGGTGATCATAGCCGCGATTTTCTTTGGGCTGGGGTACGGGGTGTACCTGGGAGTTGATTTTGCCCTGGTAACCGATGTGCTCCCATCGGCAGAGACGCGTGGGAAAGACATGGGCATCTTCAATATCGCAAATACCTTGCCGCAGGTTGTTGTACCCCTCATTGCGGCAGTAACGGTCGCAATATTTCATAACTATACCGTTATCTTCCTCGTCGTCGCTGTGGCGGCAGTGTTAAGTGGAGTATTGGTACAGCCTATTAAAGGTGTGCGTTAGCCGAAAAACGATCGCAGGCGAAACAGGAATTCGTTTCCTGCTTCGCATCCGCTCTGTTTATGATGCCCGATAAAGTTATGTGCGCTGGCGGGTTGGGCCGGTGAGATGGGGAGAGTTGTGGAGAAGTACACTATTGATCTCGATACAATTTTACAGATCCTGGGAGGTTTCCAGCAAAACGGCCTACTACAAGGTGATCTTCCAGTGAAAAGACTTGGCAATAAGGTCCTCTGGAAAGCGTATCTGCGCCTGGCGGAGGGAAATGTTGTCTCTTGCTCGATTGTGGACGACCAGGGAACGCTAGTGCGGGCGGGCCAGGATGCGTTAAGCATGCTGCGCGGCACCGGTCAACTGCACTGGTTGATGAGCCGAGACGAAAGCTCCGAGAGTGGGCAACCACAGGTGGAAGAGCAAAGGCGCATAACGAAAGTTTTGCCACAGTATTCTCCAGTATCTATTCAACCGCAAGCGGGCATTTTCTTCTCATCACTGGTGCCGCGACGTTTGGTGCTGATCAGTATAGAGCAGATGAATCAGGGGCGATGGTCGCGTGGCTATCGCCAGGTTTACGCCATGATCGACGGTATGCGTACGGTTGAAACGATCGCGAGTTTGCTCACTTTACCGCTTGGGAGTGTTGAGCAGATACTTAATGACTTACAAAAGATGAACACAATTGCTATAGATTACTAAAGAGGTAAAATACATGATTCGTTCTAATGAGAGAAATGTGCAGGCGCCGATTGCACCGCGTAGATTGATTGAAGGTGCTGGCAGGGAAAGGACCGGATTCTTTAACTCTCGCCTCGCAGCCTGGTACCGTCTGAGTGCTCCACAGGAGCCAGCGGTGGATGCGGACCTGCTAGAACGGGAGGTATATCGTCGTGGTCGTTTGACCAGTACGGTGTTGCTGATTTTTCTGCTACTGGCAATTGCTTTTCTGCCGGTGGCCCTTTTCAGCACGAGTAAATTTTTGCTACCACTGATGTTCGTTGTCATTGTGGTAGTGCTTGTCTCCCTGCTTTTTAATCGCCTGGGAAAGATCACGACTGCGGGCATTATTCTGGTTGCCAGTGTCGAGGTTGCTTTTATGATCTCCCTCAAGACACAGCATGGTGGTCTGAGTGTCTATAATCTTCCAACACTTGATATGCTGGTCTTGCCAGAACTGCTAGCTGTTTCACTGCTTTCTGCTTCCAGTATATTTATCGTTGCTCTGCTCAACAGTTTTTTTATCTGGATAGCCTTGAATACGTCTTTTATTCCGCATGCCAGCGATCTGCAAACTTTGTTGCATCAGGTTGGCTATAATCTGCTGGCGCGTCCGATCATTATCCAGATACTGGTTGCCATCGTAACTTTTCTGTGGGTACGTAGTACACAACATGCCATAGCACGAGCTGACCGCGCTGAAGTTATTGCCCGGCTCGAACATGCGATTGCGCAGCAGGAGCATAAGTCCGCGCAAGAGAAGCGCCAGTTGGAGGCCAGCATCATGCAAATCGTGCAGGTGCATACGCAGATTGCCAATGGCAATTACGCTGTACGCGTGCCGCTGACGCAAGAAAATGTGCTCTGGCAGATTGCTGGCTCGCTCAACAACCTGCTGGCTCGTCTCCAGCGCTATCGTCAGGATTCGCAGCAAAATCAGCGACTCTTGCAGGAGATCGACCAGTTAACGAGTGTGGTTCGTCAGGCGAAAGCTGCCGGACAACCTTTCCGTCTCGGGCGCACGGGTACAGCTTTAGATGTGCTGCTACTGGAATTAACCACCTCCACGCCGACGCAGCAAGCATCGAATGTGCGAGCTGAATCGGGAAAGTTGCCACCCAATTATTAAACTACTCTTCAATTTAGCATAATCTGACTGCTATGACGCGAAAGGACGGGTTATGAGTACAGAACCAAACATTTCACTGACAGGTTTATCGATTCATGTCAAAGATCAAGCGACGCTTGCAGCGACCAAAGCATGGTATCTGGCTCTGCCAGGTGCGGAGATCGATCACGAGCGACCGGGCTTCAATTGTGTTATTCGCATAGGCAATGGGCGGCTGAATATTGTCACCTTGAATCGCGCGGAAGATTTCCATATCGAGATAGGCAGTACTGACCTTGAGGCGCTGCGCGCTCATCTGGCTGAGCGTAAGATTCAACCGGATGGGCCACAGCCTGGAAAGTGGGGACAGCAGGGAATTATTGTGCGTGACCCTGCGGGCAATCTTGTCGAGTTCGACGATCAAATCTAGCCTATCTTACGCCTTTTGCAAGATGAGCGATAGATTATCAGCATAGCCATCGTTATATTCACCATCTTCACGGGTCATACGCAGCGTTACACTCACTTTAACTGTTCCTTTCGGCACCTTCCCTGTGGCAGTACGTTGTACTAATCCAGTTGTGTTGTTGCGGTTGGCAGCGGTAACGGGGCCTATCTGTGCGTCTGCCAGCACTTTCCCTGTAGTATCTTCAAACTGGAGGGATAACACTGCGTTATCTTCCTGACTGGAAAATCCTCCCAGGTAGCCAGAAAGCGTGTATGAAACACTTCCCGCATCAATATCCGTGCTGATAGTGGAAACATCTATATTCTGGGATGCGCTGGTGCTTGCCGTATCTGGTCCGCCAGTAAACAGGTTCTTTCCACGATTGGAAGGACCGGGATCAGTTGCAGAGGCTACACCCGAAACTCCATACGGCACGACATCAATATCACCCTTCATCGTCCACCCCGGTATGCTGCTCACAGGTTTACCGCCATCCAAATCGCTTTTGCCGCTCTCTGCATCTCCATTGATAATCACGTTTTTACCGTATACCCCACTATTCGAGGAAGTACCACCGGTAATCACAGAGGTTGCGCCGCCTATACTACAGGCCGTACTCAAAAAAATGAGCAGTGCTCCTGCTATGAACAAAAAACTATACTTTGACATTTGTACATGTGACTTCATAACTCATTTATACCCTTCCTGATTTCTGATGACTTGAAATGCTATACATAAATCCAATTCCTATATCATATCAAGTTGCTTGCTGTATTGTGAACGCTCAAAAAGAACATTTTTGGAAGGTGAGTTAGGGCCTGTAAATCCCAACACCACAGTAAGTGCTACTGTAGTGGACCCAAAAACCTGGCTCTCCATGCTTACTTGACTACACAAGTCCATGTTGCACAGCATAGACTGCTGCCGCGGTCTGGCAGGTCACCCCGATTTTGCCGTAGATATGAGCCACATGATGCTCAACCGTCTTCCTGCTGATCGTCAGCGTGCGCGCAATCTGAGGTGTGTGCTGCCCTTGAGCCAATAAACACAGCACCTCGACCTCTCGCTCGGTCAGGTTCCCCACTTTGCGCGCTCGCAACGGTGGCAGCTCTTCATTATCAAGCCCACTGACCGAGACCACCAGCGCTTCGTAGCACACACGATCGAACTGAGTATCAACCTGCGAGCGCATCTCTCGCAAGATCTCCATGGCCGCCTTCTGACCCTGATAGCGATGCATTAGCCTGACATAGGCGTTTGCTACCGCCAGCATACGGCCATGCAACGGAATGTGCATTCCGCTCAACTGCCGATGGTACCCCTGACCATTCATCCATTCATGATGCGCCGCCGCCGCTGGTGCCAGCTCCTGGAATGCTTCGACTCGCTCCAGAATACGCTGCGTATAATAGGGGTGCAGACGATAGATCTCCCACTCGCTCGGCGAACGCCCCTCGTCTTTTGTGAGAATAGCCAGCGGAACCGCCACTTTGCCAAGATCGTGAACCAGTGCCGTGCAACGCAACTTCCTCAATTCATCGCTACTCAATCCCATCTGCTTGCCCATCTTGGTCACGACTTCGGCCACGGTGCGCGAGTGATGCCAGGTCTCGCGGCTCTTGAGATCTATAAAATCGGCCAGCACTTCACATACTCGTTCAGACGAATGCTCCTGAGCATCCTCGACCCTGGTTGCAGGTCGCCTTGCCAGCAATGCTTCTTGCGTTGCTTGTTCTTCGAAGACATCCCAGAAATCTGCCCGTTGCGTCACTGCCAGAAACGCATCCACGCCCTCTGGATCGAAACGACTGCCCCGTTTGGCTTGTGCAAGCGTCCGCGCCGCCTCCGGCCCTCCCAGACGATACACCAGATCAAGCACCTGGGCCAGATGCAGGATACGCGCCGCCTGAGGAATGTTCTCTCCCCTGAGGCCATAAGCCATGCCCTTGCCATCCCAGCGCTCCCACTGAAAACGCAAGGTCCGTTGAACAGCATTTGAGAACCCTAACTGCTGCGCAAATAATTCTGCTACTTCACAATGACTACGCATGGTTTCCTTGACTATCGGCCCACACTGCGCGATAAACGCAAGCAGTTTGGCAACACGGCTGGGAAAATGTGCGTCCACGCGTAGATACTTCGTCAGCCACCCAATCATATCGCTGAGGCTTGATGGATCGAGCAGAATGACATCGGCCAACGAGACCGCTTCCTCATCGGGGAAAAAGGCCACAATGCCCGCCGAACATGCAGTACAGGCCACATCCTTGAGCAACGCCCCATAGAAAATAGCCTCGCGCTCTTGTTCAGCAAGCTTCAACTCATCAGCCATGAGCAATCCGAGCGTCGCACTGCCCAGACCGTGTTCCATGTGACCACCAAACGCCAGACCAGTCGCGAAGGATAGAGCACAGAGAAGAGACGCCACATCTTCTCCCGCTCGCCTGCTTAAAACCATATTCACACCGCCATTCGCCACTTAAAAATATAGGTGAACTCCCCGATGTCTTGCCCGAAAAGAAAGTTTACACTGCAATCATAGCATGAAATATCACTGTGAACAAGAAATAATGAGAAAAGTTCATGTAATCACGTTATCGCAGGTGGCTCGCCAGCTTCCATCGCGCGACACAGGCCGCCAGCAAGTCGAGAGGTGATTGTTCCCTGAAAATAAAAAACGAGGAAAAACAGCTATGTATGTCCATCTGCTTGAGATTGTCTATAAAGTCGAGCAACGCGACTCTGCCGAAAAATGGCTCACACACACCAATCACGATGGCGTCGTCATAAGTACCGAACGCTACGGCGACGAGATTCTCGCCATCTTAGCCAGCGAACAAGCTTTAGAAGAACCCCTTCAGCAACTGCGGCAGCATCCATCCATTTCCTTTTGCGAAGAAAAACGCCGCGCGCTCTACCGCATCACAACAGTTTCAACATCAGAACACACGCTCTGCTCCTTCCCCTTCCGCTTTGGAGAAGAATGGTATATCGGGCCGCAAAAAACTATGTACCTGTCATTGCAATCACATCGCCTGAGCAACAAACAACTGTGCTGGCTGCGCGAAAACGTCAATATCACAGGCTGGCAGGACCAATTTCCCCTCACTTCAGCACTTGCGGTATGCGAATAGACGACCCATTCTCGCGCGTGAAGGCAAAAACGCTAATGGAACATACAAGTTCTCACTGGCCCCTATAAATGTCTAATACTAAACACATACTATGCTTGTGTTCGGCAACGCTGCTGTGGTCAATTTTCCTTGCTCTCCACTAAATGTATCCGCTACAATAAAGCCATCAGTTTGATGAACAATGTGTTCAGTAGTGGTTGATCTGTCAGCGAGTGGAACATAGCTCTCTTCACGGTGAAGGCAATGGCAATTTGATAGAAGAGGTGCTTGTTCCCGCAGACGTTTTTCGATAGAGAAGGAGCATAGTATGAAATATCAACGTGTGCTATTGACGCGTTTTGGAGAGGCTGCGGACGCGTTCCAGATGGTGGAAGACGATCTTCCCGAGCCAGGCGCAGGCCAGGTCAGGATTAAAATTCTAGCGACGGGTGTCGCTTATGCGGACGTAATGATGCGTCGTGGTACCTATCCCAGTTTGCCTGCGCTTCCATTCACTCCTGGCTATGATATGGTTGGCGTGATTGACGTTGTGGGACCAGAAGTAAGAGCACTTGCGCCGGGTCAGATGGTGGCGGCCCTCACCGTTTTGGGCAGCTATAGTCAATACATCTGTCTGCCAGCAGAGAATCTTGTGCTTGTGCCAGACGGTGTTGATCCTATCGAAGCAAGCTGTTTGCCCCTCAATTATCTCACTGCCTACCAATTGCTGCATGATGTGGCAAAAGTCACCAACGGACAGCGTATACTTGTGTATGGAGCCGCAGGGGGAGTTGGCACAGCCCTGTTACAGTTAGGGAGACTCGCCGGGCTACAAGTCTATGGAGCCGCATCGTCTTCGAAGCAGGAGATCGTCAAACGCTTAGGGGCGACCCCTCTGGATTATCAGCAGGAGGATGTAGTGGCGCGCGTGCGAGCCTTAACAGAGGGTGGAGTTGATGCGGTTTTTGATGCGATTGGTGGTGCTCATCTGACCCAGGCTTTTCAGACCTTGCGTCGCGGGGGACGGCTTGTCTCGTATGGATTCTCTTCACTTCCTCTTGATATCCCCTTCACCAGCGCTATTGTGCGTTTTATTGTCCCGCATCTGTTTCGTACCACACTATGGACAATACTCCCAAATGGGAGACGAGTGAGCGTCTATAATATCTCCAGTCAGATTACGAAGAAGAAACAGCCAGAGTGGGTGCGCAAAGATCTTGGCGTGCTGCTTGAGCTGCTCGCACAAGGTAAAATCGCTCCTATTATTGGGCAGCGTTTGCCACTGGAAAAGGTCGCGCTGGCCCATGAGTTGCTTGAACGCGGACAGGTGCAAGGAAAATTAGTCTTGCTTCCGAACCAATGATGGTTGATGCCGGAAAAGTCCATACAGATAAATGGTGCAGTCGCTCAATACGCAAGTACCCCGCGTTGTAGAGGGAAGATTTATCGACCGGTGCGCGTCCCCTTGTGGGCGCGCGCTGGAACTTCGCTTGCGTTCACTCACCTACGTAGCGACTGCACCAGTAAAACGAATGTGAGGTAGTGATGTCCAGTAAACGATTCAATGATATTAGTGTCAGTCGACACACCTTGCAAGTTGGGGCCAGCACTCGTAGTTATACTGTGGTTTTGCCAACGGTGCTACAGGGATCGGCACCGCTTTTGCTCGTTTTTCATGGCTCTAATCAGACGGGGGATAAGGTGCGGGCATTTAGTGGGGACGTTTTTGACGAGCTTGTGCAAGAGCATGGTTTTGTGGTGGTGTATCCGGACGGCTATAAGGGTCATTGGAATGATGCGCGCGTCTCGTCGAATTTTCCGACCCGTAAAGCAGGCACCGATGATGTGGCATTTACGAAAGCTCTTATCGATGAGATCGGTGCTACCTACGCTATTGATGGCAAAAAGGTGTATATCGCGGGCTACTCAAATGGTGGGCAGATGGTTATTCGATTGATACACGAGTGGCCGTATGCGTTCGCGGGCGCGATGGTTATCAGCGCGACACAGCCGGAGGCGGCAAACTTTCTGGCGATCTCACGGGAAAGTGCGCTACCGATTTTGTTTATACATGGCACAGCCGATCCAATCGTGCCCTACAACGGGGGCATGGCGAGTTTATGGGGGTTCAATCCGCGTGGACTGGGTTTGTCGGCACACGAGACGGCACAGTATTACGCGCGTCGCAATCATATAGATGGGGAGCCGACGGTGAGTACGCTGAAGCCTGAGGGCGAGAATGGGCTGGACGTGATGATCGAGGAGTATACTGAAGCAGGTAAATATCCTGTGAAGCTGGTTTCTATCGCTGGTGGAGGTCACGTTGTGCCTAACCCCTATCAAAAGAGCGCGTTTATACTCGGGAAAATAGCAACCAATGTGAATAGTGCGCAATGGTTGTGGGAATTTTTCAATCGGTAACGTCATACATAATGCTTTGTGCTAGATGGTTGACAATGTTTTGCTCACATGCTACTCTATCAACATGACGTTGACGTTACATTTATAGCGTACCATATGAGCAAAACACAATCGAACCCCCTGGTAGGAGCCGATTTATCGTGCTCACCCGGCATTTATGCCGCTGTCGTCGGCTTTCAAAGAACCTTGACACAACAGTACCATGTGACGAGATCGGTAGCCATGATGCGGTTTTTTATCGATAAGATGACGTTGACGTTTCAGTCATGTTTGTACGATCGGTCGTATCATGAGCTTTTGATAAGCCGAGATGGTCCTTACCTGGGTCTCTGGTAGAAACCATTTCAGGGCATAAGAGGGAGAGATGTTATGAATAGCAATAGTGTGGACAATGCAGTTGTTTCAAGGCGGTTGGTAGATAGGGTATGCGTAGTTACTGGCGCGGCGGGAGGGATTGGCGAGGCCACCGTTAAGCGGCTCGCGAGCGAGGGCGCGCGAGTGGTGGGAGTTGATTTGCTGGAGCACACCGTCGGCGAACTCTCGCTCCAGGCTGACCTGACGGATGAGGAGCAGGTACGGGAGGTGTACGCGCGAGTGCACAGGGAGTTCGGGCGCATCGATGTGTTGTTCAACAACGCTGGCATGGTCAGCGCCGATGATCGATCGGCGCTCAATACGACGCTGGAGGCATGGGAGCGGGTGCAGAAGGTGAATCTGACGAGCGTCTTCTTATGCTGCAAGCATGGCATTCCGTATCTGCTGAACAACGATCCGGCGGGCGGCTCGGTCATCAACATGGCGTCGTTCCTGGCGGTGATGGGCGCGGCGACGGCGCAGATGTCCTATAACGCTGCGCGGGCTGGCGTGATCGCCTTGTCGCGCGACCTGGGCATCAACCTGGCGCGGCGCGGTGTGCGCGTGAATGCTCTATGTATCGGTCCCATTGAGACGCCCAGGTTGCGCGGTCTCTTCGATCGCGATGCCCAACTGACGCCACAGCGCCTGATCCACATCCCGATGGGGCGCTTCGGCAGTGTCGAGGAGGTGGCAGGAACTGTGGCATACCTGGCGAGCGATGATGCCGGATATGTGACGGCGTCGGCGTTTCCGCTGGATGGTGGCGTCACTGTTGCCTATACGATCCCTTCGTAGAAACGCCCCTCTGTACTACTATTTTGTTGTGGCGCGATCGAGATATGTAGTGCCGTTCCGTTATAAGATTTCTACATAGCCTTCTGTTCCATTCACGCGAATTCGTTGCCCATCTTTTATCAGTTTGGTCGCATTTTCCACTCCGATAACTGCTGGTAAGCCATATTCACGTGCGATAACTGCTCCATGCGTCATCAGCCCACCAACTTCGGTGACCAGGCCTTTTATGGATACAAACAATGGTGTCCAGCTTGGGTCAGTAAAGGCGGTGACTAATATATCTCCATCTGCTAGATCAGCATCTTGCATGTGTAAGATGACACGTGCTCGTCCCTCTATAACGCCGGAAGAAACCGCTAGACCTACTATTGCTGCGGCGGGGAGGTTTTCTCGTTTGTACTTACCTGTAATGATTTCACCATCAGATGTGAGAACACGAGGAGGCGTGAGTTTTTCATAGAATGTGTACTCATCTTTTCGTTTGCTGATAATCTGGTCATCAAGTGTATGTGTGCGTACGACCTCGCGCAGTTCTTCAAAAGTGAGATAGTAGATATCTTCTTTTTCATGAATAACGTTAGCTTGTACGAGTTGTTCGGCTTCTTTCAGTAACGCCTGCTTATACACGAAGTAGCGACTCACCATACTATATTTTGGATACTCGCGATACCCGATGAAGTTTCGCAGCAGGCTGATCATTCGTTCTGTCTCTCTGGCTTTTTCTTCACCATCCGCTAATTGCTCTAATCGATCTACCAGCTCTTGTTCTTTTCTCAAAGCCTCCTGTCGCCCTTGCTCAAATTTCCGCTTGCTGGCACCAGGCTCAACGTTTTTGATGTTCCTGAGAATCACGGGCACAAGAATCGTTGGTTTTTCGCTCCAACGAGGTCTCGTAATATCGATTTCTCCGACACAGCGCATGCCGTATTTGTTTAGAAAAGCAGAGATAGCGTCGCGGCTTTCCTGTCCACCAGCAAACTGAACCAGTTCATCCAGAAAGTTGTCATCTTTTGCCTGCTGCAAGTACTCAATTACTTCTGGATACGGGCGAATCACATCTGCAACATCCAACAGCGCCAGACCCATTTCCGAAGTGATATTGTTGGGTACAGATTGAGAAAGCGTGTCTGCCACGTTTTTTTCACCTAACCACTCCATCATTTTTTCATTGAGCCATGATGAGGCATCCATAGCAGCCAGAATCATGTCCAAACTTCGTGGATCAAATAAACTCATCCTTAATTGCGGGCTATCTTCCAGTATAAAATCAAATACATCCGCTCCTGATTTCGTCTGCATGTTTTGTTTTAACTCTTCTATCGATGCTTGACTTCTCTTGATCAAATTAGCAGCGATTGTCGGATCGTTTTCGATTTGTGTACGAAAGCCCGCAGTCGATATAACTTTATTGCTTTGAGCGGGATTCTGTTCTTTCGTATCATCCGCTACCAATTGTATAAAATCTCCCCGCTCTGTGATGGTCACCAGTGCGTCTTTTATGAGCGGATCGTGTTGTCCCATGCCATTTATTAAGTTTTGTTTGCTGACAGGTGAAGCCAGCAAAGGTGTAACATCAACAAACAACCTTCCCCCAGCTGTAAACATGGGGCGTGCAGCCGTTAGTTGCCAGAAAGAGATTCCCAATGGTTTCATGGCGTCAGTCATCATTTGTTGATGACCGGTAGATATATACACGTGATTTTCCTGGTCATTGGCAGCGGGAATGGGGAACAAAGTAGTGATGGGTCGGCTCTGGACAATAGAAAATGTATCATCAACCAGACACCATTCGATGTCCTGCGGGCAACCAAAATGTGCTTCGATCTTTCTACCTATGCGCTCAAGCTGCAACATCTGCTCATCCGTCAGCGCTTGCCTGTTCTGCCACTCAGGCTCAATCTCCTGTGCTTGCGTGCCGCCATCTTTTAAGGCATACACAGCCAGTTTCTTGCTGGATACCTTCTTATCGCTAATCGTGCCGTTGCGCACTTTATAGCTATCCGCATTCACCAGGCCGGAAACCAGAGCCTCACCAAGTCCGAAGCTGGCATCGATGGATACCACCTTCCTATTAGAAGTGATGGGATCGGCAGTAAACATAATTCCTGCCACCTGCGGCAAGACCATCTTCTGCACCACCACAGCCAGAGCAACGTTCCGCTGGTCGAAGCCGTTTTGCAGACGGTAAATTACTGCCCTCTCGCTAAAGAGCGATGCCCAGCACTTGCTGATATGCGTCAGGATCGCTTCCTTTCCAATAATGTTCAAATACGTATCCTGCTGGCCTGCAAAGGAAGCCGTCGCTAAATCCTCCGCCGTTGCGCTGGATCGTACGGCATAAGCATTTTTTTCACCAGACCTGGAGATCTGGTGGGCGAGCTCCTCCTGCATATCTTGTGGCATGGCTACCCCTTCGATGACCCTGCGCATCTCAGCGCTAAGCTCACCGATTTTAGCCCGCTCTTCCACCTTTAGCCGCGATAGCTGATGCAGTAATGCGTGAATCGACGGCGTTTCCCCCATGATTCTTTTAAAGGCTTCAGTAGAAATACAAAAGCCATCGGGCACATGTATGCCTTCGATCTTGCATAGCTCCCCCAGGTTCGCGCCTTTTCCCCCCACAAGCATGAGTTTTGTTTTGTCAATGTCCTGAAAACCAAGCACATATGAACTCATATTTTTCCCTCCTCTGGCAATTCCTTAGTGCTGCAGTCGCTCAATACACAGGCACCCCGCGTAGCCGCGTCCCCTTGTGGGCGCGCGCTGGAACTCGCGTATTGAGCTGCACCACTTAATGCTGTCGCTTCCGCCTAGTATAGGGCAAAGCACGCCAAAAAAAACCGTCCAAAAAGACGATGTGCTTGTAGACAGGAGGTGATACAATTAAGATGAGAAAAGAGAACTGGGTGAGATGGAATATTCAGTCTCCTTGTGAGAAAGCGTGGGTATGTCTGAGAAGCTTCGTGTGCCTTCTTCCGTATCAGCTTATGAGCTTGATCCCTATATCCTGACTCTTCCTCCGTTCCATTCAAGCCTTCAGGCAGGCTGGGAAGGGGTAGTAGCGCGAACGTACCGGAGTCCGGCGGTGGTGGAGAGCATGATTCTTCCTGCCGTGCCCGATGTCTCACTGGTGATGATCACGCAAGGCGCTTTGTGGCTCGAAAGCAGATCTCTCGGGGAGAGCTGGAAAGCGATCCATGTGGGGGTAGGGGACTGGTTTTTAACACCTGGAGGCGGAGCGCCCTACGAATTACGCTGGCACAAGACCTCTGTGGAAGATCCACATATTCTCAACCTCTACGTGGATACCACCTTGCTTCGTCATGCTGCAGAAAGGCTTGCTGACCATCTTCCTGCCCACATCGAACTGGCGGATCGCTCGGGTTTTCAGGACCCTCTGCTGACCCAAATGGGGCTTGCATTGCAACGGGAACTGTTCGTCCCAACCTCGGTGGGCAAACTCTATGCCGAAACTGCCGCGCAGATGTTTGCGGTTCACCTGTTGCGGCACTATCTAACCACCAATCTCTCCATCACAGATGCTTCTCACAGACTCTCTCGCCAGCAACTGGAGCAGATCGTCGAGTATATTGTCGCCTACCTCGACCAGGACCTCTCCCTCGATGCCCTTGCCCACCAACTTGGGTTCAGCCCCTATCACTTTGCCCGCCTCTTTCGAGCGACTACTGGAGAAAGTCCGCACCAATTTGTGATGCGCAAACGCATCGAGGCAGCACAACAGTTGCTGAAAACCGCTGATCTCCCCCTGGCTCACATCGCCGTAGCGGTTGGCTTTCCGAACCAGAGCCACTTCTCCAGAGTCTTCAAACAGCGACGAGGCATCACCCCCGCGCAGTATCGACACGAGCACGTTTAGCACAAACAAGAGCAAAAACAGGCAAGAAGGTGCCCCTGTTTTCTAGTATCATGCATGCAGTCGATACGTCCATTGACCTGACAAACATCAATGTGCCTGTCCGATGGGAAAGATGTGTGGACGACTTTCACAAAAAGGGCGCACGCAAAGAGCACATGTGTCTTCACAATCAGAACATGCTCACACAATGTACTGTTCTGTCAACCTTTATCAGAACCCAGTAGGGGCGGCATTCATGCGCCCGCGTGCAATTCATTGCACGGTTCCAACGGTCACCATGAACCTTGCCAGTGCAGTAGGGGCACCTTTACAGAAGTACCCCGCGTAGGCGCGTTCCCTTGTGGGCGCGCGCTTGCTCGTTGGTCACAGACATATGATAAATCAGTTATGATCGGTTATGAAGGAGTAAATTTATGACGCAACATTCCCCCTTCCCACAGGAACTTGAGAGCGCGCTGCGCCGTTTGTTGGATGAGGATGCCATTTTAACACTGCTAGCTCGCTTCGATGATGTTGTTATCCGCCAGGATATAGAGGCCTTCCGTCAGCTTTGGATAGAGGACGGCGTATGGGAAATCGGTCAGTTTAATCCAACGCAGGCGAAAGATGTGAACCCTATACAAGCTCATGGCATAGACCAGATTGCGGCGGTGCTACAACAGTTCAACACGCTGAATGAGTTTTTCTTTCGCACGACCCTGCGAGGAGTGATTACTTTGCATGGAGACCGGGCGTCTGTCAGAACGCCTACAACGGAGTATGCCCGCAGGCACGATGGACATGGCTACAATAACGTCGGTCTCTATCAAGATGAGCTTGAGCGTAGAAATGGCAATTGGTTATTCGTAGCGAGACGCTACTATTATGTCTGGGTCGACAGTTCCTCCGCAATCGCCGGAAGCGCAGTCCCATTACCAGGAACATTTACAGATCAATGAGCTAATGCCTTCTTCGCACTGAACGGGGTCCGATTTGCATGCGAAACCCAGTCACAACATCCTACCAGTGCACCATCAAATCTTTTAATTCCTTGATCCACTTCTCACCTGCCCAGACACTCTCGATAATATCGTAATTAGCGCATGCTTCATAAAAGCGTTGTTCGCTTTTCAAGCGAATTGCTCCTTGAACAGACGCTTTCCATATGGGTATAATACGATCTTTTTCTTTTTCTTTTTGCTTCAATGAAGCTAACGTATAGAAATTGAGTGTCTCAACACGGATTCGTTCAGCGGTTGATATCTTTGCTTGCAGGGTTCCTGGATCAATAATTTGTGCAAAGGAATCTGCCGCTTTCTCATATTCTCCCATAAAAAGGTACGTTGTTCCATCGTCGAGGAGAAAGTTTGCAAGGTCATGATCCATGTATGTGTATACATCATTATTTTCTCTGAAGAAGGCGGTGTGCGCTTGTTGCAGTGATCGTATGGCTTCTTCTTTGGAACCATTCAGTGCTTGATATTTTGCCAGTACTCCATAAACATAGCTCTGAAGCGCGGGAGATTTTTGTTGCCCGTGTTCAAAGAGATGTTGTGCCTGTAAAACCTGAGTAAGTGCGGGTTTCCTTTGTCGTTCGCTCGAATAGATCCAGGCCAGTCGCCCTAGCGCAGTAATATGCAACGCGAGATCGTCGCTCACCTCGCTAAACGTAACCGCTTCCTGGGCATAGCGCATTGCTTGCTGTTTTCCCTCAACATGTGTGCTTAGGACTGTCTTCAAAAACAAACACTGTGTAGCCAGACGAGCGGCAGCTTGTCGATAGTGCGCAGATTCTTTTGTCACCGCCACTAATGTTGGTAAATAGCAGGAAACAGTAGCGAAGGCAAACGAGAGATCATCCCCGTTACTCAGATATTCACAGGCTGTAATACCGGCAGCACAATGCATTAAAATCTCTTCTCGCGGTCGCTTTAAAACAGCAGTCTGCATCGTCAACCCACTAATCTCGATGGGGAGCAAGGCAAGACGACGTAACGCCTCACGTCTACTCATGGAATCCTGATTCACGGTAATATCCTCTGTCGTTTGCGCAATACACCGTTGAAGAATCTGGAAGTGCATATTATGCTGAGGCCATGTACAGAGAATAGCCATAAAACGTAGTGTTAGGTCCTGGCTATGTGATGGGAAAGGATCATCGGGAATAAATGGAACGTGGATGTTGGTATCTGATTCTTCTAGTCCAAGATCTATGGCTGTCGCCCCATACACCTTGCAAAGTTGCAAAATATTATGGCCTCGTGGTGTTGCTACTCCCCGTTCCCAGCGAGACAAAGTTTTCGCATCGATTCCTATATGAACCGCTGCTTGCTGTTGCGTCCAATGTTTCCGATTTCGCGCTTTGACTAATCCTATTCGGTCCATCCCTCTAACCTCAGCACCTTTTAAATGTGCATTTCAACAGTTTTATCAAGCATAGCATGCTCCACTATATTTGTCTATAGAAGATAAGAAGACGAACAAGAGACGAACAAGGGACGAATGACCTGTAGTGCGACGACAAAGAGACGACAAAGAGCCTGAAGAAGAGGATGATGCAAGATATGATGATATCATGTTCTTGTAAATCAGCATTTCTGTCTTTTGTGCATGTTGTATTTACAAGAACATTGGAGTAAGTATGATATTGTCGTTCATACTTGCTCCTGATGCAACCCAAAAAGGGTTTATTGATTTTCAGTATCACTGGCACCAAATAAAACTTATGCATTTATCCCAGCGTTTAAAAAACATCTTTCTTTAGAAATGGTGTTTTTGTAAAGAGAGAAAGGTTTAATATCCATATGTCCAGCGAAGTTACTCGTACCCGTCAACAAATCGAGCAGAAGCAGGAATCCGCCACCCTCGGCCTGCTCGCTCCCGCCGTCGTGGCCCGCCATGCCTTCATCGAATCTCGCCTCACCCATCGCGCCAACCGCATCCTCGAACTGATCGAGTCGCACCGCGTTTCTGATGCCATGCTGCTGATGGAGCATGAATCATGGGGCGAGGAGGATACGCCGTCGGTGGTGACCATTCCCGAGGATGAACCGGAGGAGGACACTGCTCGCCTGGATGATGCCGCGCGTACCGTACATATCGCGCGTCATCGCTTCGTCGTGCTCGC
>CAZZWK010000083.1:0-27821 GCA_964657925.1 uncultured Dictyobacter sp.
CTTAGATATATATCGATATAGTACGAAAGAGAACAGGAACGAGTATTGTAACAATGATTGCTGGTTAAGCATGGCATTAGAGATTATAGTGAAGAGAGTAGATAGAAAGGGGGTAAAGAAAATGGAGAAAACAGAGTTTTTTCTTGCCAGAGGTTAAGTAATCTTAACCATCGATATTTAGATGGCGCGGGGCAAACGCGTGGTTTGCCCTACGCGGACGATGGGAATGGGGTATTATTGGACCATTTCGGTGTAGGCCACGAAACGCAGGGTTGTCTGGTGTTCGCTAGGGACCCAGTAACCGGCGCAGGTGATCAGGTTGAGGTATTTGCCGCTACCGTCGCCAAAGATGGCCTGGAGGGGAGCCTGTGATGGTGGGTAGAAGGCCAAGCGGATGACACGGAAGTTGATGACGTGGTTGTTGGCCTGAACAATCGAGACCTGGTCACCAAGCTGGAGGTCGCTGAGGTACCAGAAGACGGCGGGTGAGCCACCAGGACGATCGACGTGACCATCGATGACCGCGCTTCCGTTCTGGCCGGGGTAGGAGCCGCTGGAGAGCCAGCCGACATCATCCCAGGGGTATTTCTGCGCGGTTGACAGATTGCCGGTCGAAGTGATACCGACGTGCTCGATGGCCGCGTTCACGCCGATGGCGGGGATGAGCAAGCGGACCGGTTGAGAAGGATGAGGGGTAGAAGGGGGATTAAGCACAGTCACGGGTATGGGGGTAGGTTTTGGCGTTGGTGTGGGCTTTTGCACTTTTGCCGCATGCGTGGTGTTTGAAATCGTGGCATTAGCCATCGTCGAGCCACAAGCACTCAAGGCGCAAGCCAGAAGGACAAGGGCGAGATAGAGATATTTTTGTATTGTTTTTGGTGTATGCATTGGTGATACTCTTTCCTCCGCAGAATCAGATTCGTGTCCAGATCTGGAGAAGAGAAATTTAGTAATATAGTGCCCGCATCTGCTCACTCATGAAGGCCCTTGAGCAAAAGTGTTTGCTCAAGGGACTGTCATAGAAGGATACGTGACACGGACAAGAATAGATCAGTCAACGGACACATTGATACTGGTCACGTGTTGCCCAGATCGTGAAAGGTCTGGGCAACACGTGACTTGATAGCCGAGTGACGAGCACTAATTACTTGCGACGGGCACTAGAGAAGCGACCGGCGGCGAAGCCACCACTCAAGAGAACGATAGCGGCCAGACCGAAGATCCAGGGAGTTGTAGGATTGGTTGGCCCGCTGGTGATCGCATTGGGATCACTACCGGTTTGTGGCATGCCGGGGACGGCATTGGCAACGCCGAGAACGAACTTGAGGGCGGGTGTGCCTTTGTAGAGACCGATGGCGAAGACGCTATCGACTGTGCCATCATTGAGGGTCGCGGAAACCGGAACGGTCGCGCCCGCCTGGGTGGCAGTCACGTTGAACGTATAGGTGCCTGCGGGAACGGTCAGGTAATCGCTTGCGTTCTTGTAGGTCAGGCCGGTGATGACGGTTTTGCCGCCAGTGGCGACATTGACGGGACCGGCGTTGGGTGAGAGATGGTAAACGCGAACTTTGGCGCCGCTACCAGACATCAGGTTGTTGTCAACGAACGCCTGGAGGCCGAAACCACTTGAAGTTGTGCCGATGGCGGCGACTGTGTAGGCACCACCGGAGGCGACAGTGACGGACTGGGTGATTACAGCCGCGCTGATGCCTTTTCCGGCTGGCGCGACTTTAATGGTGTGTGTACCGGGAGCAACAGAGACGTAGTTGGTAACCGTGCCGAAGGTGAAATTGGTAAGCAGGGCGGCGCCGTCTACATAGACATCGACAGTACCGGCGTCGGGCGACGCGTGGACGACACGGACGTAGGCCATATCGTTGGGGGCAGCGGAGACAGGCGTGGCGAAGGCCGCGACAAGAGCCAGAACACCGAGTATAAGGGCCGCGCGACTGACAAGTAAGTTGATGAAGCGTTTCGCTTGCATATTCTGCTTTCTCCTTTAAAAGAATAGGGACCCATAGCAAAATGGGTATAAAAGTTGACGTAACGTTGTGCAACTGGTCTACAAAACAACATGTTGAAGTATGAGCAACCGTTCGTCTGTATGAATGGACGATCTATTGAGATAACAAAATTTTCTATTTCTCTTTTACAGAAAGGTATGTGAGAAGGAGACAGACCAGACAATGCAAAGAGCAGCATGTCAGGAGCAGATCAACCCTCAACTTTGTAAATGAAAAGAGAGTAAAGCGATCAGTTGTCACTTGTTACGTACAATAGACGAGTGTTGGGAGCAGTAATTGCAAAATTATGTAACCTTTTTTGGAAAGTTGTAGAAGAAATACTGAATGAGGAGTTGAGGGGCGAGGAGATAGTTGTTCTTTGCCAGATATCTCTCGACGTTAGTGAGAAATTTTGGTATAATGAGGGCAGAGAAATAGAACACAGTTTCGAATTGGGAAGAGCGTTCAGTGACCGTGGCGAGTGTTGGGAGCACGATTTTAGTACTGGAGCAAGCAATGAGTGAGCGCCTGGTTTCACCGAAGGTGAGCGAAGAGGAAGAGATCATCGAGGGGAGTTTGCGACCCCGGCGGCTGGCTGAATATATTGGTCAGGACAAGATCAAAGAAAACCTGAGTATTTTGTTGGAGGCGGCGCGTCGTCGCAAAGAGTCGGTCGATCACATTTTGCTGTATGGGCCGCCGGGATTGGGAAAAACCACCTTATGTAATATCGTCGCCGCCGAAATGGGTGTGAGTTTGCGCACCACCTCGGGACCAGCGATCGAGCACGCGGGCGATCTGGCATCCATCCTGACATCGTTGCAGGAGGGCGAGGTGCTCTTTATCGATGAGATTCACCGTCTGGCCCGACCGGTTGAAGAGCGTTTGTACTCGGCGATGGAAGATTTCGCCATTGATGTGATGATCGGAAAGGGGCCGGGGGCGAAATCGTTGCGTCTATCGCTCTCGCCGTTTACCGTGGTGGGTGCGACCACCAGGGTGGGGTCGTTGACCGCGCCATTGCGCGATCGTTTTGGGGCGATCTATCGCATGGAATATTATGATATCGAGGCTTTGCGGCATATCGTCACGCGTTCGGCGCGTATTTTGAAGGTCGCGGCAGAGGCGGATGGCGTCGAAGAGATCGCGGGGAGAGCTCGAGGGACGCCGCGTATTGTGAACCGCTTGCTCAAACGGGTGCGCGACTACGCGCAGGTGAAGGCGGATGGCGTAATTACGCGAGAGGTTGCCAAGGCCGCGCTGGACGCGATGGAAGTGGACGAGATCGGGCTGGATCAGACGGACCGCAACATGCTGCTCACGATCATACAGAAGTTCAATGGGGGTCCGGTCGGACTGGACACATTGGCGGCAAGTACCAGTGAAGATCCGGAGACGATTGAAGACGTATACGAGCCGTATCTTTTGCAGTTGGGGTTTATCGCCAGGACGCCGCGAGGTCGTATCGTCATGCGTGCGGCGTATGAGCACTTGAAGCTGGTGCCGCCGGGTGCGGAAAATGGGCCGACCTTGTGGTCCAGTATGCTCTCGTAAAGGGAGCGGGCAGAGACGAAGCGAGTGTATGGAAAAAGACGATTTAAAGATCAGCGATTTTGATTACGATTTGCCGGTGGAGCTTATCGCGCAAACACCGTTGGAGCCGCGGGATTCCTCGCGGCTTCTTGTTGTGGAGCGCGCGAACAGGAGCTTCGCGCATCGCCATTTTCGCGATTTAGGAGAGTATTTGCGGGCGGGTGATTTGCTGATCGCCAACCAGAGTCGCGTGATACCGGCGCGTCTATTGGGGAAGCGGGCGGAGACGGGCGGGATAGTCGAGGTCTTGTTGCTGGCCGAACGATCGGACCTGGGACGTGATTATTGGGAAACGCTGGTGCGGCCTGGGCGTCGTTTGCGCGAGGGGGCAGTGATTGAATTCGGAGGCGAGGGGCAGACGACGAAACTACGAGGTGAGGTGAGGCAACGCACCGAAGCTGGTGGACGCATCGTACATTTTACATTGCCGGTCGAAGAACGTAATGATAGCGATGATCCGTATAGTGTATTAAGTGTACGACAGCGGATCGACGAGATCGGGCGCATGCCGTTGCCACCATATATTCACGAGCAGCTTGAAGATCCTGAACGCTATCAGACGGTGTACGCGCGCATCCAGGGGTCCGCTGCGGCACCGACTGCGGGTTTACACTTCACATCCAGGTTGTTGGAAGAGATACGGCAAAAGGGAGTGAAGGTTGGGTTTGTCACCTTGCACGTCGGGCTGGACACATTTCGACCGGTTGAGCATGAAAACGTTAGTGAGCATAAGATGCATAGTGAGGAGATCGAACTGGACGAAGAGACGGCCAGGTTGATCAACGAGACGCGCGCCGCGGGTGGGCGAGTAGTTGCGGTGGGGACGACCTCTGTACGCGTGTTGGAGAGTGTTGCCAGTCTATTTGATGGGAAGATCGAGGCCTATAAGGGGAGCACGAGGCTTTTTATCACGCCTGGATATCATTATCAGGTGGTGGATGCATTGATTACGAATTTTCACCTGCCGCGCTCAACTCTGTTGTTGCTGGTGAGCGCGTTCATGGGGAAAGAGTTGATGGAGGAGGCATACCGGGAGGCCATGGGCGAGCGCTATCGTTTTTTCAGTTTCGGGGACGCCATGCTGATTCTATAGAGGAAGGGCAGCTTGACGTATTTGATGGCAAGATGCCACAATACCAAAAGAATTAATCTCCTCTATGTTTAAAGAGACTCGTACACATATTTATCTTCTCTGTTGCAGGAGGGAAGTCGAGCGGAAAGGGAAAAAGGGGCAAAGTAGATGCGCGATATTACTATTCTCGCCGGGGAGGCTCACCAGGAGCTAGCTCACGAGATAAGTCAATATCTGGGACTACAACTCTCACCGACGAGAATTCAACGTTTCAGCAATGATTGTCTTTACGTGCAGATCAATGAAAACTGTCGCGAGAGCGATGTGTATATTGTGCAGCCGCTTGTGACGCCGGTGCAGGAACATCTGATGGAACTCCTATTGATGCTTGATGCGGCGCGCGGGGCATCGGCGGCGCGTATTACAGCAGTGATTCCGTATTATGCTTACGCGCGTTCGGACAAGAAGGACGCGCCACGTATTTCGATCGCGGGCAGGCTGGTTGCTGACCTGTTGCAAACGGCAGGTGCGAACCGGGTGATTACCATGACATTGCACGCGCCGCAGGTACATGGTTTTTTTAGTGTGCCGACGGACCATTTGAACGCGTTGGGTGTGCTGGCAGAACATTTTCGGCAGTACGATCTCTCAAACATGATTGTTATCTCGCCGGACCTGGGGAACGCGAAATCGGCATCGAATTTCGCGCGTCTCCTGGGAGTGCCAGTTGCGGCAGGCAGCAAGAGGCGTATAAGCGACGATAAAGTCGTGATCGACACGATTGTGGGCAATGTAGAGGGTATGGATGCGATTATCATCGATGATGAGATCGCCAATGGTGGCACAATTGTCGAGATCTTGCAGAGGTTGCGTGAACGCCATGTCAAAAAAATTTTTGTGGCCTGCACGCATGGGCTTTTCACGGGCAAAGCGATGCCGCGTTTGAGCGAGCAGCAGGACGTGCTTGAGATCGTCGCGACCAACACCGTACCGATACCAGCAGATAAGCGGCTTGCGAACATGACCGTGCTGTCGATCGCGCCATTGATCGCGGAAACGATCCGAAGAAACCATAACGGCGAGTCGGTGAGCAGCCTGTTTGAGGATCACGTGTAGTTTTTGCGGACAACACTATAAGATTGGTAAAAAGAGGGTGACGTGGTGCTACGTCACCCTCTTTTGTGCCTTTAGCAGGATAAAAAAAGGCCGTAAGATATGTTGCCCCTCAAAATACTCGCGCGCTACTCATTTTTGCATAGGACGCCCTGCTACTAGTACTTTAAGATAATTTGTATCTCTGTCTTTTCTCTATAGCTGGTGGAGAAATCCCTTCGATACGAGGCACTTCTTTCTGCGATGGAAGGAATCGACAAGAGCAGCTAAAGCAGGATGGAGAGGCTTGTGGAGGCATTTCTCACTTTGCTATCAAAGGAGTCGTGAGTGAGAAAGTGAAGAGATCAAAACCAGGAGAACCCAATAGATGCTCTTTCTTAACCTTGCTCTCATATTCTTTTATTCACACTCATCTATCTATAGCGGTATACTTGCTGACATATAAATAGGCGTACATTGACACATATACCAGGATTTAAATAGACGGTATATATGCCCAAATCACGGGATAAGTAGAGATACGCTCAATAAAATTCTATATGAATTACATGATGCAACCAAGAACCAAAATTATTGCCACTAAAGGAGCTAAAAGTTTTATGCGTTCTTCTCCTAAAAAGCGTCGCCTTTCGCTTTTCTATGGAGCAGCGATAGTACTGGTATTGATTATCAGCGTTGTGACGCTGATACGATACAACAGTTTCGCTGCCAGCTCTGTTCCGTATGTTGCGGCCCCGGCCAATACCGCGGTGACAACCTACAAAGATGATACCGAGCGAACGGGTGATCATACTACAGAGACGATTTTAAATACGAGTAACGTCAACCCGAACAGTTTTGGGAGACGTGTTTCTTATCCGGTTGATGGGCAGATTTACACGCAGCCTCTTTATTTGCCGAATGTGACCGTGAGTAGCGCAAAGCACAATGTTGTGTATGTCACGACCGAGAATGACAGTGTGTATGCATTCGACGCGGACCAGACGAGTGTGCAAGCTCCATTGTGGCATGCGAATTTTCTCACCAATGGCGCGACGGTGCCGACGAACACGCAATTGAATTGTAACGACATGGTGCCAAGCGATGGTCTTTCTGGCACCCCAGTGATTGATGCGAGCACAGGAACGCTGTACGTCGTTGCGATGACAGTTGAAGGTGGTAACTTCGTGTATCGGCTGCACGCGCTGGATGTGACGACTGGCCTGGAAAAAGCAGGGAGTCCGGTAGTCATTCAAGCCTCAGTTCCGGGCACAGGTGATAGCAGTGTTAATGGCAAGATTCCGTTTACGCCGAAGACAGAGCGGCAGAGGGCGGCATTAACGCTGGTCAATGGCAATGTTTACATTGGTTTTGGTTCATTTTGCGATGATAATCCTTATCATGGTTGGATTTTAGGTTATAACGCTTCGACATTGGCACAGATTGGAGCATACAATGACACGCCGAACGCGCAACGAGGAGGAATCTGGGCGGCAGGTGGTGCTATTTCGGCGGATGGGAATGGAAACATCTACTATGTAAGTGGCAATGGTGGATTCGACGCGAACACAGGCGGGTCGGACTATGGCGATAGCTACGTCAAACTGACCACTAATTTGAAGGTGGAGGATTACTTCTCGCCGTTCAATCAGCAGTGTCTGGATGACGAGGACGCGGACCTGGGCTCGGGTGGAGCGTTGTTATTGCCGAATCAGGACAGGTTGATCGGTGCGGGCAAAGAGGGACGTGTTTATGTAATGAACACCTCTAACCTGGGAAAATATACGCCTGTAACGAATCCGTGTGCGAATCAAAAGCCGACCAACATCGACAAAGTGGTACAGGAGTTGCCACCATCGACGATTGGTGGTTTGTACAGTAACGCAAGTTACTGGCAGAGCGCGAGCGGGCAGCAATATGTGTACTTCGCGGGTGCGAATGACCACGCCAAGGCATTTACATTAAACAATGGTTTACTTTCCACCGCACCAGTTTCGCAAGGGTCGGAGATTTTCAGCTTTACCGGTGGCAATCCGACGGTTTCGAGCAACAATGGTGCGGCGGGTACAGGTATTGTATGGACGCTTGATCCAACTCCGGCTTTGCGCGCATATGACGCGACAGATCTGGGTAAAGAGCTGTATAACAGCTCAGTGAATTCGACGCGCGATGGTTTAGGGAGTTATGTGAAATTTTCGGCGCCGACGGTGGCGAACGGCGAAGTGTTTGTGGGGACGAAAAGCACGGTAGACATTTTCGGCCTGCTTTCGAGCGGAGGTTCGACACCGACGCCACCATCCTCGCCCACACCGACCCCGAAACCAAATCCGACGCCCGTGCCAGGAGGATACAACAACATTGGTATCACCAATGACAACGCAGTTGCGACAGGTAACTATGACGGATCGTATCATAGCTATTCGGCGGAGGCGTTGGGAACGGATGGAATCGCGTCTGGTGGTGTATTGACAGACAACGGTTTCTCGTTCGTGTGGCCGAACATAGCGGCAGCGAACTACGATAACTATGCGGCGGCAGGGCAGACTATTCCAGTCACTCCAGTAAGCAACGCGGACCACCTCGGGCTGCTGGGTTCAGCGACCAACGGTTCTGCAAGTGGTGCATTGACAATTACCTATACAGATAGCAGTACACAGAAGGTCACGGTAGGCTTCAGCGACTGGTCAGCGAAGACGGTCTCGTTTGGAAACCATATCGCGGCGAAGATGACCTATCGCAACACGAAAACAGGTCAACAAACCATCGTGAACTACCTGTACTCGATCAGTATTCCGCTGGCAGCGGGCAAGACATTGCAAAGTATCACGTTGCCGTTGAGTGTAAATGGTGGACAATTCCACATGTTCGCGGTCAGCACCAGTTCGCTCACCGCGCCGATTTACAACAATATTGGTATTACCGACAATGGGACGATGAATCCAGGCTTCGACTCGGACAACGGAAACATCGGTGTAGGTGATTTTGATGGCCGGGGTAACACATATTCGGCGCAGGCGTTACAGTCTGCGGGTATTACACCGAGTTCGACAGTCAGCTCGCATGGTTTCAACTTCAACTGGCCCGATGTTGCGTCGAGCGAATCCGATGACTACCTGGCAGATGGGCAGACCATTGCCGTTACGCCGGTCACACAAGCCGATCATCTGGCTCTGCTAGGCGCGGCGAATGGTGGAGCAACGAGTGGAACAGCCACAATTCACTACTCAGATGGTTCTACGCAGAACTTTACGCTGGGATTCAGTGACTGGACACTTGGTGCAGGTAAATCACCAATCTCGTTTGGCAATACGATTGTCGCGCAGATGACTTATCGCAACATTCCAGGTGGGGCGAAACAGACGGTGGGTGTATACCTGTTTGCGGCCAGCATAGCTTTGCAGACAAATGGTGGCAAAACAGTCACAGGCGTGACGTTGCCCGCGACGGTCAGTGGTGGGCAGATACATGTCTTCTCGGTCGCGACCAGTTCGCTCACCGCGCCCATCTATAACAACATCGGTATCAGCAACGACGGCAATATCACGGTTGGTAATTTTGATGGTAGGCAAAACAGCTATTCGGCCCAGGCGTTGCAGGATGCGGGTTTGAATGCTGGAGATAACGCCTTCGATCCCACGAGAACCGTTACATTCACGTGGCCGAACGTACCAGCGGGTACACCTGACAATTATCAGACGACCGGGCAGGTTATTCCAGTGGACGCGGCGAGTAATGAGACGATCCTGGCGTTCCTGGGATCGGCGACTGGTGGTGCTTCGACGGGTACAGCGACGATCAACTATACGGACGGGACGCATCAAACCTTCACACTTGGGCTCAGTGACTGGACACTTGGTGCTGGAAAGGTACAACCATTGGCGAGTAACCAGATCTCGTACAAAACGTCGTACCGCAATGATCCAAATGCCAAAAAAGGTGAGGATCTGGTGAATACGTATGTTTTCTATACCATGGTCAATATCACATCTGGCAAGACGGTCGCGAGCGTGACGTTGCCCGCGACTGTGACCGGTGGTCAGATGCATGTATTCGCGGTGACGGCGAAGTAAAGCGAGTCTTCGCAATAGTTATTGCGAACAAGAGAGAAGAGCGTGAGTATCTGTAGAGGTGCTCACGCTCTTCTCTTTGTTTGGATTGTTGATGCTGGCTACAGACAATGATGTTTAACAAACATATCTGGGCGTCCTATTATGCGATAAATCGCGGTGCGTTTCGGTAAACCGACGCCTACAGTTGGGGGAATGGAATGATATACTTGAGAGGAAATGGAAAGAGCATGGTGAGGACGGTGAGGGATAGGGAGAATACGGGGAGAGGCGGTGTAATGAGATATAAAAGCTATTTTTGGGTGTTGCTCTTGCTCATCGTGTGTATGAGTAGTTGTAGCTTCACTCAACAGCCGGTGACACCAGTCGCGACCAAGACAGTAGTGAATAGCACGCCTACAGGAGGCTCGCTGGAAGAGTGCGCGACAAGCAATGCGACGAGCTTCTATCAGGACATTCAGAAACATCAGTTGAAGCAGGCCTATAGTTATATTGATGCGCAAGGACACACGGAAGATGGGCAGAAGCTTACGTACGCCAATTTTACCCAGCAGGTGCAGATGGGTGGGACAAGTCAGGGACCATTCAGTATTGAAGTCGGGGGTTATCAACCGGATATATCCGCAGTAACCATGACGATCACCAATGACCAGTTCCGCTATCATTCGCATCTACAATTTCGGTCCGAGGGGAGCACATGTAAGATTGTGATGCTCGACCGCATTTAGACCATTTGTAGGGAGAAGTAGAAGATGCTAGAGAGGCACGAAACCCTCTCTTTTTTGTACAATTTCTGTTATGCTAGAGTACAGTAGTTTTACGATTACCGGTTTTGGGAGCGAGAGAAAGATAGGTACAGTAGGTAGGAGCCACGAAGCCAACGCGGGAATGGGATGTGAGGTTGTACGCGGACGACAGCATCAAAGCAAGGAAAGCATGAGAACTGTTTTCCATGTAGGGGCAACACTAAAAAACGATGCATCACGACTTTTGGAGAGGTTGCATGATTGACCTGAGTGATCCTACGCTCGATGAGCGTTTACGCCGTCGCACGATAGAGGGGCGGTATGAAATAAGCGAAATTGAGCTCGTGCTCACCATACGAGCGCACAAAAGCAAGGGAGATGATGGAGGGGTGCAGCGCTTATGCAAAGTATTGGTACAGCGATGCGAGCCCATTTTCCAGCAACGCACACAGGGACTGCGTCATCGACCGGATCTGCGTGAAGAGGCGATCGCGAACATGGTCGAGCACTTACTGCGCGAAGCAATGGATACAAAGGAGCTGTTTATTACACAAAACTTCATCCATTATTTGCGTTGCCTGTGCGCGGACGAGTTCAATCGCATGTTACGGCAAGAGGGTCTGGCTTATCGACGCGACGACAACGGTCAGCCACAGGGGAGACCACAACATGTGCCACGCGCGCTGGTGGAACCGCTCCGCCCGGTCGTAGCGGACGACGAGCACGCGCCGCTGGCGGATGTAGCGGACCCGCACGATTCGTACGAGGAGATGCACGCGGAAGAGGAAAGCACGCGCATCTTGCAGTATTTGCGCGATGCCCTCGATCGAAAAATCATGATATTGAGGGCAGTCGAGCATATGAAATGGGACGATATCGCGAAGATCTGTGGGAAGACCGAGCGTACCGTGAGGTTGCGCTACGAACGAGCGCGCGTGCACCTGCGCGAGTGTCTTGATAGAGAACGAGTCGTTCTCGTGCAACAGACATCAAGAGCGATGAGTCCGCAGCAATAAAACAGCAACAGGAGAAAGTGAAAGGGATAGAAGAGATGAATGCTCCCGAAATACAGCGCTTAA
Organism: uncultured Dictyobacter sp.; assembly: GCA_964657925.1. GTDB lineage: Bacteria > Chloroflexota > Ktedonobacteria > Ktedonobacterales > Ktedonobacteraceae > Dictyobacter. The sequence goes on from CAZZWK010000083.1 coordinate 11,653, forward strand.
AGATGGCGTGGTTGGCCGCACACGATGCCGACGACAGGCAGGCACAGGTCAAGTTGCTCCAGGAACATCCTGACGAGCAAGAGGCGTTGATTGATTTCATCGCCGCCTATCATGCCATAGGTGGAGCGGAAGAGGTACAACTGGACGCGCCATTGCTCGCATTGACGCAGAGGGCCAGCCAGAGTGCATTCGAGCGTGTTTTCGCCGCGGAACTTACTGTAGCCACGTTGGGAGAACTGAGAAAGGCGCGCAGATTGAGCAAGGCGGATGTGGCGAAAGGATTGCGTTTAGGTTTAGACGTATGGAACAAATTCGAGTCGGGCGCGATCGAGTTTATAAGCTTGAGCCAGGAACAGTTAGGGCGCTTGGCCCTTTTTTTCCAGGTCAGTAATGAGCAGTTTCAGAACCTGTTGAGCAGCAGCCAGCCAGGTGTCACCGTACATTTCCGGCAGACGCGTGAGGCGGCGCGCAGCGGGCAGCAGGGACCACGCAAGCAGAGTTTCCAGGATGCGATCAGCAGAAGCAGCATGCCGGAGAGCGATAAGCAATTCTGGTCAGAGTAATGCAGGTGGTTGCAACGCATGCTATACTCATCGCGAGAAAAGAAAGCGAGTCGAGTGAGCAAAGCGGATGTCCACAGCCATGCAGACGGATGAACGACACCTGGCAACAGCGATAGAGAGTATCCTGTTCGTTTCCGGTCGTCCTTTAGAACAGAGTGAAATACGCAAGCTTCTCCATACGGATGAAGATCACCTGACCAATGCGCTTCATATCCTGGAACGTGAGCTTATCGAGCACACGCGTGGGATACGCTTGCAACGGCTGGGAGAGCAGATTCAGTTGGTGACTGCACCGGAGAACGCGCAGTATGTCGTGGCCCTACTCGGTTTGCCGATGACAGCAAAATTGAGCACAGCATCGTTGGAGACGCTCGCGGTCATCGCCTATCGCCAGCCGATCACGCGCGGGCAGATCGAAGCGGTACGTGGGGTCAACAGTGACAGGGCGCTAGCGAGCCTGCTCCAATACGGATTGGTGACGGAAGTAGGACGTTCGCAGACAGTTGGGCGTCCAGTGCTTTTTGCTACAACGCCAGAGTTTTTGCAACAGTTCGGCCTGACATCGCTTGAGCAATTGCCTCATCTCCCCGACGCTGAACAGAAGAAAGAGTGAGGTAAAGCCAATATGCGTATTGGTCGTCACATGCCCACGCACTCCAACGCAGTCAAAGCGGTGCAGATCGCCAAGAGTATGGGCTGCGAAACCATCCAGATTTTCGCCAGCAACCCCACCGCCTGGCGTCCCCCAGTTGATAATTCCACTGGCTATCTGGCCTTCTCGCAGGCAACCCGTGTAGCTGATATGAAACCTGTTGTGCTGCACGCCCCTTATCTCATCAACCTTGGCACAACAGACGATGTGATCTGGGAGAAGTCGATCGCGCTCTTGACGTGGACGTTACGACGAGGAGGCTTGCTGGGAGCGAGTCACGTGGTTTTTCACACGGGCAGTCACAAGGGGGCAGGAATAGAGGTAGGGATCGAGCGTGTTGTACAGGGGATTGAGCGTATTTTGCCAGAAACACCAGCCAATGTGATGCTGTTACTGGAGAACGCGGCTGGTGCGGGCAACGCGCTCGGCAACACGTTCGATCAGTTGGCGGCCATACTGCAGCGTTTGATGCAGTATCAAGACAGGCTGGGCATATGCCTGGATACCGCGCATTTGTGGGGAGCGGGCTATGATATCTCGGATGCTAGCGCGGTGCGGCGTATATTGGACGAATGCGACGAAACATTTGGGCTACAACGGTTGGAAGTGATTCATCTCAACGATACAGAGGTCAAGCTGGCGAGCCATCGCGACCTGCATAAGCGACTGGGCGAGGGTATAATCGGGGAAGAGGGGCTGCGTGCCCTGTTAAGAGATGTGCGCGTAGCACATTGCGCGGTCATTCTAGAGACACCGATCAAACAAGATGCAGAGGACAAAGAGGACTGGATACAGGATGCATTCGAGATCGCGAAAGTGTGGCGTCTGGCAGGGAGATACCTTGTTGCTACTAAACGGACGCAGAGGGTGTCGCCGCCGCAGGCGTTGAAGGGACATGAATCGTGATCGCCACCGATTGACTGGCAAGTGGTTCTCCGGTCGTGGCATCACTACCATCTAACGTGATATGTGTGGTGTAATCACTGCCAGAGGTTAGATCTGCGGTATTGATCGTGACATTGATAATCGTGCTCTTTCCTGACGACAAGTTGCTACCGGAAACAGACGAGAGCGTGATTATCTGTACTGCATCAGACGGAAGTGTCGCACTCCAATCGAGCGAACTGCCGCCACTATTCTGGATGGTAAGGGATTGTTGATCAGCGGGGATAGAGAAAGACATACTTGTAGGAGTAGCCTGTAATGCTGGTGGTGTGGGAGGCGCAGTTACATTGAAAGTGATCGCAACAGGTTGAGGGCTCCCGACAATAGCAATGCCTCCGTTAAGGGCAACGATCGAGATTGTGCCGGTGTAGGTCGCGGCGGTAAGAGAGGTCGCATCCGCATTTACGGTCAGTGTAACACTCTGACCTGATTGGATCGTTGTAGCGCTGGCAGAAACGGTCAGCCAACCGTTGCCACTATTGAGCATCTTATTCGGCACGATAGAGACGGCACCATTGCAAGTTCCAACGGCGCTTATCGTAAAGGACTGTGATGCCGAAGCCGTGCCCGCAGCGGCGCTGAACGTCTCGCTAGAGACGGAGGGTACTTGCAATGTGCAAGCAGGCTGTACATTCAACGTAACAGTCACGGCAGGAAATGTCGCGATCGCGCTATGCGTTACACTATCGTAGGCGGTGAGGTTGACGCTGCCTGTATATGAAGTAGAAGTCAATCCTTTCAATATTACACCTACCGACACAAGTTTGCTCTGTCCTGATGAGAGCGTGCCCGTGGTAGTCACGGTGAGCCACGAGCCACCTGAGGTCGTGTGCTTAGTTGCGATCCAGCTTATCGTATGCGAACACGTGCCCACGAGCGAGAGTGGGATAGACTGAGAGGGTGGCGTCGTTTGCGTGCTCACGCCAGTGAAAGTCAAGGTGGACGTGGTTGTTGTGAGGGCGCAGAGAGATTGAACAACAAAATTCGCTGAAATTGATTGATTGCCACCAGGAAGAGTAGTGCCCGCGGTAGTCGTGCCGTGAATACTGATGCTGCCTGTATAGGTAGCCGCGCTTGTGATAGAACGCGCACTGGCCGATACAACTACAGCGACCGAGGCGTGGGCTGCCAGGGTACCTGCTGATGGAAAAGCCGAGAGCCAGGTTCCACCGGACACAGTAGTCGCGGTGAGACGCCAGAGCAGGGGGGAGCCGCCGATATTGCTGATCGTCACAGTGCGCGTCGCCGCTGTCGTCTGATCGGCAATGGCACTGAAAGTGAGCGGAGTCGTGGTTGCGCGCAACAAGGGGGCGCTAGCCTGTGCCACTATCAGATTGACAAGCACGACCTGTGATCCACCCGAGGTAGTGAGCGTGATCGAACCGGCATAGGTTCCAGAAGCCAGGCCAGTTGGAACAGCAGTCACCGCGAGATTCGCCGGGGTTTTCCCGCTGGTTGTGTTAAGTACTAACCATTTCGTATTGCTGGTCGCGTGCCAGGAGAGAGCATTTGAGCAGCCTTTTGGCGTTTGCAGACTTACTGTTTGTGATGCAGAAGTGGTCTGTTGAACCATAGCATCAAAAGTTAAGATAGTGGGTGAAGGCTGAAGTGAGCAGTGTGGAGCGATCGTAAGGTTGATATACACCTGCTGTGGGCTATGCAGCGTGGACGCATTTTGCCCCTGGAAGATCAGTTCGCCACCGTATGAACCGGGCAGGAGTGACGCTGTCTGGATATGAACGGTTACAGCCGTACTCTCACCGGGCTGAACAGTGCCGGAAGAAGGAGCAAGGGTAATCCAGGGCACTTTTGACTGCACATTCCACTGCAAGTTCTGTGTGCCAGGATTGCTTACAGTGATCATCTGCGCATTGGGAGCAGCATTGCCATCGGACGCTGAGAACGAGAGAACGCCAGGAGTTACCTGCAAGACGGAGGAACTGACCTTGCCAAGAGAGGAAACGTGCATATGAATGGGCAGAGCAACGCTACCAGCATTGGATTGAAAAAGGACCTGGGCGTTGTAATCTCCGACCTTCAGATTGGAACGGTCGACCGCGATCATGACGCTTGAAGGCGCTTCACTGAAAAACTGTCCACTATTGGGGCTAACGAGCAACCATTGTTGTGTAGTTGTTGTTTGCCAGGATATCTGACCCGAACCAGTGTTGATGATCTCGATGGCCTTGGTACTGTTTGTGGCTTGATCACCAGAGCCGAAATCCAGGCTAGTGACGGAGAGCTTGAGATGGGGTGGGCGCAGTACCACGCCATTGCCGACAACGAGAATCGGGAAAGAGGCAGTACGATGGGTGGTGGCATCTTCCGCGTTGATGACATGGGAGCCGCTCTGCCAATCGGGTAATACGACCACGGTATCGGTAAAACTGCCCTTTTTATCAGCGACGATAGAGCTATCGTTCGAGGTATCGTAGATAGGAATGGAGGCGTCGCGGGTCAAGCCGATGTGAGAACGAGGGACGAAACCGGAACCATGCAAGGTGAGGGTTGTACCGATTTCCATAGATTGGGGCGAGACCTGTAGCGAGGTGCCCGACGCGGCATGAAGACCCTGGCCCCATGAACGTGTAATACCGAAGGTACCCACCGAGATGAGGCAAAGCAACATGACCATAAACAGCCAGAAAGCGGCTTTGGGTGTACGCAGAGAGCCAAAGGGATGCCAGAATGATTTATAGCGCCAGAAGCGGAACGATTGCGATGGTTGGGGAGGGCGCGGAGGATATGCCGCAGGTGGCAAGGCCACTTCTTCAACGACCTGTTGCCAGGTAGATTGTTCTGGGAGGGCAAATTCATCGGAAGAGAGATCCTCGTCATCCACCGATGAAGGATCATCGATCGAGATGGGGTCTAAATCATCCCAGAGCAAGGAACTACGAGAGGGAAGCGAGAGTGATGAATTGGAAGCAACAGAGAGCGAATGGGCAGGAAGAGATGCTCCACAGTCGCTACAGTGAAGTGCATCGCCGGGCAATGGTTTTTTGCATTCAGGGCATACAATTGCTTCCAATAAATTACAGCCCCCTCATCTAGTATGTGCCATAAACTGGTTCTTCGGGTTCCGAATATAAGTGTACGGAAGAAACATAAATATGTCAACGTATAAATTGACGAACGAAACAGTTCTTTTTCACGGATGCATTTTCAGCAGGAAGAAGAGGCTATATTTTTGCGCCGCCTGGATAGGTATAGAACGTACTCTTTTGATAGCCTTTCTGTACTGAACAACGCTAGCGTGAGACGATTTGATACATACTATTCGTTTAACAAGATTGAGAGAACGAATACATGCCTGAGGAGACGCTTATGACAGAGCAGATTAGACAGTTGGGGAATTACCGCCTCGTGCGCCTGATTGGGCAAGGTGGATTTGCGGATGTGTACCAGGGTGAGCACATTCACTTGCGTACTCAGGCGGCGATCAAAGTTCTCCAGATGCGCCTGGGCGCAAACAGTATTCAGGGTTTTTTGGAGGAGGCACGCACGATCGCACACCTCGTGCATCCCAACATCATTCGCGTATTGGATTTTGGGGTCCAAAACAATATTCCTTTCCTTGTTATGGATTACGCGCCTAGGGGCACGTTTCGGCAACGCTTCCTGCAAGGGCAACCGCGAGCGCTGGCCGGACTCATACCATATATAAGGCAGGCGGCGGAAGCGTTACAGTACGCACACGACAACAACTTCATCCATCGAGATGTCAAACCAGAAAATATGCTGCTAGGTCCGAATGACGATGTTCTGCTGAGCGATTTCGGACTAGCGCTCATGACACATAACTCGGCCTCGCGCACAAGAACGGAGACGGCGGGTACAGCCGCGTACATGGCGCCAGAACAACTGCAAGGGAGACCGAGACCGGCCAGCGATCAGTACGCGCTTGGTGTTATTACCTACGAGTGGCTGACCGGGACGTGTCCCTTTGTCGGTTCCTTCTTTGAGATCGCCAGTCAACAGGTATTAGGTCGGCCAGAGCCATTGCATCGCAAGGTGTCCAGTATTACGACGCAGATCGAAGAAGTTGTGTTAACCGCGCTTGCAAAAGATCCGTTGCGCCGTTATCCCAATGTCAAAGCGTTCGCTCTGGCCCTCGAACGGGCATGCGCAAGTGAGCCAGTCCAGGATACGACATCGAAAGCACGCACATTCGATGCCGCGGCCTTCGTGCAGGCGAATACATTGAAGAATAGAGATACAACTTCCAGCGCGAACATGACCGCGTTGCCCAGAGTATCAGGCGCGATGCCCGCGGTTGATAGGACATTATTGTTGAACGGGCCAAATGGGCGAACAAGTACGCATTCGACCTCTCAAAAAGATGTATCGACCAGTCGCTTGCAAGAGTTAAATAGATCACCTCTCTTCGATGCAGGGGCAGTAGGAGGTCAGTCTGCTGATTTTATGAACCAGTCAACCAGAATGCGAGCGTTGCCAGCAGCGAATGTAGAGTCCGCTCCTCAAACGCGTCGTTTGCTACCAGCAGGCAATGAAGAGGTTCAGCAGCCGGAGAACAGCACACGGTCCAGGCAGTTAGCACCTATTCCCACCTATGAAGAGTACATGAGCAGAGCTTTGCAAAGGATGGGTCAGGGATCGCAGAACGGGCAGGCTTCGTTTTCTTCTTTGCCATTCCCCGCCAACTTTAATCAGGGGAGTAATCAGAGCAGCGCCAGATTCCCTGATAGTACGCCCTCGCAGGTAGTATTGCCCCCTCTGCTAGAACCCGAGGAGTTAAGGATACAACCAGCAGGTGTATCGAGTGGGCCTATTTCAAATAGCATAGCGACATCTGTACCAAATAGCTCAGCATTTCTACCCACGCCTACTTCCTCGCTCTCGGGACAACATGTAGAGGATCGGGTAGTATCTCCACCACCCCCAAGAGAAGTTGTGCCTCAGACAAGAGAGAGAGAAGGAGTAGGAGACAGTGCTCGTTTCATAGGGATAGTGCCGGGACATGGGCTGGGAGGCAGAGTTGACGCATGGGGACCGAACAGGCTATTGTTACTCATACTTGCCATTATTATTATTTTAGCCACCCTGCTAAGTATTGTTTACCTGAAACGACCAACGTCAACACAAAATTCAGCAACGTCCACGACATTTGCAACAACAGCATCCACAGCAAACAAAAGCGCACAGGCGACCAGGGCACCGGGCATCGCAACGAAGAACGCGAATCCTTATCCACCATATACGGGCGTGCTCGCCCTCAATGATCCACTCCTACAAAACAACAACGGTTGGTTGGAAGGTGCGGCGGATGGAGGTTCTTGCCGATTTACAGCTACCGGCTACCAGATCTATGCCACGCTCACCACGCCGCCCGCTGTCTGTTTCGCTAGCGCGACCAACTTCAGCGATTTCACCTATGAAATCACCATGAAGTTCAGCACGGTCGGGTTAAAATACAGCGGCGGAGGTATTGCCTTTCGTGCAAACGTCGCGGCTGATTCCTTCTACTATTTCGAAGTGCTCGACAGTAAGAGCTATACACTGCAATCCTGCATCAATCACGTGTGCAAGCCACTGGCAGGCTTTCCGAACAGTACGCAACAATTCTCGTTCATTAATACAGGCAATAACGCGGCAAATAAACTGGCGGTAGTGGTAATAGGAGATATCTACACTTTTTATGTGAACGATCAACTGGTGGTAAAATACACGGATACCAACGCCATATTGAATCTCAATGGAGCGATCGGTGTGATGGCAACCGAAGGGTACGATGTCACGACTGAGAGGCAACAACCCACGACCGCTCTCTTCAATGATGTCAGAGTGTGGAGATAAGCCGTACACGGTCTTTTGATAGGTGTATGTGATACCATATGCGTGATATGGACGCATGGATGAGCACAGACAACAAAGAGGACCGTGGTGTTGCGGTGGGTAGGACAGAAAGCAGGGTCACACGCTCGCGCTCAAGTTCGAGCGAGCAAGCCGTTGTTGCGTCGCTGCGTCGCTGGTTGCTGCAAGAATATGTGAAGCCATACAGCCGATCGCTCGCGGCGACGAGGATTTTCCGGCGCTGCTACTGGATCGATGGGTTGGGGCTGAAGCGAACGCGGATGGCGGACGGGCAAAGACAAAATGATGGGCAGAACGAGCAGGGAGCAACGGGACAGGGAGACGCAACGGTCATCGACGAACTGCGAGAAATCCGCGCATTGGGACAAGAGTTAGCGCGGGAGAGCAAACCGATTACGCTGTACGGTTTTTTGCTGTCCGCGGGCAGCAAAAAACCGTACAGAGGGAAGCGCAAGGAACCAGTGAACGAGGAGGAGGCGATAGTGTTGCCCAGAGAGAGCGACATTATCAAGCGGAGCTGGTTGGAGATCGCGCCAGCCCTGCTTCAGGAGATGGATCAATCACCGGCTATCTTCCTGCTCAATCCGCTTGCGCCACAGGTGTTTACCTATGAGCAGATGACACCACTTTATCAACGTGCGGTGCCGACCGATCTGTGCTTGTTGATCTCGCACAAACAGCTAACGATGTGTCTGCAGGGTGGTGAAAAGGTGCAGGAACAAGGTGCGGTATTGACGGCGCTCTTGCGCAGCGATCGTTGGAAGCTGCTCCCAAAAGGAGATGCCGGGCAGAAAGAGGCAGTGGAAGAGATGGTGGCCGGTTTTTGTACGCTTCTATGCGCGTCAATGCAACGCCATTTTCAGATTCCGCCGCAACGTATGAGGATACCGATGCAGATGGGGCCTGCGAATGTTGTAAGTGCTCCATATACGCTAATTTACGCGACACGTCGGCAGGATAGTCTGTTGCGTATGAATGACACGACCTGCCTCCACTGGCGCCAGAGCATACGGCAGAGCTACGCGGGTGTGCTGGGAGAAGAGTGGTTTGTGCGGCAGGAAGACGAACGACAAGCTGTAGCGCTACAACAATTAGCCCAGCAAGTCAGGCAAATAGGGGCGGCTCAACGCACGCGGCGCTGGCCTGATTTGCGGCAACAGCTGGTGCTTGCGCAGTTTGGAAAGTTTACGCAACGTGAGTATGATCTGATCATTCAGCAATTTTTAGAGCAGCATATTGTTCGCTGCACCTGGAAACAGGCGGCACTTGATGAAACAGAGCGAGTGCCGGAGCAGAATGATATGTTGATGTGGGGATAGGTGCATGGAGAGGAAATATCAATTGTGTGAACGGGCACGGAGGCGATGAAGCGGGTCCGTACTTTATGTGGTGTGATAAATCAAAGGGTTTTGGGCGGGCAGTAGATGGGCAATAGTGCCGCGTGGGAGAGTAAGGAGGTGCTACTAGGGGGAAATGTCAGATATGGGGACATCCAACATTTTAGTAGCATCTCCTATTATAAGTGTACGCCATCCCAAACGGTTTTTGTTTACTGGCTTACGCCAATAGCCAATTTAGGTCAATTGACCAAAAGTCGATATTTTTAGCGGCGGCGCTGCTTGCCAACGACTTTTAGGCACTACAATTATGAACAACAAACTGCCCACTGGTGTGTTTGTTCCAATCACCACTCTATGATACACTTTGGGAAGGAAAATACGTGTGAAGTCATGCTTCAGAAGGAAGTGAGGTGACCCGATGCCGACCATCTGGCTACCGGTTCTTCATTTACAGCAATGAGGGACATGAGCCACCTCATATTCATGTGCAAAAAGCGGAAGGTCTGGCGAAATTCTGGTTGAACCCGATCAGTCTTGCGAGCACAACGGGATTTCAACAGAAACAGTTGAACGATATTGAAGAGATTATTCAAAAACATCATGCAGAACTGTTGGAGGCATGGAATGACTATTTTGCGCAATGAAGTGATCCACGCAACACGCGTGTTTTTTCAGCATGAACGACTCTATGTTCACCTGGAAGATGAGCGGGAAATAAGTGTCCCATTGCATTGGTTTCCCCGACTCTTACATGCAAGCGAAGAACAGCGCCAGGATTGGGAACTGATGGGGCAGGGGCAGGGCATCCATGGGGAGACTGTTGACGAAGACATTTCGGTGGCAGGTTTACTTGGATTGCCCAATGACTGATCGACACTTACCTTAGGAACAACGAACTGCCCATCACCGACAGTATAGGTGTGATCCTGCTGAACAGTGAGATTCTACATCGTCTGGGAGCCAGCAATGACCAACCAGTCCTCGATGATGGCAATCTGCCCGTTCCCCTCAATGAAGCGCTGTTCGAGCAGGTCGGCTCCGATTTTGATGCCGATGTCGGCCAGGTCTCCTACTCCCGCGAGCAGCATGGCATCGGAGACCGCGTTGAAACCCAGGTCGCCCAACGCCATCAGTTTGTCTTGCCAGCTTGCCCCGCTCTGCAACACCTGGAAGTCGTGCGCCATCAAACTGATGCCCAGGAAGGTATCGGCCAGATGCAACACGGTCTTGAAATGATCTCCTTCGCTGTAACGATTGCGACTGTATCTCCCATACTCTACGCCTTTCTTTGGAACCACATTGCTAATATTGCTCTCCTTATGATTAAGGAGTAGCAGCACGTGCTGCGTTTCACAGCAAACGCATCATCAAGATTACCCAGCCTGTTGAACTGTGACAATCAGGCTATGTATAACTCCCATTAGAGATTATAGGGACAAACGCGATTGGATAGGTGATGGGGTGTGGGGAACGTAGGGGAGATTCACACGAGGGTAAACACCTACATACCGTCAAGCGTGTAGTTTGCCCTACGCGGATGAGTGGTTTTTTCGATTGGGTGGTGAAATATGGGAGATGGCGCTATGGGGGTGGTGCTATTATATAGTGAATATAGAAATAGAGAAAGATTAAAAAAAGTAGACGGAAGAGATCAGGATTGGTGGAATCTTAAAGAGCTTCCCTCACAGAAGAGGCATAGTCATGGCACGGAATAATAAGAAACAGAGTCACAACCTGCGCAATCGACCCCAGTACGGTGAGCAGTCGAGAGAACGGATGTTTCAGGGGAACGGGCAAGGAAATAGCCAGAGTAATGGAGCGGTCGAGATGGAAGAAATAGATGACGAGATGCTGAACGAAGATAGTTTGCGGCATACAGCCATTGGGCCGACACTGGAGCATGGCGAGCGGTATCATGAAGCGGGTAAACGTGACGTTGAGTTATATATTCGGACGTATAACACGCTGTTGCGCAGTTCGGGCGAGGTGAACCTGAACGCGTTGATCCAGGCACATTACAATATTGATTCGAGTTTGCATCCGGACGCGCGCAAAGCGTATCCAGATATGTCCGCATTTATCTATAGCGTTTTGCGGCTGCCCTCGGTTATCAACCAGTGTGAACGCGTGCTGCTGGGTCAGTCGGAGGAAGTTTTTCAGCAGCAGGGATTTCCGGTGGACACATGGCAGGCAGTGACCTCGTCGGCGCGGCGGCGGAAATGGTTTTACGATGGGGAGAGAACACTGGCGGTGTATGTCGCGAGCGTTAGCGATACCGATGATATCGTGCCGATCCTGGTGGCATTTCAGATCGAGTGGAACAAAATGTATTACCTGCTCAACAATGATCCAACGACCATGCAGTTGTTGGAGACGGATGTAGAGCAAGAGTCGCCGGTCTTTTCGGAGATCAGCAAGGTGCTGCGCCATCGGTTGCACATCGCACACGATGACTGGGAGAGGCTAGAAGTCATCTGGGGTAACCGGCTGTGGAAGAAGCTGCACGAAATCGGGGAGCGCAAGAAGAGTTTTCATCTGCGCATGCTGGGCGGCTCGCACGTGGGTTATGTCAAGGCCACACATCAGTGGTGGGAGCCGGTGAAGAATCTGCTGGACGAGTTGGGACTGGTCGATCGACCGGTGTACTTTGTATCGAGCAACACGCATAGCCTGGTCAATCTGCTATCGGGCTTTATGAAGCGGCACGAGCAGGAACTGGTCAATTTCGCGCTGAGCGGGGACGATCCCTATCTGACGGAGGAATGTCGCAAGATACAGGAGGGGCAGGTGCCGGGGAACTGGCAAAATTTTCTGTACTTCGCGGCGCGCGAGTGGTTGCAGACGAGAGAGGGGAAAGAGGCGGCGCGCACGAGGATGAGCGAGGCGCAGGAGCGCGGCATCTGGCATGTGGGGGCGCGGCACGGCCTGGAGATCGACGCGCAGATCTTCGATCTCGCGAAGTTGCGTGCCATCGATATAGATCCACGCTGCCGCATGAATGACATGGATCTGCTGGCGAAAAGCAAGGCCATCATTCTCAATATCGATTATCCATTGGGGATGGCCGCGTACCGTATGATGCGCGAGATTATGGAGAACATGTCGCATATCAGCGGCATTTATATATTGGGCAAAGCCGCGACGCTCAACGGCAGCATTGGTGATGTGATGATCTCGAACGTGGTGATGGACGAGCACAGCCAGAACATCTACTGGCTGGACAACGCGTTCAGCGTAGGCGATGTACAGCCGTACCTGATTTACGGCTCGGTGCTGGACAATCAGAAAGCCATTTCCGCCAAGGGGACGTATCTACAAAACCGGCAATACCTGGACTTTTATTATCAGGCGAACTATACGGTGGTCGAGATGGAGAGTGGGCCATATCTGAATGCCATCTACGAGGATCAGTATCTGACGCGTTACCCGACGGAGGAGAATATCAATCTGGTGCGCTTGCCCTACGAATTGGGGATTTTGCACTATGCTTCGGATACGCCGTATACACGCGGCAAAAATCTTGGCGCGGGCAGTCTTTCCTACTTCGGCATGGATTCTACCTATGCCAGTTCGGTCGCGATCCTGAGGCGTATCCTGGCGCACGAGATCAAACGCGAGCAGAGACGGGGGCGTCAGGAGAGGCAAGAACGGGAAGAGCAAGCGGTGCTGCAAGCTGGAAAACAGGAAAATTCGGCGGAGGTCGTTTCATAAAAAATCTCTCCACCAAGGTGCAGATGCGATGATGCAGGGGAAATATATATCAACATATCTGCAAGCGAGACAGCGGACGCGATGATGCAGGGGAAATATATATCAACATATCTGCAAGCGAGACAGCGGACGCGATAAATCGGGTCCGTACATTACGTGGTGGGATGAATCCATACATCATGCATCATCACGTTGTTTGATGTGATGATGCATGATGTATGGACGATATCAGGAGTTGGGTGAGTTTTGGTTTTGCAGGTTCTGGGTATAGGCCTGCATGGCTTTTTTAAGAAACTCGCCTTCTTCCTGATTGTACGGTAGAGGGATGGAGCGATCTTCGGGTGGGAGTTCGCCGAGACGCGAATAGTAGTTGCTCAGTCCTTTGGATATACCGGCGTCACCTTGCGTGAACTGGTGAATGAGGTCGTACCAGCGTTGAGCCATTGCCTGGGCGGCGGGACCGAGTGGGTCCTGGTGTGTCGCGACAAGGTGTTGTAGTTCCGCGATGGTCTCACTCCATTGTTGGCTCACGCGCTGCTGATCCTGCTCGGTCCAGTTTTTGCCGCGTTCGGCCAGGTGTTGACGCTGCTCCTCGCTATAGGATTGCTGGCTCAGACGCTCCATCTGCTGAAGTTGCTCTTCGGTAAAGTACTTTTTACGCCAATCATTGGATTGTTGCATATGTATCACCTGGGTCACGTGAACAATAGCTTGCCAGTCATGCGGATTCGCCTGTAGGAGTTGCTCAGTTTCTGTGAGCGCGTGGATAATGGTATCGAGTTGTGCGCGACGTTCCTGCATCATCGACTTTTGCGCGGCCAACGAAGTTTGCAGGGTATGTGGATCGAAGTGCAGGCAGAGTTTGATCTCTTGTAGCGAAAAGCCCAGAAATTTGAGCGCGAGAATGCGCTGCAGGCGAGCGAAATCCTCGTCGGAGTAGAGGCGAAAGCCGGTAGCGCTGTGATGTGATGGCGAGAGCAGATCGACGCTATCGTAGTAGCGTAAAGTACGCACCGATACGGATGCTTTACGCGCGAACTGGCTGGTGTGATAAAGATGTTGACCCAAGGTGTTCCTCCTTTCTATTTAGCAGTATAGAGGATGACGTTACGTCATACGCAAGAGGAATTTGAGGGAAAATGGTTAGCGTGCGTCATTGATGGAGAGAGGAGCGCTACAACTGGCGCAGAAGCGGGCGACGGGCATATTCGCCACGCCGCAGCGGCTACAGATAACGACCTGCACTGGTATCTTATTGGTACTGACGGAGGCGGGCTTGCGGGCAGGAGCACGCACCTCTGGCGGCTCTTGCAGATACGCGGTAGTGCGACGTTGTGGATAAACGGGCGCGGCGGGTTCAGGCACGTAGCGGTTAGTGGTAGCGGGTTCGATGGGCTGCATCTGGGATGTTTGTTCTTTACCGGATTGTAGATCCACAAAGAAGAGCATGCTGCCACCTAAGACGATACGGTCGCCATGTGAGAGGCGATATGGCTGGTTGATTTTGTGCTGGTTGACCTGGACGCCATGACTGCTATTGAGGTCGCGAATAAGATAGCCTGTGTTGTCGGCGAAGATTTCCGCATGGCGACGGGAGACGTTGGGGTCGATGATCTCGATATCGTTGCCGAGCGCGCGACCAATAGTGATACGTTTATTCGGTGTGAGCAGGTAGATACGTGGAGAGCCATCCAACTCTTCTAGCACAGTTTCAGGCAAAATGATCAGCGCAGGCACCGAGGGGGGAGCCAATTGCGCGGCCTGATCGGGTGGGAGTCGTTTCTCGGACGAGACAGTGGGTGGGCGTTGGAGCGTGCGTTCGGTCGCCAGGGAGACAGTTGGCGCGCGTTCCTCGACAGGTGAGGAATAGACGGGGCGAGAAGCGGGCTGTGGTGCTTGTGTGTCAGGTGTGGAGCGCAGGCGAACAACGAACTTGAACTCAGTTTTCAGGCCGATGCGAACAAGGTCTTCGGCGCGCAGCATGTGTGGTTGGTTGGGATCGATGCGGATATCATTCACATAGGTACCATTCATGCTGCCAAGATCGCGCAACAGGTAAAGACCATTGATATAGCTGATTTGGGCGTGGTGACGGGAGACGGAACTTTCATTGATCAAGAGGTGCACATCGGCCTGGCGACCGATCAGCGTTACTTCATCGCGGCTGAGATGGTAGTCGGCGATATGGAGTGGAAGTTCGGGATCAGAGACGTGGATCAACAGAGCTTCGGGTTGTTCATATAAGAAAGATGAACTAGGCATTGCACATTCCCGTTTCTAATGAGTGAAGATGATGAGCCACTGTAGCGACACAGGGTGAGGGCTTGCGGCCATCGGTCAGTACAGTTTCTCTACCAGTCATAAGAACAAATTCAGTATGATACATGCTTCACCATAGAACTATGAACACTTCCAACCACATCGTACTCGCTGTACAAACCTACCTCGTACTAGCTCTTCGTGTATCTTAACAGAGAGGGGAGAGTGTTGTCACTTTCTGCTCTTCGTCTATGACCCTTTTCCTATATTTATATTGGTATCGGTATATTGGTATTGGATTCTGTCCGCGAGGCAAACGCGTGGTTTGCCCTACGCGGACAGAAGGATGCGAAGAAGATGGTCATAGTTTGGGAGGATGATGGCGGGGAAGATGGTATGATATCAAAAAATACTTTTATGCTTTTTTATTTTTTGTTATCCAATAATGAAATTTTACAACCAGGATCGGCAAACGAAGAGGGCAGGCAATGAATTGCGCGCGGGCGCATAAATGCGGCCCCTACTGGTGACCGATTCATTAGAAGATTTGTGATGGAGGACATTTTATGGGGGCGGACTTTGCTCATTTGCATGTGCACACGGAATATTCATTACTGGACGGATTCAGCCGTATCAAGAAGATGGTGGGTCAGGCCAAGGGGCTTGGTATGCAGCATCTCGCGATCACTGATCATGGCGCGATGTATGGCGCGATCGAGTTCTACAAGGCATGTAAGGCGGGTGGGATCAACCCGGTGATCGGGATTGAGGCGTATCTGACGGAGGATATGTACGATCATTCGAAGCGATTCAGCGACGACTATCATCATCTGCTGTTGCTGGCGAAGGACAATGTGGGCTATT
>CAZZWK010000084.1:0-27149 GCA_964657925.1 uncultured Dictyobacter sp.
CCGTGATCGAGACCAAAGAGTTCGCCGCCGCCGTCAAAACAGTCACCCCGTTTGCTCGCGATAGCTCGAATATCACCCGCATCAAAATCGCGGCTGGCGATGAGAGTAATGGCGGTGGTACACTGACACTCGAATCGACCGCGGAAGATGTTGGTAGCAATATCACAACGATCAACGCCGCCGTTGACGGTCCCGAGCAGCAAATCATCTTCAATGTGAAGTATTTGACGGATGTGCTCGCCATTTTGAACACCCCCGAAGTCGCGCTTGAGGTCTCGTCCGCCGCACGCCCAGGCGTGCTTCGTCCGGTGAGCGCCGAAGATTACACGTATGTAATTATGCCCATGAGCACAAATCGCTAAGCACAATCATCCTCGGTCAGGTGAGCGTTTAACTCACCTGACAATCTCTTCCTGCTGAACCTATCTAGCGCTCTATACATTCTACATAAGCATCAACGATTGTAGCAAGTACAATTTGATCTTACAAGCGGACAACTATATAACTATAATAGTTAGACAGAAGAGAGGACTTTTCCCTTTCCTAATAGTCCTATATTACTATTAGGTAAAAAAAGTTGCTGAATTCGATGTATTCTATATAGGGAATGTTAGTGTGCATCGAATTATGTAAAAAATGTAAGGGTTATCTTTTATAAATGTAATGGTAGCAGCCAGCCTTGCTTGCTGAGAAAAGGGATCGTCAAAGACGGTAGTCTTTCTTTCACACTCCTGTTTTTATGGGCGTTACCTGTTAGAAGTTCAGGTGCAGCAGACACAATGATCGAGATGACGTTCTATCTGCTCATTCTGTACATGTCCGTTAAGCTCCATTTTTGGACGAGAAAATCTTCAGGAGAAACATCTCATGTCCACAATCGCTCCATCGTTCTCTTCACGGAAGAGACTTTCTCTTGCGGTCCGTGTTTCGGTGCTTCTTGTGCTCGCGGTCGTCATTCCTCTGATTATTACCGTCGTGGGTAGTGAAGTCATTTTGCGACCAACCTTGATCAGTCAAGCGACGACCGAGATGGGAAATGATGCTCAGAGTCACGCGCAGAATATCGATTCTCTCCTGATCAATCGCCAACAAGATTTAGGCTACCTTGATCAATATGTGGCAATTCAACAGGTGCTCGCAGGCAACCAGCTTTATCAGAAACAAGCATCGAGTGAGCTAGAGGTAGGATATCACCTGGACCCAAACTACAGTAACTGGTCGCTTTTCAATACCAGGGGAAAACCCATTCTGGGATTTCCGGCGGCTCCTACTGCTCGTGGGAACTACATGATTCCACCAGAGATCATGGACCAGTTGCCAACAACCAATAAAGCGCTGGTCTCGGATGTTTATTTTGATCGCAACACGAATATCGGCTTCATAGATATTTATGCATCTATCAAGTCCAGCACAGGTACTTTTCTGGGTATTGCCCGTTCAACGCTCAATCTCACCGATATCTGGACTGCGCTCAACAATGAAACAAACGCCGCACCAGGCAGTTATGCGATGATCGTCGATGAAAACGGAGTGCGCATTGGCTATACCAATACTGATACAACATTAACGACGGTGCCCACCGCGCTTTTCAAGACCGTAGCCCCACTCAGCGCGCAACTTCAGCAGCGTATCAAAAACGAGGACCTGTATGGCAATAGCCAGGCCCCTGTTACTGTTTTGTCCGATCCCACATTAGCAAATATCCAGCGCAACACACAATCGTCGAACACGACACAATTCACACCAGCCCTACAAAACGAGGCGTTTCAAGCATATCAAATTCGCTGTCAGGTCGTGCCCTGGACCTATATCGTGCTCAGGCCGGTGAGCACAATCACAAAAGCGGCGAACCAGCAGGATATTTATCTTTATTCGCTGGCTGCCATCATCACGATACTGGCCGCTATCGTCGGTTTGATCATCGGTCGCCGCATCACCCGTCCGATTTTGGGATCGGTCTCATCGCTGATCAAAAGTAGTGAGATGCTCAAAACACTGGCATCGAACGAACAGGCGACTGCGACAGAACAACAATGGATCGTCGAATCGTCGCAGGTCGGCCTGCAATCGGTGCAATATTACGCGGAGGCCAGCGGATTAGCCGCTCGCAGATTGGATGAGATCGGACGAGATTTTACGCGCGATTTGAATCAACTCGATGCCGTGAGAACGCAGCACCGCTTGAATGAGATTATCTCAACGGCGAACTATTTGGAAAAAGCTGCTTCTCATCAGGAGCGCAGTAGTAAAAGTCTCTCAGCCGCCATACGAGTAACGACCCAGATAACAGAGCAGCTCGTCTCGGGTGCGACTTCTGCCTCCGAGGCATCGAAGCAGCTTGAAAATGTCATTTCACAGTTGCGCCATGTGGTAGGAGAATAACAAAGAGCAAAAGGCATGAGCATAGAAGGATTAGAGAAAATAATGAAAAGTATGAGCCATGCGCGTTGGGCGCACACTTTCTGGCTAAGTATGATGCTACTTGTCTGTCTCCTTTTAGCATCCTGCGCGGGCAATGTAGGCAATACTGGAGGTGCTGCATATGTAACAAATGGTGGCAAAGGATGTACGAAAGTTGGTATTCTGTTGCCTGAAACTGCTTCGTCCATTCGTTGGGAGACGGAAGATCATCCTCTGCTCATTCAGGCAGTGAAAGCTGCGATTCCTGGTGTCCATATCGATTACAACAACGCCCAGGGAAATTCTGACACACAAATCACCCAGGCCGAAAATGATCTGGCGAATGGTGATTGTATCTTGATTGTCGGCCCTCATGACAGCGTCGCCGCTGCTCCCATCGTTGCGAAAGCTAAGGCACTGAATGTGCCTGTTATCGCTTACGACCGCTTGATTCAATCGAAGTATTTGAACTACTATGTCTCTTTTGACAATTTTGCGGTCGGCAAATTGCAGGGGCAGTATATAACGACTCATTACACGGCTTACC
This sequence comes from uncultured Dictyobacter sp., assembly GCA_964657925.1. Taxonomy (GTDB): domain Bacteria; phylum Chloroflexota; class Ktedonobacteria; order Ktedonobacterales; family Ktedonobacteraceae; genus Dictyobacter. The sequence goes on from CAZZWK010000084.1 coordinate 2,948, forward strand.
AGAAAAACGCCACTACCAATGTCGTGATGATCAGTGGATCGCAAACAGATGCCAATGCCCTGCTCTACAGCCTTGGTTCTCACTCTGTGCTCGATCCTTTATTTGCGCATGGCACCTTAAAAAATATCTCTGAAACCTTCACGCCCAACTGGGATAATAATACCGCCCAGACCGAAATGGAGGGAGATTTAACGGACCAGCAAAATGACGTACAGGTCGCCTATGTGGCTAATGATGGTATGGCTAATGGTGTGATTAATGCGCTCAAAGCTGTTCACATGAACGGAAAAGTATTGGTCACGGGTCAGGACGCGACTGCCATCGGTATCAACCATATTCTGGCTGGGGATCAAAATATGACCGTGTATAAGCCAATCATAAAAGAGGCGCAATCGACTGGAGCGGTCGTGAAGGCCATCTACCAGGGAACGAATGTAAATTCGTTGAGTCAGGGGATGACAACCGCGACCTACGATGGCGGTGCTATTCCTTCGATCTTTGATACCCCCATCTCGGTCGATAAGACGAATATCGCGTCTACGGTCATCGCCGATCATTTCCTTACCAGGAGCCAGGTATGCACCGGGATACCTACCGGAACAGATGGCGTGTGTTGAACGACCAGGGCGCATGGATCGACCTTTTCATGGTGAAAATGTCCCAAACAAGGTACAAGTAAGTAAAAAAAGAGCACAGGAAGCGGCACACCACCGCTTCCTGTTTACAGTTCCCCTTGCACAGTGTATCATAGTACTCTGCTGGTAGTCTGACACTGAAAACACGTGATGGCTGTATTCTTGGATGGGGTGCATGTATCTTTCTTCTCTCTCATTATCATATTTTCGTAACTACGCGCAGCTGGATTTGCCGCTCGTACCAGGGCTTTTTCTCTTTCATGGCGACAACGCGCAAGGCAAGACGAATCTGCTCGAAGCGGTGAGTATGCTGGCAACTGCAACCTCATTTCATGCCTCCAGCGACCGCGAGGTGGTCAACTGGTCCGCACCGGAGCAGATTGCGCGTCTTCAAGGCGATCTGCGGCGGCGCAACGATACCGTACAACTCGAAATGCTGGCCTTTGATCCAACGCCCCCCACCTTCGCCAGCGCGATCGCAAATCGTCCTGGGCGCACTATTGAACTTCCCGCTCATACATCGCGCAAACGTTTTAAGATCAACGGGGTGCCAAAGCGTACCGTTGATTTCATCGGGCAGATGAAGGCTGTGCTCTTTGCGCCGACCGATCTGCACCTGGTGGATGGGAGTCCAGAGCAACGCCGCCGTTTTTTGGACCAGGCTCTCTGTCAACTGTATCCCGCGTACTGCCAGGCCCTGGTGCGATACCGCAAGGTCGTTTCACAGCGTTCCGCCTTGCTCAAACGCATTCGAGACAACCAGGACGATGCATCGATGCTGAACTACCTGGACGAGCAACTGGCCGCTCTCGCCAATCAGATTATGTTCGAGCGCATACGCATGATTGCCGCGATCAACCAGCAAGCCGAAATCTTTCAAGCGACGATAAGCGGTGGACGTGAGCAGTTGCGTATCATCTACCATCCCTCTTTTAAGCTGGATGAATCCTGGAGCCTAGCGGAACGTCCGCGCCAACTACAGACGCAACTGCTCGAAGCGCGTCGCAAAGAGATCTTGCAAGGGGTTTGCTTGCTTGGTCCACACCGCGACGACCTGGAGTTCCGCGTGAACGATGTCAATATGCTCTCCTATGGTTCGCGCGGTCAGCAGCGAACGGTGGCCCTTGCGACCAAACTCGCCGAACTGGCATTCATGCAGCAGAATACAGGCGATCAACCGATTCTACTGCTGGATGATGTCTTCAGTGAACTGGATATGGCGCGTCGCGAGTACCTGTTGAATCAGGTCCTGCATTACGAGCAGGTTATGCTCACAGCCACCGACCTCTCCGTTTTCCCATCCTCTATTCTACAGCAGGCACACAGCTACCGTGTTGTTGACGGAAGCGCGCTTGCCGATTAATGCTGCCTCAAGCTTCGCCAGCATGCAATGGACACCGATCGTACACAGCAATCTTGCGTATACTGGCGATCGGCTTCCATTGCATTTTTGATCGAGTTACTACGTGCTATAAGGTACTGGCGGTATCATGCTCGATGGTGTAGTGCAAGCTACCACTGTGACTCTCTCCCGCGGGCAGCACGATGACATGTGCCATCTCCTGACGTTCGGCCCCCTGGTTATAAAAATTGAAAGCATCCGTGGAGCATGTCTGGTGTTCAAGACAAAAATACTGTTGTTTTTGCGGCCCATTGGGTGTATAAACGACCGCGTGCGCGAAGTCGTCGCTCGCCGTGATCACAAACTGTAGCCCCTGCTCTTTGTAACTGATAATGGCCTTGCCGCCAGGCTCTAGATCAGAATAGACGTGATCGAGTTTGAGATGCCCGACTGACACTGGTTGAGTGAGATCGAACATGGCATACATTGTGGTTTCGACATCGAGGACGCGACCAGTGGGCAACAGGTCTTTGTCCGCTTCCATCACCTTTTTGGCCGCCAGGCAAACAGTGGTGTTTTCAGGACCTGAAAGAAGGTTGAGATACGGGTGGAGCGCGAAGCCGAACGGGAGGTCTTTGCTGCTCTGGTTCTGCACATGATAGCTGATGGTTAATCCTGTTCGCGACAATTCGTAGCTGATGGTCAGGCGGCTATCGAATGGATAAGACTGATACCAGGGATTACGCTCGTTCATTTCGATAAAAGTTGAGATAGTGGCTGAATTCTCATTCACCACCGCTTGCTCATACTGCCATACCTGATCGTACACTAATCCGTGGACCAACGATTTATCACCGCCAGGGCGTTCCAGCCCCGAAAATTGATAGTCATGGCCCTCGAAGGTATAGCGTTTATCACGCAGACGATTGGGTATGGGCCAGAGCACGAAATCACCGGTGAAGTTTCTATCCTGTATCAATGCCTGTTCGCAGTGTATGATATCATGTTCCCCCACCTGGAAGCGGAAAAGGTTGCTCCCGAATTCAGGCGCGATACCCACAAGCATGTTTCTTTCAGGATTAGTCTCATCAGTGTAAGAGAGGGTAAGGGCCGTCGCGTTGATGGTGGTGTCAGTACCCACCGCCGCTGAAAAGGGTCCATTGCGCTGTTCTGATGCCATAAAACGATTTACCAGACCTTTCAAAAAAATATGTGCCTGCTCTTTTCTTTATCTCCTCTGCATATGGTATCACGTACTATGAGGGAAATAACACCTTTATTTAGGACTTCACCGAAGCTATACGCTTTTTCCCCTGCTCGCATTGATCCCCACTCTGATCCTATGCCACTTGACAAGTCGCAATGTCGCTGCTACTATGGACACTGCTCAAACATCCGGGCGCAATGCTGCCCAATGCCATTGAACGTGGCGGATGTATCCCTACAGTAGAGCGGAACCGCGTGTTCTCTCAAGGTCAATCGCATCATGAGCGTGGTTGACCGGTCGTCTTCGCGCAGAAGATGCGAGCAGCAGGATCATGGAACTGTTCCGGTAGGCGCTTCCACCCATGCCTCCCACGTATCCACCTGTCAATAGTCGTAGGGATCATAAAAGGAGAAAAAGAAAGCATGTTTGCGGTCATCAAAAGTGGTGGACGACAATACAAAGTTTCCGTCGGGCAAAGGCTGGAAGTAAACCGACTTCCGGTCGAAGATGGAGCGCAGCTTCGTATCGGCGAAGTCCTGCTCATCTCGGATGCCGATAACTCGATGATTGGTGATCCCTTCGTAGCGAATGCGGAGGTGTTAGCCACAGTCGAAGGACAGGCCCGCGGAGAGAAATTGATCGTCTTCAAGTACAAATCGAAGAAACGTTATCGTCATCGCCGCGGCCATCGTCAGGAGCTTACAGTGCTGACGATCAACGACATTCTCGCCGATGGCAAAAGCCTGATCAGCGGCAAAGAGCCGGAGCAAGCGCCGACGCCGGTCGTCACGGTAGCACCAACCGAACCTGCCGAGCTAACGACTGAAGCGTAGCCCGCACCGAGAATACTCGTTTTTCACTGTATCTTGCCTGCAACAATGGCACGGAGGAATATACTATGGCACACAAAAAAGGTATGGGTAGTTCTCGCAATGGACGAGATAGCAAACCTAAAATGCTCGGTGTCAAACGCTACGATGGTCAGCTTGTGACGGCGGGCAGCATTATCGTGCGTCAGCGCGGCACCAAGATTCGCCCCGGCGAAAACGTCGGCGTTGGACGCGATCACACGCTCTTCGCGTTGACCCATGGCTACGTCAAATTTGGTCATGCCTCACGCGAGCGCCGCGATGTCAGCATCTTGAGCGAATTTCCCGATCGCCCGTCCGTCGCGGAATTACTCGCGATCCAGAATGGCGATACCGCTGTCACTGCCGAGCAATAGTCAGACAACATAAAAACAAGCACCCTTTTAACAATCGAGGGTGCTTGTTTTTTTATGTCGTCTCACAAAAGATGCCTGCCCCTCAACTACGTGTCTCTATAGCTATCTCGATAATGATCGCTATCAGCAGGATAACGATAGCGGTGAGCACGCTCCAACTGTTGAGCGCGCGTAACACGAGATTGAGGATGATCGCCAGCGCGAGTAGCGTGCCCTGGCGCAACGCACCCTGTAGCGTTGCATGACGACGTTTGCGTGTAAATAGGCCACTGGCTAGCATAAGCGTGCCGATACCATAGGCCAGCAAGGCGATAGTCGAGGTCAATGCGACCAGCAAGATGGTGAAGAAGATCACAAAAGCGATCGGTGTCGTGGGAGCAATGGCATGAGTGAAAAACAACAATCCTGCCCAGGAGCCGAGCGCGATGATGAGCAGGAGGAAGAGCACGGTGCGATGTGTCATGCTTCTCATCTTTATTATTTCAAGAGGTTGAAGCCTCGATTGCCGTTGAGCGGCGCTTCAATACGGCGCAAGCTCTCGGGTGTCTCGCGCTGAAAGTGCTGCTGCCACATATCAGGCGCATCTTTGCTCTCACCACCATGGGGCGTATAGCGCTGTCGTACACGGCAGATGACAGGGGTATTGACGGCAGCGCCCGCGACGATAACCTGACCTTTGGAGAGCGCGGGCAAATTATCGAGTAGCTCACGTCCTACCCCTTCAATGGCGGAGGCAACGCTTTTTTGATCGATCTCGTTGACGATGCGCATAATACACTGCGTCTGACACTGGCTCAATACGTCGGCGTCCAACTTGCCAGGACGCTGACTGATCAAGCCCACGCCGATGCCGAATTTACGCCCTTCTGCCAGCACCTGCTTCAAGATAGCGGTGGACACGACCTCGGTTCCACCAGGCGCGAAATGATGCGCCTCCTCGATCAGCACAAAGACAGGATAGGGCAGATACATCTCGCCTGATTGTGTTTTCCCGCGCTCAGTATCCATGCGCGCCTGGTTCAGACGCCGTAATAGCGTCGCGACGATGACTTGCTGATCGCGCTCGTCGATCTCGTTCAATTGCAACACGGTACATTGGCCGGGCTGAAAAATCTCCGGTAGGTCGAGGTGCTGGGTGTCATCGAAGGTGAAACTATGCTCGAAGCGTTGCTCGATACGCCACGTCAGGGCATGTGCCGTGCTCGAATCGTCCGCGCCCTCGCCATCATCATCGCCTTTTTGGCGCGCGACCATTTTGATCGCTTGTTTTAAATCCGCCACGCCCCAGGACGGGCCGTGTCGATTTTCTCTGACTTTGCGCAAGGCGCGGCTCAGCAAATATTGCTGTTTTTCCGTCATCTCTGGCAAAAGTTGCCGCATATCGCCCATATTGAGCGTTGAGATGCGCACCTTGACCTGTTCAGGCTTATAAACGCGTACCTGCGCCTGGTAACCGCCCGTGCCATTTCCCGCCAACGAGAAACGCGCATCGTTCATGATCTGGTCTAACGTACTGTACTCGCCATGCGGGTCCACAATCAAAATACATGCCTTATTGTGTGGCTGCATCAGCTCTTCGATCACCACGCTTGCCAGGTAACTCTTGCCCGCGCCTGTGCTCGCGATAATCGCCATATGTGTACTGACCAGATCTTTGACCGAGAGCACGATAGGCACCGCTCCTGGTGCGCGCGTAAGCAGAGATCCGATGGTGGCGGACCCCATCTGCCGGTCCGTCTTGCTGCTCAGTATCCCCGCCAGCATCTGGTCGTCCGCCAGAAAGATTTTCTTGCCCGATTGTGGTGGAATCCAGGGGTTGACGAACGAGTTCGTATGCTTGTCATAGTAGCCCATAATCGCGACGTGCAGTTCGAAGAGTTCGCTGGTGTGAGCGTCGTAGCCGACCATCGCGGCCACCTGCGCTGGAGATATTTCCGGCTCGCCCAGAAACGTATCCGGATAGAGTTGTAAGGGCACACGCTTCATAATACGCCCCAACACTCGTTGTAGAGGTATCGCATCGCTATAGAGTTGAGGAGACTCGCCCTGATCTGGATCGAGCAGTTCATAGTAAACGTACTCGCCGTTTTTGAGCACTTGCCGCTCGTCGCGTGAGACGAAGGTATACTCGTGGATCGTCTCGCCCGGACCCTTGGTGATACCAACGGGGTGTCGCGTGGCTGGTGTACTCGTTTGTGCGGCGGTCGGTCGGCCATTTTGCTCTGTAACCATAGGGAGAAATCCTCGCTAGCCTATCATCTCCACAGTAATTTGAAAATCTATCTACTTTTTAGTCAGCATTAAGCGCGCAAGAAAAGGAAGCCTTGCGCTTCTGTGCTATTCCGTTCGTCCCGTCTAGCCAGTCGTTTCGACTTTCAAGCGCCAGGAAAAATTGCGTTTGACGATCGAGATAAGCGCCAGGTCCTGAGGAAAGAGCGTTTCCAGTTGCTCGATGATCTGCAACGTTACGATCGGTAAGAGACTGCCGCGTTGCGCGATGATGTGGGGCAGATAGCCCATATGCAGGTAAGAGTGTTGATCTGCGACGCCTGCATCGCTGAAATAGTGAAAGGCACGCACCTCCTCGTCGCTCATCGTCTCGATCTCGCTATCAAGTTCCAGCGAGAGCGGCGGCACACCGTGTGCGCTGGCTACGATATCGCCTCGTGTGCCCGCCCCCGGCTGCACAATAATCGTGCCCAGGACGAGAATGTAGATGAGGATAGCCTTTTCCGCGATATAATCGGGGGAGAAGAGTTCGACTTGCAACTCGTTCGAGAGACGGGGACCCAGCGTGCCAAAGGCCGGATTTTGCAGAATCGTGTCGTAGATCACCCCGATCGCGTAGGTGACCGGCTCTTGCGCTAAGCCAAGCATACGATCGAGTTCCGTATTGGTATCCCGTGTAGATGGAGTATGCTGTGCGACGCGAACGAAGCGGCCAAAGGCGTAATCGACGGGCGAGGGCGGCATCTCCGCCTCCTGCGCACCGAAAATCTGGCACACATAGTTGACATGGGAGTCCGATTTCACAATCTTCCCAATAACCATCTTTTCCACCTCTCAAGAACCAGGAACACTAACGGCGAATAACCTGTGGCGGCATGCAGCCACGCGCAAAATCGATCAGGACGGGTAAGTTTGGCGGCATTATAACATATCCGCCTCCTTTCTCCGCATTCTAGCGTAGAACGTGGTACCTCTGTGTATGTATTTTTCTCTGTAACAGAAAGTGGGAATATCGCTGGTTCATCGTAATAAGGAAAATATGCTATTGTAAAACAACTCTTTTCTTTTATTCGGCAAGAAAACCATTGAAAACCATTTAGGAATGTCGAATCGCTTAAAAGCAAGATAGCGAGAAAGGAACGTGATTTTGGTGCAATTTACATTTTCCCTTATCAATGAGCAGGATGCGTACATCATTCAGCATTGGCAATACGAACCGCCCTATACAACCTATACCATGAATGCTGCTGATCCTCAGGCAATCGCCGAGTTACTGGACACACGTTCGCCCTACTACGCCGTTCGCGACGAAAATGCTGAACTGATCGGCTTTTGCGCATTTGGTAGTAGCGCGTTGATTGGGGAGATTGGAGCACCACGTATTTTTGTTGAGGGAAAAACAATAGCCATCGGCCTGGGATTGCGTCCAGATATGACCGACAAACATATCGGCTTACCGTTTGTAGAAGCGATCCTGGATTTCGCGCGTCGTACCTATGAACCAGAGCATTTTCTTCTCTACGTCTATACCTGGAATCAGCGCGCCATCAAAGTTTACACGCGCGCGGGCTTCTCCGCAGGTCGTACCATAACCGTGGAAAACGGAGCAACGTTTCTGGAGATGCGACGCCAAAGCTGAAGAGGTTCAAAGAAGAAGTTGAGCTTATTGTCTCCTTTCTCTTTGCTGAGCACGTGTAATATGAGAGTGTAGGTGCAATCGGATAGGCCGAATCGCCTGTATAAAACAGGAAAGAATACTTCAAAAGCTTCTTTCGTCTTGCCTTGACGAGCACGCGCTCTATCGCATATAACTAAGTGTGCGAAAAATATCTGCTCAAGATAGCTATGTCCGCCATTGTTTGGTCATGGTTAATTGATATCTCATTGCGACTATGAAGGAAAACAATGTCCTTCGCATATGTTCGGTAAGGAGAAATGTACTATGGCATTTGAACTTCCACCTCTTCCATATGGCTATGATGCTCTGGAACCATATATCGATACCCAAACAATGCAGCTTCATCATGACAAGCATCACAACGCGTATGTAACCGCGCTTAATACTGCTGTGCAAGGCACCGAGTTCGCGAATCTCTCGATTGAAGAGGTTGTGCGCCGCTTGAATGAAGTCCCTGAAAATATTCGCACCGCTGTCCGCAACCAGGGTGGCGGCCACTACAATCACTCGCTGTTTTGGATATCAATGACACCCGGTGGCAGCAAAGAGCCAACCGGCGATCTGGCGAATGCCATCAACTCCAAATTCGGCTCGTTCGATGCTTTCAAGAGCGCTTTCAACGATGCGGGCGTCAAACGTTTTGGTTCCGGCTGGGCCTGGTTAGTGCTCGATAAGAGCGGCAACCTCGCGATTACTTCGACCGCGAACCAGGACAGCCCGCTCACCGATGGCGATTACCCGATCTTCGGCAATGACGTTTGGGAGCATGCCTACTACCTCAAATATCAGAACCGCCGACCCGAGTACCTCAACGCCTGGTGGAACGTGCTCAACTGGGATGTGGTTGCTCAGCGTTACGAACAGGCTCGCGGCCACTAAGCCGTTATTGCTATGCAAGTGCAGTAACTACAAATAGAACGAAATGCCGGGTAAGCAATTTGCTTGCCCGGTTTTTCTTTTTAGGGAATGGATAGCAGGTATGGAACAGGCAAAGCATACCGAAAAAAAGTATGATCTCTCTTTCCTGGCAGAAAAGGCGGTAAACGAGCAGCGCATTTTTTCGATCCAGGAGCAGCACTCTCTCGCCTTCGTGAGTCAGTCATTGCGTACAACTGATATGCTGCTGATTTCCCTGGGCGGCAAAGCGGGTCGTCTGGGAGAATGTATCGTTGCCAGCGCTTTGCTTGAAGGTGTGCTGCAAGCGTTGCTCTTTTTACATCGCAGCATACCTGTACGTATTAACATCGATGCGGGAGCAGCCAGCCTTTTTGATCAACGACTTTATCAACAGCGCTATTGGCCGCAAATCAGCGTCGTATCCGTCGAGCCAGCGTTGGCTCTCGACCCTGTGCAAGAACTGTTTTCAGGCAACCCGCAACAGGTGCTGACGCTTGATTTTCATGGCAGCCACGATGGTATGCCGTCTGCGCAGCAATACACTAGTGAGCGAGAGGGCATACTGCACACCCACATTTCTTTAGCGAACCTGTTTCGTGTCGGTATTCGCAACTATGCGCAACGGGGACCACTACGTCGCTATGCCGATTTCATTACCGAGCTTTTTAGCCTGCCCAGAGCGTCTATCGAGGGGACGAAAGCGCAGCCCACGCTTTATCTTTCGGCACAAGAGCGTGCAAGCTATCAGCAACTGCTCCAGACCTTTCAGCTTGGCAGCTATGATTTTCCTATAGTCTGTTTCTTCCAATCAATGGTGCTCGCGAAATGCTATGAGCGTTGGGATGAGGTTATGCACCTGCTCTGTGCCTATTATGCTGCCCACAATCCACAGCAGGTGATCGACTTCATTGTGGCTTGTGGACCCGATGCCGAGCAGCCAGCAGGGTTCAAAAAAGTTGATATACTCGCGTGGTTCGAGGATTTTCATGCACAGCATGAAAATGCACATGTGCATGTGGTTTCGATTGCTTCTTTACACGAACTCGCCATTATTACCAGCCAGGCCAGGCTGGTATTGTCCAACGATACTGGCCCCGCTCATATGGCGGGCGCGCTCGGCGTATCGGTCGTCATTCCTTATCTCCCTGGCAACCTTTATTCTATGCGTGTCTGGTCGTCGTCGCTCTGGCATCACGGCGTGACATTGGATGAGCAGCGCTATTCCTACCGGGAATTGGAGTCTGCGATTCTATGGGGGAAAACGGATATCATTGATAGTATTCCACCGCAACTGCTGTATCAGCAGATCCTGTCCATCGTAACACAATCTTTTTAAGCATAAGCAGGATCGCTAAAAACTTTTCAGTAAAAAGATGTTTTACATGCTGTTATACAATAATTTTAATAAGAAATTTATGAAAGTATTCATCTGGTATATTGACAGAATTGCGCCATTCGATCTACACTACTAAACACACGTAAGTCGGGAGAAGAAGTAGAAAGGATGGGTTATGTTTTCGTTACTCAAAAAGCTTTTTGACCAACATCTCTATTATTCCAGGCAGATGAGCGCTGCTCTGCCGACACTTGAGTTGCAGGGATGGCTGCAAACAATCCCCTGTGCTCTCTGTTTGCGGCATATCCCTGCCGAATCTTGCTTTTGTATGTACTGTGGAAGCCGTACCGATCTGGCGAAGTCTTTCTGGCAGCAGGAGACAGCCATGTCTACAGTACGAACCACCGACCCTATAGCTATACAACCTATTGACATCATCTTTCCTAAACCAAATCTGCGTCACCGTTTTCTCAACTACGTCCGCGTGCACCGTGCGCAGGTCGGCCCCGCTACCGTCGCTCATCGTCGTCAGCAAGACCTCAACAATATTCACTTCTAACGTTTTTCGTTGTTGTATTCCTATCCGGACCACACTGTGCAAAATAGTGTGGTCCTTGATTTTTAAAATAGTACTTCTTGGAAATTCCCTTGACTTATCCACATTTTTCTCTGATCACTGTGGATAAGCATAGAAATATGTGGATAAACCCTCCGACGAGACCATCTTTCTAGTTATACCTCTTTCTCACACAAGTCACGTCTTGATTATGACGAGCCTTCTTTCCAAGGATCGCATAAGCATAGACGCACGTAAAACAATTGTGCTATTGTATAACGCAACTACAAAAACATCTCTACTCCATAGCAGAATCGAGCGATAAAGAACGACGATGGTTGGTGTGCGGGCGATTACTGCGGGCTACTTTTAGGAGCGAAATGGCATATGATGGGCCGCTGGAATGGCCTTACCTGGAACAATTTTCTGATATTCCTCTGTACAACACAAAAGCTGTCGTACAGCGTACCGGCGTACCGGCGCCCACACTGCGCGCCTGGGAACGCCGCTATGCCCTTATTTCGCCCGAACGCATGCACAATACCTATCGCCTCTACTCCGAACGCGATGTCGCCTTGATTCGCTGGCTCAAAGAGCGCACCGATAGCGGTATGGCGATCAGTCAGGCCGTGGCGCTCTTTCGTCACTTGCAAGAGATTCAGCGCAAAACAAATGAACAGGCAGCAACCCAGCTTCAGCGACCTGATCTTGTGCCTGGGGATGAGCAGGTTTACGAGCAGATGCTCGAAAATGGGCCGCCAGAAGAGCCGCCAGCACCGACGAGCCTCTACAAAGATGGAGAAAGTGTGCGCATCCTCTATCCATCCGCTGGCGAACCTGACGTGTTTACCTCGTTTTCTTATAATATGCAGACGATGCAAGGTCGCCTGATCGTCGTCCTGCAGAATTTTGATGAGCAGGCGGCACACATGATTATGGGCTCGGTGTTTTCGCTCTATCCTCTGGAGCAAGTATGTACAGAGCTGATCGCGCCGACCATGTGGGCGATCGGGCAGCTATGGGCGGAAGGAAAAGTCTCGGCCTCCGTCGAGCATTTCGCCAGTTTCTTCTTCCACTCGCTGCTGTCCAATATTTTTCATATGTTGCCCAATTCTACGGAGGGAGAACTGGTAATCGCGTGTTGCGCGCCAGGTGAATCGCATGATCTGCCCGCGTTGATGCTGGCGCTCTTCTTGCGACGCAGTAAGTTGCGTGTCGCGTACCTGGGTCAAAATATAGAGACGAGCGGATTGCTACACACGATCCGCCAACTTTCCCCTGCCGCCATATGTGTTTCGTTGACTATCCCATCATATATCTCGGCGTTAATCGATCTGGGAAAACAGATACAGAATTTGCGTGGGCCGCGCCCAACGCTCATTTTCAGTGGTCAGGCGTTTCTTCAGTTTCCCCAGTACATCGCCCTGGTGCCTGGTACGTATATAAATGGAAACATTACAGATGGGGTGCAAAAAATTGCGCAGCTTGTTTCCCAGCACAAAAACGATAAACAGAGTAAGTAGGCAAAAGAGATTGCTTTGTTACCTTATATTGATTTAGAACGATGGAGAACATAAACGTGTACGCGAGTGTAAAAGATCAGTCGACGAGAGAAACATTTTTGAAACGATTTCCTCCCTATGGGATTGTAGCCTTATGCCTTTGTCTGGCATCATGGGCCTGTTCTTGGCTACGTATCGATCCTTTCTTTCGCTACAGTTTCTTTCCACTCTGGCTTGGTTTCATTCTGTTCCTGGATGCGCTATCGGTCGCCCGTCACGGCACATCTTTGCTCTCGCGTATGCGCTGGCGTATAGTGTGGCTTTTTCTGGTATCGAGTATTTTCTGGTGGATTTTCGAGTGGTTCAATGTGCCTGTACAAAACTGGCATTATATCCTCGATCATCCATACTCTCCGCTTGGCTCTTTCGTCATGTCGACCATCGACTTTTCGACTGTGTTGCCCGCTGTATTTGAGATTTGCGAGATCCTTTCGACCTTCTCTCTGCTCCATCCCCGCTTACCCTTAGATGATCCTGGTCCCCGCCTGCCATTCTCGTTGCTAATCGTTTTCGAGGTGCTCGGGGTACTATGTCTGGTCTTACCGTGGATCTTTCCCCACTACTGTTTCCCTTTGATCTGGTTTGGCTTGATCTTTATACTCGATCCAATTAATAATCTGGCTCGCCGTAAATCAGCTTTCGGGCACCTGCTTGCCCGAGACTGGCATTTTCTCGTTTTGCCACTGAGCTCCCTGGTATGCGGCTTTTTCTGGGAGATGTGGAACTATCTCGCGCTGCCAAAATGGTACTATACCGTTCCCTTCATCGGCTTCTGGAAGATTTTCGAGATGCCTTTACTAGGATATAGCGGCTACTTACCATTTGCTCTGGAACTGTTCGCGCTCTATCAGTTCATCTTGCTGATCACGCGCAGACGCGAAGATTACCTCGTCATCTGACGCCTGTGGTTTGCCACATCCACAAAAGAAGCATATAATTCATAGCATCAAACAATGCTGGGAGAAGAAAATTTGTTCTTCTTTCCCTATAGAGTGAGGAACCTATGATTATTTTCGAGACCGAGCACCTGCTGTTTCGGCCATTGATGCTTTCGGACCTGGATGATCTGGTGACGTTGTACGCCGATCCCGAAGTGATGCGTTTCCTGGGTGGACCGCGCAATCCGGACGAGGTCGATCAGGTGTTGCAGGGCTATATTCGTGAGTATCAGATGTATGGGCATTCGTTTTTCGCCATCATTCGCAAAGACGATCAGCAGTTCATCGGCCATTGTGGCTTGCTGGACCAGGAAGTGGAGGATCGGCCAGAGATCGAGCTGGGTTTCGTCCTGGCGCGCGCGTACTGGCAGCATGGCCTGGCCGTGGAAGGTATCGCGGCGCTAAAAGAGTATGGATTTCAGCAGCAGGGTTTTACTCGTATTATTTCGCTGATTCCACCTGAAAACACCGCCTCCATTCATATCGCGGAAAAGATTGGTATGCGCTACGAGCGCGAGGTGGACCAGTGGGGACAGCATTTTCACCTGTATGCTGTGAACAAAGTTTCGTGATTGGGACAGAAGGTCATGTCGATTTCGGCTCCGTTTTTTTGTGATCATTGTGGTGCCGCGAACCGACCACAGGCTCAGTTTTGCCGCGTGTGTGGTCAGTCGTTGCATACGGTGTTCGATGCATCACCTACAACGTCTACACTATCAACGACAAGCACGACATTGACTGGTCTGCTGACGCCGCAGTCTCTGCTACGGCAACGCTATATGCTGCTCGGCCAGGCGGGCCGCGGTGGTTTTGGCGCGGTGTATAAAGCGCTGGACACCCAACTGAACAATCGTGTGGTGGCTATCAAGGAGATGAGCCAGAGCGCTCTCAATACCCAGGAATTCGCCGACGCTACGCTCTCTTTTCGCAACGAGGCCATGCTGCTGGCGAGTTTGACCCATCCACACCTGCCACGTATTTATGAGCAGTTCAGCGAACTCGGACGCTCTTACCTCGTGATGGATTTCATCGATGGGGAGACGTTAGAGGAGACCCTGTGTGCCTTGAAGCGGCAGGCGAGCACACCACGTCTGCCCGTGGACGATGTGCTCAACTTTGCCCTACAGTTGTGCTCGGTCCTGGATTATCTGCACACGCGTCAACCGCCGATTATTTTTCGCGATCTCAAGCCCGCCAATATCATGATCGCGTCCGGCAACCATATCTACCTGATCGATTTCGGCATCGCGCGCCATTTCAAGCCAGGCCAACAAAAAGATACTACCGCGCTCGGTTCCTATGGTTATGCCCCACCCGAACAGTATGGCAAGTCGCAAACAACGGAACGAGCGGACATTTATAGTCTGGGCGCGACACTGCACCAGTTGCTCTCGGGCGATGATCCGTCCGAGACGCCGTTTCAGTTCGCGCCTATCCATGTGAGCGATCCCGCCCTTACTGGCCTGGACACATTGATTATGCAGATGGTGAATGTCGACGCGCAGAAACGTCCCAGCAGCATCGTGGAAGTACAGCGAGAGCTACAGCGCGTAGCGACACAGTATCGCTACACCTACGCCCACAAACAGGCGTATCAGGGAAGCAACGCCTTGCCGTATACACCATCACCCAGGGATACCATTATTTATCCCATTGTTTCCCCTACCTCATCTGCTACAACTGCAACGCCTGTCACGCCTCCGCTCGTGTCGCCAACAACTGCCGCGACCGCGGCGAAAAAGCCCGCGCAACCGCTGGTCTATCCCCAGCCGAATCTACTGTTTGTCTCGCTCGGCCATCAAAGTCGTATTACCTCGTTGGCCTGGTCACCGGACGGTAGAATACTTGCGTCCTCCAGTTATGATAAGACGGTAAGGTTGTGGGATGCGCAGAACGGGCAACATCGTGCGACATATAAAAAACATCGCGCGCGTGCGACCAGCGTCACGTGGTCGCGCGACGGCACTCGTCTCGCCTCTTCCAGTAACGATAAAACAGTCCATATCTGGAATGCGTCGACCTGCACCACTGAATATCGTTTCGAGCAGCACCACAGTCCCGTCTCTCACGTGGCATGGTCGCCCGATGGTAAGAGCCTGGTCTCGGGAAGCGCGGACGGCGTTGTGCTGGTCTGGGATGCGTGGAGTCACATGGTACGGCTGACATATCGGCAACACAGCGAGAGCGTGCAGGTCGTATCCTGGTCGCCCGATGGACGCTATATCGCTTCGGCTGGCAAGGATAAAACGGTCTATATCTGGGAATTAGAGAAGATGCGGCAGAAGCGCTCGCTGTTCACCTCTTTTTTCTCCACCAGTTTGCACACGTTGCCAGGCAATGGTCAGCAAAACTGGAGTGGTTTCGCGGGTCCCATCTATGCCCTGGCCTGGTCACCGGATAGTAAACTGCTGGCGGCAAGTTGTAGCGATGGACAGGTGTATATGCGCAACGTCGCGATGAACAAAAACCTATCGACGTTGCGTATTGATCGTTCAACCATCAAGAATGCGTTGGCCTGGTCGCCGGATGGCAAAGGGTTAGCCATTGGTGGCAATGATAAAGCTGTGCATATCTGGAATTTTGCCAGCGAGCACGAAGCGTTCACCTACACAGGACATAGCGGCTATGTTACCGCCGTGTCCTGGTCGCCCGATGGCAACCACATCGCCTCGGCTGGCGTCGATCATACCATACAGGTGTGGCAAGCCAAATGATGCTACGCGTTTGCCACCAACTTTTAGAGCAGAAAGGCAGTATTCTCTATGCAGTTTGATCTCGATGAAGAGCAAAAAGAGATTCGCGAAACGATACGCCGCTTTACCATGCAGGAGATTGTGCCCCAGGCGACGACCTGGGACGAGCAAGGCTATTTTCCGCGTGAAACACTGGCACGACTGGCCGAACTGGGCGTCTGGGGCATGACCATTCCAGAAGAATACGGAGGTATAGGACTCTCGCGCCTATCAACGGCTCTGGTGTACGAGCAACTGGCTATGGGCGATATGGGTATCGCGGTCGGTCTGAGCGTGCATAATATGGTGGCGGGTATTCTAGCGCGTGTGGGCAACGCGCAGCAGCGGCAGTACTGGCTACCAAAAATGGCAAGCGGCGCGCTTTTCGGTGCCTTCTCGCTCAGCGAGCCGGATGCGGGTTCGGATGCCGCCAGTTTGCAATGCCGCGTGGAACGCATTGATGACACATATGAGATCAATGGCACAAAATTGTGGGTCACCAGCGGAGGAGAGGCCGAACTCTATGTCGTGATGGCTCGTGATGGGCGCAATGGGCAGCAAGTTGGAACGCACGGCATTTCTAGCTTTATAGTGGAGAAAGAGACACCAGGATTTTCATTTGGAAAAGTAGAACGCAAAATGGGTCTGCATTCATCGCCCACGCGCGAGCTGATCTTCGAGCACTGCCACGTGCCGAGCGAAAATAGAATCGGCGAGGAGGGACAGGGCTTCAAGATCGCCCTTGGCGCGCTCAATGGTGGACGCGTCAATATTGGCGCCATCGCTGTCGGCGTGGCGCAGGCCGCTTTGGAAACGGCACGCGATTACGCGCGTGAGCGCAAACAATTCGGGCACGCGATCGGCACGTTCCAGGGTATCCAGTTCATGTTAGCGGACATGGCGATGAAGATCGAGGCGGCTCGTCTCATGGTCTATCAAGCGGCATATAAAATGGATGTGGGACAGAACGCCAATATGTACGCCTCTATGGCGAAATGTTTCGCGACCGACATAGCGATGGAGGTCACTACGAACGCGGTACAGATACTGGGCGGCGCGGGCTACGTACGCGACTATCCCGTTGAACGCTACATGCGCGATGTGAAGGTCACGCAGATTTTCGAGGGCACGAATCAGATTCAGCGTATCGTCATTGCGCGTGCCTTGCTCGGCGATATCGATCGCGATGCATAATCAATTGCATATAACAAAAAGGACCCTGAAAAAAGGGTCCCTGGATTATTGCTGGAATGTTTCGCTGCTGATTAGTGCTGCGCGATGGCGGATTGTGCCTGGTCCTGATCTTTTGCTTTAGCAATGACATGCAGGTCCGCGAGCTGCTGATCGGAAATGACCTGCTGTGTTTGAGGATCGAAAACAGTATCGTTGCGTGCGCAATAGTATAAGTGACGCCAGCGATCCATTACTTTATCGTAGGCCGGGTACAGTTCCGCTGCCTCATTGTCTCCGCGTACGATACGTTGGAAGGCGTAGTAGGAGACCGCGAGAACGGAGATAATAACAAGTAGAGTAATCACCACGAGGATGAACTGCAAGACCTGTGGAAACCTGTTTTCTTGCCCGCCAATGAGCGTGATGATCAAGAATACACAAATACCAACAAGAACGATACAAGCGGTGATGTAGTAAATCATACGCACGTTGCGCGTCGGCAGATCGGGGGGCGCGCAACGACTCACTCCTGAATCGAAGGCGGCTTGCATCGTTTTTACCTCGTCCGCTTGATGGCAGACGGGACAGGTGGGTGTTTGAACGTCGGCAGAAGCCATCTAAAACCTCCTCTATTTTCTCTGACATGAGCGTGGATTGCGTGCTGCATAGAAAACTTGATAAACTGCTGTGCCTGGTTTTTGTAGACCAGAGCGGGTAATCTCTTTCAAAAAATAACCACGCAAGGTTTTGTTCACATTGTTATAGCATCACTATCCGGATGCTGCCTGGAAAAGCATGGCATGCGGTTCAGGTATAGACCTGGCGCTCTCTTCCCGAAAATAGCATAGCACGTCTGTACCCATTAGACAATGTACCGAGATGAGTTTTTGGAACGCGTCATGGCATAACTTTGCACTTCATTTGACACTTTTACCTATAACCAATACACTGATGGCGATACGAGAATAGTGTCCTACGAAAATGAAAAGCTACGATCTGCAAGAGAGGATCTCTACTCTACTATGACCACTGCCGCTATAACTATTGTGGGTCTGGGGCCTGGCCGTATGCAAGACCTCACCCTCGACGCACAGCACGTGTTTGCGCAAGCGGCGCAGCACGATCAAACCGTCTATTTTCGTACGCTCATTCATCCCACAACAGAACCACTACAAAAGCATCTACCCCATTTACGTATCGAGTCGTTCGATAGATTCTACGATGAATCCAATGACTGGCACATGCTCTACCAGCAGATCGCCGAAACGCTCTGTGCGCGTGCAAGTGAGGGGCCAGTGGTGTACGCGGTACCAGGCCACCCCATGGTCGGAGAGATCTCCGTGCAGATGGTCCTACATATGGCCCATGAGCGCAATTTGACGACACAGATCGTCGCGGGCCTGTCTTTCATCGAGCCAGTATGCACGTTGATAGGCCTTGATCCTTTCAATGCCGGTGTGCAGATCGTTGACGCGACCGAGTTGGCGTCCTTAAACCGCGATGCGCTGGCAGGCAAGATCATTCCCACGGTTCCTCTACTCGTGGTCCAGGTGTATAATCGCCGGTTAGCCAGCGCGGCCAAACTGGCACTGAGCGACCTGTATCCCGATGAATGGAACGTGCGTCTCGTGCGCTCTGCCGGAGTAAGCGAGGACGAGACGGTCATCGATCTTCCTCTGTTCGAACTGGACCGCAATGCGTTCGCCAATCATTTGAGCACGTTGTATGTGGCCCCGATCGATGAGTTATCAGCGTTGCGTCTACCAGAGACCCTGCGCTATATCACCATGCGTCTGCGTCGCGAGCCGGATGGCTGCCCGTGGGATCGCAAGCAGACGCACCAGACGTTGACGCGCTACGTCATCGAGGAGGCGTACGAGGTCGTGGAGGCAATCGAAGAGAACGACGTGGAGCACCTGGCGGAGGAACTGGGCGATCTGTTGCTGCAAGTATATCTGCACGCGGAGATCGCGCGTCAGGCGGATGAATTCACACTGGGCGATGTCTACGAGCATATCAGTGCCAAGATGATTCGTCGTCACCCGCATATCTTCGGTACCACCCAGGTCGAGGATGCGCATCAGGTGGTCAAGAATTGGGAGGAGATCAAGCGGCAGGAACGTATCAATGCCGGAAAAGACGTGGAGCGCGAAAGCGTGCTTGATCGCGTCCAGCTAGGTGCGCCCGCTTTGATGGTCACGCAGGAATATCAGAAACGTGTCGCCAAAGTCGGTTTTGAATTTAGTTCGTTGCAGCATGTCTACGCCAAACTCGCGGAGGAACTGGCGGAATTGCAACAGGCCACCATTGTTGAAGAGCAGCGCGAAGAGATGGGAGACCTGCTGTTCATTACCGCCAAAGTCGCGCGTTTCCTGAACATAGACCCAGAGGAAGCACTGCGCAACGCCAACCGCAAATTTCGCCAGCGTTTCCAATGCATGGAGCGGCAGGCACAGGCGGCGGATCGCGAGCTTTCGTCTTACAGCGTGGAAGAATGGCGGACGCTGTGGGCGCAGGCGAAGACTTGGCAAAAAACCATGCGTGAATAGCGGTGCCCAACCCTTGCAACTGAATACGTTGTAAGGGTCGGGCATCATTCACCTCATCTGGAGCATACAAAGTTTGCTCCACTGATCGGCGATCGCTTCGCGACTAGTGGCGATCGACCAGGGGAACGAAAGTGGCGCTGTCGGGACCAGTGTACTCGGCTTCTGGTCGGATCAGGCGATTGTTGCTGACCTGTTCCAGTATATGGGCGGTCCAGCCCGCGCTGCGGCTCACCGCGAACGTGGGTGTGAAGAAATCACCGCTCAGGCCCAGAGAACTCATCAGCGCGGCGGAATAGTATTCTACATTGGTGTAGAGTTTGCGACCGGGCTTGAGTTCGTCCAGCAGGGCAAGCGCGCGTTCTTCTACATGTCCTGAAAGCACGAAGCCATCGGGATCAGCTACACGCGCCATCTCGCGCAACTCTTCGGCGCGTGGATCGACCGTTTTATAGACACGATGTCCGAAGCCCATCAAACGACCACCGTGCAGAATAGCGTCGCGAATCCAGTCCTCGGCATTATCAATACTACCAATCTCCTTCAACATGTCCTGCACCTTCGATGGCGCGCCGCCATGCAACGGACCCTTCAAGGCACCCACTGCCGCGACCAGCGCAGAGGCGATATCGGACTCCGTGCTGGCGACGATGCGCGCGGTAAAGGTCGAGGCGTTCATGCCGTGATCAGCTAGCAGGACAAGGTAGGAGTTCAGACCACGCACGTGTTCTTCTTTGGGCACCTCTCCATTGAGCAGATAGAGGTAGTTGGCGGCATGCCCCAGTTCTGCGCGCGACGCCAATGGTTCCTGACCCTGGCGCAGGCGATTGAAGGCCGCCAGGAAAAGAGGGAAACGCGCGGTTGCGCCAATAGCCTGTTCAATCGTAGGTTTGCCGGAAATGCTGAGCGCACCCCAGGCCGAAATAGCCGTACGTAACGCATCCATCGGCTCGGTGGTCGGTGGCAAGGCACGAATAACCTGCATCACGAGATCGGGAATGCTGCGCTCGGCCACGAATTTTTGGTGCAGATCTGAGAGTTCTTGCTGGTTAGGAAGATGACCGAACCACAGCAGGTGCGCAACCTCTTCAAATGTTGTGGTACGAGCCAGGTCGTGAATGTTGTAGCCACGATAGATAAGGCGACCATTCGTGCCATCAACCTTACTGATTGCCGTCGTGGCGGCCACGATACCCTCTAAACCGCCTTTGTTCTTAGGGGTGCTAGCATTCACATTGGCTGTAGCTGTAGTTGCCGTATTGCCAGTATCAGGTATCTTCGTCGACATGATATCTATGCTCCTTCGCTCTAATTAGATAGAACGTTTGCAAAAACAATAGCTCTACTCACGATCAAACGTCTATCCACGATCGAAACTTATCTCTTTAAGTTGTAACATCTATAGTGATGAATGTCAATGAATATCGATCGTATTTGATATATGTCGATTTATATCGATTCGCTCTGCTTTTTTAGACCATTCTCCTGAACCTGCAAGTATTGATTGACAAGTGTGGTGTAGTTTATTATGATAATAGAGAAATACGTATGTTAGCTCGCTAACAAAACAGGAAGGAGGGAACTGTGATAGAGCTGAACGGCGAAAACTATTTAAATGGACATGAAGCCTCTCATCTCTTAGGGGTGAAGGTATCGACTCTATACACGTATGTCAGTCGCGGAATCGTGAAAAGCTACAAGCAAGGTATCAAACGACAACGCCTGTATAAACAGGCCGATCTAGAAGCTTTGTTGCACCTGCATCCCAGCTCTACTGAGCCGGAGCCAGGCGTCTCACAGCCTCCCGCTCCCACCACAGAACTGCCGCATGCGGAAGAATGGGTTCCCAATGTATAGAGAGGCATAAGCATCATTTATGCCTCTCTCCTCTGTTGAATGTGTTCCTAATTTCAGTTTAGCCGCTTGAATATTTCTTTGTCTAACCACCGGTTCTCTATCAGTCTCGCGCTCAGCCACGCTTGCTTAATTGCCAGTCTGAATCTGTATCGTGACTGTCTGCGTCTGCGTGCGTTGATCATTCTGGCTTGTAATCTGGGCGGTCATGCGCGCGATAATCGTATTGATCGCACGGTTAATCCGGTGCTCGTGAATATTCCAATTAAGTGTTGCGGTGCCGTTGCCATCTGTTTGGACAGGGCCGCTAGTCGTGTTTGTAGGAATGCCCTCATAAAAGACAAAGAGCGTGACGCTCGCGTTTGGCTGGTTAGTCTGCACTGTAATCTGTGCTGTACTATTGTTTTGTACAACATTGGGGAAATTTGTAATTTGTGCAGTCAGTTGTGTGGGTATTGCCGTCGGTGTTGGCTGAGGCCTCGGAGTTGGGGTCGGTGCCTGTGTTGGTATTGGAGTAGGCGTTGGCGCGGTGGTAGCTGTTGGTTGAGGAGTGGGTTGTGTGGCTGCTGTTTTCTGCGAGCCACCTGGCTGATTATTCTGTTTTGGCTGTTGACTTCCCGTATTCGTCCGCGACGTGGCCTGTTGTTGCGTTTGAGAGGGGATGCCACCATGAGCAAAAATACCACCAACAACCACAAAAAAGATAAGGAACGCCACGATAACGAAGGCCAGCGAGATATAAAGCACGCGGTACGCGGGATCGGTGCGCCATAAATATGCCATTTTTTTGTGTAGTGGGCCACTAGGTACGCTCTGATTTCTACGAATCAGCTGTTCTGGACGTACTTTGGGTGGTAGTGGACCCGCTTGCGGTGGCAGTTGTGGGAAATATGCTTCGGTGGGCGCGTCCGGTCTGACAGGTCCCGATGGTGTCGGTGAGTATTGCTGGTAGTACGGATTGTTTGGATCAACCATCGATCGTCTACCCCCTTTCTTTTCACTTCACTCTTTGTTCACGCTGACTATATAGTGCTTGCTGGCCTACAGTTCCACAATTCAATCACAGTGCTGGACGGTATTGAACGACAATGCTATCGACAACACAGCATAAACGCGCCCTATCGATGATTTTCGCTCTACTAATACTTGAAGTATATTGATCTTTATCAGTATACGCAAATTGCGGGCGAAAAGGGCTATATATTGACGCATTTTTGCGCGTATATCAACATGTATCACTTACTATGTATTTACCTGTTTATCATCACGATCAGGCCATCCCAATATTTTCGTAAACGACAAGTGGTGAAAGTTTTTCTAGCACTGGCTCCTGCAAAAGTGTGACGCACGGTCCAATCGGATGCCAGATGACAGCATCGCTGGGTCCGAAAAGCGCGATCGTAGGCACGCCGAGCAGGGCCGCCAGGTGCGTAATGCCGCTATCATTGCCAACGTACGCGTGGCACTGTTGCAGTTCCTGTGTTATATTGAGCAGAGGTGCCGATAGTACTAGCCGCAAGAACGATGGCGCTGGCGGTTGAACCAGCAGGCTTTGCAGTTGTTTTATGCGCTCCTCGTCAGCAGGGCCAGCGAGCAAAAGTATGGAAATCCGTTGTTGCCACAGCATGCGAATAAGCTGTGCAAAGGCGGCAACGGGCCAGCATTTTTGCGCCCCTCCACTGCCAGGATGAATAGCAACAGTGATTCGATCATGGCTGGAAGTGAGCGGTTGCCAGCTATAGCCCGCCGGTGTTTGCCATGATGCCTGCGCGGACCAATCGCACCAGCAAGGCCAGCTTTGCGCGAGTGTATGCGCCAGATAACTGGTAACATGTTCTCGATCGCTCACAGAGGGTCGACCAGGGGCGATAATAGTACGTGAAATCCCCTGCCTACGCAAATTATCAGCCACCACGCCCGTGTCGTCTCGTAGCCATGCGATCACCGTGTCGCATTGTTGTAATGTATGTTGTAATTGTTCGTACGCCCGTGATGCACGTTGTGGAGATGTAGTGGGAGGCATGAAAAGATAGCTCCATTGAGCATCGTCGTAGCTGGAACTGTGTTCGACCAGCCCGTAAGCATGCAGGAGCGGCAAAACCAGGGCATTGCCCACGAAATGGATAGACAGCCCTGGACAGCTTTGACGCATAGTTTGCAGCAGCGGCATGGTGAGCAGCGTATCACCGATCGCACCAGGCCGAATAACCAGCAATCGCTTTATATCTCGCATAACTTCCCTATCAGTATCGACATAGAGGACGAAGAAAAACAGGCCGATCGCGATCGGCC
>CAZZWK010000085.1:0-27095 GCA_964657925.1 uncultured Dictyobacter sp.
GAGAAGTATTGCTGAGAAGTACTGAAAAAAAGATGATGGTAGAAAGAAACGTATCACCAATGTATGAGCTTGTCAAGGAAAACACTATGTGCAGTGAACGGGATGGAGAAAAAGGAAGTAGAGGCTGGATTTATCCGCTGGTACAGCTCTTTATATGGGTTCAGCCCTGTCGAGAGGTTTTCGTTGTCATCGCATTGAAAATAAAAAAGAAAGAGAGCAAGCAATTTTTTGAAAAAACGCGTTGACTTTTACAAAAATACTAAGTATGCTTTTAGAATAGAGAAGGTTTTCTGCTCTTCGGGCAGAGGTGTCATCCTGGCCGCGTGAAGAAGGGTGCTGTAGTGAGAAAGGACCGAGTGTGTTTCATCAATGGAGATTGAAAGATTTCGCGCCTGGTGAAGGCATTGCGCTCCAGGTTTTTGGCGAGCAGGTCGATACGGCAGACTGGTTAGCTATTACGGTTCCTGGGGACGTGCACCAGACATTGGTAGCGTATGGACGGATTGAAGATCCTTTTTATGATCGCAACGAAGATCGATGCCGCTGGATAGAAGAGCGCGAATGGTGGTACCGCGTCGATTTCGAGGTCGACGAGCAAAATATCCAGGAAGATGAGCGCATGCTGCTCTCTTTTCAGGGATTGGACACTTTTGTGACGTTGTGGTTGAATGGCGAGAGACTGGGCCAGCACGAGAATATGTTTCGCGCCATATCGTTCGATGTAACTAGGCGTGTACGATGCAGTGGCTTCAACACGTTGGTCCTCTGTTTTCATCCACCTTTGCAGGCAGCACCAAAGGCACCGTTTGAGAGCTGGGGCCGGAACACTGAGCGTGTGACTATGCGCAAAGCACAATTCGGCTATGGATGGGATTGGGGTCCGCGTTTGCCCACCGTTGGTATCTGGCGTCCAGTCGAATTGCGTCGCCAGCGTATCGCGACCATCGAGCATGTTTATTTTTCCACTATTGACATCGAAAAGGACCAGAAAAAGGCGTTGGTCGAGGTGCAGGTGGATGTCGATGTGTTCTCCGGAGAGCATTCCCCTCAACTTTCGGTCGCGCTGTATGCTCCGGGTGATGCAGGTGAAGTAGCTGAAGGAGAAGCGGTTGCGCGACAGCAAGTAGCGGTAGAAGAGGGGCGAGGAACGCACAAAACAACGATATATATGGAGGTAGAGCGACCACGACTGTGGTGGACGCACGACCTGGGTGAGCCTGCGCTCTACACTTTGCACGTTCAATTGTTGCATGGCGAGGATGAGCTAACGCACTCGCAGCAAGAAGTGGGTATCCGTACGCTGAAATTGGACCAAGCGCTCGATCCTGATGAGCCTGGTGCACGCTATTTTCGTTTTGTGCTCAATGGCATGGTGATTTTCGCGCGTGGTGCGAATTGGATCCCTGCATCTTCCTTCATCGGCATATTGAGTGGAGGGCAGGAGTATGAAAAGCTGCTGCGTGCGGCGCAACGGGCGAATATGAACATGTTGCGTGTCTGGGGTGGGGGCATATACGAACATGATATATTTTATACCTTGTGCAGTCAGTTGGGCCTACTTGTCTGGCAAGACTTCATGTTTGCGTGCGCGATGTATCCAGAAAACGACGAGCATTTTGTGCATGAGGTCGAGGCGGAAGCGGCATATCAGGTGCAGCGTTTGCGTGGCTATGCGTGTATGGCATTGTGGTGTGGAAACAATGAGAACCAATGGATACATGATCGAACCCACTGGTCCGAGCCGGGGAACCGCGTGCCGGGGGCGTTGTATTATGATGAGATTTTGCCGCGCGCAGTGGAGACGTACGATGGGAAGACGCCATATTGGCCGGGAAGTCCTTATGGCGGTGACGATTACAATGGCGAACAGGATGGGGATGTGCACAACTGGCAGGTGTGGCATGGCAATATCCCGCGCCGTTTTGGTGAGGAAGCGCGAGTGGATCAGACTCCGCAAGGGGTGGCGTACGGTCATTATACCGAGGATAAGGGGCGTTTCATCAGTGAGTTTGGTATGCATGCATCTCCGGTTTATGAGACGTTGCAGCGCGTAGTACCTGAGGATCAATTATATTTTCACAGCCCGTCGATGGATCATCACAACAAAGACAACCCCAAAAACAAGGGCGATAACCTGATGTTGACGGTAACCGGTTTGCCAGAGGATCTTCAGGACTACATTGACTTTAGTATGATCGCGCAGGCCGAGGGTTTGAAGTTCGGTATTGAGCATTATCGTAGACGCAAACCGCATTGTTCCGGTACCTTCATCTGGCAACTGAACGATTGCTGGCCCGTGCTCAGTTGGAGCATTCTTGACTATTACGGCTTTGGCAAGGCTAGTTATTATTACACTTGTCGAGTGTACGCGCCTGTGCTGGCGTCGTTTCGCTCGTTGGGGGACGAGGGATACGAGTTGTGGGTGACGAATGATACGCTGAGCGTGGTGCGAGACGAGATGCATGTAGCTCTGCGTACCTTCGATGGTACGAGCATATGGGAAAAGCAACTCTCGATCGCTGTAGGTGCCAATGGAAGTGAGTGTGTGGAGCACTGGGATGTGGGCAGTATCACTACTCGTGCGGATGCCTATCTTGCGGTCCGTTCAGCCAACGACGTTTTCCCGATGAACCGCCATTTTTTGGTTGCTATCAAGGATCTTCAGCGAGAAATTGTCGCGCCTGAAGTGACTATGGATGCGGAGAATGATCATGCGCTTCGCGTGCATGTCCATGCGGTGAGCTACACATACTTCCTGCATTTCATCGTAGCAGACGAGCATACCCACTTTAGCGATAACTACTTTGATCTGGAGGCAGGGGAGACGCGCGATATTATCATCAGTCATGAGCAGATGCGCATTACACCTGCTATGGTAACGGTTGGATGGCGATAAAGCGTACGAGAGAACGGGCTTCCCGGTTGATAAATCTGCCCTCTACAGAGTGTCACCTTCTGGGCCGTTCTATAGAGGTTGGATGTATTCGTTGGTGCCTGTTCTGGAAATGAAAGAAGAGGTCTCCCTGACAGGGAGACCTCTTCTTTACCGGTTGATAAATCTGCCCTCTACGCACAAACGGCCCTATTTTACGGCTCCGGAAGTGAGGCCTTGCGCGATATATTTTTGCAGCAGCAGGAATGCGATGACGATGGGGATACTCACGATAATGGATGCTGCCATGAGCTGGTTCCAGTAAATATTACTCTGGGTAGAGTAACCCTGGAGGCCTACGGAGAGTGTCCTGGTATTATCAGTTGTCAGGATGGAGGCGAAGAGGAGTTCGTTCCAGGCGGTCATGAACGCATAGATCGCGACTGCCACGATGCCTGGTATGCTGATAGGGATGATGACGCGGAAGAGGATAGCGAGTGGTGTCGCGCCATCGATACTGGCGGCTTCTTCTAGACCCCTTGGGAGGGAATTGAAGTAGCCTGCGAGCATCCAGATCGCCAGTGGCAGCGAGAAAGTCAGGTAGGTGATGGTGAGGCCAAGGTAAGAGCCGTAGAGTTGGACACCGATGACCTGTTGCAGGTTGATGAAAATGATCACCAACGGTAGCAGAAAGAGAATGCCGGGAAACATCTGCGTTGAGAGGATCAACAGGCTGAATATGCCCTTGCCCTTAAACTCGTAGCGGCTGATAGCATACCCGGCCAGGATGGCAATCACGACTGAGACGAGGGTGGCGATGCCCGAGATGACGATACTGTTGAAAAAGTAGTGTGAGAGTGGAACAGTCTGCCAGATATCGCCGTAAGGAGCGAAGGTGATATGCGAAGGGATCCAGCGAAAATCCCCCTGGACATCCTGAAGTGGTTTGATGGAGGTAGTCACGATGGTATAAAGCGGGAAGAGAGTGAGCAGCGTAAAGAATATCAGGCCCAAAATGCGTAGTCCACGATAAAAACTTGATTCGCTTATACTGCGTGTGCGTCTCCTGCTGGAAGTGTGTGCGACCAATGTCTGTTTGCCTTGCGACACTCCATATTCACTCATTGTTTTCACCTCCAACCTGGAAGATACGGACATAGACGATCGAGACGATCAGCAGGAAGATGAGCAAGAGCACGGACATTGCCGAGCCGAGCCCGAAATTCCAGTTGATGAACGAATTGACGTAGATGTGCAGCGAAAGGAGATCAGCCGAGGGAGGTGGGGCCGATCCAAAAAGGACAAAGGGTGTATTGAAGTCGTTGAACGTCCATAGGAACGTGACAAGCAGCAGGACAGCGTTGACCGGTCGGAGCATTGGCAGGGTGATGGTGCGGAACTGACGCCATTTGGAGGCGCCGTCGAGACTGGCCGCTTCATAGAGATCGGTTGGGATTGTTTGAAGGCCAGCCAGCAAGAAGAGAAAGGCAAGCGGCCAGTTGCGCCATATCGCGGTCATCACCAGGCTCCAGAATGCGTTATTGCCAACCAACCAGAAAGGTGGGTTATTGGTGATGTGTAGCGCGGTCAGCAGGGCATTGATGGCACCATTGTTCTGTTGTAACATAAAGTTCCAGGTAATGATTTCGACATAGGCGGGCAGAGCGAATGGAATGAGAAACAGGGTGCGGAACAGGTTGCGTCCGCGAAAGTTGCCGTTCAGCAGCAGTGCCGCGCCCATGCCCAATAGCCATGCCCAGCCGACAACCACGACCGTGTAGGCGATTGTCAGCAGGAAGGATTGAAACAGCGCGCTACCGGCGGCACCGGTGAAGTCGAGCGCGATTTTATAGTTTTGCAGACCGATAAAGGGAGCCTGATTCCAGTAGTGGATGTAGAACAGGGTTAGGCCAAGCACGCTGATGCCGATGCCAACGAGCATGGGTATGATATGGATGAAGAGCTCAAAGAACACGGCGGGAGCGATAAACAGGTATGGACGCGATGATTTGCCCAGATGGCGGCGAGGAGATTTTTTCCTCGCCTGAGAACGCATTGCATAGGTTGCATTGCCGGGTGGATTCTGTTCGGATGCCACAATAGCTTTAGGAGTACTCATAAACATCTCCTTTTTCAACCGGGGACCAGGGCCTCTAAAGAGTGCCCCTACTCGATCCCCATGCTGGCTTTCATATTTTGGTTGGCGGCTGAAAGTTGTGCGTTAATATCGCTGGCGCTCACCTGATGACCGCTGGCGGCGCTGGCGAGGAGTTGTTTCACTGCGCCTCCCATCACTGTTTCCATCTGTCCTTCTTGCGCGATGAGTGGCATCGGTGCCGCGTGTTGCGCGAGAATCGTTTCGAATGCCTGCATCTGTGGAGTACGGAACGCGGGATCGGAGTAGGCATCTTTGACGACTGGCAGGCTGGTATAAATCTTGTTCAGTTTGATTTGTTCCTGAGTGCTTGTCATGAACTTCACGAATTCCAGCGCAGCCGCTTTGTGCTGGGTATTTTTGAAGATAGATATATTGATGCCAGCCGCGTGACTTTGAATGTCTTTGCCGCCAGGAGGAAGCGTATCCGGAACGGGAATCTGGGCGATACCGTATTGATCCGGCTTCATGCCATCGGCGGTAAGGGCACTGATCGTGCCTGTCTGGAACATGATCATCGCCGCTTTCCCGTTCGCGAAGTCGGAGGGCGACTGTGTGCCAGTGCTATACTCGGCGTCCTGAGGAGCGGCGACTTTATATTTTGAGATCAAGTCGGTATAGAACTGGATAGCCTTCACATTTTGTGGTGCATCAAAGGTGGGAACGTTTTGTGGAGTGAAGAGAGAGCCGCCTTGTTGTTGACTCAGAATAAAGCTCCAGTGAGCGTTTTCCGTGATGGAAGCTCCTTCGATAGCGACGCCCCATTGCCCTTTCTGAGGATTCGTGAGTTTTTGCGCATCTTGTATGAACTGGCTCCAGGTTGCAGGAGGATTTTTGATACCCGCGGCTTTAAAAAGTGCTTTATTGTAGAACAACGCGTAAGAGAGACCATAAAGTGGAACCGACGTAAGCGTTTGACCGGGTGCACCGGAGGCGGCGAGGGAGGGAGCGAGAAATTTGCTCTGGCCGCCGATCGCGTTCATGTTTGCCTGATCAAAAGGCAGGAATGCACGGGTAGCCTGGAGCGTAACGGACCAGGTATTTCCGATGTTGAGAACATCTGGATTTTCGCCACTAAAATCGGCGGTCAGGATGCGGTTAAAGAGCGCGCTCCAGGAAATCACGTCGTAGTTGACGGTAATACCGGTTTGGGCTTTAAAATCTTTCGCCACTTGTGCGAGCACCTGATCATCGTAGGCGATGGTCGGCCCTTGATTGCTGGCCCAATAGGTAATGGTTTCTCCAGAGCCGCTATTCTGACTTGCATTTGAGCCACATGCTGCAAGCGATGTGCAAATCAGAAGAAAGGCGGCGAGGGCAGGAAAAAGCCTTCTGGCCATGATGGTTTGCTCCTTTGCTTAATAGACATCATTTTTGCCAGCGGAGAGTATCCGTAGGAGAAAGGGTGGTGTACCTACTAACTAATTACAAAAAGAGTACTCAGTTTTTTCGTAAAAGTCAATGATTTGTTACAGGAATTATGGAAGGGGAAAGTATTAATGTAGAAGAACAACGTGCAGTCAACTAGTTCTCAAGAAAGGATGGTAAGATGAACTGAGAAAGGAGATGCTTTTGAGATTCACAAAATAAAAAGAGAACCCTGACTCAAGGTATCAAGGTTCTCTTGTAGCAAACTAAAAGAGGCCACCACCTCTGTTGTTATTGTTGTTGCCGAATCCACCGCCCAGAAACTGTTTGGCGGCCAGCGCGGCGATGCCTGCGACAGCGACTTTTGCCATTGGGCTACCGAGTGCGCCGCCAGGACTGAACACCTGATCGATGACATCCGGTTGCTGCTGCTGGGCGTAGGTGGTCACATGAGCAGCTTCCTGAGGAGACATGGTATATGGGTTAGGATTTTGTACGCCTGCTTGTTGTGGCGATATGCCTTGTTGCGCCAGGCCTCCGAGAATATTTTGGAGCAGGCCACCACGTTGTTGGGGCGGCATCTGTTCGTAG
The DNA here is from genome assembly GCA_964657925.1 of uncultured Dictyobacter sp. GTDB lineage: Bacteria > Chloroflexota > Ktedonobacteria > Ktedonobacterales > Ktedonobacteraceae > Dictyobacter. Next base: position 6,987 of record CAZZWK010000085.1, read on the forward strand.
TATTGTTGGTGCATCTGCTCGACCGCCTGTGGGGGCGCGTTTTGGACGAACTGCTGATAATTTTGATACGCCTGCTCGTGGGGAATCTGCTGATAGGTTCCCTGATCCCAGGCATTGGCGTAGTTCTGGTACATCTGGGGATTATTTTGATTCTGAAAATTCATTTTCGTACTCCTCTCGTTGTGAAACTATAGAGAGTATGTTCTTTCATTACTCTTTTTCCTGTTGATAGCGCTGACGGGTGTAATACGATCGCTGAAAGAGACACGTTTCAAATGGTAGGGGCGTTCTTGTAGAGGCGAGAAGTATCCGCCAGTGCGAGAAGTATCCGCTGGTGGTGGCGTGTGTGAAAAGGATGAGGAGGAGATGAAATAGTATGACATTATTGATATTCAGTCGTTTGATTGGTATTCCGTTGCTCGATACGCGGCAAGAACGCGTTGCCACTTTGAAAGATGTGGTGGTGCGTATCGATCCTGCGCTCGGGAAAAGCGAGGATAGTTATCCGCCACTCGCGGGTCTGGTTGCGCGCGCGGTCCATCGAGATGTATGGATTCCTGCGCATCAGGTCGCTTCGTTTGAGGCACATCGTTTGAGTCTAGCCTCTACATCTGTCAATTTAGAGCGTTTTGTGCGACGCGATGGAGAGATTCTGCTGGGCCAGGATGTGTTAGATAAGCAGCTCGTGGACATTGAAGGAAGGCGTGTCGTGCGCGTCAATGATCTGGCGCTAGGACAGGTGCCGGGTGAGACGGTGATACGTTTGTTGGCGGTCGACATCTCTTTACGTGCACTCTCGCGTCGTATTTTTGCTTTTGGTGGTGAGCAGCCGCAACAACGCGAGCGTTTGTTGGATTGGAAGGATGTGCAATATTTTGCCAGTAACGCGCCTGCCGTGCGTTTAGATGTGTCACATAATCGATTGGAACAGTTGCATCCGACGGACCTGGCGCGTGTGTTGGACGACCTCTCTCATCAGCAGCGAGACGAAGTGATGATTGCGCTCTCGAATGAAACGGTTGCGGACACTTTGGAGATGATGACCTCGAACGAGGCTGCTGATATTCTCGAAGAGATTTCCGACGAGCGTGCTTCCGATATTCTGGAGGAGATGCGTCCGGATGCGGCGGCTGACGTGGTCGCGGACATGGACGAAGACAAGGCAGAGACCTTGCTGAATTTGATGGAGCACGACGAGTCGGACGATGTGCGCGAACTCCTATCGTATCCCAAAGATACTGCTGGAGGAATTATGACCAATGAGTTTGTCATCGTTACCGCGGAATTGGGTGCGGCTGAAGCGTTGCGCAGTATCAGAGAGCAGGAAGATCAACCAGAATTTATTGATTACCTGTATATTTGTGATCCAACCACACAACGTTTACAGGGCGTGGTATCGTTGCGAGACGTGGTCTTTTATCCTGATCGACAGGTTTTGTTGGAGCAGATTATGGAGCAAGACATTATCAGTGTCAATCCGACTACAGCGGCGAAAGATGCGTCTGCATTGCTGACTGAGTATGGCTTGCGAGCGCTGCCGGTTGTAGAAGAAACGGGGGAGATGGTAGGCGTGATTACGTTTGACGATGCCCTGGATGTACTCTTACCGGAGGAGTTGCGCGAACGGGTGGAACGAATTTTTACGTATAGACGCGGACGATTTGCGCGTAGGCAAAATGGCAGAGTACAGGTGCAGCGTAGGCGTGAGGATGGTGGACAATGAGAGAAGAGGTCGGAAACGAAAAAAAGGGCCAGAAGGCAAGCGCAAGTGAGCAGCAGAAAGGAACGGGTACGCTTCCTCCACGGCGTATACGCCATCGGCCACGCTGGTTGTTATTGCTTGGCGTGATGGGTCCAGGCCTGATTGCGGCCAGCGCGGGCAATGATGCAGGCGGTATTGCCACCTACAGCAGCATGGGATCGCAGTTCGGCTATTCCATGCTCTGGGTGATGGTAGTGCTTACCGTGGGGATGGCCGTTGTGCAAGAGATGTGCACGAGGATGGGAGCAGTGACGGGCAAGGGCTTGTCAGATCTTATTCGCGAGAATTTCCCGATTCGTGTAACCGCTGTGATTATGTTGGCTTTTCTGCTCGCCAACGGTGGGGTGATTGTCTCAGAATTTATCGGTATAGCCGCGGCACTCAGTCTCTTTCATATTCCATCGTATATTGGGTCTCCATGCGCGGGCCTATTGCTGTGGTGGTTGATCGCGCGTGGGTCATATGCACGTGTGGAAAAAGTTTTTCTGGCCTTGACTGTTGTCTTTTTCGCTTATTTTCTCGCGGCGTTTTTAGCCAGACCCAGTTGGGGGCAGGTAGTGTTTGGAGCTTTTGTGCCCACAATCCAACTGAACGGAGCTTTCTTACTGACGCTGATCGCCGCGGTCGGCACAACGATCAGCCCATACATGCAAATCTATGTGCAGAGCGCGGTCGTCGAGCGTGGTGTGAGCATGCGAGAGTATGGCTACGAGCGTGTCGATGTCTATAGTTCTGCGGTATTCTCCAATCTGGTGGCGGCATTTATTATCATCTCGACGGCGGCGACATTGTTTGTGCATAGTGGTGGCAAAGGTGTCGTACTAGGTTCCGCTGCCGATGCTGCTGTTGCCCTGGCACCTTTCCTGGGGAGGTACGCGGTCTATATTTTTGCTCTGGGTTTGCTAGGAGCCTCGTTTCTGGCGGCAGGTGTATTGCCGTTGTCCACGTGTTATTCGATTACGGAGGCGTTGGGATTAGAGAATGGGGTGAGTCGAAGATGGAATGAAGCGCCGATTTTTTGGATGCTTTTTACCGTATTGATTGCAGTGGGCGTGATTGTGGGTATGTTTCCCAATCTACCGGTGGTGCAGATACTGGAAAACCTGTATGTGCTGAACGGTGTTCTATTGCCAATCGTGTTGTTCGCGGTGCTCTATCTGGTAAACAATAAGCGCTTGATGGGCAGTCATACGAATGGGCTTGCATTGAATATCGTGGCCTATGGGTTGACGATAATCATCAGTGTGCTGGCGCTAGCATATGTGGTGATCCAGATATTCAGCTTATTCGGGGTGCAGTTATTGGGATAAGAGTGGTAGTGGAGTGAAAGCGTAATATACTGTGGATTTGCCCCTCCCCACGTTGGGGTATCTTCTCGCATTTTGTTTCTTCTGACCGTCTTTTTTGTGTAAAAGGTTCATTGCATCCATTCACCGCGTCGCGGTGAATGGATGCAATGAACCTTTTTAGGGATGGTGGTGTCTGAGAGAGTGAAAGGTGTGTGCAGAAGGAGCCGCTATGATGGCATCGGATTCAGAGCTTGTGGCACGGGTGTGTGAGCGAGATACAGAGGCATTCGAAGAACTATCGATACGCTATCGCGAGCTCATCTATCGCCATATCTTCGTTACCATCCGCGATGGCGATGCGACAGAAGATGTTGTACAAGAAGTGTTTCTACGTGTATGGACGCATATAGAACAATGGAATAACCGAGGTGCGTTTAAAGCGTGGCTTTTTCGTATTGCGACCAATAGTGCTTTGAATTATCTACGTACACTGCGCAGACGTAAGCAGCAGCCATTGGAGCGGTTGACCGATCCTCTTGATGAAGATGACGAAAGCAGTATCCCTGAATGGATGATCGATCATGCGCTACCTGCGCCCGATGTGGTGCTGGAACAGGGCGAGCGTAGCAGGCTTTTACAACAATTGGTAAGCGATCTTCCTACAGAGAAACGCGAAGTGTTTCGTCTGGTCTATGACGCGCAGATGGAGATGAAGAGTATTGCGCAGACGCTGGGAATTCCCGAGGGGACGGTAAAGTCACGCTTATACTACACCAATAAGCGTCTGGCTCAGGCGTGGTGTGATGCGACAAAAGAATGGGAGGACAACACATGACAGTGAACTATTCTGCTCTCTGGCACAAAACTTCTTTCGATCGTTTTTTCTATGAGCGTCTGCCCCGTTTGTTGGCGCAGCATTTACCTCTGGGGGGATATGAGACAGAGATAACCGGGCGCTACACATGTAAGCTAACGTTGATGCTATCTACCGCGCAACAGGAAGTAGAGGTCACCTACTCGGATCTGCCCTATCCCGACGAAGAAGGAATTTTCCTGGTCAGGGGAGAACTTCTCGCTGTGGTGCCGCGCGCGACGCATGATGATCTGGCGACAACAGAGGTCTTCTGTGTTGGTGAACAGTTGTACGAGTATTTGCAAGGGCGTTTGGGAAAGGCACCGAGTGACCTTGTATGGGATATGGAACTGGCGCGAGCATGGCTACCGTTGGAACAGTGGATCAGTGAATTTTTCGACTACCGAGGAAAAGATAGCTGGGCGACGTGTGTGCAGCCGCTTGATCAGGTGAACTGGCTGGCACGGCACAGCCAGCTACGGCGTGTTTCTATCCAAAACCGCCAGCATCTTTTTACGCCCAGTCATTTTGGACGTGCATGTCCCTTTGAGACGCCGGAGGGACCAAATATCGGACGCATTGTACAAGTAGCGTTGGGAGCCGAGATTCGCGATGACAGACTGGTTATTGTTGATGATAGACCGGAGGTTGCGTTGGGTCTGGAGGCGGTGATGATTCCCTTGCTTGAGCATAATGAACCGAGTCGGCTGCTGATGGGAGCAAATATGTTGCGTCAGTGGATGGTACCTTCTACTCCTGAGGCGGCGCTTATACAAAGTGGAAACGAGCCGGATGCGCGCGATTTTTGGTGTGGACGCAATCTACTCACCGCGTTCGTCTCGTGGGGTGAGGGCACCTATGAGGATGGTATCGTAATCAGCGAGTCGTGCGCTCGTCGACTCTCATATGATAGTCCAATCGAACCAGGAGATAAACTGAGCAACCGTCATGGTACGAAGGGTGTTGTCAGTCGCATCTTGCCTGACCAGCAGATGCCACATCTCACAGATGGCACACCAATCGAGTTGTTGTACAGTTTTATCACTATACACGCACGCGCGAACTTCGGGCAGGTACGCGAGGCCGTGCTGAGTCGAATTGCACGAGCGCAAGGACAGCCTATGATCGTCCCACCCTTTCACTCGCCCGGTGAGCAGCAGATCCATACGTGGTTGGAACTGGTTGGGCTGGCGGAGGATGGCATGGAGGATTTGATGATCGAGTCCGATGGGAAACAGGTGACGAAACGAGCGACCGTTGGAGAGGTCTACTGGGGTAGACCGTTTCATCTGGCAGGCGAGAAAGTACGTGCCGCGACAACACGTGAAAAAGGGCAACTGGTAAACGAGTATGACTATTATGTGTTGCGTGATGTTGGTGCATTCGGAATGATTCGCGAGTTTTTTAGCACCGATACTGCCGACTTTCCTGCTGGTATGGGTCTGGAAGTGAGGACAGACAATGATGTGAATTCAGAGCATCTTGCTCCGCAGTTTCGTCAAATCATGCGTAATTTAGAGGTGGTGGGTATTGCTGTGAAACTGAGTGAGCGTGGCCTCTCCTTTCATCTACAAGATTTCACGGGCGAAGCGTTGGTGTTGGCTCAGCCGGTCGCGCATCCTTGGTTGCGGGATCATATGATAGCACGTATAGGGGTACGAGAAGATGTAGTGGAATATCACGCACTGGTGAATGCCAACACGAGGATGAAGCGGATACTGGTTAGCGGCGCGCCCGAAAGTCTCAAGCAGCAGGTGCAGGCGCAATTGGCACAACGCGTCCAGGAATTATGTGCGGTTTTGCTCAAGCCTGTACAGTTCAGGTCTCGTGTGGCGTATAGCGGGCGGGCGGTAGCTGTCCCTGCTACGAACCTGGGTATTGATCAGGTGGGATTATCCCAGGATATCGCATGGACGCTTTTTGAGCCTGTGGTGAGTAGGGAATTGGATGCTGAAGAGGTGCGAATGCGAAGCGAAAAAGCGATGCAAGCGCTGGACGAGATCATGGCGTGTTCGTGGGTCGTCATCCATCGCGCTCCAACGCTCACGCCACAGACATTTCTCGCTTTTCATCCTGTGCGTACAAATGATCATGTCATTCATCTACATCCGCTCGTGTGCCGTCTGTTGCAGATGGATTTTGATGGAGATCAAGTCTCTGTTTTCCTGCCATTGAGCGAGAATGCGCAACAGGAGGCTGGTAAGTATCTTTCGGTAGCGGGACATTTGAAGCGATCACCCGAGTTGTTGAAAGATATCATCCCTAACGGCGAGGCATTGTGGGGGCTTGCTTATCAGAGTTTTACTCGCGCACATGGAGAAGATTTGCTCCTTGCCGATGATGACGCGGAACAGACACAAGTATTGGGGCAGCAAAGTGATATTGGACCAGAAGGTATGCTTACCTATGCTCAACTGGAAAAGGTTTTCTCTCGCATTATGCAGCGTGATGGTGTAGATAAAACATTGGAGATACTTGAAAGGCTGATGCATCATGGTTTTGAGGCGACCAGGGTAACGGGTGCGTCGATCAGTCCATTCGTGGGTGATCACTTTGCGTTGCCCGTACCGCCAGAAGAGGATGAAATTGAGCAGTGGGAGGCGTACAAGCAGGAGATAAACGAGTGGCTTGCTGCGGACAATAATTACGAGCATAATGACCTCGGTACGCAATTATTAGCGATCAAAAGTGGGGCCAGGGGAGAGATACAGCAACTGACCGGCCTAATCAGGACACGAGGCGTGGTGAAAGATGTCGAGGGCAATACGGCGCCGATTCGTCATGGTTACCGGGATGGTTTGTCGGCTGTTGAACTCTTCGCGCTTGCGGTTGGTGCGCGCGAGCGGCTTGCGCAGGTTTTGCAGGAGTGGGGACAGATCGAGCAGGAGATACATAGGCGCGGTATCACAAAAAGTTTCACCGTCATCGCGCGGGCCATGCGAGCCGAACACCCTGGTATGGTTTTTGCCCATGCCGCATCGATCGCCGAGGTTGATCCGTTGAACGATCGTGATAGCCGTCTTTTTGTAGGATTGTCGTTGTAGTGTACTGCCAAGAGTGATGGTGTATTGCCCATCCCGATATCAAAAGGCAGAAGGATATTTAAAACATCTTTCCGCCTTTTGGTACCTTCGCTAACATGGGAGCTATGCATTACTTTAAATCTTGGGTTATAGCCCAATAGGCACGGTTTCTGACGAAAAAGCGCAAACTTTATCGTATATGTATGCGGTGATATTGTTTGGTGCAATCACCGGTGTATTGAAGATACCGATCAGTATCTTCGCTGTGACATATACGAAAAGAGAGAAAATATGAATATGCTTGATCATCAACCGTGGTCTGCTGCCAAGGCTTTGGAAGAAAACATGCAATTTCCCCAACGTCCGCGCCCTGTCAGTGTCAGAAATATGGCTGTATTCGAGTTTTGTGGAGCGTTAGGTTGCATCGTACTGCTGTTTTTTGTCGCGCCGCACTCGCGTGATTTTGTAGCCCTGGTGGTAGAAGGTGTGTGGGGACTTGTGGTCGCGTATGGTCTATGGACACTAAAGTACTGGGCGTTCTGGTGCACGGTCATTTTTGAGGCAGCTTCAATCCTGTACGAAGTGTTCCTGGTGAGTTTACCTGCGTACAGAAATATTCATATAGCCGTCCCAATTCTTGGTATGCTTATGAGCCTGCTTACACTGGCCTACCTTTTTCTGGATCGATCGATCAAGCCTGTTTTTAAGCGAGTCGTTGTATCACAATAATAGGTCTAGTAGTTGTAGTGCAAACAGGTAACGAAGCTAATGCAGTGAGAGTACCTGAAATTGCATCGGTCAACATCTTTAAAAGAGAAAATTGCATGTACGCTGGATACCTATCTGAGTCGTTTGTTCTTTAGAGAACAGGCCTGGATAGGTACCGATGGAAAGCGTGTTAAGATATGTCCCCGCGTCTCACTGACTGGAGCCTGGCTGTTGCGGCACTGCTGGCGTTGCTCACGGGCATTATCAGCCTGATTGGTGCTGTGCCGGGAGATTGGACTATCTTTGCCTTGCACGGCATTGTTGGTTTGTGGTTGTTATGTGTGTTGTGGAGCAAGGTGAGGCGGGTCTGGCCCAGGCTGATCAATGTCAGGAGGTGGGAGCGGCGCACTTTGTACGGTGTGGCGGCGTTAGTGGTTGTCCTGTGTGCGCTGGGCTCTGGTCTGTGGTGGGTTTGGCTGGGTGATGCTGGTTTTTATTTTGTGGGTTTCAACCTGCTCAACTGGCATATTTTACTGGGATTCGTGCTCTCAGCGGCTATTTTATCACATATGCTGGCACGTGCGAAACGTCTACGTAAACGTGATATCAGTGGTCGGAGACGAGCTATTCATCTGGGCAGTATTCTGGTGGGCGGTCTAGCTTTCTGGCCGCTACAAGAGTTCGCGCAAAAGACGTTGCACTTGCCAGGTGCACAAAGGCGTTTTACTGGATCGTACGAGGCCAATAGCTATCAGGGCAATATCTTTCCGACCTCAAGCTGGGTCGCGGACCAGCCACGACCTATCGATACTGCGCGCTGGCAACTTGTGTTGGGAGGAGCGGTTGCCAGGCCACGTACATTTTCCTATGCGGAACTGAGCACCTTTCAGGATGAACTGGAGGCGACACTGGATTGTACGGGCGGTTTCTATAGCATACAACGATGGCAAGGTGTTACGATTGGTACGTTGTTAGATCAGGCCGAGTTGGATGGGAACGTGCAGGCGATCAGCTTTATTTCCGTCACCAGCTATCGTTGGAGTTTGCCATTGGCTGAGGCGCGTCGCGCGCTGTTAGCGACCCAACTCAATGGCGAGGCATTGTCGCATGAGCATGGTTTTCCTTTGCGACTGGTCGCACCAGGGCATCGAGGTTTCGAATGGGTCAAATGGATTACAAAGGTAGAGGCATTGACCGAGCCTGACGCAGGCCAAGTCGTCAGTATTTTCAGCAGTAGTTTTACAGATGCTGGTCAGGGAAGATAAAAAGTTTATAATACTGTCTATATTTGTTGAAATTATTTCAAATACTTTATTTCTTGTGCTCTTGTATTGTGCTAAAATGAGAAGAGAGCAGATGGTAACAACCCCTATTTCGTGTTTGTGGAGATCCTGGCATGGTCAATCCCCCACGTTTTTGCGATCAATGCGGCGCAGCTAACCGTGTGTCCAGTAGATTTTGTGCCTTTTGCGGACATCTTTTGCCGGGTGTTGATGGTGAAGATATATCATTGATTGGGCAAACGTTGAAGCAACGATATCTAGTGCTTTCTGTTATCGGGCAAGGGGGATTTGGGAGGATCTATAAGGCTGAAGATCTGGTACTTAACCACGCGTTGCGCGCGATCAAAGAGATGCGCGTTAATAACCTCGATTATCAGGAGCAGCAGCAGGCGATTGCAGCATTTCAGCACGAGGCGTCGATGCTCGCGGGCCTGATGCATCCGCACTTGCCACGTATTTATGACCATTTTGAGGATCAGGGGCACTGGTATCTGGTGATGGATTTTATCGAGGGTGAAACGTTGGAGGAGCGTATGCAGAGGATGCCACATCATGCTCTGCCTGTGCCTCTGGCGATCTCTTATGTACTACAATTGTGCAGTGTCCTGCACTATTTGCACACGCGTCAGCCGCCAGTTATTTTTCGTGACCTCAAGCCCGCGAATATCATGGTCTCGGCGGATCACCTTCTTATTCCGAGCACCAACGATGCTCTCGCATCTAGCTTCGCTCAGGTGCTCGGAAAGGAAGTATCCAGCCTCTACACCAAGGAAGATGATCACCTGTATTTGATCGATTTCGGCATCGCGCGTTTATTTAAGCCGGGCCAGATCAAGGACACGCTCGCATTGGGTTCACCGGGGTATGCGGCCCCTGAGCAGTATGGAAAAGCGCAAACAACGCCAAAGGCAGATATTTATGCTTTGGGAGCGACCTTGTACGCGATGCTTTCGGGTCGCGACCCTGGTGATGATCCTTTTCAGTTTTCTCCGCTGGTACTCCCGCGTTATTCTCAGGTCGAGAGTGCGCTGAATCGGCTGATCGCGCAGATGGTCGAGATGAACAAAGAGCGTCGACCGGAGAATGTACTGGTCGTGAAGCAGGAATTACAGCAGATTGAGCAGAGTATAGTGAGTGGTACAGCTGTGGTCGTGTCAATGACGGCAGATGCTAAGCGTAGTGTAGCGTCACCTGTAATTCGGAGCACAGGCAGTAGGGACCCGATTTATCGTGGTCCTCGTTCGCGTGCAACCCTGTTCCCCCCGGCTTTGACTCCACCTGCGTTGCCTACGAGCGCATTACAGATCGTGTATAAAGGGCATCAAGCCGCGGTGAAATCTGTGCAGTGGTCTTCTAGCGAGGCTTATGTTGTCTCCAACGATGTTAAAATCGATTTGCATGTATGGAATATTCAAACGGGCGAGCGCTACCTGGGTGGATTGGGACGATCGGCAACTTGCTCGCCCGGTGGGAGTTTATTGGCGCGGGCACTGACGACCTCGATTGAAATGTTCGATACGAAAACGTGGAAGATGGTACGCGAATGGCGACAGATTCCGCGTGTCGCGAACATCTCCTGGTCGCCGGATGGAAAGTATATTCTCGCGACCGAGTATGAAGATGGCAGCATTTATATACTCGATGCTATTAGCGGCCAGGTTGTGACGCGCTACAGGCAGCACCAGGGCAACTCGCTGATTGCTGTTTGGTCGCCGGATGGAACAACGATCGCCTCTGGTGGTACCGATCAAAAAATTCATCTCTGGCATGTTTTGCAAGACCAACCATTTCTTATACATCAGCACCAGGGTGATATTGAGGACATCTCCTGGTCACCCGATGGAAATACGCTTGCCTCGATTGGTACGGGTCTGCATGTGTGGGATGCGACAAGTGGAAAAACGATCCAAGTTTATGGTGACCAGGGCGTCGATTTGCCACATTCGGTCGATTGGTCGCCCAATAGCAAAGTAATTGTGTGTGCGGGCTATGCAGATGGCGTGATTGAGCTGTGGAAGGCATTGAGCGGCGACTACCTATCGACGTATCGCGGCCACCAGCAAAAGGTGCTTGCGGTGGCCTGGTCACCCAGTGGGAAATGGATTGCGTCAGGTGGAGAAGATCAGACTGTGCAGATCTGGCAAGCACCACTGGTCGATAAATCTTCCCTCTACTAAGCGGTATTATTCTGCCCCGAGTATCGCGTAGAGCAAACCTTCGGTCGATAAATCTTCCCTCTACAAACATGTGTTTAAGATGGAAGGTTTATGGATCAGAGCAGGGTCGAATCGGCCACGATATAGCAGTGAGGATCAAAAAATGGTGTGTTGCTGGCGAGGTGAAAGGTTTCGACATAGACGATCTGAAATCCAGCCATCAACAGTGAGCGCAGGCTGAGATGTTGAGCGGGTATATCGATACGTAAGAGGAGCGAACGTTCATGCGCCCATTGGACCGCTGCGAGTACGCACGCTTCCGCATCTTGTGGCGTGTTCGCGCCCACGGGTCCAATATGGCAGTGCGATGAGTGCCATACCGTTTCCTCTCCCAACCTGACGATGCCATATCCGATTGTAGTGCCTTGCCGCTGAAACCAGAGTGGTGTGCCCTGTTGCTGCTTAAGCCAAAAAGCGATGTCGACAGCTCTTGTTCGTCCGCTGCTGTGTGTGTCCCACTCAATGAATGCTGGATCATTGACGTTTCCTGCAATGATAGTAATGTTGTGATGGGGCAGAGGCGAGTGCAGCGAACCTTGCAAACGAAGATTAAAGTGAGGCCATTGGGGTTGCATGCCGAAGCGAATATAGAGAGCCTGGGCGCGTGCATCGGTCGAACTGAGCGTACAGTCGATGGAGGTCGAGTCGGGTGGCATGACGTGTTGCAGCAGGGATTGGCCTATTTTCGCTGATTGTTGACCGGGTCGCACGAAGAGGTCGGTCAGATAGCGTACGTGACCACGTGTAATGGTGCCTGCGTAACCGAGAATATCGCCATCTCTATCCGCGACAACAAGGGAGCCGGTATGATAGAGATGATGTAGCACGGCTGGTACGGGGCCGAGCGGTGGTGGTTCTGTCACGCCGAGTGTCTCGTTTTCGTAGTACACCTCGTGTATGTGCGCTAAATCTGTTGCGTGCGCGGGACGAAAGTTGATCATGGTTGTTGCTCCTGCATCAATTTTGGTTTTTCTGGTGCTATGGGGCCGCTTGTTCATAGGCGTAGGCGGCTTGTAGAAGTTTCGCCTCAGTCCATTTGGGGCTGATAAGTTGGAGACCAATGGGTAGACCAGTGTGTGAAGCTGCAAGGAAGCGAGAGAGCGGGCAGGCCAAGGAAGTTCCAGGCTGAGGTAAAGCAAGTCAGCGAGGGACATTGCTCTTCGCTTGTTATTATAGCATAGACGGCTGATAGCGTGGTTGGTGTGAGCAGGATATCATATGTTTGAAAGAAGTGCTCGAATTGTCGTTGGGCGGTGCGTTGTGTGCGCACTACTTGCGCGTAATCAATGGCCGAAAAGCTCACACCTTCCGCCAGGCTTTTCTGCACGATAGGACTGAACGCTGTTGGATCGTCGCGCAAACGTTTACGATGGATGGTGGCGGCCTCGCTGAGTACGAGCAAACTATTGCCCAAGCGTAATTCTATGCCCTGTGGCAAGACAACCTCCTCTTTTGGTTGACTGTACTATCCATATCAGGGGTTGCGATATTGATGGGTGAACCTGCTGTCGTGCGCGTGCCCTGCGCGATGAACACGTCTTTTAACGCCAGAGGGATACCGTGGAGTGGGCCGCGATAATTGCCAGTCGCGATGTCTTTTTCGGCTTTTCGAGCCTCTTGGATCGCTTGCTCAAAGGTTGGTTGAATAAAGCAGCGCAACTGTTCATCAAGCTGCGAAACTTGTTCAATGCAGCCCTGAGTAAGCTCGACGGGTGAAAGCTCTCGCGTTGCTAGCAGTGGAGCAGCTTGTTGGATGGTCAGATCTGTTATGTTCATAGTGTGCTTTCAGCGTGGTAAATGCCTGATTTTATTATTGGTAAGCAGAGAGAAGCGTTAATAATAAGGCATACTATAGTAGTATACACATTTTTTGGCTATATCTAGCGCTCTTTTCTATGAAGGGGTTTGATTTGTATGCATTACGGACTCTACATTCCGAATCTGGGTGATCAGATGACCGCGCGCGTGCTGGCCGAATTGGCGCGGGAAGCGGAGGAGGCAGGTTGGGATGGTGTTTTTTTGTGGGATCACATTCTTTACAAGTCGCCGCAGTCGCCACCTGTGATCGATCCATGGATCGCGCTGGCCGCTATGGCGATGGTGACGGAGCGGATTCGGCTTGGGACTGTGGTCACGCCGATTGCGCGTCGTCATCCGTGGAAGCTCGCGCGCGAAACCGTGACGCTCGATCACCTTTCCAATGGTCGCTTGACGCTGGGTGTCGGGCTGGGGCAACCAGCTCGCACGGAGTTCGCGCAATTTGGAGATGAGAGCGATCAGAAGACGCGTGCGGCAAAACTGGATGAAGGATTGGACGTGTTAACGGGTCTCTGGACGGGGCAGCCATTTGCGTATAAAGGGGAGCATTATCGCGTCCATCGCACGACTTTTCTGCCTGCCGCATTGCAATCGCCACGTATTCCTATCTGGGTGGCTGGTATCTGGCCGCGACCGAAACCTTTTCTGCGCGCCGCGAAGTGGGATGGCGTCATTCCGTTGCGTCACGGCGGACCTATGACAGCGCAAGATATTGTGGCTATGCGTGCCGCTATGGAACGTGTGCAGCCTTTGCCAGAGACATTTGACATCGTCAAAATTCATTCGGTCGGCACGCAAGATCGCAGGCGCAGTGCACAGGAGGCCGCGCGTTTCGCCGAGGTTGGTGTGACGTGGTGGTTGGATAGTCTGTTTACTGCACGTAACTCGTTGGATGCTTTGCGCGAACACATCCTGCAAGGGCCTGCACGTGAAAGTTGAAAGCCCAGGTAGCACAATGTGGGGATATTTGTGGTATTTTAGAACGGAAGACCACAAGGGTCTTCCCTACTATACCATACATAATCTCGCCCTTACGTCTATAGCAGGAAAGACCCTTGTGGTCTTCCGAAAAGGATGAAACGAAGGAGTGTATACTGATATGACGCAGCAAGAGGAGCCTTCAAATAATCAAGAACGTGGACAGCAGGATACGACGCAGAAATCGATCGTCTACGAAATCCCAGGTATGCAACAGGTCAAGATACGCAAGGATATCACCTATAAAAGCGTGGAGGAGCAGGAACTCAAGCTGGACGTGTACTACCCAGCGGATTTCGACCAGGACCTTCCCTTGCCTGCCCTGCTTTTCGTTCATGGTGATGCAACACCAACTGTTTTAGAACATGCCAAAGATTGGGGGCAATACGTCTCGTGGGGGCAGTTGATTGCGTCCTCCGGCTTGATCGCCGTAACGTTCAACCATCGTTCCACACAATCATTGACCAAATTGTCTGATGCAGCGAGCGATGTCGATGACCTGCTCGCATTTGTCAATGAGCATGCGAGCGATCTGGGTATCGATGCGAGTATGCTCGGCATCTGGATGTGCTCGGCTGGCTCGGTTATTGGTTTGCATACAGCATTGCGCAGTGTATCTCCAGTGATACATTGTGTTATTACCTACTATGGTGTCGCCGATCTGCAAGCATTTTTTGATCAACCAGTTGATATAACGGAGAACACGAAGAAGTCAGAGCATACTCTGCCACTTTTGTCTCCGGAGACGTTTGAGGAGTTTTCCGCGCCAGTATCTATCAAGCGGGTTGCAGGGAAAGAGGTACCTTTTTTGGTCGCGCGCGCAGGCCTGGACGCGCCAGAATTGAATGCATCTATTGAGCGATTGGCAGCATCTGCGCTGGCGAATAACATCGACCTTGTATTGATGAATCATGCGACAGGGCACCATGGTTTTGATATCCTGGATGACGATGAGCGCACACGCGAGATTATTCATGCCACATTAGAGTTCATCAAGATCCACCTGAAATAAATGAGCAATGAAAGGCGTGTTTGTGCATATCAGAATCGCTACGAAGGAAGATAGTGCGGCCATAGCTCGTGTACATGTCGATACCTTGCCTCTTTATCAGGAGTAGACCATGAGTAGTAATCAGACAGAGCAGTATCAACAGCGTAAGATGCAGATGCGCCAGAGTTTTGATGAGGACGCCGAACTGTATGATCAGGCACGTCCTGGATATCCCGAAGCTCTTTTCGAGGATATAATCAAACTGGCGCGTATACCAGCGCAAGGTCATCTATTGGAAATCGGGTGTGGTACAGGAAAAGCGACACTGCCGATGGCGCGACGTGGTTATTCATTGGAGTGTGTGGAATTGGGCGAACATATGGCGGCAGTCGCACGTCGTAATTTACAATCATATCCAAACGTAACTGTTCATGTCAGCCCATTTGAGACATATCCAGTTGTGCCTTCATCTTGTGATCTCGTTTTTTCCGCCACCGCTTTTCATTGGCTAGATCCCGTTGTCGCCTATCCAAAAATTGCGCAAGTGCTTAAGCCGAGCGGATCACTGGCTTTGTTTCGCTACATCCACGTGCAGACAGCCGCCAGCCAGGAGTTTTTCGCTGCTGCGCAAGCCATTTATGAGCGGGAGATGGCTACCGAGGAGCGAAATTTTCGGCTCCCCTGGGCCGAAGAATTTACGGAAGAGACAAAAACACAGATCGAACAGACTGGTCTTTTTGGTTTCGTAAGCGAACGCCGATATACATGGGAAATGACGTATGATACCGCGAGCTATCTGCGCTTGCTCAATACTTTTTCTGATCATCGTGTGCAAGAGGCGGAGCAGCGCGAGCGTTTCTTTCATGCACTGGCACAACTAATCGACAAGCAGTTTGGTGGGCAGGTGACAAGAGGATATCTTGCTCTGCTCTATGTCGCGTCGAAACGCTAAAGTCTTGTTCGTAGAGGGAAGATTTATTGACCGGTACCGGGTGCAGGAAAAGGATGTCTGGCGAACAGGTAGAAGAAAGAATGGAACAGATGGACGATACAACTGAACGGTCGCAGCGGTTAGAGCGTGCACTGTGTTCATTGGAAGGGCTCTCGGTCGGCGATGCGTTTGGGGAACGATTCTTTTTACCCGCGGAGGTCAGTTTAGCGCGCATCGACGCGCGTACCCTTCCCGAAGGGCCGTGGCCTTATACAGACGATACACAGATGGCGCTTTCGATTGTGGCTATTTTGCATCAACATGGAACGATCGATCAGGATAAACTCGCGCACAGTTTTGCCGAGCATTATGAGCCCTCGCGAGGTTATGGCCCTTCGATGCATGGCCTGTTGCGTTCTCTCCGTTCAGGGAATTCATGGCAAATAGCGGCGAAAAATCAGTTTGCAGGTCAAGGGTCATTCGGCAATGGTGCGGCTATGCGTGTAGCGCCCCTGGGAGCTTTTTTTGCCGATGATCTTGATAAGGTGATTGATCAGGCGGCTCGCTCCGCCGAAATTACACACGCGCATGCAGAGGCCGTCGCGGGTGCAATCGTGGTGGCTGTGGCGGCTGCGTGGGCATGGCAGTTGCGTGCGGTGAGTACGATACCGACACGATCCGAGTTTCTTGATCTTATCTTGCCCTCTATCCCTAGCAGTGAAGTACGAGCGAAGACGCGCTGGGCACGCGATGCCTCTGAGCATCTTCCAGTAGAGACGGCTGCCGCTATGCTGGGAAATGGTAGCCAGATTTCGGCGCAGGATACGGTTCCTTTTACCTTATGGTGTGCGGGCGAGTATCTGAGTAACTATGAGCAAGCCCTGTGGCAAACTGCCAGTGCACTGGGAGATATTGATACGAATTGTGCCATTGTGGGTGGTATCGTGAGCATGTATGCAGGGATTGAGGGAATTCCAGCACGATGGCGACAGGCACGGGAATCTTTGCCCCATTGGTTGGTGTAGAGGGAAGATTTATCGACCGGTCATGAGTGAGCATGAAAGCAACCGTTTCATTGCATACGTTTTTGATGTTTGGTTTTTGACGCTTGCTCTAAATAGAAAATCTATGTAATATACTGATAGGTCGAGTCAACAATGTGTAAGGATGCTTCTTTGTGGAAGCACCATAGTATCTTCTGCTTTTGTCAGTTATCTGCCAGGCCAGGCAGATGAGCAAATTTTCAGACTGAATAGACGAGAAAACTAGTAGTATGTTGAATTTCCTGATCAAACGACTGATTGGTCTTATTTTTGTGCTGCTTGCAGTCACATTTATCACATTTATCATGGGCTATCTTGCGCCTGGCGATCCAATTCAGTTGCTACTGGGCAATCATTATAATCAACAAGTTTATCTTCAGCTCAAGCATCTCTATGGGCTCGATTTGCCATGGTATCAGCAGTATTGGAACTACCTTGTCAATCTGGTACACCTCAACTTTGGCCTATCATTCGAGATGGAGGGCCAGAGCGTGTGGTCGATTTTCTCTCAAGGCATTCCAGCCTCGTTAGAGCTTGGTGTCTGGGCGCTGGTGCTGCAATTCGTGCTGGGTATTCCATTGGGTGTACTCTCGGCGTTGCGCGCGAACACGTGGGTGGATACAACGAACATGACGATCGTGCTTATACTTTTCGCTGTTCCGACTTTTATCCTGGGTATATTCGCGCAGGTAGTCATTGTATGGTTAGATTTGCATGTTGGACTCAACTGGCCGCCAACAGGTTGGGGCGATCCGTGGCAGTATAGCTGGCCTGATATTCAGGCGAAACTCGCGCCGATTATCGTTGATGCATTGGGTGGTTTTGGCTATATCGCGCGTTTCGTGCGTACCAGTATCCTTGAAGTACTGAATCAGGATTATATTCGTACCGCACGCGCTAAAGGATTGCGCGAACGCGCCGTCATTTATCGACATGCCTTGCGCAACGCGTTAATTCCTATGGTGACTATTCTGGGTGTTTCGATTGGTATTCTTGTGACTGGCGACTTTTTTGTTGAAAACATTTTCAATATTCCTGGTATCGCCAGCCTGACCATCGATTCTGTCAGCTACCGCGATTATCCGGTGATTCAGGCGGCAGGTATTATTCTGGCGGTCACCGTAGTATTGGGTAACCTCATCTCAGATATTCTCTATACCATGGTTGATCCTCGTATCAAGGCTGAATAAAGGGTGCGTAGCGGAAATCGGCGAATACTGCGCTGGGTGTGCCGTCCTCATCGCCATAAACGCCAAGCGCTATTTCGTCGGTTTTCGTATAGCGACTATCTTTCATCGAAGCTATCTTCGTATGGTCGACGTACAACGTCTTGACGTTGTCAGTGGCATCGACGGTAATCAGATATGGGCTGGTTTCGTTTTGCGGAAGATTGCCACTGGCGACCTGTACGTCGTTATCGCATTGTAGATCGCAATAAGAATAACTCCAGGTGTTGTCGGCGCATACATCAAATTCTTGCCTGCCCATAAATTGATGGATGTGGAAATGGATCGCGACGCAGGTATCGGGTCCGCCAGAGACCATGGAGGCTTTGACCTGCAATTGGTAGTGATGAGGCACAAATTGCCCGGTGAACAGGAGTCCAGTGTCGGTCGTTGCGTCCGTCGCCTTATCAAAGTTGAAGTAGGTTTCGTCCTGATACTGCATATTTTTCTGAATCATGTAGAGGCCATCGGGTAGGCAATCGTAGCTATTGGTATCGTCGTCGTCGATCCAATTGCCCTGGCCGTGATCGCATTTTTCGCCTGGAATTGCTGCATAGTAGGGGTGCTGGGCAAGCATTTTTACCCTATTTTGGATGAGCAAGAGGTCTCTGGCGGCTCGCTGATCTTGCTGATTCGAGTAGGAGATGAGCGAAAAGGTGAGAGCGGTAAGCAGGCAAATGATGATGGTGATTGTGCTGCTGACCAGCAATATGGTGCGTCTCTTTTGAAGGCGTTTAGCGGCAACAGCCATTGTCTTCCAATTTTGGATGCGTTCTTGTTGTACGCTGCTCTGTTCGCGTGAGAGAATGGCACTGACCAGTGCGGCGAAAAGAGGGAGGGCGTGAACGTGTGCGGTCATATCATTGGCCCACTTGTACCAGCGTAATGCTTTTTTGTCGTAGGCGTGTCTGGGTTGATAGCCATATATTTTGAGGTAGCGATTATCGAGCTCGGTAACAGCGATATCGTTCCAGGGCAGTTGCACGCCAGTGCGGGAGATACCTGTTTTGTTGGCTTGCAAGGTGCCAAGGGAGATAGTTTCTCCGCGATCGAACTGCTCTAAAAGATGAGGGAGCTGTATGCGTGTGATCTCCGCGATGATCTGTGTCCCTATTGCGCGATTTTTTTCAGGTAGAAGTAGGCTCTGGGAAGGGCGAAACTGGTTTCGTTTTTGGATAGGAGCGACCTGACTGTTCCATTGTTGGTATGAAGTTCTTTCACTTCGCCCCAGCGAATGGCCTGAGTTTTTCCTTTTTTGATGAGGAGCAGACCTTAGGTGCAGAGATACATTTGCATGGTGAAGCTGACGCGACAGGCTAAGAAGAGGGTAAGAGAAAGCAGAATTGCTCTAGCTGTGATGAACAGGGCATTCCAGAAGTCGTCGTGAAGTGTTTGCATCCAACTATAGTGGTCGAACTGGCTTGAGGGAACATCTGCAATGTTTGGGTAGAGGTGGGTAAGTGAAATAAAGGTAAAATAGGCGTAGATGTGATAGCCAAGCCATGCGATGCTGGCAATCAGAATAATGAGGGCGATGATGCTAAAAATTTGGAGCCAGACGACGCGAAAGGCCTGGATGGGTGCTCCGACACCAGCGATGGCGGCTTGCTGATTTATTGTGGGTGAAATATTGGTATCAGTTGATAGATGTGAGATCACAGGTTCGCTCCTGCACTGATATTTTTAGAAATTGTGCAAAACCTCATAAATTGGTGTTCTATAAAAGATAGACGGATAGTGATGTTCTTGCGCAAAGTGGGAGTTTGCTGACTACCATAAATTCCTACTCTATAGCTCTTGAAGAATATTGGTGCAAGTCAAGCGTGTAGAGAAGATCGGTGAGAAAAGTGTGCCTTGGAACAGAGCGTTGGGGACAACTTGCTGGGGATAATGTACTGGGGACAGAATGTGGGGACAAGGTGTTGGGGACAGTTTGCGGGGACAGGAGGTTGGGGACAACTTGCGGGGACAGTGAGTTGGGGACAGTG
>CAZZWK010000086.1:0-26975 GCA_964657925.1 uncultured Dictyobacter sp.
ACTTAGCCATAGACACATAATTATTACCTTTATTTAATGGAGCTTTAACACAGGCATAAAGTTCCTGGCGTACCACAATTAGGGAGTAAATTCAGGAAGGATAGCCTGGGTAGTGAAAGGAATGCTTTATGTCTTCGTCACAGGAAGCGTTGAAACAACTGGATGAAAGCCCTTTGAGTGGTTTTCACGTCAAGACAGTGATCACGGCTGGTATGGGATTTTTCACGGATGCGTACGATCTTTTCATTATCGGTGTAGTATCATCAATTTTAGGCAAGACGTGGCATATTACTTCTTTGCAAACATCATTATTGAGTAGTGTGGCATTATTGGCCTCGGTTTTGGGTGCATTTGTGTTCGGGCGCATCGCAGACAGGATGGGGCGAAAGTTCATTTATGGGTATGAGCTGTTGGTATTGGCGGCGGGGGCCATTTTGTCGGCGCTCTCACCGAACGTTATCTTCTTGCTGATTTGTCGATTTGTGCTGGGTGTGGGTATTGGTGGTGATTATCCGGTCAGCTCGACCTTGATCAGCGAGTATGCGAACCGTAAGGATAGAGGGAAGCTGATCACCTTCGTGTTTTCCACGCAGGCGCTAGGACTGATTATAGGACCGTTGCTCACGTATATTCTTTTTGTGACCAGCGTGCCGCAAGATTTGATCTGGCGCATCATCCTGGCGGTCGGTGCTATTCCCGCGCTGGCGACGTTCTGGCTGCGGCGGCAGATCGCGGAATCGCCGAGGTACGCGCTGGCGCACGGAGAGACGCAAGAGGTGAATAAGGCCGTGCAGATGGCCGAGGGGAAGAAGTCTGAGCCGTCTGAGCAGCCGAGCCAGCAAGAGCAGGCCGATGGGAAGCAGGAGAAAGCGGAACAAGTTGAACAAAGTGAGGCGCAGCCGCGAACGAAGTGGCAGCAGTTGTTCACCACACGTCACTGGTTGAAGTGGCTGATAGGAGCGGCGGGAACCTGGTTTTTGTTGGATATCGCTTATTATGGAACGACCGTTTCCACGCCATTGATCATCAAACTGTTCAGTCCGCACACATCGACGGCGACGAATATGCTGTATACCTTGCTCATTTTCGTGGTCGCGGCCTTGCCAGGCTATATTATCGCGGCATTTACGATTGACCGCATTGGGCGCAAGCCGATCCAGTTGTTAGGATTTGCCATGATGGCGCTAGCGTTTGGGGCGTTGTTTGTGTTTCCGCAGTGGACAAAGCTGGCGGTACCGTTCTTGTTGTGTTACGGCATCGCGTACCTTTTTACGGAATTCGGGCCAAACGTCACCACATTTATGTATCCAGCGGAAATTTTTCCGGTGGATGTGCGCACGACCGCGCACGGTTTTGCGGCTGGCTTAGGGAAATTTGGAGCATTTATTGGGGCGTTTATCTTCCCGTTGATGCTGGCGAGCGCCATGTTTAAGTTGCCGGGCGCGATGGGGGTCGCGGCAGTCATCTGTGTAGCGGGCTTCTTGCTGTCGTTCCTACTGCCGGAGCCGAAGCAGAAGTCGTTGGAGACGATCGAGCAAGAGGGCGAGCAGGAGGATGAGCAGGCGGAAAAGAGGTCGTCCTCAGTGAGTCCAGCTTAGTGGGGTGAGTTTTTTTCAAGTCAGGAAGAATCTGAGAGGAGCGGTCTATGCTGTTCCTCTCAGATTTTTTATGCATGTGTGTGCTTTACGCTTGCTAATTTGTATCTTGCCACCTTTTTTAGGCAAAATCAACCAATTAGCAACCGATTCGTAACCGCTTTGGCTTGACCATATATCGATTAATATAGATAATCAATAGAGGTGCCATCCAGCTTTTTTATGATCTATTTTCACATTATTGCTATGTACCTATGTATGAATTTACTGTTGTGAGGCTGTTGTTTTTCTATTTTCTGTGACGTTCTTCATGAACAGAGTGGATGGGCGAACGTCAAAACGTATTTCTATTTTGAAGATTGGAAGATGTTTATGCAAAGATTCAAGTGGTCATCGCATACGATCGTGTCGTTGCTGGCTTTGACGCTGGTGATTGCGGCATGTTTTGGTTCGTTTATCGTGATACGAAGTGTATCGGCGGCGAACGCGTATGTGGATGTGAGCGGAAGTTACAGTAGTGTGCCAGCGGGCGCTCGTCTACTGGGCCAGGCGCAGAGTGGTAGCCAGATGACGGTAACGATCGTGTTGAAGTCGCGCAACCAGACACAGTTGGAGAGCGTGTTGAGCGGGCTATACACGCCCGGGAACGCGCAATATCATCGCTGGCTGGCGCAGGGGCAGTTCAACGCACGTTTCGCGCCCACAAGCGCGCAGATCGCGCAGGTGACGACTTATTTGAAGGCGCAAGGGATGACGATCGGGACAACGCCATCGCCATTCCTGGTGCGTGCGAGTGGAACGGCGGCGCAGGTGCAGAATGCGTTCCGCACGAAGATCAACAACTATGTCGCGGCCAATGGGGAGCATTTTTACCGTAACGATACGAGCGTGCAGGTGCCGACCAGTTTGAACGGGTTGGTGCAGAGCGTTGCGGGCCTGACGGATACCGCGTATGAGCACACGCATATCGTGACGACCGAGCAAGCGGCTAAGAACGCGGGTCGAGCGGTGCCAAAGTATGGTGCGGGACCGGGCGGAAGTGGTCTGGTGCCATCGCAGGTCGCGAGTTTATATGGGGCAACAGACGTGTACAAGCTGGGGAGTCGTGGTCAGGGCAAGGGAGCTACCTTAGCAGTGTTTGAGTTGTCAGGATATACGGCATCTGACGTAAGCCATTTTGAGCACAAATTCTTTGGTAAGGGAGAGAATGTGCCGCTGGTGAATATCAATGTCGATGGAGGGCCGATTACGCCTGTGTGTCCTACGGGTGATACCTGCAATCCGGCGGGCGATTATTCGGGTGATATCGAGGTCGAGGCGGACCTGGAGCAGCAGATCGCGCTTGCTCCAAAAATTGATCGTATTCTCGTCTATAACGCACCGAATGATTCAACTGGCATCACCACGGTGAACGAATACTTCAAAATTGCCAGCGATGACCTGGCGGATGCGGTTAGTGCCAGCTGGGGTTTGTGCGAGCAGGATGTAACATTGGCGTCTGCGCAGGCAGAATCGGTGGCATTTATGCAAATGGCAGCGCAAGGGCAATCGATGTTTGCTGCCGCGGGCGATGATGGAGCGTTTGATTGTCTTCAGGATGGTACCAGCAATATCGATGATATTGCAGTCGATGATCCGGCATCGCAGCCATATGTTACTGGCGTGGGTGGAACGTCGTTTGGTTCGTATGATCCTGGCAAGAATTTGCATCCTACGTATCCAAAAGGGATCGAGTCGGTGTGGAATGACCTGGATTATTGCAATAGCAGCAATCCTGGGGATTGTTTGCAGTTTGGTGCGGGTGGTGGTGGTGTGAGTCGTTTTTGGCCGCGACCGATTTATCAGAAGGGTGCGGGCGTCAATAACGCGTACAGTCAGAAGGGGCCGTATTGTAGTCAGGCGGCCAAGGGGCAGTATTGTCGCGAGGTGCCGGATGTATCGGCGAACGCGGACGAGTACACGCCTTATGCTGAATATTGCACAGGAGACCCGGCGACGAACAGTACTTGTGCGACGATTCCTCCTCAGCCTGCTACTGGCTGGTTCGGTATTGGTGGCACGAGTTTGTCCAGCCCAGTATGGTCGGCAATCATCGCGTTGTGGGACAGTGTGCATGGGGCACGTTTCGGCAATGCGAACTTCGGGCTATACCAGTTGTATCAGGCCAATTATGGGAAGTACTTCCACGATATTACGGGGGAGAATCAGACGGACAACAACAATGGGTTGTACCCGACAACACCGAATTATGACCTGGCGACCGGTATTGGTTCGCCGAGAATCTCGAATATTGACAAGTCGCGTTAAGCGCAGTGAATACGAGCAGAGCATCCCGTCCGACGAGGGCGGGATGTTTTTGTGAGGAAAAGTGGGGCTTCCTCTTGACAATTCACAAGGGGTCAATTATACTGACGGAGTGTTCGCAGATGGTGAGCAGAGGATCTTGAGAAGGATTATCGCTTACGATTTGGACCGAGTATGGTGGTCGTAGCTCAATAGGCGGAGCTCTGGATTGTGGCTCCAGCGGTTGTGGGTTCGAGCCCCATCGACCACCCTTATTGGGAAGAGGAATGACAAGATTTATAGCTTGTTGTTCCTCTTTTTTTGTGATAGAGGATATAACCTCTTGACATATCGAAGTTTATGTTTTATATTTATCCTAATTGAATCGGAATATTCTTATCTAAATAAGAGCATTTACTCATCTGCTGGTTGAATGAGAAGGTAAGTAGCTTCAGGTAGAAGAAGATAGGGTATTTCGATTATTTTATTTGTCGCATGGTCGACTTTTAGTTTCTGCTTTTACGAGCTAAAGCGTGTTATTGGAAGGTTGTTCGCTGCTCTATTCCGCTCACCGAGGCGTGGGATGATCTTGTATTGTGAAGACTTCAGCGTGTTGGATTTTATCCTACAGGTCTGAGGTGAGCATGACGTATTGTCTGGTAGAGGATTCTACCATGTGTACCGCATGGAGCGCGGGGCTGTACGTCATACGTGGACGCCAGAATGTACGATTGCTGGGAGTATATTCTGGCGTTTTTTTGCAGTAATCAGTCAGGGTTAGCGGCGGCTATCGCGCCACTGGACGAGTTTTTCGACGGGCGAGAGGTCCCAGGGTTTACCTGCACTGGTGCCGATGCCGAGGATGAGGTGGGTGACGCCTGCTTTGACGAGTTGGTCGCGGGCAGCGTCGTCGTGTTTGGCTTCGGTGCCGCAGCTGCGTTCAATTTCGTCGGGATTACGCCCGACCTCTTTACACCAGTTGTTAAGTACCTGCATTTTGTGGGCGATGGTTTCGTGATCGCCGAAGCCATGCCACATGTCGGCATATTGAGCGGTGAGGCGTAAGGTTTTTTTCTCGCCGCCGCCGCCGATCAGGATGGGCACAGTGCCATGGACGGGTTTGGGGACATCGACCTCCCAGCGATGTTTGATG
This sequence comes from uncultured Dictyobacter sp., assembly GCA_964657925.1. Classification (GTDB taxonomy): domain Bacteria; phylum Chloroflexota; class Ktedonobacteria; order Ktedonobacterales; family Ktedonobacteraceae; genus Dictyobacter. The sequence goes on from CAZZWK010000086.1 coordinate 5,032, forward strand.
ATGGTCAGACTTTCCTCCAGGGCGGCGAGGCGGCTGCCAGGGGTGCCGAAATCGTAGCCGTACTCGCGGTAGTCGCGATCGAACCAGCCCGCACCAATGCCCAGGATGAGGCGACCGTTACTGATGTGGTCGACAGTTTTCGCCATATCAGAGAGCAGGGCGGCATTGCGATAGCTGTTACAGGTGACAAGACAACCAACTTGCGCGCGTGATGTGAGGGTTGCCATGGCGGTGAGCAGGGTCCAGCCCTCGAAGTGGTTGCCCTGTGGATTGCCGTAGAGCGGGAAGAAGTGATCCCAGTTGAAGATGCTATCCACGCCCAGGTCTTCGACGCGTTTGACGGCGTCAGCGAAATCCTGGTAGGTTGTGTGCTGTGGGTGAAGTTGAACGCCAACTTTCAGCGCTCGGTTCGGGGTGGTTGACATAAAATAGCGTGTCCTTTCTTTAAAGCCACGAGGTAGATGATATGAATCTCATACATCCCTCTTCATTATATGCGCAAGGTGGGGGGATCAGGTTTCACCGTGTGGTTGGTGGTGTTATGTATATAATAGAGAGTGCGCGAAAATGGTTTTTGAGTATAGGGAAGGGAAGAGGATGAGGTGGTGAGAAGCGGTGAATGGAGGATGGTAATATTTTTTTGTTGAGCGAATGGAGAAAAGCGATAGCTGAAAGGAAGAGATAGATGGAGCGTTTTGATGAAGGGCGACCGGTGCGGTGGGGAGTGTTGAGCGCAGCCAATATTGGAGTGAGTTCGGTGGGACCTGCGATCCTGGCGGCGTCGAACGCGGAGTTGGTGGTGGTGGGCAGCAACGATGCGCGGCAGGCGGCTGAAAAGTATGCCTTTGCGCCCGATGTGCGCATCGAGCGGAGTTATCAAAAAGTGATCGACGATCCAGAGATCGAGGCGATTTATGTGCCGTTGCCGAATGGGTTGCACGCGGAATGGTCGATCAAGGCGTTGGAGGTGGGCAAGCATGTATTGTGCGAGAAGCCGATGGCGGCCACGCGTGATGAGGGAGCGATGATGGTCGACGCGGCGCGGGCGCACAATGTCTTGTTGATGGAAGCGTTCATGTATCGATTTCATCCGCAGACCGAGTGGGTGCTAGAGCAGATTCGACAGGGGGCGATCGGGCCGGTACGGCTGGTACGGTCCTCGTTCACGATCAATATCCTATCACGACCGAACGATATTCGTTTCAAGCCGGAACTGGCGGGCGGATCGATGATGGATGTGGGGTGTTATCCGTTGAATCTGTGTCGGGCGGTATTTGGAAGGACGCCGGAGAGTGTGGCGGCGCGTGTGCATGTAAAGGGAGCGACCAGTGTAGATTACAGCACTAGCGCGGTTCTGGACTATGGAGAGGGATGTTTTGGCATGATCGATTCCAGTTTCGAGATGTTGCAGCGGCAGGGGGCGGAGATTGTGGGCGAGCGCGGAATTATTACCGTGCCGGTGCCCTTTACGCCAGGCGATCGCGAGATGACGGTGTTTGTGTTCAAAGATGGGCAGATAGAGGAGCAGAGTTTCGCGGCTGTGGATCAGTATCGTTTGCAGGTTGAACACTTCTCGCGTTGTATCAGGACGGGTGAAGATCCACAGTTGAGTGTGAGTGAGACGTTGGAGAACCTGACGACCGTTGAGGCGATCTATGCCGCGGCGGGGCTAGACTGGCCGATTGTGTAATAAGACATGGAGGACGCACTGGTGCGGCAGAGCAAATTCCGTTCTGCCGTAGGCCATCCTTTTGATGAGCTTGAGCGTATTGACTTTTCCCTTCACTCCTAAAGCGCATCCGGTCCGCGACGGTCACCAAGTATAGAAATCGCCCAGACCGTGTGTGCCTAATGCCAGGGAAAGCTCGCCTCCATGGTGAATCTCGTGTTCCATGACATGCCAGACAATCCACTGTCGGGTATGCGCAGACTCTTCTTCCAACCCTTGATCCCGTAGCCATGCCTGGTGAGAGGCCGGGGGTAAAAAAAGCTGCTCCAGATCAGCGGAAGTCCAGCGGTCCAGGGCGGAGGAGATCATATGCCAGCTCTTCTCAAACATGTCGACCAGTGAAGCTGCCCTGTACACGTTTGGCTCGTCCTCGTCCTCGTTCCAGTCAAGGTTGGGATCTCCTTCACCCATCCATAGGTGGAACCAGCTGAAGCGCGCACCGATCATATGGTCGAGGAGCTCGCCTATCGATCGCTGATTCGGCGCAAGAGAGAGGGCAAGCTGTTCAGATGAAAGTGGTGCGATGGTTTGGACAAAGGCTTGTTGATAGTGCTCCCAACCTGGTTTGTAAAACGTAATAAGTGGGGATATCTGTTCTGTCATGGGTATCTGCTCCTTGTTTTTGATGCTGTGCAATCTGCTCCTTTGGTGAAAACCGAGTGGGGTTTGTCCCGTTCGCCAGTGTTCAAGGGAATGCTTATCTCTTCTTTGTAAGAGAGCAAAAGCGGAAGTGCATTCGTCTGTCTTTCTCAGCTAGAGGAGGCGGCCAGAGAGGCGGAAGAGGCCGTAGATAAAGCCATTGGTGGTGAGGGTACCCTGAACGATCTGGGGGTCGGCGAGCATGTCGAAGTCGCAGTCGAGAGCGTGGACGCGAGCCCAATAAAATTTCTGGCGCGTGACGGGATTGGTTTCGTAGGCAGTTTCGCATATGTGACCGCGTAGCAGCAGTTTTGCGGGGGGATGTGCGGCGAGTTTGCCGGAAGGGGTGTAGAGTGCGTAGGGGATCACCTGACATTCGGAACAATCGGTGTTATTGGTCCATGCACGTTCGCGGGTAGGGTCTGATCGACGGTTGGCGAGCCAGGTTTTGAAGGCTGTGGTATCGGGGAAGGCGTAGAGTTCTTGCGCGAAGGCGGCAAGTTGCACGTTGGTGGTAGAGGGAAGAAGCAGGTTGGTGTAGGTATCGTAATCGGGTAGATCGAAGACAAACGGATGGGCAACCGATGGGATGATGTGTGGGTTGGCCCAGGCATAGAAGGCTCCATCGAGTATGCTTTGTCCAGAGTGAGAGATGGGTTTGAGCAATTCGGCGCGAACATGCGTCATGCCATGAAAGTGAGGATTCATGCCGATAATGCGTTTGTGGAGATTTGTTTGCACCCAGAGTTCGATGCCGTTACCGATTTCCCAGAGTGTATAGGAACCGTTGGATGTTTCGATTTTGTGTCCGAACTCGCTGGCCTGGTAGACATAATGTCTGAAATCTCGTGCAGTGGTCACCAGAAACCCGAGGGTATTCATCCGGCTAAACATACTAAAATCCTTTTCGTGTAGTACGAAGGCCTGCGACTGTTACATCTTTTTTGCGTTCATCTTCGGTGTTGTTAGCCTAGCTGATAGCTTCACCTTCTGTCAAGGGTGTGAGAGCGGAGAAGGAATGGTGTGCAATGGCCCGGCCTGTATGAAGAAGGTGAGGAGAGTATTGAACGATGGTGATAGAAAAATGTAGAAGAGTGTTGTAGCGAAAAGTGTAGAGGGAGCAGATATGCAAGCTGAGCAGAGAAGTGCGCGTAAGACCGAGTTCGGTTTGATGTTGCGGCAAAACGATGTGGGGCACGGATTGGGCGAGTTGATGGATTTCAATTATCGTTGTATTGATGCGCTGGTAGATGGTTTTAGCACATTGTGGTTGGAGGATCATTTGCAAGTGGGGAAGACAGATGAATTGGAGTGTTTAACCACGTTGAGCTACCTGGCGGCCAGATATCCGCGTTTCAAGGTAGGATCAATGGTGTTGTCGCAATCGTATCGCAATCCAGCTTTGCTGGCGAAGATGGCGGCGAATTTACAGGCATTGACGGATGGACGGGTGATTGTGGGGATTGGCGCGGGCTGGAAAGAGGACGAGTATCAGGCGTACGGCTATGAGTTTCCGGAGGTGGGGACGAGGATGGAGGAGTTGGAGGAGGCGGTCCAGATCTTGCAGCGTATGTGGAGGGAGCAGCCTGCGACATTTGGGGGCAAGCATTATCATATAGCCGAAGCATATAGTGAGCCGAGGCCGATGGAGCCGATTCCGTTATTGATCGGTGGGGGTGGGGAGAAGCGGACGCTGGCGCTGGTGGCGAAGTACGCGGACTGCTGGAATTTCAACTCATGCACCGTGGAGGAGTATGGGCGGAAATTGGACGTTTTGAAACGGCACTGCGAGCGTATAGGGAGAGATGCGGGCGAGATCACGCTGACGTATCTGAGCACGCTGAGTGTCGCGGACGATGCGGCGAAGGTGAAGCGAAGCGAGAGCAAGCATTTTATTGCGGGCAATGCCGAGGAGGTGATCGAGGAGTTGGAGCGGTTTCGGGCGATCGGGGTCTCGCATTTTCTGTTTCGCATATTGAATGTGGAGTCGTTGGAGTATTTTGGACGCGAGGTAGTGCCGCATTTTGTGGAGGGGTGAGAGAATAGAGACAATGTAGGAGAACTGAGTTTATGGGTGTGGCACAAACTATTCATTTGTGCCACACGATTGGTCAGGGTTGCGAATTAGAAGGGTTTGGCGAAATCCTCTGTGAGCCAGACCTCGTTGTGCTGGGTGTCGACGAGCACGTCGATACCGATCAGGGTGTTGGTGGAGAGGATGTTGAGGCGGTGGCCGTCGTCGGGCGGCTTCTCATTGAACATGAGAGTATTGAGGCCGGTAGCGGCGCTTTGAGGGTTGCCACTGCCGACGCCGATGTTTTCGGCGGCCTGGCTCCAATGGATACCAACATTGGTGATGCGTGTGCCAAGGGCGGGTTCGCCGGGGAGCTGATGGGAGAGCTGGTTGGCTTTTTGCATCGTGAGATTGTGGTTGTGTGCGCTTTGCACGAGCTGGTTGCTCCATTGCAATGGGGGCAAGCCAGCGGAGGCGCGTTCCTGGTTGATTTGCGCGAAGACTGCCTGGGCAGCTTGCGCCGTAGCTGAACTACCAGCGCCGGAAGTGGGTTGCTGAGTCGGTGTTGGGATTGGTGCGGGGGCAGTTGGTGGCATCGTGGGTTGGGATGGGATGGTGGTCGTGGGTTGCGCGGGCATCGTCGGGATGACAGTCGTCGGGTGTGGGGTGGGTGTTGGTTTTGCGGTGGTGGGCGTTTTATGGGTGGGTGTTGTAGTAGACGTGATTTTCGCCAGACTTCCTGGTCTGGTCGCTGAAGAAGTGTTCTTGCTGGCCGGTGTACTGGTGGTCTGGGGAGATGGAGCGCACGCGGCCAGCAAGAGAAGGAGGGTGGTGATCATGACTATGGCTACGCCGGAACGCGCGTAGTGTATTTCTTTATTCATCGTAATCTCTCTCTTACATAAATATGAGTCGTTGTGTTGACAACGGTGCAAGTAGTCGCATGGGAGCTTAATTATAGAAGTGGCTTCCATATGGTGTCGCCAATGGGTAAAAATAGGGTTCTCTCATAACTATACGCGGAAAGAGAGGGTAGCAGGAAAGGGAATGGTACTTTAGGAAGCGAGAGGAGTTGGGGAGATGGAAAAGAGCGTTATGCGGCGTGTAGATGTTTAATGTCTATGTGGTAAAGTAAAGAAACAAGGCAATAGGTATTCTGTTGTATGCATTTGATTGCGAGCGTGAGGAGCAACGATACGTTCAGGCACATATAAGGCTTGCCCGAGCTATAAACTAGAAGATGGAGTATTTCTGTCATGGTACAAACAACTGACCGCATGGCAAGTGATCCAGGGAATTTTACGACGGTGGGTGTATCGACGCAGCGTATCGATGGGGAAGAGAAGATTACGGGGAGGGCGCGATACGCGGGCGATTTGCCGCTGGTCGGACTGCTGCATGCGCGGCTGGTGCTCAGTCCGTACGCGCATGCGCGTCTTCTTTCGATCGATACGACCGAAGCGCTGGCGATTCCAGGGGTAGTGGCTGTGTATACCAGCGAGACATTGGGCATCGTAAAGGAGCAGAGCAGCGCGCGATCATTTACGCCGTTGGCGCAGGATGAAGTATTCTGGTGTGGACACCCGGTCGCGATCGTGTTGGGGGAGACGGAGGCGGCGGCGGAAGATGGGGCGGTGGCGGTTGAGGTCGAATACGAGCCGTTACCGGTTGTGATCGATCCGCTGGTGGCGATGCGAGCGGACGCGGTGTTGACACGTCCCAGGAAGAAGGACGAGAGCGCGGAGATCGCGGGTGGTGGTGCGCATGCCGATACGGGCGGTGGCGCGGGCGAAGTCGAGGAGGAAGAGGAGCAGCTATCGCTCAACGTCAGCGATCATATGCACAGGAAGATTGGAGATATCGACGCGGGCTGGCGTGAGGCGGAGGTAGTGGTGGAGGGAACGTATCGTACACATCCGGTGCATCAATCGTATATGGAGCCGCAAGCGATCACCGTGCAGCCGAGCGCGAATGGGCAGCAGTTGACGGTCTGGCCGAGCAGTCAGGGGTTATTTGCGGTGCGTTCGGATATCGCGGAGGCATTGGACATGCCGGAGCGCAATATTCATGTGGAATCTGTGCCCATCGGTGGCGCGTTTGGTGGCAAGTTCGGGCTGTATGAGCCATTGGCGGCGGCGGCAGCGTACACGAGTCGGAGGGCGGTGCGGCTGGTATGTTCGCGCCAGGATGATTTGCTGGCGGGCAATCCTGCGCCGCAATCCAGTATTTTTGTCAAGCTGGGCGCGAAACGCGATGGCGCGCTGGTAGCCTTGCAGGCGAAAATCGTGCTGGACGCGGGGGCGTACGCGGGCGCATCGGTGGGATTGGCGGCGTTGATATTGAATAGTACGTACCGCTGCGTCAATGTTGATATACGAGGGTATGAGGTGTTGACGAACAAGGTGCCGGTGGGTGCGTATCGAGCGCCGAACGCACCGCAGGCCACGTTCGCGCTGGAGTCGGTGGTGGGAGATTTGTGTGAAGCGCTGGGGATGGACCCGATCGAGTTTCGCAAACTCAACGCGCTGCGTGCTGGCGATGCGACGTACAATCCGCGCAGGCCGCAGTGGCCGCCAATCGGGCTGTTGGAGTGTCTGGAGAAGGCGGAGCAGCAGCCGCTGTGGCAGGAGCGGCGAGCGAGAGGTGCGCAAGCAGTCGAGGTGGATGGTTGGAAGGTGGGGATTGGGCTGGCGGTTGGCGGTTGGCCTGGTGGTGTCGAATCGGCGGCGGCGGCCTGTCGTTTAGAGACGGATGGCACGGTTTCGGTGGTGATCGGGACGGTGGATTTGACTGGTTCGGACACGTCGATGGCGTTGATTGCTGCCGAGGCGTTGGGAATGTCGAAGTCGGCGGTAAATATCGCGCACGCCAATACCGATACCATGCCTTATAGCGGAGGCACAGGTGGAAGTAAGACGGTATACACGATGGGACCAGCGGTGATGGCGGCGGCGCGAGATGCGCGCAACCAGATTCTGGCGATCGCCAGCGAGATGTTGGAGGCGTCTGTCGAGGATCTGGAGATCGCAGATGGCGCGGTCGAGGTACGTGGTGTGCCGGGGAAGTCGCTGTCCCTGAAGAAGATCGCTGCGGCCAGTATGAGTTTCGGCGCGCAGTACGAGCCGGTGTATGGTCGAGGACGGGCCGCGGTCAGTGAGAGCTCGCCGATGTATGGCGCGCACCTGGCGAAGGTCGCGGTAGATACTGAGAGCGGCGAGGTGCGTGTGCTGGATTATACCGTGGTGCAGGATGTGGGATTCGCGATCAATCCTGAGGCGGTGGTGGGTCAAATCCAGGGGGGAGTGACGCAAGGATTGGGCTGGGCGCTTTTCGAGGGTCTGGAGTACGACGAGGCAGGGCAGTTGTTGACCTCGACATTGATGGATTACGCTTTGCCGCATAGTGAGGATGTGCCGAATATTACCACCATTTTTGTGGAGGTCCCTTCGGGCAAGGGTCCATACGGTGCGAAGGGTGTGGGGGAGCCGCCGGTGATTCCAGTGGGTGCAACGATTGCCGACGCGATCGCGGATGCGGTCGGGGTACGAGTAACGCAGTTGCCGATTACGCCGGAGCGCCTGTTCAATGCGTTGCAGGGGAAGAGGTAACGTAAGAAGTTCGCTAGACGAGGCGGTTTTTCCTGTAAAAATGGGATGCCGCCTCGTTTTTGTGAGGAATAATCCGCACGCGTTTTCTGTTTGTAGATAGGACGGAGGGTGGATATTCCGTTTCAATGGGGATGGTACGGATGTGGATAGTGTGTAGATGTGGGCTGTATTTGTAGTTCTTCTTTCCTTGACAAGCAAAAAATGAGCATGATACTCTTTGCTTAGTGGGATTTAGACAAATTAGATTGATTTAATCAACATTACTACGAGAATGATGGCGGCAAGCGGAGCACGGACGCGATAAATTGGGTCCGTACGTTACGTGGGGTGATGAAGCTGGGGGATTGAAGTCTGAGCATAAGTATAGAGGAGAAGAAAATGGGTGATGCTTTTCGCGAGATTATGCGGCAAGCGCGGCAAAGGGTTCCGGAGTGGTCTGCGGCACAGGTGAACGATGCCTTGAATCACGAGACCGATGGTGATCAGGATATCGCGTTGATCGATGTGCGTGAGAAACACGAGTGGAATGAGGGGTATATTCCCGGCGCGGTGCATGTGCCGCGTGGACACCTGGAATCGCAGATCGAGGAAGTGGTTCCCGACAAATCGAAGAGGGTGGTGTTGTATTGCGCGGGCGGCACGCGATCGCTGATGGCGGGCAACACCTTGCAGCAGATGGGATACGAGGATGTGGTCTCGATGGCGGGCGGTTTTGGTCAATGGAAGGGTAGCGGTTTTGGTTTCGAACAGCCACGCACGCTGACTGAAGCGCAGTCGAAGCGCTACAGCCGTCACCTGCTGGTGCCGGAAGTGGGTGAGAAGGGGCAGTTGAAGTTGCTGGACTCCAAAGTGCTGTTGATCGGTGCTGGTGGTTTAGGTTCGCCCGCGGCATTGTACCTGGCGGCGGCTGGTGTCGGCACGCTGGGCATTATTGATGCCGATGTAGTGGATGATAGTAATTTGCAGCGACAGATTATTCACAATACCGAGCGTTTGGGTGAGTACAAAGCGGAGTCCGCCAAAGAGACCATCAATGCGTTGAATCCAGAGGTGAATGTCAAAACGTATATCGAGCGGCTGGACGAGACGAATGTGCAGGGATTGGTCGACGAGTACGATGTGATTGTCGATGGGACGGATAATTTTCCGACGCGCTACCTGTTGAATGACGCGGCGGTGATCGCGAACAAGCCGGTGGTGCATGGTAGCGTGTTCCGTTTCGAGGGGCAGATAACTGTGTTGAAGCCGTACGATGGGCCGTGCTATCGCTGTTTGTATCCGGAGCCACCACCGCCTGCCCTGGCACCAAGCTGTGCCGAGGCCGGTGTGTTGGGTGTTTTGCCCGGCATCATTGGATTGTTGCAGGCGACCGAGACCATCAAGCTGTTGCTCAACATCGGCGAGCCGCTGGTTGGTCGTTTGTTGACGTATGACGCGTTATCGGGCGAGTTCAACGAATTGCGTTTGTTCCGCGACCCGCACTGCCCGGCGTGTGGTGAGGGTGCGCACCCGTACAATCTGCCGACGTACGCGGATGTGTGCGCGATTCCGGCCTAACCGGTGTAAGAAGAGCAGAAGGGATCGAGCGAGAGTACGGATGTGCTAAGGTAGATGAACAAAAGAATCGAGATATCAGAAGCCGAAGGTTTCGGACGCGATAAATCGGGTCCGTACTCTACGTGGTGTGATGAATCGGGGTGGGTGCAGGAAGATTATGAAGGTATAGCGAGGAGAAGGATTATTATGGCGAATGTGAGATTGGCGCCGGTGTTGCGTTCATCGGCGGGCGGCGCGAAGGTGGTGACGGGTGAGGGTGGTACGTTGAGGGATGTGTTGGAGAATCTGTATCAGCGCTACCCGGCGTTGAAGGAGCAGATTCAGCCGGAGCAGGAGTTGAGCCGGTTCGTGAATGTGTATATCAATGACCAGGATGCGCGCTATTTGCAGGGCCTGGACACCAGTGTTGGGGCGAACGACACGATTACGCTTTTGCCCGCGATGGCGGGAGGGCGTTAGAGGAGCTTTTATGCGCTACGGCAGCATTCTGGAGACCATTGGCAACACGCCGCTGGTCGAGTTAAAGACCTTCAATCCGCGACCTGACGTGCATATTTTCGGCAAACTGGAGGGCGCGAACCCTTCGGGCAGCGTGAAGGATCGTATCGCCAGGCAGATGATCGAAGAGGCCGAGGCGGATGGTCGTTTGCGGGCAGGATCGATTTTGTTGGAGCCAACGAGCGGCAATACGGGCATAGCGTTGGCGATGATCGCGCGTATCAAGGGGTATCAGTTTGTCGCGGTGATGCCGGACAATGTCACCAGCGAGCGCAGGCAAATGCTCGGGCTGTACGGGGCGAAGATCGTCTACTCTCCAGGATCGCTGGGCAGCAATGGAGCGGTGGCGCTGGCGAAAGAACTGCTGCGGAAGGACGAGCATTATGTCATGCTGTACCAGTATGGCAACGAGGCGAATCCGCGCGCGCACTATCTGACCACGGCGGTCGAGATTATTCGAGACCTGCCGGAGATCGATGTGTTTGTGGCGGGTCTGGGCACGGGCGGAACGTTGACGGGGAGTGCAAGGCGGTTGAAGGAGTACAATCCGGCGATTCGCGTTGTGGCCGCGGAGCCGCAGCAGGGCGAGGGCGTGCAGGGGTTGCGTAGTCTGGAGGATGGATTTGTGCCGCCAGTGCTGGATCAGACGGTGCTCGACGCCAAGATCCTGGTTTCGAGCAGTGACGCGATCTTGAGGACGAGGCAGCTCAAGGACCAGGAGGGCATTTTTGCCGGACCCTCGTGTGGAGCGTCGTTGCATGCCGCGTTACGGGTGGCGGAGAGTATGGAACGGGGCAATATCGTTACGATTCTGGCCGATGGCGGATGGAAATACCTGAGTGAGGACCTGTGGGAGCGACCGATCGAGAATATCGAGGATGAGTTGGGTTCAAGGATTCTGTGGTAGTCGTGGGGGTCCCGAGAGAGTATTTAGCGGGATGTTGTTTGTGAGTAGGATTTGAGGGGTGCGTGCGTATGAGTGCAGAGACGCCATTTATCATCAGGATACCGAATGCTATTTATCAGGAGATGCTGGCGCATGTGATCGAGGGCTATCCTGATGAGGCATGTGGGGCGTTGGGGAGCAAGGGAGAAGTGGTGGTCAGGCATTACCCGACAGAGAATGTGGCGGAACGGCCCGATGATTTTTCGATTATCAGCGAGGCCGATATGGTGCGGATTTATAACGATATCGACGAGTACGATGGCGATCTGATCTATTATCACTCGCACACGCAGTCCGAGGCATATCCTTCGCCGCGCGATAACGAGTGGGCCAGACATAGCGGATATGTGTATATTATTTTTTCGTTGCAGTACCATCCTAAGCCACCGTATGCGAGGGTTTATAGGATAAACCAGGCGGGCGAGGTGACGGAGGGGAATGTGGTGGTGGAGTAGACTTTTTATGTTTTCAGTTTTTAGGTTTTAAGCTGCGATACTGGGCGCGGGAATTGGGTCGTGTGAGGCGATGGCGTCCATGATCCAGCTTTCGATCGCGTCCTGCCCCTGTTTAGCGGCCTCTTCGTAGGTGTTGCCGTGGGTGACGCAACCAGGGAGTTCTGGTACGCGGACGACAAAGATGTTGTCGCGACTGTCCCACTGGATGATCATCGAGTAGTGGAGTGGCTGATGCATGGTTAGTGTGCTTTCAGTTGGTTGAGGTCATTTTGAACTTCTTCGATGAGATAGAGCTTCGCGTCATCCCCATCTTTGCCTGCGATAGTAATTCTTACCCATGGAAGTGCTGGATGTTTATAATTGGCGCATGCAAGAAGTCATTGGAGTACGGGAAGCAACGTCCTGGCGCGCCCGCAAGGGGACGCGGACCGGCGGATAAATCCAGCCTCTACAGCGCGGAGTTACTGCTTGTTGGCTGGACGCACCAATAATGAAACGTAAAAAATATATTGGACATCCTATCAGGCGATAAATTGTGGTGGGTTGCGGTAAACCGACCCCTACAGCGGATAAATATCTTGCGCTGCGATCTGTTATCTGTTGTCCACTTCTGTTATAGTACTTGTATGTTTGGAAGTGTGACAATAGTTAAAGATGATAACGAATGTGTATAACTATGAAGTGTTGTATGTTGCCAAAGTTTTTTAAAGGGAGTGTACAGGTAAATGATTCAGAAAGTGAGCCGGGGGACGATATTTCCGCGCGAGGATGGGAAGGTAATCGAGGAGCATTTCGGGGTGTTGAATACGGAAGGGGATGCGTTCAGCCTGGCGCATATGTTCGCGCCGCCCGCGTGGGTTGAGCCTGCGCAGATTGCGGAGTTCGATGAGGTGGCGATCGTGGTGCGGGGGACGCTGGCGGTCGCGGCGGATGGGAAGCGAGAAGAGGTGGTGGCGGGCGAGACGTGTCTGGTGGAACGGGGGACGATGGTGATCTACAGCAATGCTTCTAAGGAATTAGAATGCGAGTACTGGTCGTTGTGTATGCCCGCGTTTCGGCCTGAGCGAACGCGGATGGGTGTGGGGTGAGGGTTTGAGCAAAGAGACAGGTCCGCGTAGGTCAAACCACGCGTTTGACCTATGCGGACCTGCCTTTTTATTGGTGATGGAGGTAGAGCAGGCAACTGGCGAAGGATTGTAGGGGTGGTAGAGGGATATCGAGGCCACGAGCCAACAGGGCTTGTCCAGATAGAACGGATGAGGTGTCAGGACTGGTGTTTTCGAGTTGGGTGAGGTCTTCCTCGCTTTGAATATTTTTGATGAGGTATTGGGTGTCGGGATCGAGATGGAGCAGGCGGAGTGGGGGGAGTTTGTGGGCGAAGGGGTCGGAGCGGCGCAGGACGAAGACGACGGCCTCATCTTGCGAGGGGGCGGTATATTGGATGGCGGCGAGTTCGCCGCTGGTGGTGGTGGGTGAGAGCAGCCAGGATTGGTCGCCCTGTTGGATGAGGGGGCGAATATTTTTGTAGACGGCGATCCAGCGGGCGGCCTCGTCGAGTTCCGCGTCGGTCCAGTGGAGCAGGTTGCCGCCGATGCCCAGGGTACCAAGCATCATCACATGGAAGCGAAAGGCGAGGGGGATTTCCCCTCGACCAGCATCGGTGACCCAGGCACCCATGACGCGCGCGGGCAGGACGAGCGAGAAGCCCTCTTGAATGAATAAGCGGGCCAGCGGGTGAGTGTTGTCGCTGGTCCAGGCCTGGTCGGTGTAGCGAAGGATGCCGAGATCGGCGCGTCCGCCGCCGCTGGCGCAGGTTTCGATGCTCAATTGTGGGTGGCGCTTGCGCAGGGCGGAGAGCACAGTGTAGACGCCTTGCGTGTGGCGGACCCAGATCTCGCGGGCATCGCCGCCCTGATTGACGTACTCGGTCCAGCCGGGCTCGCTGATGGGGCGATTCATATCCCATTTGAGGAAGGAGATGGGATATTGTGAGAGCAGGGCGTCGAGTTGATCGAAAATGTTCTGGCGTACGTCCTCGCGTCCGAAGTTGAGCACGAGCTGGTTGCGCGATTCGCTGCGCTGGCGTGTGGGGAACGCATAGACCCAGTCGGGATGGGCACGGTAGAGGTCGCTAGCGGCATTGACCATTTCCGGTTCGACCCAGATGCCGAAGAGCATGCCGAGCTCATTGACCCTGCGGATGAGGGGTGAGAGGCCGTGTGGAAATTTAGCGGGATCGACGCGCCAGTCACCAAGGCCAGCGTTATCGCTCTGGCGGCCCACGAACCAGCCATCGTCGACCACGAAAAGTTCGGCCCCAATGTGTGCGGCGCGTTCGGCGAGGGCGGTTTGATTGGATTCATTCACGTCGAAGGCGGTGGCCTCCCAGGAATTGTAGAGCACGGGTCGCATCTCGTGCGCCTGGGGACGAGGGAGGACGAGGTCGCGTGTGTAGCGATGCAGGCGTTGACGGACGCCATTGAGACCATCGGGCGCGAAGCCCGCGACGAAATCGGGCGTAGTGAAGGACGTACCCGCGTGGAGGTGCCAGGCAAAATCGTGGTCCGAGAGACCACCGCTGATGGTGGTAGCGTGATTGATATCGGTATTGACGAGGATACGCCAGTTGCCGCTCCAGGCGAGTGTACCGAAATAGGTTTCGCCATGTGGCGAGGGCGAGGTGAGTGAGCTGATAGGGGTATCGGTGGACGTGGTGGAGATGGCAAACCAGGGAGAGGCCTGAACGCTGGTGATGCCGCGTCTGGATTCGAGCGAGGTTGTGCCAGCTTCCAGGGTATGGTGTTGGAGTTGGCTCTCATGTGCCCAACGACCGGCGAGTGTGAGCAGGGTACGACTCGCGTATTGGCGTGGTAGGTGCCAGGCCGCAGAGAAGGCGCGATCGAGAAGAATAGTATCCGTGCCGAGGTTGACGAACGTGGCAGAGCGGATGAGCAGGTCATTGGTCGTATCAAGCTGGTAGGAAAGGGTGAGTTGGAGGGGATAGAAGGAGTCGCGGAGACGGATGAGCAGGGTTGGAAGATCGGTCGATGTCTGGGGTTCGATGCTTTCGGCTTGTTCGTAGTGGAGGTCCAGGTCGCGAACGCCATCGTGGAAAGAGGCGGTCGCGGCCACCTCGCCGAAGCGGAGACCACCGAAGGCGGGATATTCCTCTAAAGCAGCGGTCAGCGCGGGGTCCTGGGAGGCGAATGCGGCTGCAAGTGTGGCATCAGGAAGGTCCTGAAAGTTGGAGAGGCGTGGTCCCCAGTGGAGATTGACGAGGTGGCCTGAAGCTGTGACGCCGAGGGCGTAGCTGCTCTGCGTGGTGATGAGTAGCCATAGCTGACGAGATGGATGGTAGTGAATGCCTGGATGAAGCGCTGTTTTTATGCTATCAGCTGGTGTGGGTGGTTGTTCTGAATGATCCTGTGGCATGACATCGTCCTTTTTTGTATATGATTTTAATCATATCACGTGCAGTGGTGTGGTTGAAAAGAGGAAGTAGTTTGAGGAAGAGAGAAAGGTAGCGTGTAGCAATGCAAATTGTCCCAATGGCAGGGTTTTCAATCGTATAATAGAGTGGATAGTTTGTATCACTTTATGTCTATATATTGTTATTTGTTGTTGAAGGAAGAAATTATATGATTTCGAGAGGCAAGCGTAGGGCGATAATCACTATTTCAGTAATTTTTTTTGTGCTTTGTCTGGTTATGAGTTTTTTGATCGGTGCAGAGGGTGGTCCAATAGGATATATTAATGTATTCAGCCTTATTCTTCCTTTGATCGGGGTAATGCAACTTGAGGTAGTGATGTTTGTATTCGTAGTGAAGGGCAGGCAGAGCGTGAAGCCATTTTTGAAAATGTCTTTGAGGACGCAGATGCTGATTATAGGATGGGTAGGAATTGTATTTATCGTGTTGGGGATAGTGGTTGATGCGACTCATCTACCGCCAAAAGGTGGGCTGTATGTTTCTAATCTTGGAACGCTAGGCATAGTGATTGGTTGTATATATCTGGCGATGATAGTGGGGACGTATGTGAGGGAAAGGGGTTTTGCGCAAAAAAGGGGAGTTATTGGGGAAAGACGGGTAGAATAGCGCGAGGAGGGGTAAGGTAGTAGTTTGAATGAGGGAAGCGATGTGTAGAGAATAGATCAGGATTGAAACGTCCGCATTTAGAGTTACGTATTTTTAAGAGTAAGCAACGTATTCTCTGATAAATATCCCATGGAAGGAGGCCAAAAGGTGGAACGATTTTCTATACGGAGAAAAGCGCAGCGAGTAACCAGATTCGTCATAGTGCAGTTTATCGCATTGCTGGGGTGGGTGCTGGTGCAACTTTTTTTCTCCATTTCTCCTATCGGTCGCACTGTTTCGTTTGGGATTATACTGGTGATCGAGGCGATATGGTGGATGGGGCTGTTGCTGATTATGTTGTTGCTATTTCGCAACGAGTATGATCGATTTGTGCAAGCGGCGCTAGAGTTGGAGGAAGCGAACAATCGTCTCAGGCGCAGGGCAAACGCCATGCTGGAACATGCAAGAGATGCAAGTATGGTCAATACAGAGCATTTACAAAATAGGCATGGAGGGAATGGAAGGATTCTGGGAGGGCAGATGGTGATGCAGGAAGACAGCAGAGGGAGAGCGGAGACTGAGGAGATTGGGGAGACGATAAGGCTGAATCGTGAGAACGGATGGCAAAGAGGTGCGCGGAGGCAAGGGGAGGATACAGGAGGGCGAGAGACGGGCAAGGAGGGTTAGATTTTTCGATTTTATTGCTGAGAGAGGCACAGGTGTGAGCTAAAGGCATGCGTGTGGGTCAACCATGCGTTTGCCTTTTTCGTTTTTGTAGGTATACAGTATTAGGCATACAGCACGAGGAAGAGATGATTAGTAAGCAAGAGGAGGCAGTTATGGCGAGCGAGCAACGATCAGTGGATACGAAGGAGCTTGTAGAGCAAAAGTTGGCGGCTTTTGAGCGAATACAGGAGGAGTTCGAGGCAAATTTTCTATTTATTGGCAATGTGCATGGTCGGCAACGTTTTCCATCAGCGACTGTAGCTGACATCGTGCATTATCTGCACGCGCGTTGGATCGACGAGTGTAAAACGCGGCTATTGAGTATTGCCAAGTCGGGCAAAGAGTACGATGGGCGTTATTGCCTGGAGTTATTGAAGCGCTGGCAGCAGCAGGGGGATATGGCCGAGGTGATCGAGTTTTTGTATCATAAGTTGGAGACGAGGACGATAGTGGATGTCGCACGTGAAGTGCAGCTTGTGAGCCGAACGGCGGGGCAAGAGGCGATATTGAGGGGGATGTTGAATGGACGAAGGTTGATGATCAACCGGGGGTTCAATTTATTGCAGTTTATCGACACGTTATTTGGTCTTGCGCCCGATGAACTGGCGGATGAGGTGCATAAAGCTTGTCGGCAGTACCAGCATTTGCCGACGCAGATCGAGCGGCAACTGGCCGAGATGGAGACGCCATTGTACGCGTATGTGCCGCATCAATCATTAGCGCAGCGCAATATGTTGGTGATGAACAAGTTGCTGGCGGATACAGCCGAGCAGCCAGGTGACTTGCCTGATGAGCATACCGAATATGTCGGGAACACGCAGCATGCCGAGGCCGCTGAGGAGAAGGAGGGGTTGGAGGCACCGTTGGCGGAGGGGTTGATCGAGGGATATCGGGATATGACCTCGACGGATATCAATAATCCGCAGCAAGAGCGCTTCGTTGATGCAGGGAGTGGAGAGGAGTGATCGGTTATAGCACTAAAAATATGTCCAAATGCGGCATGGATAATTGAGGTCAAGACAGTAAAAAAAGATCAATTCGTCATAGTATTTTTATAAAATTTTAATGGGTTTTCTTGAATATAGCGAGGGGAGAGGTGCTATAGTAGAGTAAAAATGGATATTGCAAGTTTAGCCCCTTTGTGTGGGAGATGGAGAGTTCATGGATTCCCGTAGTTCGCGAGGGACGAGGCGTTACCACAGGAATGTTCCGTACATGTTGCCGAAGGATGTAGATGAGTCGAACCGACTGGATTTTCAACATTATATTTTGCGTTCGATCTTGCAGGGGAACTATCAAGCGAGGCTTGGTGATCCGCAGCTTATTTTGGATGTAGGGTGTGGGACGGGTGCGTGGGGGCATGATATGGCACGAGAATTCAACAATGCGCAAGTGGTTGGATTGGACCTGGAGTATGTGGAGAAGCAGGATGTGCCCGAGAATTATGCTTTTGTGCAGGGCAATTTGTTGCAAGGACTGCCATTTCAGGATCAGCAATTCGATTTTGTGTATCAACGTTTTCTGGTGAATGCGATCCCCACGATGATGTGGCCGAATGTGATGCAGGATCTTGTGCGTGTCACGAATCCAGGGGGTTGGATCGAGTTGGTGGAGGGTGGCTGTGATCCGTTTCAGCCGGGGGGTGCGGCGTGTAGAGAGATGTTCGAGTCATATGTGAGGATCGCGGGCATGAATAATATGAACCCCTACGTGATCCGTGAACTGGGGAAACTTTTGCAGCAAGCAGGTATGACGTTGATGAGGAGTATGACGCGGCGGGTACCGGTCGGCACATGGGGAGGACGCGAGGGGGCGTTGCTGGCGAGGGATATGGCGACGGGCACGATGGCGATGAAGGACGCGTTTATACGCTATTTAAATTATGTGCCGAGCCAGTTCGATCATTTGCATCAGCAGATGATGACCGAATGGAACGAGTACCACGCGGAATATGTTTTTTATCTTTTTGTGGCGAGGAAGGGGTAAGTGTTGGGTGGCTTGAGGTTTAACAATGTCCGCGTAGGGCAAACCATGCGTTTGTCCTACGCGGACATTGTTTTAGCCATGAGCGGGCGAGGGTTTAGCCGGTGACGAGGGAGGAGGCACCATCGATCCAGACTTCGGTGCCGGTGATCTGGCGGGCGGCATCGGAACTGAGGAAGCTGATGAGGTTGGCGACATCCGTGGCGGTGGCGGGCTGGTTATCGCCCAGAGGAATCTTGCCTTTGGGATATTCCACGGGGAATTTTACTTTTTGAATGTTTTCGGGCTGCGTATTGTCGTCGATCTCGGTCTCGGTTTTGCCGGGGCAGACGACATTGACGCGAATATTTTGCGGGGCCAGTTCGAGCGCCAGCATTTTGGTCAGGGCCACCTGACCGGCTTTGCTGGTGGAGTAGGCGGTCGCGCCAGTGTTGCTGAAGACGCGGGTGCCGTTGATCGAGGCCACCACGACCACGCTACCACCCTGTTTTTTCAGGTGGGGAACGGCGTATTTGATGGTCAGGAAGGTGCCGGTGAGGTTGGTATTGATCGTTTTGGACCAATCGGCCAGCGAAAGTTCGTCGATCGGGGCCCAGACGCCATTGATGCCCGCGTTGGCGACCACGATATCCAGGCGTCCCCACTGCTGAACTGTTTGCTCGATGGCCTGCTGAAGCTGTCCTTCGTCGGCGGTATCTGCGACTGTGCTGATGGCCTCGCCGCCACTGTGTTTAATCTCCTCGACGGTGGCGTTTACCTCGTCGGCGGTATGACTGAGCGCGGCGACTTTGATGCCCTGTTGGGCGAGCAGGACGGCGGTAGCTTTGCCGATGCCGGAGCCCGCGCCCGTGACGAGGGCGACTTTTTCTGATTGAGGCATGATTTTTTTCTCTCTCCTTATTTATGAAATTTCGATTGTCCGCGCGAGGCAAACGCGTGGCGAAGAGGCTCCCAGCCTCTTCTGCCCTACGCGGATGATGGGATTTTTAATGGGTAGAAGTGGAAGTTTTTTCCTTTAGAAGACACGAGTGAAGGGGGTAATTGGTTACAGGGTGAATGCCGGTTGTATCAGGCATGAGGAAGGGGTGTATGCTGACGAATGGGATATAAATAGGCTATATTTGCAGGTTGTGCGAGAGATAGAGCGGTGATGACCGTTTTATAACTAGAGCGATGGTATGCGTGAAAGTTCATCATTGCTGGAAGAGATTTTAGATTAGAGAGACCTTATGTTTATATACTCGGATTTTTGAATAGTAAGTAGTCAGTTTTTGTGAGAGGTGATAGATAATGGAAAATTATCAAGGTGTGCAAGGCGATTTGAGCCGAGGAGCGTCGGGAACGACGACGGGCGGTATGAGCGCGCTAGCGGCAAATAGTGGGGTGCAGACAGCGGTCAGGAGTGGGAGCCAGTCCACCACGGTCGATCTCAGCACAATGCATAATTTGAGCGCGAACCAGTTGAAGGCGGTGGCGGACACGAGCATGAGTTTGTTGTCGGATGACGATCAGGACGATGTGGCGGCGAGGGCGGGTTTTGGCAATCCGAACCAGGGAATCGTAAATTCATTGTGGTTGATTGTCGTGGTTACGTTCGCGTTAGTGTTCTTAGCCACCACGGGCAGCTTGATTTACGCGGTAATTTTTCTGCAACGGTCGGCGGATAGTGTGCAGGTTGTGGTGTCGATATTTACCGCCGTCGTCGGTTTTCTGGGTGGGCTATTTTTACCAAGCCCGGTGCAGAGCGCTGCCAATGCGGAGGCGAGCAGGCGTAAGGGGAGAACGCGGACGTGACAAATATTGTACGTTTTGAATGGGAGGGGCAGCATTTTTTCTCTGCTTGACTCCCTTGTTTTTCGCGCAAGTGGATGGTATACTTTGCATACCAAGGAGTTAGTGTAAAGATAACACCTCTTTGTTTTTTTGTCGGATTGGTAAGTGTACAAAATACACTTATTCGAGGGAGAATAAGAGATGGCACAAGATCGACCATTCGATGTAGCGATAATCGGAGGTGGAATTGCGGGACTTTCAGTTGCATTACGCTTGCCCGAGGGGATGCGAGTGGCGTTGTTCACCAAGGGGCAGTTGGGAGAGAGCAACACGCGCTACGCGCAAGGCGGGTTGACGGCGGCGCTGGGGGAGGATGATAGCCCGGAGTTGCACCTGCAAGATACGTTAGCGGCGGGGGCGGGTCTGTGTGATGAGGCGGCGGTACGGGTGCTGGTGGAGCACGCGCCTGAGGCGGTGCGCTGGCTGATTGAGCAGGGGGTGGAGTTTGATCGTGCGCGACCAGGAGAGAGTGGACATGCCACGGCTGATGGGCTGTTGTTGGGGCGAGAGGCGGCGCACTCGCGCTGGCGTGTATTGCACGCGGGTGGAGACGCGACCGGTGCTGAGATCGAGCGGGCGTTGACCAACGTCGTGAGCAAGCGCGCGGATGTCGCTGTTTTTGAGGAAAGCGTAGTGCGTCGATTGGTGGTGCGCGAGGGTCGCTGTAGTGGGGTCGAGGCAGTGGATCGAGATGGGCGAATGTTCGTGCTGGAGGCAGAGGCGACCGTATTGGCGAGTGGAGGAGCGGGTGGACTGTGGTTGCACACCTCGAATCCGGCGGGCGCGACCGCGGACGGACTGGCGCTGGCGTGGCACGCGGGCGCGGCGTTGAGCGATCTTGAATTCATGCAATTTCATCCCACGGTTATGGTCGTGGATGGCATCTCGCATTTAGTTTCCGAGGCGGTACGGGGCGAGGGCGCGTACCTGCGCAATCACGCGGGCGAGCGTTTCATGCCGCATTATAGCGAGCAGGCCGAGTTAGCGCCGAGGGATGTGGTTGCCAGAGCGATTTTGAGCGAGATGGTGAGCGAGGGCGAGACGTGTGAGTATCTCGACTTGCGCCATCTTCCTGCTGAGCAGATGTACGCCCGTTTTCCCAACATTACAGCCATTTGCAAACTGCATGGTCTGGATATGGCGCATGATTTATTGCCGGTCGCGCCTGCCGCGCACTACTGCATGGGTGGGGTGCTGGTGGATACCGAGGGTCGCACTACGGTAGATGGATTGTATGCCGTGGGTGAAGTGTCATGCACGGGCGTGCACGGAGCGAATCGACTGGCGAGCAACTCATTGCTGGAGGGATTGGTGTATGGGTTGCGTATCGCGGACCACCTGGCGGATAGGATGAGCGATACGGCTGTAAGTGGTCGTGAGGTGAGTGGGATAGGGAAGCGGCCAGGGCTGATGTGGATCGATTACGAGGACGATGGTGAAGCGAGCGAGCGAGCGGAGGGGCAGGATAGAGCAGAGGTGGGCGAAAGTGTTGATGTGGGGGATGTGTGGGAAGTGAGGAGAGCGGTGCGAGAGACCATGTGGAAATATGTTTCCTTGAGCCGAGCGCGCGCGGGGCTTCTTATAGCCGAAAAGAGATTGCAGGTGATCGTGGATGGGTTAGAGAGAAGTGAGGTGTCGGTGAAGGAGGCAAGGGAGTGGTTGGAGACGCGGAACATGGTCGAAGTGGCGAGCATTGTGGTGAGGGCGGCATTGGTGCGCTGCGAGAGTCGTGGCAGTCACTGGCGCGTGGATTATCCGCAGCGCGATGGAAAATTGGATGGGCGGCATTATGTTTTTGAGCGGAAGGTGGATGGGGAAGCGAGGGGGATGGACGCGATAAATCGGGTCCGTACATTACATGAGGCAATAAATTGATGAGGGCG
>CAZZWK010000087.1:0-26351 GCA_964657925.1 uncultured Dictyobacter sp.
TGTCCGCGTAGGGCAAAGCACGCCTTTGCCCTACGCGGACACACGATACCTGGAATACATGATCAATTTCTTTTAACAGGCAGCATAGTTAATCCGACACCGTAAATTGTACTACCTGCCCCACTTTTGCATCGCTACAGTCTGCTTGCTGGCAGAGGACGAGCTCAGTTGCGCCCTCTTGCGTCGCATCAGTGTATTGAGCCCCAAAGTAACCCCCGGTCGTTTGTATTAATTTGAGCGGTTTCGCGCTGAAAATCTTTTGACCATCCGCGTAGAATCTGGCGGAGACATACA
Organism: uncultured Dictyobacter sp.; assembly: GCA_964657925.1. Lineage (GTDB taxonomy): Bacteria > Chloroflexota > Ktedonobacteria > Ktedonobacterales > Ktedonobacteraceae > Dictyobacter. The sequence continues at coordinate 295 of CAZZWK010000087.1, forward strand.
ATGTCTGTGTATTCAAGTCAACATTGCTAAGATTCAGTTTGAACACCACGTAAATGTCCTGGTTGGTTTTGAAACTGGATGTGACAGCGCCAGGTTGTGCCGCGGCTGTCGTATTATCTACGGCTGTAGCTGTCTGTGGGTCTGTAATGATCTGCGAAGCCACAGAATCAATTGGATCGCCCGAAGGCGTGTTACCTGTGTTGGTCGTATTAGGCGTAGCCTGCGGACTCGTAGGTATCGTCTGCACATCTCCAGTAGTCGGCGTGGCTTGTGCCGTCGTAGGAGTCGCGCTCTTCGTTTGCGATGATGAACTACTACCTGCTTTAATGATGGCATACGTGCCACCAGCACAGGCCAGCACAACGACAGCAACAATTCCTAGAATGATCCACAGCCAGGGCGAACGCCTGCGTGGTTGCTGAGGCCCACCATACTGTTGCCCCGGTATAGGCGCGTATGGCGGAACGTTGTTGCCATACTGATTATTGTTGAAATTGTTGGGCGCGGAAGGCTGCCCATAGCCCTGTTGATTTGGCTGACTATAGCTGGGTTGATTGTAATTTGGCTGGTTATATGCTGGACTCGGTGGCGGCGCATATCGAGTAGGCTCCGCCTGATTGTACGACGGCGATGACGGCGATGGATATTGGCCGCCAGGCTGCTCATATGGATTTGGTGGCGGCGGCTGATCAAAAGAGCTCGCCCCATAAGTGGTTGGTGCCTGCCCCGGCTGTGGACTATAAACGGTTGGCGGTATCTGTTGAGGGTTGTTCTCTACTTGTTGCGCCACCGGCGTACCACACACCGGACATGCGCTCGCCCCTAGCGGAATTTGCGATCCACACACTCGACATTGCATAGCGTTTACTCCTATTGAGAAGACTAAGATATAAAAGCGGCAGTAGCATTAAAATGAATCGGAATAACGAAATGTTTTGTTGATTCTCACCCTCGTTCATACTTTCCGCATACAGGCGAATACATCATAAAGTAGAAAAGCATGAATAGCATATACTCATATCCTGCTCACACAGTATCACGTTTCGATAAGGACTGCAATGAACTATTTCACAATAGTATGACCTGAAATTACATCTCTTTTTGGCTGAACGATGCTGTAAGCATAGCTTGGCGCTTGTGGTTTCTGCACTATATAGTGTACTGTCATGAGGAAACGTTGTTCTTATCAGAATATTCTCAGTATATGCCGAAAGGACCAACATCCATGCGTATTCTCGTTATCGGTGGCACACAATTTATCGGACGCGCCACCGTGCGCGCGCTACATGATGCCGGACACGATCTCGCGCTCTTTCATCGCGGGCAGACCCACAAAGCTATTCCAGCCGGTGTGCAAGAAATCCTGGGCGATCAGGCCAATTTAGGCGATTTTCGCGCGCAATTCCAGCAGTTCGCGCCCGATGTCGTGCTGAATATGATTCTCTTTCTGGAGCCAAACGCGCGCCTGTTCATGCAGACCATGCACGGTATCACCAGCAGAGTGGTCATGACCAGCAGCCAGGATGTCTACCGCGCCTTTGGACTCGTGCTGGGCATCGAATCGGGTCCGCCCGATCCCATCCCATTAAATGAAGATGCACCCTTACGCCAGCGTCTCTATCCCTACCGTGGTAAGTTCACCGATCCAGCACAGAGTTGGCGCGACGACTACGACAAAATTCCTATCGAACATCTCATCTTGAATGATCCAGATATCACAGGAACCGTTTTGCGTCTACCCATGGTCTACGGACCCGACGACGACACGCAGCACCGCACATTCGAATACCTCAAGCGCATGCATGATGGCCGACCGGCTATTCTCATTAGCGAAGGCTTCGCGCGCTGGTGCTGGACACGTGGCTACGTCGAAAATGTCGCCGCCGCCATCGCGCTCGCCGTTACCGATAACCGTTCCGCAGGTCGCATCTACAATGTCGGTGAGCCGACAACCTTGCCCATGCAAGCGTGGATCGAAACGATAGGCCAGGCAGTAGATTGGCATGGCAAGGTGGTGGCCGTGCCAGAAGATAAGCTCCCACCCCATCTCGCCACCGGTATCGATACCAGCCAGCAACTCGTTTTCGACTCGACCCGCATCCGCCACGAACTGGCATACACCGAGCCAGTCACCACGGATGAAGCACTCACACGCACCATCGCCTGGGAACACGCCAACCCACCCGAAAAAATCGACCCCCAACAGTTCGACTACGCCGCCGAGGACCGCGTCCTCAAAAAACTCCCGTCCGCGTAGGGCAAACCACGCGTTTGCCCCTTGACCTTCCAGCTAATGGAGGGTTTATAGTTGTGGCAAGTACTACAAATCAGGAGCTGAACGACACGTGTTTAGAATAGGCGAATTCGCGAAAATTAGCCAGGTCGCGGTAAAAACATTGCGCTACTACGACGACATCGGCCTGTTTAAACCCGCGTACGTCGATGCACCGAACAGCTATCGCTACTACACTCTTGAGCAATTGCCGCGCCTCAATCGTATTTTAGCGCTCAAAGACCTCGGTTTTTCGCTGGAGCAGATCGCCGCCTTCCTGCATGAATCCTTCGCCGCCAGCGAACTACGCGGCATGCTGCGTCTGAAACAGGCGGAGCTACAGCAAATATTACGGACGGAGCAGGCGCGTCTCGACCGCGTCGAGGCCAGACTGAAATTGATCGAAGACGAAGCCGTTCCACCACACTACGATGTTGTAATGAAACGTGTCGAGCCACAAATAATCATCAGTGGTCGCGAAATCATCGCTTCATCCGAAGAGGTCGATAGCCGCTGCCGTAATCTCGGTATCAAAATCTATCAAACCATTGCAGCTATGGCTATCAAGGACTATGGCTCCATGCTCGCCATCTATCATGACGAGCAGACCTACACCAGCCAGGACCACAGTATCGACATCGAAATGGGTGTAGTACTGGCCGATTGGGCGCTGACGCACCGCTTACCGGACCATTGCGGCTTGACTACGCGTGAACTCGCTGGCGCTGAAAAGGTCGCGAGCATGGTCTATACCGGACCCTATGCCGGATTGTGGCAGGCGTACGGCTATATGTTGCAGTGGATCGACACCCATCAGTACTCGCGCAATGCACCATTCCGCTTTGTTTACCTGCGCGCATCAAACCAGGGCGATCCCATCACCGAGCTACAGTTTCCCGTAGAGCAAAAGACGAAACAGGAGTAACCGCTTTATGGCAGAGGCACCGATCAGTCTAACGCATGGACAAAAACAGACCGCGACCCATGTGGGCGATGACGCCACACGTATCGACCTTCTCACCATTATCGCCATCGCGATCGTAACCTACCTCGCCAGCACCATCATGCACGAAGCATTGGGCCATGGCCTGGTCTCGCTCGTGCTTGGCATACATCCCACGCGTGTCACATCTGTCGACCTGGAGGTCAGTTTTACCGGCGTCGCCGCCTGGAAAACACGCGCCGTCGCCGCTGCTGGCTGTGTCGCTAACGTCATACTGGCGCTCATCGCCATCGCCCTTTTTCTCACATTACGTGGCAAGACCAGCGCCGCGACCCGCTTTTTCCTCTGGCTGCTGGCGACCAATAACCTGTTGATCCCCGGTGGCTACATGATGGTGCTCACCTTCGTAGGTATCGGTGACTGGAACGATTTTGTGCAAGGACTTCCCAACGGTTTCGTCTGGCGACTCGCTATCACTATTGTCGGCATTGTAATTTCCCTGCTAGGTCTCTTCTGGGGTATGCGTTCGATCGATCCATTTTTAGGCCGAAAGGTACGCGGAAAGCGTGCCTTAACGCTCACTCTCACCGCCTACCTGGCCGGTAGTATCGCGAACACCCTGGCAGGTATTCTCAACCCGACCAGCGCCATTCTGATCATTACCTCCGCCGCCGCATCCTCCTTCGGCGGCACCATCTGGCTGTTGTGGATCAACGCCGGTGTAAGCAAGCCACGCGCAACCACGCCGCAGGACGCTTTGACGCCAAAAAGAAGTCTGCTCTGGCTCGTGCTTGGCATGCTGGCCCTGCTCATCTATTTCCTCGTATTGGGTCCCGGCCTGCCTCGTACAACACTCTTCTAAGCCAGTTGCCGTATACTGCGCACGCTAAGCGCGATGCACGAGAGCAAAATATTCACGATCCCGCCTGCAATAAATAACCAGGCGGGATCAATTTGCTCGGCTAGCCCACCGATCAGCAAGAAACCGACAGGGATGAGCGCGTACGAGCCCAGCAGGTCCAGACTGCTTACACGACCCAATTTATCCAACGGAACCAGTTCTTGCAAAATCGTTACCCACAGCACGCCAAATAGACCCAGCGCGGCGCCCGCGACGATGCTGCCAACTCCAGCAAGTATGATTCCAGGTATGCCATTCAAAGGTAAACCGATCATAATCAGGCCAATGCTGGAGGCGATGATGGCAAGGTAGGCCAGCAATCCTCGCCTGACTATTTTCTTGATATTCCCTATGATTAAAGGCGTGATAATAGCCCCTAACGCGTTCATGGCCGTAATAAAACCATACACCCACACCTCGCTGTACCTGTTTTGCACGAGTTTGGGTAGTAGCACGGCCATGGAACCAAAAAAGCCAATGTTGGCGACCGAGGCAATAAGGATGGTAACCCACAGCCATTGCGAACTCTTGATATACTGCCAACCTTCGCGTACATCGGAGAGCACGATACGAAAACGGTTTTGCCGTGGTAAGAGTTCGTCCGGGGCTTTTTCTAATAGCGTCTTCGTCAGACTGGGCTGGCGGATAATGAACAGACAGAGAGCGGAAAAGATGAACGTTGCCGCGTCAAACGCGAAGGCATTGGTCGCGCCAACGAAAGCAACCCACGCGGTTCCACTGGCAAGCCCTATCAATTTGCTTGTCTGCTGACTGAGCGATGTTAATGCGTTGGCTGAAGACAAATCATCCGCAGGCACCAACTCAGGAATAAGTGAGCGATAAGCGGGTGAGAAAAAGCTGTCTACGATGCCGAATAGCACCGCGAGAATGGTCAAATGCCAGTACTGAAGCAAATGCATATAGCCCAATACTACAATTGCAAACGTTACAATAGCTCGTCCCCCGTCAGACCAGAACATGATCACTCTGCGTGGCAGACGATCAGCCGCCACCCCACCAAAAAGGATAAGCATACTTGTTGGAACAACCTGGGCCACAATCACAATACTCATCGCGAACGTTGAATTCGTTAGCGTCAGGACCAACCAGGCTAATGCGATAGTCGATGCGGCATCCCCGATTGCTGAGATCGTCTGCCCTAACCAGACGAAAAGGAACGATCGTGTATTGAAAGCACGGAAGAACTGCAATTTGCGCGTTGTCTCAGTATACATAAGGAAACTGCCCCTGTTCGTTAGAACCCTGGCTATTATTCTCTTTCTTTATTAGAATGAGATGTGTTTCATCTTTTCATCAGGAGTGCGACCATAGATACTATAGTGCATAATCATCTCCGTTAGGAAGACAAAATATATGCTTTTAGCATAGGGAGCAGGCAGTGAAACAGACGATTGTGGCTAAGGCATGGAGCAGGGAAAAAGAGCGCAAGAAGCCGTGTTTTTACAATAAACACGGCTAACTTGTTTTATTTGTACATATCGTGGACAGTATTTTAAACTTGCGCGGCCCCACCTTCGGCACCAAGTACCCGGTTGAGCGTCTCACGCTTGATACGATAGGCCTGGCGCGTGTTCACATGCGGAAGCACTACGGCCTCCAGCACGCCCTGCTTGACCCAACGGCGCACGGTAGTATCGTCCACGCGCAAAATTTCCGCTACTTCGGATACTGTCAATAGATCGTTCATCTGCTGCTTCGCTCCTTTGAAGTGTGTGTTCATGAGTATTTTTTCTATGTGCTATAGAATAAGATGAAAAAAGACAAACTACTCTATAGTATTGATAGAATGAAAACATTCTATGATAATGTAGCAACTTTGTAAAGACTTCATCGAGAAATATGGTGGACGTACTGGCTAATTTTTTTTCTACTCATCATGGCAGATAGGCATGTGGAACGCACTGCTTTCCCTCCTTTTCGCTCACGTACGATAGCAATAACTGAAAAATGTCGTGACGAGAATAGATGGAATGTATAGTACTTTCTCTCTATGAGCGTATTCGACCGCATGAAGGCTCCTTTTCACCTCTGTAAAGAAGGTGGCGAGCATGCATCTTCTGTGGGTCGTTCAGGAAATCTCTTCATCCTATAGCTGAAAAGCCTGCATCTACGAAGCAGGACATGCGTAAATGGTATACTTATTAAACAGAAAATACACATACTAAACAGAGAAAATAAAGCAATGATCATTTCGTCTTCACATATCGAGCAAGCCGCACAGCGCATCGCACCCTATATTCGTAACACACCAGTAATAACCCTCCAATCAGGAAGCTGGCAGGGCTTGGGACCTATTTCTTTAAAACTGGAACAGTTACAGCATAGCGGCTCGTTCAAAGCTCGCGGCGCGTTTAATCGCTTGCTTTCGCAAACGGTTCCACCTGCGGGCGTGATCGCCGCCTCGGGCGGGAACCACGGGGCCGCCGTCGCCTTTGCCGCGCAACGCCTGGGCTATCACGCCGAGATTTTCGTGCCGGAGATCACATCGCCCACAAAAATTGGGCGCTTGCACACCTATGGCGCCAGCGTTACTATTGGCGGCGCCACCTACGCCGATGCTTTGCGTGCCAGCGAGTTGCGCGCGCTGGAAACCGGCGCGCTCGTTGTGCATGCGTATGACCAGCCCGAAGTGATCGCGGGCCAGGGAACCGTGGGCTACGAAATGTCACAACAACTGCCAGATCTGGATACCATCATTGTCGCGGTCGGAGGTGGCGGCTTGATCAGTGGCATCGCCAGTTGGTATCAAGGAAAGACACGCATCATCGGTGTCGAGTCCACAGGTACATCAAGCCTCTTTTCCGCCCTGCAAGCCGGTCACCCAGTCGATGTCGCGGTCACCGGCATCGCAGCCGACGCCCTGGGTGCCAGACGCGTCGGCGCACTGGCCTTTCCCATCACGCAAGCATTCGTAGAGCGCAGCGTGCTCGTCTCAGATCGAGCTATCTACGAGGCACAACAATTCCTCTGGCAAGACCTGCGTCTGCTCGTGGAACCCGCCGCAGCCGCTACAGTGGCTGCGCTGCGCTCCTACGCCTATCAACCCGCCCCCGCTGAACGCGTCGGCCTCGTCATCTGCGGCGCAAATACCGCCCTCAAACTCACCGAGCATCAATAATCACCTGTCTGGCTACTGGCTCGCTCGCTGGCATGAAAAGTATCAAAAGCTCGAAAAGTTATCAAAAACCGTTCAACAATACATTGCCTCATCTAAAGCGTTACCTTTCCCTCGTCAGTTCAGAGGCCCTGGAAATACCTGTGCTTATAACAATCCTATTAAACCGCCAACTATGGCTGTGTTTTATCTACATAAAGAAGGGCTGTTTTCTTTGCACATGGTATCTCATCTATCAATGAAACTTTTTACTTTTATAGACCGTGAGAAAACCAGATGAGAGAAGTCTTTTGAAGCAAGAAGAGAAGCATATCCATGGCAATCAAAGAAGATTTACTGGCAAGTGACCATAACGCCGAAAGTCCATTTTCCATCGAAGACATGAGAGTTTTTGATGACGAAACGTTGCATTACATTGTGACCAATGAAACATTTGGTGTAACGTTAAATCAATTAGCCTATAGCCTCCATGGCGCTTCTCCTGACCTGATCAAACGCGTCAAACGCAGTATCCTCCCTGGTAAACGCGCCCATTTTATGTATAAGTTGCGCATGTCTTTGAGTATGGATGAAATCCAACGCAACCGCAAGCAGGTGTTGGATGAGCTTTTTTGGGAGTTGACTTACTGGAAGACGCCCGACCTTTACGAGGAATTGACCCAGGGCGAAAAGATTCATCCCGCCATTTTTCAGCACCTCGATGCCGATCTACGCGATAAAGTCGTGCTCGATGCGGGCGCGGGCAGTGGACGCGCATCCTTCGAATGCCTGCACCATCATGCCCGCATGATCTACGCCATGGAGCCATCACCAGGATTACGCCAGATTTTCGAACGCAAACTCTCGTCCGAGCAGCAAAAACGCTTGCAGTTGTGCTCAGGACGTTTTAACGCTATCCCTCTACCCGATGATAGCGTAGATGTCGCGCTCTCCTGTTCCGCCTTTACCGCCGATCCTGAACAAGGTGGTGAACTCAGCCTGCAGGAGTTTCGCCGCGTAACGCGCCCCGGCGGAAAAATCGTCATTGTCTGGCCGCGCATCGAGGATCGCGCCTGGTTCGAGCAACACGGCTTTCACTATTTTACTGTGCCAGTGCAGCACGAAATGCAGGTACAGTTCCGTTCGCTGCGTGTCGCCCTGGCCTGCGTGCGCCGCTTTTATTCCTCCAGTCAGGAAGCGCTAGACTATCTGCTCACCAGACAAAAGCCAGAGATCCCCTTCTCGCTATTGCACATGCATCCACCTTGCGATTACTGCTGGCTGGAAGTAGAAAAATAGTCTACGCGAGTACTACTAGAAGTAGAAATAGTCTACGCGAGTACTACGGGCTAAAAATAGAAAAACAACCTATCGTTGTTCCTCGCATATGACTTTTTTCACCATTTTGTCCATTTGTAACTTTGCACCCATCCTCGTTCGTCATAAACAATAAGCTTCCATACCCGTAACGGCCATTCGGTCCGCGTAGGGCAAACCACGTGTTTGCCCCGTGTGCCACTCTCATTTTGGTGCTTCAGTTATGCTAATATCAGACGATCATCAAAAGGTAAGGGCCAGGTACGGCAGATCGCGCGCTTGTACGATCGCCTGTCAGTCCTAATCAGTCCTAATGATGTACATTTACGTTCGATACATACGTTATAAAGAGTATGCATGCGAAAAAGCGTACGCGCGTTTCGGCCTTGAGCGGATACCTGAATGCTACAGGCAGCGCTCTCCGCAATAAGTACGCACACTGCTCTGTCAAACTACATATTACCCCCCGGTAGGAGCCGATTTATCGTGCTCACGCGGCATCTATGACGCAGTCGGCGGGTTACAATATAGCTTGACAAAACAGTAGGGGCACGATTTATCGGCCCGTCCGACAATTCATTGTCTGGTTAGCCGGTTAGTTTGCAAGGTACCAGGGTAACTGCGCATTAACCCTATTGGCTATCAAGGTACCCAGGTTGCCTCGCAAATGTATCAATTGAATGTTGATAGAGCACTATAAAGCAGAAGATAAAGTTCTTAATCAGTAAAATAGAAAGTTGACTTATAATGTTGGGAAAAGTGAAAACTGCGGACTTTTGGCAGTTTGTACGTTTCTGTGTCACTGGCTCGCTCAATGCAATTATCGATTTCGGCGTCCTCAATTTACTTCTCTGGCGCTACCCTACCACCAGTACCTGGCAAACCCTTTTTTATAATACCATCGCCGTCATCCTTGCCGCGACCAACAGCTTCTTCTGGAATAAGTACTGGACATTCAGGCAGCGCAAACCGATCACGCGCGAAGAGGTCAGTCGTTTCGCCGTGGTGGCGGGCAGCACAACACTGATGAATGATCTCTTGATATTCCTGCTCGCCGTTCTGTTCCCCACGCTGATGCGTTCCTCGCTGATTGGTGCCAACGCGCTCAAACTCGGCGCGATCATCGGGACCACTTCCATCTCTTTCTTCGGCATGCGCCTCTGGGTCTTCTTCATGGGCTCACGTACCGCGCAGTCGTCGCTCGCGCAGATGGAGGAGGCTGCCCAACCAGCCATCGCCGCCATCGCAACGGAGCAGCAGACCCAGCCGATGGTCTCACTCGCAGTCGCCGAAGGCTACAAAGAGCAAAAATAGCGTTCCAGCGAGATTCATACTACTGATGCCATCACGTCCGTCCGCTTGGAAACAATATCGTATGCTCCCGTGTTATCTATGCTGAGTAATGTAGGGACCCGATTTCATCGCGTCCGCATAGCTTAGCGAAAGGAAGACACAATGGAGAATCTACGAGATAAACCCGAGTCATATTGGAAAGAAAAGTTAACGCCCGAGCAGTATCGCGTCTGTCGCCAAAAAGGCACCGAACGCGCCTTCACCGGCGCTCTTTATAACAATCACGAGCGAGGTGTATACCAGTGCGTAGCCTGTGGTCAGGCCCTGTTCTCATCGGACACGAAATTCGAGTCCGGCACCGGCTGGCCCAGCTTCGATAGCCCCGTCAATCGCGAGCACGTCGAATTGCACCAGGACAACTCCTTCTTCATGCGCCGGACCGAGGTGCTTTGTAAAAACTGCGGTGCACATCTTGGACACGTCTTTAATGACGGCCCACGCGAAACCACCGGCTTGCGCTACTGCATCAACTCCGCCTCGCTAAGCTTTCAGCCAGCAGAGGCAACAAAACCTGAAACGGCTACCACAACCAACAACTAAAGCAACTTTCCTGATCAAGAACAAAAGAGGAGCGCGCGACACCAATATTCGTGTCGCGCGCTCTCCTTTTGTTCCTCACAATGCCTGTGTGGCCTCGATATTAATTTCGATGCGCGTCATATTGCCCACCAGCAACGCATTTTCACTCATACGATTGAATTGCATCCCAAAGTCACGTCGATCAATAGTTGTGGTCGCGCTAAGACCGACACGCCATGCTTTTGTCAATGGATCGCGGTTTATACCAGTATATACCGCTTGAAATTGCACCGATCGAGTAACTCCGCGTATCGCAAGATTGCCCGTTAATAGACAGTGACTTTGGTCTATAAGTTTGACTTGCGTACTCGCAAATTGCATAGTAGGGTACTGTTCAACATTGAAAAAATCGCTTGAGCGTAGATGTGCATCACGTTGCGTAGAACCCGTGTAAATACTTGCCGTTTGAATCTGTGCCTGCACAGCGCAATCCTCTGGATGCTGCGGATCAAGTTCTACCGTGCCATGAAGCTCGGAAAAACGCCCTTTGACAATACTGATTTGTAAATGCTGCACCGCAAACTCTACAACACTATGAAGTGGGTCAATAGTGAAAAGCAAATTATTTACCTCCTTGTTATATATGCTTTTTTAGCACGATGGAAGTAGAAAAATGGCAAAGCTCAAGCTCTACTTTATTATAGATATACGCAAATGATACTTCCAGGTACTTATTGAAAAAATAGGCATGAAAAGCATATCGTCTTTCTACGCACCGACATCGGCGGCACTCGCGTCCTGGACATGCTGCTAGGCAACCCCCTCCCACGCATCTGCTGAACCACCTCACCCGCCTATATGTGTAGCAGCAATAGCTGTAACAGTCAGCATATCTCGTTCTATGCATAGTCTTTATAGTAAATCATCGGAGAAGAGAGCCGTTAATGAAGTGTAACGACCAAAAACCCGAAACCCGTAATGCTTGCCCAACTTCATCGTAACCCCCGGTAGGAGCCGGTTTACCGCCTGCTCCCCCGACTCACGCGACATTTATGGCGCAGTCAGCCTGGGTCAATGAGTTTCAATGAACCTTGACAGAATAATAGGGGCACTCTTGTAGAAGCTAGCCTTGTCCCCTCGCGAACCCCTTCAAAATGCATCAGAACAACACAAATTACCCGGAAAATAGAAAACCCCAATGATCTTCCACCTTCCGAGCGTCTCATCCGTAGAAATAACGTAAGGATAGAAGATTGGCACGCGTAGGGCAAACCACGCGTTTGCCCCGCGCCCAGCAAAGAAAGCAACCAATGAACAACAGCCAGCAAAGCACGCAATCGAGCAGTCAGAGCTACAACCAGGGCAAGCAGCGCGCGCGATCGACGGTGCGCGCACTATACCGCATCGAAAAAGGAGCCTTTCGTCTCTACGGCCTATACATCGCATTGCTTCTCATAATCTTGCTGCTGGCCTGGCTACTCGACCGCACAGCCTTGGGTGCCTATCTACTGAGCGGTGCCATCCCCTGGCCCATCATCCTGCCCATATCGCTGCTCTTCATCATCGTCTTCCCCATCGCCGACACCTTCATCCAGGACCGCGAGGAACGCTGGTTCGCCCGCTACGGCACCACCATCACCGCCAAAGTCAAAGGCATACAAGAAGTAAAAAGTGGCTACACCAGACTATTCCCCAAATGGCGCTGGCTACAAGACTGGTCCCTCGAATATCACACCCAGCTAGAGTGGACCCACCCCGACACCAACCACACTTACACCTACACTCTCCGTGTCCGCGACCAGATCATGCCCACCTGGGGCACCAACCTCCCCGTCCTCATCGACTACGACGACCCCACCTACTACCTCAAACAAGACATCAAAGACCCCTCCCTCCGCTTCTAGCAAAAACTCGCACAGGCTCAACAATGATCCTGCAAGAATAAAATGGAGTTGCTACAACTGAAGAGCACGGACGCGATAATTGGTGCATCCACTAAATCATACAGGAATCCCGCGTAGGCGCGTCCCCTTGTGGGCGCGCGCCGGAGCTTCCCTTGCTGATACCCCGGCAACTTAGCGGATGCTCCAATGATGCAGTTTAACAAAATATATCCGATAAAACGATACACCCTGATTCATCATGCCACGTAATGTACGGACCCGATTTATCGCGTCCGTGCTGGCGTTGTGTGATGTCGGTCTTCATTGGTTCATCTGCATTATCGTGTCCGTGGCGGTCGAGAGGGTCCAAAATATCCGCAAATATAATGCGGAACAATTTTAACCGCTTTTCCTGCTACACTTCAGAATAATGAAACAAATCTACCAGCGAGGAGATTCGTATTGCTCACCATTGATATTCAAACCGCCCGTCGTTTCGTGCTTGGCAAGCAGGGCCTGTGGCCTGGACGACGCTGGCGCGGCAGCGAGGGCACTGAGCAGGCCATGCGCGCTATCGAGTATCTACAACTCGATCCACTGCGTATCATCGCCCGTAGCCAGGACATTCTGTTGCACAGCCGCGTCCTCGACTATCAGCCGGACGGGTGGGAGAGTCTGGCTTATCAGCAGCGCAAGTTCTTTGACTGGGGTGGCTGGCTGGCCGTGCGCCCAATGGACGAACTACCACACTGGCGCGTGGTCATGCACCGCGAGCGCGATGGCAGCCATGGCGACTCGCGCATTCACCTCATGGCATACGAACATGCTGCCGCCATCGACGAAATGCGGGCCTTGTTGCACGAGCGCGGCACGCTAAGCAATCGCGACTTCCAGATGGCGAGCCGCACCCGCACCCAGCATTATCGTGGACGCAAGGATAGCGCGCTGGCCCTGTATTATCTATGGCGTACAGGTGAAGTGATGACGCACCATCGTAAGAATTTCGAGCGTGTATACGCGCTCACGGAAACGGTCGCGCCCGCCCATCTCATCCGTGAAAGCGACGAGTCCGAGGCTGACCGCTTCTTGCTCAAAAAGGATGTCAGCTTCTCTGGCCTATCACAACTGAGGCTCACGAGCGACGCATTTCACGGACGCGGTGGGTCAGACTCGAAAGCGTTACTCACGCGGATGTTGGAAGATGGCGAACTCATCGAGGTGCGCGTGGAGGGCTGGAAAGCACTGTATTATGCGCTCAGTAGCGATGCTGCGCTGCTACACGAAGTGAGCGCGGGACGCATACCTCAGGAATGGATACCGTTAGAGACCAATACAACGCAAGAGGTCGTCTTCCTCGCGCCTCTCGATCACGTCAGTGCTCGTGGGCGCGCCAAAACGCTGTTCGGCTTCGACTATATATGGGAGGTCTACAAGCCGGTCCACCTGCGCAAGTTCGGCTACTACACCTTGCCGATTCTCTGGGGCGACCAACTCGTCGCGCGTTTCGACAGCAAATTCGACCGCGCAACCAACACATTTGTCATCCTCGGCCTGTGGCTGGAGCACGAGAAACTTGGCACCAATGAAGCATTCGCCGCCGCCTTTGCCCGTGGTCTAGCGCGCTTCATCCACTTTCTTGGCGCACTCAAAGTGGATGCAACATCGATCCACGAGCCACTCTTACATCAAAGTGTCCGCGCAATCTTCCATTAACGGTGCATCCATGAAATCATCAGGCAGCCCGCGTAGGCGCGTCCCCTTGTGGGCGCGCGCCGGAACTTCGCTAGCGTTCACTCACCTATTGAGCGAATGCACCATTTAGCAATAAACACGAAAAAGGAGCAAAACATGGGTAATATGCAAGAAATTCAAACCAACGGCAAAACAATCAACGCTTATCTAGCCCTTCCCGCGAACGGCAGTGGCCCCGGCGTCCTCGTCCTGCACGCCTGGTGGGGTCTCACCGACATCTTCAAAGGCGTCTGCGACCGGCTCGCGCAACAGGGTTTTGTCGCGCTCGCACCCGACCTCTACCACGGCAAAACCACCACCTCAGTCGAAGAGGCCGAACAACTGGTGAACCAATTGGATAGCGAGCAGGCATCCCAGGATATTGCCGCCTCTATCAGCTATTTGCACGATCAACCCGCCAGGACCGGCGATACCCTTGGTGCTGTCGGCTTCTCCCTCGGTGCCGCGTTCGCACTGCAATTACAGGCTCCCATAACCACCATCGTCACCTTCTATGGCACGGGCGATTCCGCGGAGGTACAGCCGCAGGCCACTATCCTCGGTCACTTCGCCGAGCAGGATGACTTTGAAGCGGTCGAGTGGGTGCATCAGTTCGAGCAAGACATTCGCTCCAAAGGTAGCCACGTCTCGTTCTACTTCTACCCGCACACCCATCACTGGTTCTTCGAGCAGAACCGCCCCGAGTACAACGCCGAGGCCGCTGACCTTGCCTGGCAGCGTACCACCGCGTTCTTGCATCAACAGCTTGACTAAGCGTGCTGATTAGGGTAATAAAGGGGGTAGAGAATTATCGTTCTCTACCCTCTCGCATTGTAGTGGTACCTTTTCCTTTCATAATGGAGAGAAATATTCTCATATGCCAGGTTTAGCGCTATACTGAGCAGAAGATGATCCCATCCTCTCCCCATTTGCGGGACAGTTCGAGATGGGCATATTCCGCTGGTGTTTTACACGCTGCAATCAACTGCCATGTGCGCAGTTTTCGAAAGGGGGATTATGCTATGGGAGCGAATCATGCCTTACGCCGCGCACGCCTCGCGCGCGGTTGGTCGCAAGCAGTGGTCGCGGACCACATCGAAACCTCACCCAAGAATATCAGCCGCTGGGAACACGGTCACACTCGTCCTTCTCCCTTTTTTCGTGTCCGACTCTGCCAGCTTTTCGATATGGATGCCTCCGCCCTCGATCTTATCGCGCCCGACTCGACACTCACGCCTTTGATATCACCAGCCAGTACGCATCCAGTGCCGATCTTCGATCCAGAAATCCCTCGCCTCACCATTGCCACCGGAAAGGTCATTGGACGTGCGGCTCTACTCGATGATGTGCTCATCAGTCTGCAAAACAGAGGCACGTCTGTACTCTTCGGCTTACCAGGCATCGGCAAAACAACCCTTGCTCAATACGTCAGTCAGCAGCCAGTCATACGTGAGCTATTTCCCGATGGCCTGCTCTGGGTCAGCCTGGGACCGGAGCCCACCGTGCATAGCGAGTTATTGCGCCTGGCAACCCTATTAGGCATGCCGGAGGATGAAAAAGTACGCGATACTGATGCCCTTTCGCGTTATGTGCATCATCTGTCAGGCGAACGCCGCTTGCTTATAGTCATTGACGATGCCTGGAACGTCGATGCTGTGCTGCCCTTTCTTATCGGTGGACCACATGTGGCTCACCTGCTCACGACGCGCCTGCCTGAACTCGCCCTCGCCCTGCCCCAGGCACAACCATGCTCTGTGCCAGAGTTGGACGCACAACACAGCCACGCGTTTCTAACTACGCTGGTTCCTGACCTGGCCGCCCAATCCTCCGAGATCTTGCCGCGACTTCTCCAATATACCGGCGGCTTGCCTCTGGCCCTCACCTTGCTTGGTCACTATCTGCGCACCCAGACCATTGGCGGCCAACAACGCCGCATGCAAGCCGCGCTCGATCGACTGTCTGATGCCAGACTGCGCCTGCGCGTGGCCGCTCCATTGGGACCCCCACTTCAACCCGCCAGCATGTCCTGGTCCCTGGAAAGCTTGATCGGCATTAGCGATCACTACCTCTCTTCCACCGCCCAGCAAGCCCTGCGCTCCATCTCAGTCTTACCCGCCCGCCCTGGTCGCTTCTCCGAGGCCGCTGCGTTGGCTGTATCCGGACACGCTATAGACGTGCTCGATCAGTTGTTGGACGCCGGATTGCTGGAGGGCGCGGGCGAGGGCTGGTACCACATGCATCAAGCCATCGCCGACTATGCTCGCTTGCACCGTACGGAAATCGCTCCTCTCCAGCGCCTGATCCGCTATGCTCACCAGTTGTGTGCATCCCCAAACCTGGAGGCCGAGTATTCAGCGGTCCTGGCGGCATGCGATGCGGCTCTCGCTTTGTCGCAAGGCCAGGACTTGCTCGACATGATCCTCGCTCTCCTCCCTTTCTGGCGCACACATGGCTACTACGACCAGGCCGCATCCCTCCTGTCTACCGCTCTGGATAGTGCCGTTGCCTCCGACGACACGACTATGCGTGCGCACCTGCTGGCCGAGCGGGCACAGTTTGCTGTCGTGCTCGAAAAGTGGGAACTGGCAAGGCAATGCGCGCAAACAGGTCTTGAGCTTTCGCACGAGCCGCGCATTCGTGCACAATGTTTGCAAACGCTCGGTAGTGTTGCTCTCCAGCATGGCAATAGGGCGCAGGCCAGAGCCTTCTACGAAGAGGGAATTTCGCTCGCTCGCGCCTGTGACGATCACGAGCGACATAGTTATCTGCTGAATTTATTGAGCGGCCTGATCTTCCAGCAAGGCGACTATCAGCAAAGCGAGCGCCTGGATCGCAAAGGTCTGCACCTTGCTCGCCAGGAAAACAATCCAGAACTGATCTGTCGCCACCTGGCAAGCCTGGGCATCGCGTTGCAGATGCAGGCGAACTATCCCGCATCCGAGCGCTACCTGCGCGAAGGATTACAACTGACACGTCAACTCAATTACCAGTTGTTGCAGGCGCGCATGCTGATGAATCTCGGCGTGACCGTCAGTGAGCGGGGAGACCTGACTCAAGGGGAGTCGTTCTTCCAGGAAGGATTAGCCCTGTCACGCCATATGGATGACTCGCGCGCGGTGAGAAGATTTCTGATGAATCTGGGCGCGATCGCGGTCGAACAACAAGCCTATGACGATGCCGAACAATACATTCGCGATGGTCTGGCACAGGACCCACAAAACATGGACGTGGGCAGCCGAGGCATGTTGCTCGCGCAACTGGGCGTCGTCCTGGGAAAACAGGGAGCCATACAGCAAGCCCAGACACTATTTGAGCAATGCGTAGGCATCGCGCATGACCTCGCTAATCCCTGGTTGCTCAGCAGCACATTATGTAGCTGGGGTGATGTTTGCCTGCAAGACCATCAACTCGATTCCGCCGCAGAGCACTTTCAGGCCGCCCTCGCCGTCTATCAGGATCGCCAACCGCAACGCGACATGATCGCTACGGCTCAATTCGGTCTGGCGAAAGTCGCGGCTCTGCAAGGCAAACAAGAGCAAGCCCGCCAGTTGGCAGAACAATGTTTGCAGATCTTTACCGAACTCCATCATCGCACTACCACTGAAGTGCAAGCCTGGCTCGCTACACTTCCACCACCTTCATCCCTCCCTACAAGCGCGCAGACCGCAGTCTTCTCTCCAAAAAGTCCCTCTATAGCGCATAAGGAGTAAGACACGAGCGATTATTAGAGCATTGATCTCTTTAAAATTGCGTACACAGGAGACAACAACGCATGAATACGCCACCATCGCCACCTGGAGCGGAGCGGACTGACGGATCATCTGTCCAGATCGGTGCTCTCGTTCCTCTAACTCGGCCTGGCTTGGTCGAGGCAGGCCAACACTTGCTCGCTGGACTCGAGCTGGCCGTTCGCGAAATCAATAACGCCGGCGGGATCGTCGGAAGGCCACTCAAGCTGGTGGTCCGAGACACTGCGGCTGATCCACAGAGGGCAGCGGCGGCCGTAGATGAATTAGCTCTCCTGGGCGTGGCTGCCTTGGCGGGGGAGTATCACAGCGTCGTCGCTCGCGCCGCTGCCACCAGGGCCGACGCCCTCGGCCTGCCGTTCCTCTGCTCGTCAGCGGTTCTCGACGCGCTCACCGAACAGCCAACGGAATGGGTCGCACGCCTCGCCCCGGCGCAGTCCCACGGCTGGCAAATCTATGCAGACTTCCTCCTCAGCGCGGGCTACAGGCGAATCGCCGTAGCAACCGAGCCGAGTGTCTACTGGGCATCTGGGACCCGTATTCTGCGGGACTACCTCGCTCCACGTGGTGGCACCGTCATCGAACTCGACATGCGCGCGCTCGCCTCCACGGCCATATGCGACGAACTCGCCGACAATCGCGCAACAGCCCTCCTTCTTCTGGTCGGCCACCCAGAGCCGGCAGTGTCGATCGTCAAGTCTGTCCGCCGCGACCAGCGCCTCGCAGAGATCATGATTGGTGCTCCAGCCGGGCAACCGGAGTTCGCCCAATGGGCGACGTTGCTGGGCGACGACAGCGCTGCGATCCCATTCTTGCGGTACCTGCCCGAGCACCTCAGCCCACTCGGTACACGAGTCGAGGCAGCCCTCCGCGAGCGGTTAACCGAAGCGCCCTCCTTCGTCGCCTTCGAGGGCTACGACACGGTCGCAGTCCTCGCCGATGTGCTGCGTTCTCACGGCACGGACCGGGCACGCATTGCCGAATCTTGGCCGCGCGTTGCAGTCGAAGGCACCCGCGGGCAGATCCAGTTTTCCCGCATGCCAGGCATCAGCGTTTGGCAATGGGCTTGGACGCCAATACAAGTCGTTGATCGAGATCCGGCGGAACCCGATCGCTTTCGGATACTTCACGCCAGCTAAGAGAGTACGGAGGTCCAGCTGCCCAGATCTGTCCGAACTTGGGGTGATGACACGTTTTCCTGCGGTTTTTCCCGTGAAGCAAGAGAAGCAAAAAGCCATTCCAACGGTATGGCGCAAGAAAAGGAGATGCCATCCAGAGGGTCTCCTTTTCTTGCATGCTCCTGAGAGAGGGTTGTGCAGCAAACTGAGCAATCGGAGCCACCTGTCTGAGGAACCTTGACTCCATTCCTGAAACCATCTTCTTCTTTGCCCATGTCATTTGCCAACCACTGCCCAGATCATTTCGCGCCTAACCCATCGTGGTTCTGTTGAAGTCGAGCGCGTTTTGCGTCGTTTGTGAAGTTTAAAGTGCAGGATTCCCTTGTGCTCAGTCACCTGCTCAGGTTTCGGAGAAGATGTCTGGCTTGCCTTTTCCTCGTCGATCAGGTCGGTCTGTGCCGAACGTTCAGACGATGCGTCCTGGTCATCGACGCTTGGCCCTGCACCATCAATAATCCGAAATGTATCGCGACGAAGCAGAAGTACTTCAGCAAAGAGATAGAGCACGCTAATATTGCGCCGGTCGAAGTACACTTCAAACTCCCGGCCAGCAAGCCGAGAAAGTAAGCCAGGGCAAACATACCAGCGTCCCTGAAAGGAGAGTCTACTGCTCTCAGAGACACGATACCCAGGCGTCTTGCGATTGATGGCTTTCATGAGCAACCATTTGAGATCGTCGCCTGATCCCAGATACTGCGGGACTCCGCTCTGTGCTGCCGCATGTTCCCAATGGACGGAACGTTTCTGCCGTTTTTTATCCTCTGTTCTATCAGTGCCACAAATCGCATCACCAAAAACATTTTCATGATCCTGCATGAAATATATGACAGCAGATGTCAGAGCAAAGGCTTATAGTTGTGAATACGAAAGTCGAACATGCATTGTGTGCAAGTGAGAGTACACAACATAAGTAAGAGGAGACTACGATATGCGTTACGGATTGTCCATTCCATTTGATGTCGATGGACTGGTGTTGGCGGAATTGGCGCAGGAGGCGGAGCAAGCTGGTTGGGATGGCATTTTTTACTGGGATGACGGACGCGCACTGATCAATTTAACGGTCGCGGCCATGCGTACAAAACAAATTTTGTTGGGCACGTTTGTCACACCTCTGCCCCGCTATCAGCCCTGGGTAGTGGCAAGCGAGTTTGCTGCGTTGGATCGTATCGCCAATGGACGCGTAATCTTACCCGTAGGTCTGGGCGTCGTGGAGTTCGAGCGCATGGGCATTCCCAAAAATTATAAAACCCGTGCGCGTATGCTGGATGAAGGTCTGGCGGTAGTACAAGGGCTGTGGAGCGGCGAAACGTTCGAACACACAGGCGAATTTTACCACGTCGAAGAGACAAAGGGCTTTCAAACACTACAACAACCACGTGTCCCTCTCTGGGTCGTAGCTGGCGAGAAGCAGTCTCAGATCAGGCGCGCCGCTCGCTGGGATGGCGCGATCATACCAGGGACGCCCGAAGAGATACGCACGCGAGTTGCCGCCATCACACCTTTGCGCACCGCTCAAGAACCGCTGGAAGTGATTACCGAAGGTCAGACGCCAGGAGATGATCCTGAACGGGCGCGTGAAATCGTGCATACGTTCGCTGAAGTCGGCGTAACATGGTGGATCGAGGGCGTATGGCAACTATTCGTGGATGGCGCGGGCGTCGAGGGCATGAAAAAGCGCATTCGCCAGGGAACACTCACGTAGGCGCGTCCCCTTGCGGGCGCGTGCTGGAACATTGCTTTCCGTCTTCCCGAACCCTTGTTGCATGCACCAATAATGCAAGGCAAACTGTATGACATCCTCGCGCAAGTTGTCGTAGTATGGTTACCTTTGTTATAGTTGTTCATGGGGAAGCATTGTATGTCATTCTACCCTTGGTGGGACAAAAAACGATGGAAAATATGAACAACTTTGAGCCGGATCATACCAGCCAGCACGCACCACTGCACGAAGATGCTCGGCACCAGCCAGGAATAGTTGGGCGCGAAGATGTGATGGGCGAGATAGACCTGGATCAGCCGGGCAGCGACGCGCACCTCTCGCGCAGAGCAAAATTGTCGCGCACCTTAGGAAATATGCTCTACTCGCCGCGTGTACGCTGGTCAGTGATGGGCCTGGTTGGCTTATTGATCATAGCACTGCTGCTGAGCCAGTTCAGAGTGATCTTTCCTCAGACCTCCGCGCAATCTCAACAAAACACGCGCATACAAGGGTACGATGGGCCAGTCTTCACCAATGTCGCGGTCTCGCAAAATGTCGCCTATGTGGAGACACCAACAGGTAAATTGGTCGCGCACCAGGCCGATACCGGCAAGCTCTTGTGGTCCCGACAACTCCCTACCCTGGATTATAGTCAGTTGATCGGGACCGATAGCGCCCTCTATACCATCGTCGATAGCAACTCACAACATAGTATTGTCGCGTACCGTGCCAGCGATGGCACGTTGTTGTGGCAGAAAGCCTTGCAAGATCCCTCACCGTTCATCTCATTGATGGCCCAGGATGGCGTATTGCTGGCGAACACCTGGAACGGTATGGTGTACGTGTTTGATTTAAGCACAGGGAAATTATTGTGGCAATATGCCACGAACCAGCACATGGCCTTGAACTCGTTCGCTAGCGTCGACTCGGGCGTCGTCTCTTTGCTGGTCAATGATAACGCGAGCACAGTGCATATCTTGCGCGCGCATACTGGCACCGAAATTATGCACTACGCCAGTATGGGTTCGCCGGATTGGGCATCATTTATCGCGCAAGGGGTGGTATATAGCCACCTGCGCGATAATACCGTACAGGCATATCGTTTACGCGACGGTGCGGTGCTCTGGCATAAGCGTTTCTCCACCTCCAATTTCTGGTCCTGGTCGTTCTTGAATGAGCGCATTTACATCAATAACGGCGGCCTTTTGAGCGCGTTACGCAGTAGCGATGGCAAGCAGTTGTGGCAACGCAAGATAGCCGAGAACGACACGCTATGGACGAACGGCCAGGTCGCGAACATCTACCTTATGACATCCCATGAGGGCATCGTCGCCTTACAGGCTAGCGATGGCAAACCGCTATGGCAGAAGGACGTGGGCCAGATGCGCTACGCACCTATGCTGGCGAGTGGCATCATCTACTTCGGGCATAGCGATCAGGCCCTGGAGGCCTGGAGCGGCACCAATGGCAGTACATTGTGGCAATACAAAGCGCCCGCCAGTATTCTCTGGTATCCGCAGATCGTCGACGGGCACATGTACGTGCAACAAGCAAACGGCCTGCTGAGCGTCCTCAATATCACCAATGGACACCTGCTCTGGCAATATCAAGTATAATTCCTATTCCACCTCCGCCATACATAAGAGCACCTGCCGTGCGGCCTGCGCATCGGCGAGCGCGCGGTGCGTGCCTGCTTCGATATTGAAGTGGTGGCAGGCACCCTCAAGAGAATGGTCGAGCATATAACGATCCAGACAGTAGTCGATATAGTGAATCATTAAACAGTGGGCCTGTGGGTGTTGCATACGAATGTCATAGCTAACCGCCTGATAGGCAAGCATGAGTATATCGAAGCACGCGTTATAGATCACCAGCGGGCGCGTGAGCAGAGCTGAAAGTTGCGGCCAGATTTCTGGGAAGGTGGGTTGATCGCGCAGCATCTCCTGTGTGATATGGTGCACTCGCGTCGCTTCCGCGGGGAGTTCGTTACGACACTGGATAAGCGAGTTGAAGGCTACCGTACCATCCAGTTCGACCAGAGCCAGGTCGATAATCTCGTGCACAGCAGGTTCCAGGCCAGTTGTCTCGCTATCCAGAATCAGCGGATTTTGCGCGATCATCGTACGTGCCCATTGCGAGGGCGTAACAGGTGGCTGGTTTTCATGGTTTTGGATCGCCTGTTCCGCCTCCTCCACCGTTGTGCGCCAGCCATCCGGCCCGATCAGAAACCACTTGCCCTTGATCTGTTTCCAGCGATAGTGATGTTGACGGAGACGAGCGTTGCGCGTCGCGCGCACAGTAGTAGTTTCCATAAGCTATTCCTTTTCTCCACTTCCACAAATTGTTCAAGAGGAAATACAAGAGTTTCTATACAGCAGTATAGATGTGCTAATCTGCTTTGACAATAAGTAAAAGAGGGAGTAAAGTTTTATAGCTTTTCTTTGCTAGCTATAATCATTTTCAACTACAAACGCGTAGGGCAAACCACGCGTTTGCCCTACGCGTTTGCTCACAAAGGTTTTTGGCCGAAAACCTGATAGAACTCGTACGTTGTCTGATAGCTTTCCCACTCGGCGGGCAGAGCATCGATCAATCCATTGAATTCTTGCTCGGGCATACCCATCTTCGTTACGAAGATGGCCTTGAAAGCCTGGAAGATCGCCTGAATATCGCGTCCCATCATCTCGCCCTCCGCTCCAGCCCAGCGACCCAGGGGCATAGGAATCGTGTGCATCTGGACGTTGACCAGACCGCTAGCGGCGAAAAGCTGGTCCAGATGACTCATACGTGAGAGGTCGAAGCCTGTCGCCTGTGCCGCGGCAGGCCAACGGCTCAGAAATTGTCGCGTGATAGGACCAATCTGGTGAAAAATCTCACCTGATTCCAGCAGTTCTATCCAGCCACCAGCAGCGGCAACACGCGCGAGTTCCTGAAGCACAAAAGACCATTTGAGCGCGGGAATCGCACCGACCAGCAGGCGCTGATGCACGAATTCGAAAGAGTTAGCCGGAAAATCGAGGCCATTAAGAATATTACCTTGCACAAAGCTACAGTTCGCAGGCGGGGTAACGGCTGGAAACTCGATATCGACACCGACCACCTGGGCAGCAGGAAATGCCTCGGCCATTTCTATGCACCAGCGACCACTGCCAGCACCGACATCGAGTATACTTCTCATGCTAGTTGGAACGGGTGCGCCATAGTTGCCCTTTAGAATAGCCCGCAAGGCGTAATGCTGCAGGTCCAGCCGATCGATCTCCTGCGCATCTTTCGGCAATACATAGGGCACGTCGGTTCTATGCCTGCGGTCCGCAATCATCGACTCGTTTGCCGCATCGGACGCATGCTCCATCGCCAACGCTTTTTGAGGATGAAGCAGAAGGTGGGCGATGAATGTAAAGAATGTACGCATGGACATAGCTTATTCCTTTGTTGTATAGGCGGGTTTCTGGCCCCAGACGCGCTGGAAAAATCCTACCGCACAAAATGTTCCTGTTTGCATTTCTTCAAGCACGTTGTCGTAAAGAACATCGACCTGATGCTGCGCTATCAGCTCGCTGCGCACAAGCATTGGCTGTAACAGCTTCAGAAAGGTCTTAAAGTTATCGTACATCGATTCATGCGCTGGCTGAAAGGCCGAATAGTTGAGCACATGTGCCATTTGCTGAACATTTTGAAAACCAGCCGCCGTAAACTGTTGCGCCTGCACCGCCGCGATCCCGAATTGCTCGCCTTCCGAGCTAAAACATTGCCCGTTTTTGCGCAACGCTTGCGTGATCAATGCATTGTAGCGGGCCAGTGCTGGACTGTTCGTCGAGCCTAACGATTCCGGCTCGCAATTGCAGAAGGTGCCTCCAGGCCGCAGGACACGCAGGCACTCTTTTAATAGCAACGGCCAGCCAGCCGTACGCATGAAGCCGATGATGTAGCGCGTATTAATCAGGTCGAAAGAGGCATCAGGAAAAGGCAGTGGCTGCGTAGCATCCGCAATGAAAAAGCCTGTGTTAGCTATATTCTGCGCTTGCGCAATGTAGTTCGCATAATTGATCATAATATTGCTCGTATCGATGCCGGTCACCTGCTTATTAGGGAAGCGACGCGCCATCTCCAGCACCCACTCACCAGGCCCACAGGCAATATCGAGCACGGTTTGTATTGTTGAAAGATCGAGTGAGGCAGGCAGCAAGCCGGAATATTTGCTCAATGTCTGCGCCTGCTTGGTCAAACGAGCCATTTCGGCGGCGTTTTCCGCATTGATAAAGTATCCTGCCTGGCTGGCAGCCTCGTTGTTGTGCGTTGACATGGGCGGGACTCCTCTTTATGCATAGTTCTACTATCCGCATACTACCGTGAAGTCGATGGCAATGTTTTTTTGCCCCATGTGCGCTGAAAGAAGGTTACCGCGCAGAACTCGTCGTCCGCGAATTCGTCCAGCGTCTGGGTATACAGCGTGTCGATGTCCTGTTGGCTAACAAGGTTAGCATGCACAAGCGCGGGTTGCAGCAGCTTGAGAAATGTTTTGAAATCATCATAGCTGGATTGATGTGCGGGTTGGCCCGCGGAGGAGTTGACGATATAAGCTTCTTGCTGCACATTTTGGAACCCGGCCTTGACAAGCAGACGAGGTAAAACCGCAGCAACCCCGCTTTGCTCGCCTTCTGCGTTGAAGTATTGCCCATTTTTGCGCATAAACTGGGCGATAAGTACAGCGTAACGGGCGAGCGATGGACTATTCGTACTTCCCACAGAGTCGGACTCGCAACTACAGAAGATACCACCTGGGCGCAACACGCGTATACATTCTTCGAGCAAGGGGAGCCAGATGGTCGTGCGCATGAAGCCGCTAATAAGCCGCGTATTGATCATGTCGAAGCTGGCATCAGGGAACGGGAGTTGCTGTGTGGCATCCGAGATCGTGAAGTGAGCGTTGGCAATATTGAGCGATTGAGCCGTATACTTGGCGTAGTTGATCATAATATTGCTGATATCGATACCGGTGATTTGTTTGTCGGGAAAGAGGCGCGCTGTTTCCATCGCCCACTCGCCAGGTCCACACGCAATATCAAGTATATCCTGTGTACTGGAGAGGTCAAGCGTGGTAGGGAAGAGGCCCAGATGTTCACTTAATATATGCGCCTGTTTGGTCAGGCGAGCCATTTCGGCGGCGTTTTCCGCATTGACGAAGTAACCTTGTTGAGCTGACGTATCATTGTTTTGTGTTGACACAGAGAAAATTCCTCCTCAAATAGTGCCGTAACGTTTTGTGTGTCTGGAACACGTGATCTTACACAGCTAGATAGGGTACGATCTGAGCACGTGAATCATCATATTTCTATCATTGCTTTTATTATAGTATCTTTTGTCTAGCGTTTGCACGAATTTTGTATAGCGGCAACTAAC
>CAZZWK010000088.1:0-1239 GCA_964657925.1 uncultured Dictyobacter sp.
CACCCTCATGCTCGAAGTATAAACGCAGAAAGGTTGGATGTCAAGTGGAGAAGGGTGCATGGAGAAAACATTTACATAACTTTAACAAAGTATGCTTTATGGTAAGGTGACACTAGGTAGGACTCTGACGCACAGCGGGAGAGAAGCGGACGTCTGCTTTGGATTTTTCTGATTGATGGAGGATAGGGGAGAGATGGAGAGTTTTGCCAAAGGAAGGAGGATGATGCGGGGACGGGCACGAGGGAAGATGGGAGCGAGAAAGAAGTCGGCGAGAGGACCAATGTGCAAGATAGAGCAAAAGAAAGCGGCCACACGCAATCCCAACATCATGCGCGCCCGCAAGGGGACGCGACTACGCGGGTTGAACAAGTGAAGCGTCTGCGCGCCCACAAGGGGACAATACCATTTAAATACGGAGAATCTGAGCTTAAAAATGCGGGACGAGAACCGTCGATAGCAAGTGCAAAGGAAGTCGGTTCTGGCGCATGGGAAGCGCGTTTGTGGCAATCACCTCCCACGCTGCATTGCTCGTATTTAAATGGTATTGCCAGCAAGGGGACGCGACTACGTGGGTTGAACAAGTGAAGCGTAGTCGCGGGTTGCCTTGCGTATCGAGCGAATGCACCACTTAGGGGTGGTATTGCGAGATGCGCGACTGGGTGGCGTCCAGTTCCGCCAGGGTCGATTGCAGTTCGGCCTGGACATCCTGGAGCTTCTGACGGGCTTCCTGCAATTGCTGGTGTCGTTCGCGCGCCTGGACCTCCTGATCTTTCGCGGCCTGAAGACGGGCTTTGGCGTCCTGCAAGCGTTGTTGCGCGTCCTGGAATTGCTGCAACAGCGCCTGCAACTCGTCGGCCTGGCCCGCGGTAGTTGTGGAGGCTGTGGTAGCGACATCGGGCGTGGTGGTGTCGGTGGTTACCGCTGAAGTCACGGGAGCGGTGACGGCATCGACATCGGCGGGCTGCGCATCAGGGAAAGCTGGCGTCGTGGCGGTTGTATCAAGCGGTGTTGTGCTAGCATCCGAACTGGTCAGGGTTGCGTCGCTGGTTGGGGCTGTTGCATCATCAGTGCTGGTCGATGTTGTCGATGCAGCAGATGGGTCAAACGAGAGTGTCGACGATGTAGGGCTGGTGGCATCGACAGAACGCGTATCATCCGTGGTAGCTGGAGTAGTGTTGTCAGAAGATACAGGTGTTGTATCAGATACTGTTGATGTGGATACTGGAGTATCATCTACAG
>CAZZWK010000088.1:1339-26151 GCA_964657925.1 uncultured Dictyobacter sp.
GTATCATCTACAGGCGTCGATGTTGTCGTCGTGTCATCGACTGAGGTTGATGGAGTCGCTGTTGCGGTATCATCTACTGGAGTCTCTACCGTTGTCGTATCATCAGCTGAGGTCGCTGTCACGGTATCATCCACAGGGGTCGCTATCGTTGTTAGCGGAGTGCTGTCCACGGAGGGCGATGGAGTTGTTACCGCCGCATCATCCGTAGGCGTCACTACAGTTGTGTCATCAGTCGTTGCATCATCAGTTGTTGTTAGAGGTGTCGCTGTTACGGTATGATCTATGGCTGATGGGGTAGGACTGGCGCTATCGTCAGTCATGCTAGAAGGCGAACTGGTTACGTCCGCTGTATCAACTGGTACGGGAGTGCTGGTCACATCTTCTGTATTCGCAGTTGTGTCCTGCTCTGCATATGACGTTGGATTAGTTACGTCCTGATCGGTCGCGGGTGTCTCATACTGGCTGGTAACAACGTTCGTTTGGGCAGATGGATTCGTCACGTCTACTGTAGCGGTTGGGGCAGGTGTGCTGGTCACATCCTCAGTGCTAGCGGTTGCGTCCTGTGCAGTGTACGACGTGGGATTGGTTGTGGCATAGTCGTCTGTGGATGTCTCTTGCGCATACTGGTCTGGAGCCGAGTTCGTCGCGTCAACGGTGGCGGATGCTGGATTGATGGCATCGGTCGCGGTAATTGGTGCTAGCTGATCCTGATCCTCTTGATCAGTCAGCGTTGTGGCATAGCCCTGATGCTGATCTACAACGGCAGGCTCACCCCAGGTCGAAGACGGACTGATAGGTGCGCTGGTGGAGGGTGACGCGGCAAAATCCTGGTCGTGACTGGCATCCGCGACTTCATCCTGTGCCGCCTGTGTCTCGACCGCGGTCGAATATTCGACATAGCTTTGATCCGAGTTTAACGCGTTGCCGTCATCGGCGGGAATGGATGTCACTAGCGGTTGATCCTGATTGCTCTGATCATAGGTAGAGACCGGCTCGTCCTTTGGCTGTGCTGTTGAGTCATCTGAAGCCCACTGAGGGACGGACGAGGGATGCAGAGGCTGTGTATCCTCGTTCTGGATATCCTCTTCCGGCGTGGTCGCGGTCGCAGTGGTATCGGTTGCATCCGCTACACGACCATTCTGCGCGGGAATGGTATCGAAGGCGGGCTGGACAGCATCGGTCGTGTCGGTGGTGGTATCTTCCGTCTGGTCCGTGGTATCCGATGTCGGTGCTGTCGTAGCATATGCATCCGCGTCGGTCGATACAGGCGCTGGGGTCGCATCGGCATAAGTAGTGGTGGATGCGGGGGTTGTTGTATCTGTAGTATTCGTGCTATCTGTAATAGCAGTGGTATCCGTAGTATATGCGCTGGTCGAGTCGGTAGGTGGATTTTGATAGGTATCGGCATTCGGTGTATCATTAGCAGCCGCTGTCTGTGGTGCATTGGCATATGTGCTGGCAGATCCAGTTTCGGTATTCGTGCTGGCTGTACCCGTTGCTGTCGTGCCAGGAGCACTGTACGCACCATATTGATTGAGAATGCCTGTGACTTCGGACTGGCGATCGGGTGCGCTGACAGCCAGGACGGTACGTCCGCCCGCGTACTCGTTTGCGTAGTAGTGGGCATCTTCATCGGAAAGGCCCATATTGGTCAGATCGTTGGCGACCTCTCCACCATCATGAGTCACGGTACCCGTGAAAAGACTTTTGAGTTCGCTGAAAAAACCACCGGAGGAGCTGGAATCAGGTGCGGCATAACGGATCTGATCTTGCTGAAAACCCGCGTTATACAACGCTTCGATAGCCTGATCGGCAAGTGCTCGTTCGCGAAAAACGCCAACGACGGTCGCGGATGTTGTCGTCATAGAAAACTACTCCTTTGCAGAGACTGAGCGGTTTATCAATGCTAGAAATTGTAGGATACAGAGAAATAGATAGGCAATAGACCTGAATTTACTCTTACAGTTTATTCATTATTTGTACGTTTCCAAGCACGAAAAAGATGCATATGCTCATGTATTGTAGCATGAAAAAGTCAATTTGAGGATATGGGTGCTTTTGAAAGCTTAGAAAGGGCATACTCATCAATTTCGTGTAGGGACCGCCTATCTTATAGGAATAGACAAAGACAATTTCTGCATTTCCCATTATACAGCATCAAACGGCGATTAATCCATGATTCAAGCCTTTGCGAACGGCTTCGGTGCGTGTGGATGCGCCAAGTTTGGCGGAGAGGGATGAGAGGTGGAATTTGACGGTGTGCTCGCTGATCATCAACCTGCGCGCGATCAGTTTATTGGAAAGGCCCTGGCTGACCAGTTCCAGCACCTCTTGCTCGCGCGGTGTGAGAGGCTCTTCCGGTCCGTCGCGATGTGCGATGACTGTTGTGAGAGGAGTTTTCTTTTGTAACCAGTTTTGCGCGGAGACGGGAAAGACAATCAAGCCTTGCGCGGCGGCGCTGACGGCGGCCTGGAGTTGCGCGGTGGGCGCGTCGGGTGAGAGGAGAGCCCAACCGTACTGTGCCACCTGGCGCACAAGCCCAAGGACGCGCTCATCGTACTCGCTGAGTACGATGAGCGCGCTGTTGCCTGTATTCATTTCATTGCGTCCAACGGCTTCTAACTGCGTAGCATCGGCGAGGACGAACGCATCGATATCCGCATTCTGCTCATCGAGGGCATCGAGCGAGGCGGCTGTACCCATCACCCTGATCGAGTCGGAGTCGAGCATGGTCGATAAGCCTGCCTGCGCCATGGGCATGGGAGCAATGATGAATACACGAATCATAGAGTGTTCTCCGCTACTAGTGTCGCCGCCTCGACCTGCTGCAGCTGGCCGCCGCGTATGAGGCCGATGGAAATGTGCTCGCCCGCCTGTAACACAAACTGACGTAGTGTCGCGACATCATTGACCGCTTTTCCAGCGACACTCAGCAGTATATCACCGACCAGCAGGTCGTGGTGCCGCTGCTGTCGCTGAGGATGCAGGCCAACGATCATCAATCCTGTCTGGCGTGGGGATGGCAGAGTGTTGGCGATCGCGGTGGGAATCTCGACCTCTTGAATCTCCGCGCCCAGCATGCGGCGTGCCTGTGGCAGGTCTTTCAGCCATTCGGTCACGACGTTGCTGGGAATAGAAACCGAGAGGTCACCACCGAAGATCATGGCGTTGATGCCCACGACCGCGCCATCGGCATTGAGCAGTGGGCCTCCGGAGTTGCCGGGAGCGAGGCGTACATCGGACTGGATGTACTGTGTCGTCTGTCCACCACGGCGTTTGACCGTGCTGAGCGCGCTGACGATGCCCGCGGTAAGTGCCCAGCGCTGTCCCCAGGGATGGCCGATGGCGAAAACCCACTCGCCGATACGTAGTTTGGACGAGTCGCCAATCGGCAAAGCCTGTAACGTCTGTAAAGGGTCCGCCGAGAGCTTGAGGGCCGCGAGGTCGAATTGCGGACTGCGTCGCGCGACCTGAGCTTGCAGAGTGCGCCCATCGGAGAAACGCACGCGTACCTCGGCATCATCGCGTCCCACCACGTGATTATTAGTGATGATCAGGCCATCCGTTTGCCAGACGACGCCTGTGCCACCTCCACGACCCTCGATCTCCACCTGCACGATGCTCGGCTGCGCCCCTTTGAAAAGTGCGTGCAGGCTGGCGGACAGAATATCGGGAAGGGGTGTGGACGATTGTGTTGTATGTTCGATTGCTTGTTGTGTCATTTCTTGCCTACCCATCAAAATGCGTCGCTACTGACGCTGCCCAACGGTGATCTGTAACGTCTGCAAAGCGTTGCCGCGAATGACTTCCACGGGCACGGTCTTGCCCACCCGTTCGCCGGTCAGCATCAATGGCAGGTCCTCGGCATCATTGATCTTGTTGCTATCCAGCGAGAGCAGGATATCGCCAATCAGTAGACCGCCCTGTTGCGCAGGACTGTTCTCATCGACTTTGACCAGCAACAGGCCGTACTCCTGTGTGCCGCCCGCGCGCTGCGCCTGTGGCACACGGATAAACTGGCTGCTGATGCCCAGGTAGCCGCGTTTGATGTAGCCCTGTGAGGACAGGATATCCGCCGTGGTTTTCGCGATATCGTGCGGCACCGCGAGCGTCACACCGTTGAAGAGGCCAGTGGTCAGGACGCCCAGCACGTGGCCTTGCGTGTCGATGAGCGCGCCGCCAGAGAAGCCGGGATAGGGGATGGCATCGGTGCGGATGTAGCGCTCAAGGCGCGCGCCGCGACCGGTGCGTACAGGGCCACCGAGGGCGCTGACGATACCGGAGCTCGCCATCGGACCTTCGTCCGAGGTGCGCCCGACAGCCAGGATCAACTGACCCACACGCGCGGTCTTACCAGCGAAGGTGGCGGGATCGACGTTCAGTCCAGGGACGCGCAGGACCGCCAGGTCCGTGCCCAGGTCACGACCCACGAATTGTGCGGGCAAGGTGCGTTTGTCGTGCGTCTGCACGGTGATATCTTCCTCGCGCTCAAGCACGTGATCGGCGGTCAGTACGAGATCTGGCGCGTAGACGATGCCACTACCAGGCTGGCGGCGGCGGCCATTCACCAGCACTAACGCGGACGAAACGTGTTCAACGGCGTCGGCCAATATATTTGAAAATGAACGCAATACGTCGGTTGTATTTGTAGAAACGGGTGTGTTGGTAGAATTTGAGGTGTTTTCGGTGTTAGCTATCTGTTCCATGAATATGTATCTCCATCAACTAGAAAGAGGAACCCATGGGCATACTATACGCTATGGAACAGCCTGGCACATCGTCTATTTGGCTAGTTGATGACCTGGATAAATGGCTAGGTTTTTTTGGGGGAACGACATTATTGGTGCATTCATCAAATGATTGGGTGACCCCGCGTAGCCGCGTCCCCTTGCGGGCGCGCGCCGCGTCCCCTTGCTGCTACCCAAGCTACTTAGCGGATGCATCCATTATTGGTGCATTCATCAAATCTTCGGGAGTGCGGTCAGCAAGTTCCGGCGCGCGCCCGCAAGGGGACGCGGCTACGCGGGATTGACTACTGACTTAGCGGATGCATCCATTATTGGATGGGCCAACTTCCCTGCTCATCAATCGACTCATCGATTTGCGCCATCAAGGCAATCGTTGCGGAGAGCGCAGCGATTATTTGCTGGTATTGCTTGATCGCGTTGAAATCGAGTTCACGTCCCTTGCGGTCCTTCAACCATTTCTGACAGACCTGATAGCCACCAATATGGAAGTTCCATACAGCGGATGGCACATTTTCGAAGTACTGCGTTTTATTGATCCAGATGCGACCCTGCATAGAAGGTTCTGCTGGAAGGGTATACTCAATTTTCTCAACGATATTGGTACCGGAGACGGGATAGGTTGTGGTGATTGTCCCATTTTTCTGCATGATATGCAATTGAACGAGGCGATCTCCGTAAGCGCAAAGTTGACGGAACAGTATGATGTTTTGTGTCAGGGGCAGGCGAGGAAAATCTGATTTGAGGAATTCAGCGTAGCGTTCGCGGTAGGTAGGGGAATAGAAAATCGCGTACATGTAGTCAAAAAAGTCTTCGGGGCCAAAGGTTATCTGTAAATCCCCTTTGCCATCCTGTACAAAGTCGAGATGGAGCCCTTGCGCGAAGTTTCGTAGAAATTCCGGAGCGATATTCGGGCGTCTCCCATTTTGAGTGTTGTATACTTCAAATTCTTCAAAAAGGATATTTCTTTGCGTTTGAGGGTAAAGGTAAAGAGGAAACAGGTAATTCACTTCTTTCAAAGAAACCGAATGGTGCTGAATCATATCGCGAGCACAAAAAACATGCTCCCATCCGCGTCCTATCTCGACCGAGCGGGTGGTAACAACAGCCAAATTATCGGCTGATCGCATATGTTGCATTACTTCGGCACGGGGTCTACAGTGAAAACCGCTCGCTTTTCCAGTGTAGTACGTAAATCGCTCATCGAATGGACGATAAAGGATAGGAACAATTTTAGATTTCGAAGGTCCCGACGATTTTATATCCTTTTGCGCAGATTCAACATGCCAGTCCTTCGCATCACTGCCAAGATGATAGTGAGTCCTTGCCTCCTCGGTAGGCATAGCGGCGAACGCGTTGACGGTTTGCCAGATGTCATCCGCGCTCCAGTGGATGGAGAGGGAGTCACGAGCGGTGACAATGCCCACACTATTGATAGGAAAGATAGCGGTGATTTTGCTATATTTTTCGTACTCGGCAGATGTGGCACGATCCTGGGAGGTAAAAAGATAAAACGGGAAATGTGGATCGACCTGCTCCCACTGCGTAGTATTTACAGCGTTCTGCGCTAGCCAGTGATACTTGCCGCCCAGCAGGGTACTGTTCTGACTCGCTTTTTCGCGCACCTCACGTGGACCCCACAGGTCCGCGTGATGGACGGTAGCCAAAGCGGTCTGCGGCTCTTTTTTGTGTTTTTTGACAAAGATACCGATGGCGACGCCTTGCTGGATATCAAAAACATTTTCATCTTTCATACCGTCGGGGGCGTGCTCGCGCTTCTTGCTGTTGCCGTGCAGGTCGAGGACATAGATCTCGTCGAAGCTCTGCATGAGGCTCTGCCGCATGCCTCTAAATGTTGGATTGTCGAGATAGCCATGGTTGGTGATGAAAGCGAGGATACCATAGCCGGTACGTTCGATGCGCCATTGCGCGAAACGAATAAACTTCACATAATCGTCATTCAGCCACTTCGGATTGCGTTCGTTGAGAGGATGACCATCAACCATAAAATAATTGCTGGTCGCACGACCGGTCTGTGAATCAATGCCATGTAAAAGCTCGCTAATCCATACCCCTTTATTGACCGAGTGGCCGGAGTAGGGAGGATTCCCAAGCACAACCATTACGGGATCGTTCTGCTTCACTTTCGCGGCCTCGTTCGCTTCATCCGAGATATAGCGACCGAACATGACACTCGAACGTTTCAAAGCTTCGTCCAATGTGTTTGTAAGATAAATGCCCAGGCGTTCGTCGGTATGAAAATTGTAGGTCCAGGTTTTGCGCTCGCTCTCAGGCAAGTCGATGGCGGAAAGCTGCATACCGAGCTTCAAGTGAGCCATCGCATACGGAGCCATCAACAACTCGAAACCAAAAAGGCGAGGTAGCAGGTGTTGGCGTACGTAGCTGGACCACATACCAGCATTGCCCATCTGGCGAAAATTCTCGCGAATGTGCTCGACAATACTATAGAGAAACGTGCCGGTACCAGTGGCGGGGTCAAGAATCAGCACACGAGGCATTTCTTTTAATTGCTCGTTGCCATCTTCATCGATGAAGCTGTGGGAAATGGTAGAGGTATCAGCCAACCCATCGGAACAGGCGAAATGCTCGCGAAGCAGGTGATCAACTGAACGTACAATATATGATACAACCGGTTCAGGAGTGTAGTAGACACCGCGTAGTTCGCGCAATTTGGGATCATATTGTGCAAGAAAGGTCTCATAAAAGTGTACTATAGGGTCTTCCTGGTGTGTGCTCTTGCCGAAATCTGCTAACACAGCATCCATAGCGGTGAACGCGAGCACTTGCGCCAGGTCATCGACAAAACCGACAAATGGTTCGTCATCCAGGTCTGGTCCAGCGATGGTACCAAAAAGCTTGCGCAAAAAAGGGTTGGTACGAGGAATCTCTTTAGAGGCGTCGTCACGGCGGAAAAGCGCCTTTTGCGTATGATTGTAGCGAGCGGCAAATAAGCCATAGGCGAGCGTCTGGGCGAACATGTCCGCGAACTCTTGCGTCTTGAGTTCCGGCAACAAAACTTCCTGGAAAGCAGAGTAAAGATCTTTGAGGTTATCCGATGCCTCTTGCTTCTCGAACGTTTGAATAATCACGTCTCTGATCATGTGCGCTAATCGTGCCATACGATTCGCCAGGTCCTGTGGTTTGCGAATCTCTTCAACGGTATAGGCGAGATACGCGTGCACGAGACCTTCGACCTGTTGCGCGCCATCGAGGTCAAATACGAGTTTCTTCCCTTTGCTATGGGCGAGACGAGCTGAAAGACGCTTTTCTCCATGAACGTACCAACGAAATTCTAGATAATCGGTGAGAATAAGATTATCCAGGGCGCGGCGATAGCGAGCGAGTTGTTCGTCTTTCTCGATTTTGTCGAGTGCAACATCGATATCTTTAGCTTCGATATACCCAATAGTGAGATTATCGCGCTCGACCACGTAGTCTGGCGCGCCACATCGTACCCGCTTTGGCTCATTTGTTGCGGTGACATCATCTCCTAGAGCTTCTATGAGGCTTTTCAACATGCTGCGATATGTATGTTCAGTCGCATTGCCTTTTTCAAAGGCAGCTTTGACCTCGTTGAAATACCCTTGCATATCGGTCTGGCTCATAGATTCCCTCTTCTATTCTTTACGCACTACCCTCACTTTTAGCAGGTTTCTAGTGTAGCGTATGCCAGGGTTTGATGCAACTTGTTTTCATAACTCTTCGCTATCCAACCACAGCGTGACAGGACCATCGTTTAACAGTTCAACTGCCATGTGGGCACCGAAGATGCCACTGGCGACGGTGAGATCGTAGGCCGCGAGCTGGGATTTGAAGTGCTCGAAGAGGGGTTGGGCGAGCGAGGGGGGGGCGGCATTGGTGAAACTGGGGCGGCGACCACGGCGCATATCGGCGTAGAGCATGAACTGGGAGACGACGAGCGCTTGGCCGTGAATGTCGAGCAGGGAACGGTTCATCTTGCCCTCGGCATCCTCGAAAATACGCAGGTGCACGATTTTATCGACCAGGGGCTTGATCTGCTGCTGACTATCGCCCTGACCAATGCCGAGCAGGATCAGCAGACCAGCATCGATACGACCGCTGATTTCACCATCGACGGTGACGCTGGCGTGGGTGACACGTTGGATGAGTGCGCGCATGTTTTTTTCCAATCAGAAATTATTGCTCTATCAACAGTCATGCGTCCAGCAGCGGAAGAGAGCCGATAATTGATGCATCCAGCAAGTCTTCGGGAGTACGGGAAACCATGCTCCGGCGCGCGCCTGCAAGCGGACGCGGCTACGCGGGTTACCTCACTATTTAGTAGATGCACCAATAAGTACAAACACATTACTTTTGTGGGATCGTCCGAGCTTATCAAGCAAGTTTTATCCCGTGTTTATTGTCTGTTTGTACTTAATGAAGATTCAAAAATAAAGTCGGGCAACGCTATCAGGCGATAAATCGCGGGTGCGTTGCGCTGAAGCGACGCCTACAGAGGGTGGAGATACGCGATTTTATTTTTGAAAGATCATAATCGGAGTGGATGGCGGGAAGCCGAGCACTACAGTGATGTCTGGACAGCGATGGCGATGGCGATGGAGAATTGTGCCAGATCAGCGATACTAACATCGAAGGTACTGAGGTCGAGTTGGCGGGCGCGGCGCATAGCGTTGCCGTGCAGGCGAACGGTGGGGCGACCACTGGCGAGTTGCAGAATCTCCATCTCGCGCCAGGCAATACCGTGCATACCAGTGCCCAGGGCCTTGCTGATCGCCTCTTTCGCGGCGAAACGACCGGCAAGGCGTTGCACTTTGCCGTGGCATTGCGCGATTTCCTGCGCCGTGAAGACGCGTTTGAGGAAGCGGTCGTGGTGATGGGCGAAGACGCTGCGTACACGCTCGACCTCGATCATATCGATGCCGAGCGCGACATTGACACCTCGTGGAAGGGTCAAGGGAACAGGAAGACCGGCCAGACCCGCGGACCCAAAGAGCCAGGCGGGGATGCTTTCCCCTGGCCCATTTACGAGCGGAGTGAAGAGCAGTGGCCGGTCCTCATCCATTATTTCGCCTCTCCCACGGTCAATGGCTCCTGCACGATTTCATCAGTGGAATTGGAGGTGGAATCCGTGGGCGGTAAGATCGAGGGGGCGGGTGCATTGCCACGACCCATGCCACGATAGATGAAACCGTAGCGATCCATCTGGGTCGGGTCGAAGATGTTGCGACCATCGATCAGGACAGGACGGCGCATGAGTTCACGCACATGGCGCATATTCATGTCTCTAAACTCTTTCCACTCCGTCACGACCACCAGTGCATCCACCTGTTCCGCTACTGCGTAAGCGTTTTCGCAGAACGTGACCATATCCAATGAGACCGCCGCCTGCTCCAGGGCGAGACGACCGGTTTCCTGGGCCACGGGGTCGTAGACGCGTACGCGGGCACCCTGGCTGGTCACCCAGCGAATAATATCGATGGCGGGCGCCTCACGCATATCGTCGGTTTCGGGTTTGAAGGCCAGGCCGAGCACGCCGATGGTGTTGCCACGCAACGAACCAAGAATATTAGTCAGTTTCGTCACCACCAGACGGCGCTGATCGTGGTTGATGTCCATCACCGCGTGCAGCAGTTGTGGATGCAGGCCAGCCTCGTCGGCCATATGGGCCAGAGCGCGCACGTCCTTGGGGAAGCAGCTGCCGCCGTAGCCGAGACCAGCGCTGAGGAAGGCATGTCCGATGCGCTTGTCATAGCCCATGCCTGCCGCGACCTCTTTCACATCCGCGCCCAGCCGCTCACAGATCTGCGCGATTTCATTGATAAACGAAATTTTAGTCGCCAGGAAGGCGTTGGAGGCATATTTGATCATTTCGGCAGTGTAGAGATCCGTGGTCACGATCGGCGCGCGCAATGGCAGGTAGAGTTGCGCCACGCGATAGGCGGCCTCAGGCTCGGATGAACCCAGCACGACGCGGTCAGGATGCTGAAAATCGAGCAGAGCCGCGCCCTCGCGCAAGAATTCAGGGTTGGAAACAACTGAGAAGGAGGCAGAGGAGTTTTTCAGATTGCCGCGAATGACGCGAGAGACCACATCGCCACTGCCGACTGGAACCGTGCTTTTATTGATCACAATCGCGTAGTGATCGAGCGTCTCGGCGATACTGCGCGCGGCACTTTCCACAAAACGCATGTCCGCGCCGCCCTGGTTGTTGGCGGTGGGGGTATTGACGGCGATAAAGATGAATTCGCAGTTTTTCAAGCCTTCGGCATAACTTGTCGTAAAGTGGAGACGACCGGCGTGCACATTGCGCTCGACCATCGCATCCAGACCAGGCTCATAGATGGGTAGAATACCTTCATTCAAGCGATCGATTTTTTCTTGCACAATATCGATACAAGTCACAGTATTGCCTATATTAGCGAGGCAGGTTCCTGTTACCAGCCCGACATATCCTGTTCCAATAACACAAATATCCGACACAATATTACTCCTCTGCATTTACGAATGGATTTTCAGATTTTTCTTCTAGAATAGTGGTTGGCTGGCCGTGACCTGGAAATACCACCAGATCATCATCAAGCGTATATAATTTATTTCGGATAGATTGCTCGATCTGTTCATAGCTACCACCTGGTAGATCGGTCCGTCCGATACCTCGATAGAAAAGCGTATCGCCACTAAAAACGCAATAGGACGGGCTGAGCAGGCTGATACTACCGCGTGTATGACCAGGGGTATGCAACACTTGCAGTGTGAGAGTGCCGAAAGAGAGATCATCGCCCTCTTGCAAAAGGATATCTGGTTTTCGCTTCACCAGTGGCAGCGGCAGTCCAAAGCGTTCGGAGGTTAACCTATCCGAGTACAGCGGCACATCTTTCGCGTGAATCGCCAGAGGTACGGGATAGACCGCGCTCACGGCATCGATCGCGCAGATATGATCGAAATGTCCATGGGTATTGATAATATATTTCGGAACCAGTTGTAGCTCTTGAATCGTCTCTAAAATGCGTGGAGCCTCGTCGCCCGGATCGATAATCACCGCTTCGCGCGTCTCCGGACAAGCGTAGAGGTAGCAATTTTCCTCTAAATCTCCGACCGTCACACAGGCCACAATTGGCATATGCTGCTGGTTCTCTTCCATCGTGGGCACTCCATTTTCCGCTGACC
Source organism: uncultured Dictyobacter sp. (assembly GCA_964657925.1). GTDB lineage: Bacteria > Chloroflexota > Ktedonobacteria > Ktedonobacterales > Ktedonobacteraceae > Dictyobacter. The sequence goes on from CAZZWK010000088.1 coordinate 13,255, forward strand.
CGCAACCACCGGCGGATAAATCCGGCCTCTACTATCGCGGGCACAAAACACTAGCTCTCATTATAACATAGTAAAAATGGGTGAGATGTGAGAGCAAGAGAGATGGGCAGCTCGTAGCAATTTCTTCCTATCTCTCCTCCACCACAAAGACGCCCAGATCCGCGTAGGGCAAACGCGTGGTTTGCTCTACGCGGATCTGGGCGCTATTAAGCACGATGCTATTAGCGCGATCGATTGATGCTAGTCGCGGATGCTGCGCGCGGGCAGAGGACGTACCAATGGACTCATCACTGGCAGGTCACGCTTGCCACGTGGGAGACGCTGGCGCACCAGATAATCCGGCGCGTTCGCCAGGTCGTTTTTCTCCAATGTGACATCTTCACCGAAGCGGTTGAAGAAGGAAAGCTCGAAGTTCGGTGTCTCACCGAGTGCGCCATGCGGGCACACCTCGACGCAGTCGCCGCAGAAGATGCAGCGATCGAGCGCGAACGCGTAGCGAGACAGAGAGCGTTCAGCCATCATCAGAGAGCCGGTCGGGCAGACCTGGACGCAAGCGCCGCAGGAGACACAGTCGGTATCATGCAACGTGACATTGAACGGTGTTGAGACGATCGTGTCGAAGCCTTTGCCGAACATACCGTAGCAATCTGGCCCGATTACGTCGTGGCAGACGCGCACGCACTGGGTGCAGTTGATGCATTTGTTCGGGTCGCGCAAGATGAAGCTATGCGACAGGTCTGTTTCATAGTCGTGGTAGTCACGTGGCTCGCCATCGTGGAAACGATTGTCGGCCAGGCCGTGCTCGATACTGTACTTTTGCAGGTCGCACTGTCCAGCGGCGGGGCAGGCACATTGGAGGCAGCGAGCGGACTCGCGTTCCGCCTGCTCGCGCAGGTAGCCCATCTCGATCAACTGGAAGCTGCGATCACGTTTCTCGTAGGGCAGCATGGGCATTTTTACTTTTGGCTCGACCGGTTTGTAGGGCACGATGTCGAAGAGATCGGGACGGCGCTCCTCAAGCTCCAGGCGGCGCGCGACCTCGTTCATGTCATCGCCCATCAGGAACGAGTGAACAGAACGCGAACCCAGTTTGCCCTGAGCGATACCCTCGATGATCGTCTTCGCGCCTGACTGGCAGTCACCACCAGCAAAGACGCCCTTGCGATCAGTCATAAAGTTGTGGGGATTGGTCTGGATGGTGGTCCATTTTGTCCATTTCACACCAGACTTATCGTCCAGGATGGACTGATCGGGCTTCTGTCCGTAGGCCGGAATGACGGTGGTACAGGGGATCACATGTTCAGATCCTGGAATCGGCACCGGGCGGCGGCGACCGCTGGCATCCGGCTCTCCGAGTTTATTCTTCTGGATTTCGAGGCCCTTCACCTTGTTATGGTCGTCGGTCACGACCTTAGTGGCCTGGGCGTAGAGGATCAACTCCGTGCCCTCGGCCTCACCGTCCTCAACCTCTTCAGCCGTCGCGCTCATCTCGGTGCGACCACGGCGATAGGCGGTATGGACTTTCGCGCCGAAACGTAACGAAGTACGTGTGCAGTCGAAGGTGGTAAAACCACCACCGAGTACCACCACCTCGTCGGCATCGGTCACCGGCACAGGTTTGCCTTCCACTTTATCACCCAGGAATGCGATGGCGTTGACCACACCCTCGGCATCTTCACCAGGAGCACCGAGCGGATTACTGGTCCAGCAGCCGACAGCCAGGTAAACGGCATCGAAGCCTTGCGCGAACAGATCATCGATCTCGAAATCGCGTCCCAGCTTGACATTGGCCTGGAAGTCCACGCCGAGCTGCCAGACATGATCGAGCTCGCGATCCATCATATCCTTGGGCAGGCGATACTCAGGAATGCCATAGCGCAGCATGCCACCGGCCTGTGGCTGCATATCGAAGACTTTGCAGTAGTGGCCGCGCAATGCCAGATAGTAGGCGCAGGCCATACCAGCGGGTCCTGCGCCAATGACAGCGACCTTCTTGCCGGTGGGTGGGTCCTGCACATAGGGGATGGGAGGATCGAGCAGGCAGGTTTCCGCGGCGTGTCCATGCATGCGGCAGATAGCGATCTCTTCATCGACCAGGGCGCGGCGACAGGCCGACTGACAAGGGGCGGGACAGGTCAGGCCCAGGATATAGGGGAACGGCAGCACCTCTTTGACCAGGCGGGCGGCTTCCTTCATAGAGCCTTGCGCGATGAGTTCGAGGTAGCCGGGGATATCGATATGGGTAGGGCAGTCAACTTGACAGGGTGGTTGACAGTAAGCATTGTGGTCAGAGAGCATCATCTCCAGATTCGTACGCCGAATATGGAATAGCTCATCTGAATTCGTAGTCACCACCATACCGGGCTCCGCTGACGTATTGCAGGAAGGCAGGGGACGTTCGACCCCTTCGATATGCACCAGGCACATGCGGCACGCGGACGTAGGCTCTAGCTTTTCGTCGTTACACAAATTGGGGATCTCGGTGATCCCGTTATCGTTCGCCACACTTAAAATGGATTGCCCCTGATATGCCTCCATCTGCTGCCCGTCAATGGTAATGACGAAACTGGGATGTCCGACATCGTTGCGCACCATTGGAGTTTCTGTGGCTGTCTTTAAAGACAAATTATCTCGGATTGATATCGCCATAGAGAGTCCCTCTTTAATTATCAGTCGACTTTGCTCTTCTTATTCTAACGCAAATTCCTATGGGTGACAACCTTCATTAGCCATGAGTGACCGTTTGTCCGGGCTGCCAGCGCAGATTGGGTTTACGTGCCGCGAGCGCCTGATCCAGGCGACCGACTACCGTTGTATGTGGGGCCGTTTGCACGATCTCGGGATCGTTTTGAGACTCCTGCGCAATCTGGTGCATGACCTGCACAAAGTAGTCAAGAGACTCGCGCGTCTCGGTCTCGGTCGGCTCGATCATCATCGCCTCGTGCACGATGAGCGGGAAGTAAACGGTTGGCGCGTAAAGGCCAAAATCGAGCAGGCGCTTGGCGATATCGGTCGCGGTTATGCCATGCTCTTCCTTCTGACGCTGCGCGGTGGCGACAAACTCGTGCTGACAGATTTGTGGAAACGCGATCTCGTAATCTGAAGAAAGCGCGTGTTTCAGATAGTTCGCGTTCAGGATAGCGCTTTCGGAGACGTGACGCAAGCCATCTGGTCCATTGGAACGGATATAGGCATAGGCGCGCACGAGTACACCGAAGTTGCCCAGGTTCGCGCGTACCTTGCCGATCGATTGTGGACCCGCGTCCTGCCAATAGTAGCCTTGCTCGTTTTTCGCGGGCAGAGGTCCGGGCAAGAATGGTACCAGATGAGATTTTACGCCGATCGGTCCCGCGCCTGGTCCACCACCACCATGGGGAGTGCTACAGGTTTTATGCAGATTGAAGTGGACGACATCGAAACCCATATCACCGGGACGAGTGATGCCCAATACTGCGTTCGCGTTGGCGCCATCGTAGTAAAGCTGGCCGCCGACCTCGTGGATCATACGCCCGATCTCGGCGATGTTGCTATCGAAAAGGCCTAGCGTATTGGGATTGGTCAACATAATGGCCGCGACATTCGCACCATTCGATTCCAGCAAGGTGCCAAGATGCTCCATATTGATACCGCCGGTAGTGGCATCTGTTTTCACCTCGACAGCCTTGTAATCCGACAGCGTCGCGCTGGCGGGATTGGTACCGTGCGCATTATCGGGGATGAGTACGAGGTTGCGATGCCCCTGTCCCTGACTCTGGTGATAGGCTTTGATCAGCATCATACCGGTCAACTCGCCGTGCGCGCCAGCCGAGGGCTGCAACGTCACACGCGCCATGCCCGCGATCTCGGAGAGATAGTGCTCTAATTCATACACGAGTTGAATCGCGCCCTGCACCTGTTGATCCGGCTGCAAGGGGTGGATGTGCGCGAAACCTGGAAGGGCGGCCATATCCTCGTTGAATTTGGGATTGTACTTCATGGTGCAGGAACCGAGCGGATAGAAGCCGGTATCGACGCCGAAATTGCGCTGCGAGAGATGCGTGTAGTGGCGAACGACTTCGATCTCGCTGACCTCAGGCAGGGGCGCGGGCTCAGAGCGCAGCAGAGCGGATGGGATCAGTTCTTCCAGCGATATTTCCGGCACATCCATGCTCGGCATATTTGATGCATGCCGACCGGGCGCACCCTTCTCAAAAATCAAAGACTCGACACTCATGCCCGCACCTCCTGCAACATGGACACCAGTAGATCGATGTCCTCTTTGGTCCGTGTTTCCGTTACACAGAAGAGCACGGTATTTTCCATGGATTGGTAACTTTTTTGCAGCGCGTAGCCGCCGATAATGCCTTCCTGGGAGAAACGTTGCTCCAGTTGCTCCACTGGTACAGGAGACTTGACCACGAACTCATCGAAGAAGGGACGATTGAAAACAGGCGCAAAGCCGGGGATAGCGGTAATTTGCTTGAAAGCGTAATGCGACTTTTGCACACAGAGTTGGCCCAGTTGGCGAAAACCCTGTTTGCCCAGCGAGGCCAGGTAGATCGTCGCGCCTATCGCGAGCAACGATTGATTGGTGCAGATGTTTGAGGTAGCGCGCTCACGGCGAATATGCTGCTCGCGCGTCTGTAGTGTCAGCACATAGCCCGTCTGTTTCTGACCACCCTCTTCCACTGTCTGCCCCACCAGACGACCTGGCAAGAGACGCATGAACTTCTCTTTGGCGGCCATAAAGCCAAGGGCGGGCGCGCCATAGCTCATGGTATTGCCGAAGCTCATCAGCTCACCGACCGCAATATCGGCTCCATACGATGCTGGAGGCGCGAGCACGGACAGTGAGGCTGGCTCAGTAATGACGGAAACGAACAAGGTACGCCCCTGGTGGGCGATTGGCTCGATGGCGCGCATATCCTCGATGCAGCCGAAGAAATTCGGTTGTTGTACGATCACTGCTGCAGTGCGCGTATTGACAGCGGCTTGCAGCGACTCGGTCGAGGTGACACCATCGACAACGGGCACTTCTTTGATCTCGAAGCCGCGCGCGAAGGCGTACGTATGGAGCACAGTGCGATACTGGGGGTCCACGCCTTCGGACACGACGATTTCGCCGCGACCACCGGGGCCGAGAGCCAGCAGCGCAGCCTCGACCATCGCGGTCGAGCCATCGTAGAGCGACGCGTTGGCGATATCCAGACCGGTCAACTGGCAGACCATGGTTTGAAACTCATAGGTGGCCTGTAAAATGCCCTGGCTGACCTCGGGCTGGTAGGGGGTGTACGAGGTCACGAATTCCGAGCGGCGCTGCAAGTGCGCAACCACGCTAGGAATCGAGCGGTCGTAGGTGCCCGCGCCAAGAAAGGAGATCGCGCGATCCAGATCAACATTTTTGGCGGCCATGCGTGTCATAACGCGTTTCAAATCGGGCTCAGGCAGGGCCTCAGGAAGGTCCAGGTCGCGGCGCAGGCGCACCTCTTCGGGGACTGGCTGAAGCAGGTCTTCCATTGAAGAGAGACTCATGCTCGCCAGCATCGCTTGTTGTTCTTCGGATGTATTCGGTACGTAGCTCATGCTGTAAAGCTCCCTTAAGCGGATAAGCAGAGAAGCTCCCCTATCGAAAGGCTTCTCGTCTTTATGAATGCGCAAAGGGGAGCCGTGGATAACAGAGCAAAGGGGCAGGAACGTGGTGATGCTTAGAATCGATTGAGGCTAAAAGCACCTTCAACAGCGTACGCATCAAATCCAGGCGTGTCTATAGATAGACACGCGCGCGATAGGCGTTCAGCACACGAACATGCAAGCACACACAGATACACTGCTACTTCCTCATCATGTAACCTTATTATAGCGCGTTTCGTAGTTACGTATCCATTTTTGGGGCAAAATTGATTGCCATTGTTGGTATTCGTAATTGTGGCTAGCGGCCCTGGAGGTAGTCGAGATATGCTTGCACATCCAGAAGGGAATCGAGTTGCGCGGGATCTGACAGTTTCAGTGTCACCATCCAACCTTTATCATAAGGGTAATCGTTGATCAGTTCGGGATTGTCCTTCAAGTCCGCGTTGATGCTCACGACGGTGCCGCTGACCGGAGAATTGAGCTCGGATGTAGCTTTGACCGATTCGATATCGCCGAATTTTTCCTCGGCGGCAACCGTCTGGCCGCTCTCCCAGGGCAACTCGATATAGACGATATCACCAAGCTGGTCCTGCGCATAATCGGTGATGCCAATAACGACCTGATCGCCCTCGACACGCACCCATTCATCAGTTTTGGTATATTTCAGGTTATCGGGATGCTTCAGACTTGCCATGATCTCTTTTCCTTTTCTATTTTCAACGACCAGATAGGTCCTGGGGACCAACCGGAAGACCGCAACGATCTCCTCTGCTATAAAAAGTACAACAAACCGTTATGGCAGGCAAATATATGCCCTTTTATGAGCGCTTATAGAAAGGGAGCGCGACAATCCTCGCCGCGACACGTTTACCGCGAATGTCGATCTGCACGTCATTACCGACGACAGCTTGCGACGCCTCCACATACCCCATGCCGATATTTTTATGCACGCTTGGTCCTGGCGCGCCGCTGGTCAATCTGCCCAGTAGCCCGTCGTCCTTATAAATAGGGTAGCCACTGCGTGGCACGCTGCGTTCAAGCAGTTCGACGCCAACAAGCAGGCGGGTGAGTCCCTGTTCTTTTGCGGCGAGCAGCGCGTCACGACCGATAAAATCGCCTTTTTTGAACTTTACGGTCCAGTTCAGCTTCGCTTCCAACGGATTCGTCTGTTCGTCCAGTTCGTGTCCATAAAGGCATAGACCGGCTTCGAGACGCAGTGTATCGCGCGCACCCAGTCCAACCGGCATCAAGCCCTGCTCTTTTCCGACCGCGAGCAGATCATCCCACAACTTGCCTACGTCTTGCGAGGCACAGTAGCATTCGAAGCCATCCTCGCCGGTATAGCCGGTGCGCGAGACGATACAGGCGATGCCGTCCACGGCCCCTTGCACACAATGGTAGTAACGGATGTCCGCCAGGTCTATGTCCGTCAACTTCTGAAGGATAGCGCTGGCACGCGGCCCCTGCAAGGCCAATAGAGCAGTGGCATCTGATTGGTTGGTGATCGTGAGCGAGGGAAAGTGTGAGGCCTGCTGCTGTACCCAGGCGAAGTCCTTGTCGATATTGGCGGCGTTCACCACCAGCATAAACTGTTGTTCACCCAGACGATAGATCAGCAGGTCGTCGATCACATTGCCATCGGGCAGGCAGAGTGGTGTATACAACGCTTGATTGATGGCTAAACGGGAGACATCATTGGGAACAAGATATTGCAGGAAGGTCAACGCATCGTCTCCCTCGACGCGGAATTCGCCCATGTGGCTGACATCGAAGAGACCGGCGCGTAAACGTACCGCGTCATGCTCAGAGAGAATGCCTGTGTAGGAAACCGGCATCTCCCAGCCACCGAACTCGACCAGGCGGGCGTCCAGAGCACGATGGCGTTCGTAGAGTGGCGTTCGTTTGAGCGGCGTGCTCGCCTCATTTTGTGTAGTCATGACTTAAAATACTCCGGTCTATCTCAACACAAGAATCTTATTTCACTATAACAGATTTTGGGGGCAGTCACAATAAGTGATACGTTGTCTATTATGCATGAGCCTTGCTCAAACGTGTATCTCTGCTATAGTACGTAAGGGTGTAAGCATATTTTGTAATTTGTGTTTGTCGTCAGGCAAATGAGTGATGCTATAAACAAGTTTGGCGAGGTAGTTATGAGTAACTGGACTGTCGATGATATACCTGATCTGCATGAACATGTCATCATTGTAACCGGGGCCAATAGTGGTCTGGGGTTGGAAACTACCAGGGCGCTGGCAGCAAAAGGGGCGCATGTGATTATGGCTTGCCGCAGCGCCGAGAGAGGACGAATCGCGCTAGATGCGGTGAAAAAGCAAACGCCGGGGGCCTCATTGGAACTGGTTACGCTCGACCTGGCATCGCTGGCCTCGATCCGCGATTTCGCGGAGCAAGTACGGCGCTCGTATGAACGCCTCGACCTACTTTTCAATAACGCGGGCATCATGGCGATTCCACATCGCGAGACCAAAGATGGTTTTGAGATGCAGTTCGGCACCAATCATCTCGGTCATTTTGCCCTGACCGGTCTTCTTCTTCCAACACTGTTAGCTACGCCACAGAGCCGCGTGATCACAACGACGAGCCTCGCTCGCTTCGCGGGCAAAGTCGATTTCGACGATATCAATCACCAGCGCTCGTATGGTCGCTGGTCCGCATATGGTCAAAGCAAGACAGCCAACTTATTGTTCGCGTTCGAGTTGCAAAGTCGTCTGGTGAAAGCTGGCGCGACCACGATCAGTGTTGCCGCACATCCTGGTTATGCCAACACCAATTTGCAAAGCACAACCGCGACCGAGGCAGGTTCCACCATTGAACAAGTCTCTTACAGAATTCTCGGCGCAATCATGGGTCAAGCACAAAATATGGGTGTGCTACCACAACTCTATGCGGGCACGGCATTGACCATCTTCGGGGGAGAACTGGTGGGGCCAGGGGGATTCTTTGGGGTGCAAGGATATCCTAAAGTAGAAGCGCAGGCCAGGAAGGAATACGATCAATCGGCGGCGGAACGCCTATGGAATGTTTCGGTCGAGCTGACTGGAGTAGATTATAGCGCGTTACAAACGGTTCAGGCGAGCATGGCGAAAGAGGCGTTAGACTAATCTTCCATTATGTATGCATATGAACAATAGAAGGGGTTTCTCATTTTTGGAGAAACCCCTTTTGCTCGCCTATCTTAATCTCATTCTGAGTGCCGTAGAAAGTGTAAAGTAGTTATTTCAGCTTCGAGATCTGCTGATCGAAGCTATGAATGTGAACGCTATGCGTGAGAGCCAGCGCGGGCGCGAACGTAGAGACAATGGGTGTACCCCAACCGGTCGTGGGGTCCCAGCCCTTAGCGGCGCTGTAACCCTGGATAGTTACAGTCGTACCATCGGCGTTGGTCTCGGTCACCGTGTTGTTGCCCGTGGTGACATCATGGAATGTCTGGCGATAGAGAGGGCTGATACGGCCAAAGAACGTGTAGAGCAAGGGGTTGATGAAACCCACGCGTCCGTGCGCGATCTGGTCCGTCAAAGCTATAATGCCCGCCCATTGTGGAGAGCCAGCACTGGTGCCACCGAAGATATAAACAGCATCCGTAGTGCCGCTCTCAGACCATACGGTCAGTACACCGGTATTCACGCCAGCATTGTAAGAGACATCGGGCACACCGCGACCTTTTCCGGGGACAACACCATACTGATAGAAGGGCTTTTTGACGACTGAGCTATAGCCGCCGCCAGTAGCACCATAGGGGTCGTTCCAGGCAGACTCGCTTTGATACTGACCGGTGGTGGCATCGGCCAGCAGGGATGTACCACCTACGCTTGTCACCAGTGGATCACTGGCGGGCGATGAAGTTGCCAACACATAAGAATTACCATCACAGGTCAGTTGCGCCGCACCAGAGTCACCCGCTGAAGCAAACAAGGTAATGTTTTTACTGGTAGCCTCCGCGAAAACTTTGTGCCAGGCAGCATTATCAGAACAAGCATCATTCTCGCCAAAGCTCATCGAGATAGTATCGCCGAGATTGTTATCTACAGCGTACTGAATCGCGCTGATCAGGTCGCTATCATTATCGCTTTTCGCCAGCACGAGATCGATTGTCGCATCAGGTGCAACAACGTGTGACCACTCGACATCAAGCGAAATTTCACCGGACCAGTCGACCTCGTCCGCGTTAGTTGGATCGAAAGGCGTCAATCCATCGGGCGCGATGATATTGAGTTTGGGGTCGTTCAGTCCAAACGTCTGGTCAAAAAAGCTGAGATCGCTTTGAATATCGGGTGCCTGGTAAGCATCGACGATGACGATAGTGCGACCTTTGCCCGTGATACCAGCATTGAGCAGAGGCTGAATGCTATAGGCCTGCCGAATCTGAGCAGGACCATAGCAACGAGGGACGCTTGTATTGGACTGGCAAGCAAAGGTTTTACCATGTGGTTGTCCTGCGTAACGGTAGTCTGGATGAATACTGACTGTGTGAGGACTCATCCTATGGGCAGCGCTAGCAGTGTTGTTCTGGAAATAAAGACTAAAGGCAAATAAACCTACTAAAATTAAACATACAATTATTAGATTAGGAATACGATGAACAAGATTCTGTTCCTTCATGTGCGATTTCCTTCCTAAAAAGGTTAAAAAGAATCTGGGCAACAGATCAGATCGAGAGGATAGGCATCGTAAGAAAGAGTATAGAAGATTATTACTCTTTTTTCCAGCTAATTTCCCATTAATTTTTGACATAGCATGATTATAAGGACTAATAGGCTATTTTGCCCCCACGTGAAAAGCTTTTCAAATAATGAGATAGATCCTTTTTGGGTAGAAAAAGCACAACAATACGAAATTTAGAGAAAAAGCTATAAAAAGAGGGTAGTACTAACGGTTAATAAAACGCATCTATGCTTCGTGAGTATGGAGTCGTCGTTCGACCAGGGCACGCGTGGGAATGCCCTGGAGGCCAGGTTGCTCGATAGAGAAGGCGGCGACACAATTCGCGAAGGTAATCGCATCTTCCGGCTGATGGTATTGATGAAGATGGACAAGGAAGGCAGCGGCAAAGACATCGCCCGCACCAGTTGGGTCGACCTCGTGGGCTGAAAACGCAGGGAAGTGTTGCGCGGTTCCGTTACGAAAGAGGGTCGCGCCATGACGGCCATCGGTCGCGACCAGCAGAGGAACGGATAGACTCCAACGTGAGATGAGCGCATCGGCCTCCACACGGTCGCCAGCGGCAAATGGTAACAGGTCGTCATGACTGAGAATCAAAACATCGAGTGTAGGCAGCACCTGCTCGGCCTGCTGCCAGGGTGTGGGCCAGATACGTCCATCGGCATCCCAGCGACGTAACCAGCCCTGCGGCGTCGCCGCGACCAGCGAGCCAGGACGACGTGGGAAGTGAATGACCATAGCAGAGGGCAGTTCTTGCGCGAGCGGACCGAAAAGCACGATATCCGCTTCTGGTACCTCGGGAGAGATGTCGGAGAGCGAGAGATCGTCGGCACGCGCCTTGAGATACTGAATACGAAAACCATCGTGATACTGATTAGTGAAAGTGGTTGTGTATGTCGAGGGTTGGGCGAAGAAGGCGATATGCGGCAATAACTTTGGCAGGGTAGCCAACACATCTGGTGCGGCACGCGTCACTACACTTACCATCGCGCCTAAACGATAGGCGGTGAGAGCGGCAAAAGATACGGTGCCGCCGAGCATAGAAGAACCATTAGATTGAATGTCGCGTGTGACGTGTCCAACGGTCAAAAAGTTGATAGATGCATCCACTCAGCGTCCTGGTCGTTTCAGCGAGATGACCACGCGTCGCTCTTCGCCCTCACCAATACTCTCTGTACTGATATCTTTGCTATCGGCCAACGCGATATGCACGATACGTCGTTCGTTTGGAGGCATGGCTTCCAGTGCGATCGAGCGTCGATAGTTACGCACCTGTTGAGCCACACGTTGGGCCAGCGAACGCAGGTTTTCCTCGCGTCGTTCGCGATAATTTTCTGCATCGACAACAATACGCATGCGATGTTTGGTGCGATGACTGATGATCAAGCTGACCAGCAGTTGTAAAGCTGCCAGCGTCTCACCACGCCTTCCGATCAGCAGACCCAAATTTTCGTTGATACCGCGAATATTAAGGATGAGAGGATTGGTGGAACGTACCTGGACGGTTGCGTGGATATTCATATAGCGCAAAATATGTTGTAGAACATCCACGGTAATCTCGACATCCTCGCGTGAGGGATGTTCGACCTCCTGGATCTCTTCACTGTTTTCCTCTGAAGGGGGCAGAACGCTTGCGCCAGCGGGGACGAACGGAGCAGGTTCTTCGTCCTCGTACTCCTCATCCTCCTCGTCTCCTAGCGGTTCTTCCTCTCCTTCTTCCCCATCTTCATCATCTTCGTCTTCGAGATCTTCCTCATCCTCCTCAAATTCTTCCTCATCTGCGTCCTCGTCGTAAAGCTCTTCCTCGCCCTCTTCTGGCAACGGGACTTCGATATCGCTAGAGCCAAAAATAGCATCCGCCATTTCGGGAGTAATCACCGCGCCTCGCACCACGCCACTGCCTGTCGCGGTTCCAACATCGGCTGCGACTGGACGCAAGGTAGCGCGTACACGAGCATCTTTGGCACCCAGGCCGAAAGTTCCGCGACTGGGTTCCTGCAAAACAACGACATCCACTTCATCGCGGCGCTTTCCTAGCCGCATTAGAGCAAGCGAGATTGCCTCTTCGACGCTTTTACCACTAGCCTCTATGCTTTCCACGATTTCCGTGCCTGCCTTCTCTTTTTCTATTTCAAACATATGCCCCAAAAGTATAACCATTGTGGGGCGCGATTATAGCTTTCGCCATAGGGATTTTCTCTAGATTATATCCTATAAACCAGAAAAACGTATATGTATATGCTGAAAGTCGTGTGCCTAAAGCAACGAAATTATCCTTTGCTGGAAGAACATCGGTTGAAATTGGTCAATACCTGCCGCCGGAAGACCACAAGGGTCTTCCCTACTATATACGGGCGGTGGTTTTGGAATATCACGGTATTACGCGCCTGGTATGTTGCGTTGGGTAGAGCTTATTTATCGACGGGAGCGTGAGCCACCACGTCGGCGGGCCGATGCGCTTCCGCTGCGTCCTTTACCGCGTGAGTACGACGAGCCTCCGTTGCTTGAGCCACCAGCAGCGGTGCTGCTCGTGCTCAATTTGACGGCATCACTGCCATTCAGTTTAGCGGTCGTGCTGAGCGGTGTGGTTGTGGTGCGCCCATTGCT
>CAZZWK010000089.1:0-15305 GCA_964657925.1 uncultured Dictyobacter sp.
GCCGAGCCATTATTTCAGCGCGCCTTGCACATCTGCGAAAACGAGCAAGAACAAAGTCAATACTATTTACAAATAACCCATCCTTTAAATAATCTGGCTCTTCTGTATTGGCAAACAGGGAAATATGAGCAGGCTCAAAGGCTCCATATGCGTGTTTTGGATATTTGGGAGAGCAAAACAGGTTCTGAACATCCCGAAGTCGCACATTCTATCCACAATTTAGCAATCCTTTATGTAGAGCAAGGGAAATACGAGGAAGCCGAACCATTGTTTAAACGAGCTTTGCACATTTGGGAGCGGGCTCTGGGACAAGAACATTTGCAAGTGACCTATCCACTTCACGGATTAGCGGAAGTATATCGAGAGCAAGGGAAGTATGAGCAGGCCGAACCACTGCTCAAGCGAGCTTTATATATTCGAGAGCAAACATTGGGGCGAGAACATCCTTTGTTTGCCTATCCACTCAGTGGATTAGCACATCTCTATAAAGATCAAGAGAAATATGAACAAGCGAAGGAACTCTTTCAATGTATTTTACAAATCCGAGAGCAGGCATTAGGACAGAATCATCCAGATGTTGCAGAAACGTTACATCATTTAGCAGGTCTCTATCAAACTCAACAAAACTATACGAAAGCTCTTCCACTCTATCAGCGAGCTTTGAAGATAAGGCAACAGGCACTTGGTTCCCAACATCCAAAAACAATCGCAACAAATACGGCTTATAATGATTTATTACAGAAGCTAGATATAACGTCTCATTGACGCTGGTTACTTCCTCACTCAGCACTCGTTGATAAGGGTAGCCTCTCTAATCTCTTCGTTCTTTTCATTATTAGAAAGCGAGTCATAAGCATTGAGTAAACACGATGATCATCAATTTATTTTGTTGGGGGATAGCACGTTGATCAATATGGCTCAGGTCTCACATATCGAACGTATCCAGAGACCCGATAAAGGCATCTCGTTCCTGCTCTATTTTGTGGGCAAAGATCGACCGGAACGCATCGAGGAGGAGAGCGAAAAAGGACAGGACCTGATAAAAGAACTCGCTCGCCTTCAATCCGGTCTCTCATTCGGTAAATTGTCTGAAAAAGAGTAGTTGATCCAGCTAGCCGCGTAATCATGGTCAAAGGGCGCATAACAATACATCCTTCGTGCTCGTCGATGCGATGGTTTGCCCATCAGGCGCAATAGCAACCGCTCGCACCCATACATGGTGTTGATCGCAATAGGCTATCTGCTCACCCGTTTCCGCTGACCATACCTGCACAGTAGTATCATCGCCCGCGGAAACGATAAAACGACCGTCTAGCGACCAGGCAACACTCTTTACCGCGGCAGAGTGTCCCTGGTAGCGCCGTAACTCTTGTTGTTCCCCTGGTGACCACACCACCACATCTTTATCCTGGCCCGCTATCACCATCTTTTGACTATCCGGCGACCAGGCAACGCTATAAATCGGCTTTTGCACGCTCTGCTGCTCGTATACCCCCTTTATCTGCCCGCTCAACGCTTCCCATACCTCGACCCGACCATCGAAACTACCTGAGGCAATAAAGCCACCATCAGGCGACCAGGGCGCGCAGAAAATACGGTATTGCCTCTCGTGCTTTGTCAACAACCTACTCGTGAATGCTTCCCATACCCGCACCGTGTTATCTTTAAACTCACCACCCGAAACAATCAATCCACCATCAGGCGACCAGCACACACTGCGCACAAAACGTGTGTGCCCGCGATATATGTTGACTATCTCGCCCGTCTCACTCTGCCAGATATACACACATCCATTCGTACAGCCCGTAGCGACAAATCCGCCATCAGGAGACCAGGCCAGCGAAAGAATAGGGGTGGCAGCCTGATCGAATGTGACCAACCGCCGTCCTGTCCTTGCCTCCCATACCTGTACCGTGCCATCACGACCACCCGATGCTATACGTGTGCCATCCGGCGACCATGCCAGCGCAAATACATAATCACTATGCCCTGTATATATATTCAAAAGATGTCCTACGGTCCGCGTAGGGCAAACCACGCGTTTGCCCTACGCGGGCCATTTGCTTCTAACGACGTTTCTTTTTCTTCCGTGCCAAAGCCACGTCCGTCGTAACTGGCACCGCACCGCTATTGATATCTTCGATATGCCCATCATCCAGACGTATGCGTACGTCCGCCACTTTAGCGATGCCCGAATCATGCGTCACGACAACAACCGTTTTCCCTTGTCGCGTGAGCTTTTTCAACAGATCAATAACTATTTTACCACTGCGCGAGTCCAGGTTGCCCGTTGGTTCGTCGGCCAGGATCACTTTTGGATCGTTCGCGATCGAGCGTGCGATCGCGACACGCTGTTTTTGACCACCGGAGAGTTTCGCGGGCTTGTGCTGATGACGATCCTCGTTGATGCCTACCTGCATCAGCAGGTCATGGGCACGCTGACGCATCTCGCCACTCGACCTGCCACCCTTTAGTTGCATCGGCAGCATCACATTCTCCAGCGCGCTCAAATTCGGTATCAGGTGGAACGATTGAAACACAAAGCCGAGCTTGTCGCGACGAAACAGATGCTCCTGCCGCGAAGAGAGGCGACGTACATCGACCCCATCCACCGTCAACTCGCCATCCGTCGCTTTATCTAATCCCCCGAGGATGTACAGCAACGTCGACTTGCCGCAGCCGCTCGGACCGGTAATCGCGATAAACTGGCCCGTGCTAAAAGCGAAACTCACGTTATCCACCGCCAGAATCGTCTCACCTTGATTGCGAAAGTATTTCGTGAGACCATCCGCTACAATCATCGGCTGCTGTGAACTAGCAGGAGTCGCTACCTGCGCTTGTGCCTTTTCTTCAACCGGTTCCGCGCTATCGACCGAATCGCTGATATCTTGATCATCGAAATCATCCCGCTCATCGATGGTATCGAGATCGGTTATGACCACTTGCTCGTCGGAAGGTGTGCCATTCATATTGTATCTTCCTTCATCTCTAATCTAAAGTAATCCACAGTAGATTAACTCTGCCTCAGGACAACTGCGGGCTTAATACGGGCCACATACCAGGCGGGAATCATACTGGTCACAATCGCCAGCGCTATACCCAGCCCGATGATGATCAAAAGGGTCTCCAGATTCAGGGTAGCCGTCGCCAGGTGAATATTTTGCAATTGCGACGAGGCTTGTGAGAAAAAGTTGCCGCGACCTCCACCAAACCCACCAAATCGACTCGCGCGAGCACCAGCATTAGCGGTAGTCGTCGCAGCCGTATTGATATTGAACTTTTGTGAGACCAGTGGGCCAAAGATCGCCAACAGGATAATGGCTACGATAGAGCCAAGCACACTCATCGTGAATACTTCGCCCCAGAATTGCCTGATCACTTGCCAGTGCGAGGCACCGATCGCCTTTAATGTGCCGATCTCAACCGTGCGCTCGCGCACGATCAAGAAGACCGCGAAAATGATCACGACAACAGCCACCGCGATCGAGACGTACAGGGCAAGCGTGATGCTGTTCTGTGCGACATTCAGCGCGTTGAACGTATTTTGATACGCGTTGTTGCCTGCGACGACGTTATATTTCGAGCCCAGCTTCTGCTGAATGTTCGTGACCACCGACGTAACCTGCTCGTACGAGGTCGCGTTGACTGTAATTGCATCCACTCCCTTGACCGCGTAAAGATTTTGCACTGTGTTCAACGGCAGGATGATGGTGCTCGCTGCAAACGTATCGCTCCCCGTTGAGAAGATACCAATCACCTTCATGCTCTTGCCTTTAACGGTAAAGGTCGAGCCGATTTTCAAGTTATTGGAGGATGCCAGCGTCTGACCGATCAACGCCACATCGGCGGACCCGTCGCTACTGCTGAATTTTGTGCCCGATACCATTGTGGGTGTCGTGCCATCCGTCAGCGTAAAACTGCTATCGCTGACCGGAATACCTAAGACGGTGGCGGGAATACTGAACGAGTTGCCGTTAGCGCCTTGAATCGAGGTCGTCTTCAGTTTGTTGTCGTCATCGCGTTGACGCAATGTACCCATCGCGTTCGCTACACCAGGCATGGCCGCAACTTCGGAAACGACGCTATTGGGAATCGGCGTCGTGGTGATGCCAGCGAAACCATTGGGTGGCCGATTCGTACTGCCATTACCGGAACCACCACTGTTTCCTCCATTATTTCCCCCACCAAAACCATTTCCTCCACCATTGCTTCCTCCACTATTGCCTGTACTGCCACTACCGCTACCAGTGTTGCCTCCGGTGCTTCCATTACCCCCAAAATTGCCCCCGAACTGGTTTGCGTTATTCTGCACATAGTTGATAGAGATGGTCGTACCAACATCCTTGTGTACAGTTTCCAATTGCTGTTGCGCGCTGCTATTGAGGCTATACATAGCCGCCACAAACATCAGACTTACCCCCAGCAAAACAACGACCAGGATAAGTCGTACCGGATTGCGCAGCACATTTTGCATGCCACGAAATATTATACCCATAGATGTGCTAAATACTCCTTATAATCCTCTGTTGCAAGGCTTTCTCTACGAAGACCTCAACCCTATTCGGCTTGAATTATAAAAAGCATTTGTCAAGAAGATGTCATAGAGTTGTAAAGAATATTTACGAAAGTGAAGCAGCAATTGTAAAGCGAAACGAGGAAAAGAGGCTTTCTAAAAAAGATGATGGGCTGTAATCAACCTCGACGGAGCGTAGGGGCAGCATTCATGCGCCCGCGCGCAATTCATTGCCAGTGCCAGACGATTGCAACAGAAATTAATGTTCTTTGGGTCCTTCCGTCAGCAAATTAATCGCGTGTGGCAACACAGGCAGAATATACTCCAGACATTCCTGCACGGCTTTTGGGCTGCCTGGCAGGTTAATAATCAATGTGTGACCGCGCACGCCAGCCATGCCGCGCGAAAGCATCGCCATCGGTGTATATTTCAGGCTGATCGCGCGCATAGCCTCCGCGATCCCTGGTGCGTCACGTTCGATCACCATTTTTGTTGCCTCAGGCGTCACATCGCGTGGTGCCAGGCCGGTCCCGCCGGTGGTGAGAATCAGGTTGAGTTTTTGCTCATCGCTCCATGCCCGCAACACCTCACTGATCTGCTCCTGCTCATCGGGCACAATTGTCTGGGCCGCGATGGTCGCCTCGGGCAGTTGTTGCGCGAGTTCGCGAATACGTTCGCCACTCACATCATGGCGTGCGCCGTGTGCAGCTCCATCACTGATCGTCAATACACCGATCGTGATCATCGTTTTAGCCCTTCGTCGCGAGTTCACGCATCAGCGCGCCCACACGTCGACGCGAGCCATAAAACCAGACTGTGTACTCGTCCGGCAGGTCCTCGACCTCGATGCAACAACCCATTTCAGACGCCAGTTTGCGCGCGATATCGTGGAACTGCCCACGTTCGGCCTCGCTTCTGCTCTGCGTGCTCATCGCCAGCCGTCCCAGTCGCTCATCGTTGTCCAGCATCCCGTTGATCAACTCTCCCAACTGATCGATGCCAAACACTACTTTGAGTGGTGGCATCTCTTTGCCCTCAGAGGCCGAGATCGAGATGACGCGCCCACCATTTTCCTGTTGCTCGCCCTCGCGCTGTAGTGTTTGCTGTTCGCGTAGCTTGCTGGCATCGGTATAGACGGAGCGCAACTTCTCCAGAATCATCATACGCGCGTCTTCCGGCGCATCTCCACGCGGATGAACATAGGCCAGCAAGTCATAGGCCGGGTCAGAATAGATAAAAGGCGTCGCGATTGCCGCCCGCCTGCCACAATTGGGGCAGACCGCGACGTTGATCAAGCCCGCCAGCACAACATAGCGCAACTGTGGATCATCGGCGACATTGATATATTCATACGCCTGCCCGCTGAACTCTTGTCCGCAAGGACAGGTAAATTTGTGTGTTGTTGAACGAGACATAAACCAATTCTTTTGCTGAATAACTACTACTGTTCTCTCACTGTATCAAGTGAAAAAATACATTTGGAAGAACGTATATGTATACGAGTTTGTATATCAAAGTATACCATATCCATCCTGTAAACAGTGCCTACTTTCTTATTTTCTTGTCTACTGCATCAAAAATAAAGTTATTCACAGCAATATGCTATACTTTAGTGGCGCTATCGCTCAATACTCGCGTAGACGCGTCCCCTTGTAGGTGCGCACTGGCTAGAAACTACTGTTCTTCTGGTAGAGCATGAAAGCAGGTGATAGATGGCTATTGATCCGTTACATGAAAGCGAAAACAGCTCTTTGCATACTATCGCTGCTACTGAAGAGGCATTTGAAAAGCTTATTAGCGTCGAGAGTCCATATCGCTATGAATTGATCGATGGACGCATCTACGATATGACTGGTTCAAGTCCAGAACACAGCGCCATCGCTGGCAATATCGACAGCCTCTTGCGAGAGCAACTGGGACGCACCGGCCCATGCCGCACTCATCGTGATCAGTACGTCTTCATCCCTGGTAAACCACCTGTCGTGCCTGATGTGGTAGTAACCTGTGATCTGGCAGACTGGGATAAAGATCGACGCCTCAAACCTTTCAAAATTCAATCTCCCTTGATTGTTGTTGAAGTACTTTCTCCAGCTACTGAGAAATACGACCGCAACGAAAAGTTCGCGCGCTATCGCTCCTGTCCCACACTTGAGATTTATATCCTGGTTCATCAGGATGAGCAACACATTGAGGTTTATCGCAGAGAAAAGGATTGGAAACGCGGACAATTCGGCATTGATCATGTCGTTGTGCTTGATCAACTCGATCTGGAATTACCTCTTACTCTTGTATACGAAGGCGTTTTGTAATTAAAAAGAAATTTAGCCACTAAATCTCTTCTACCGGCACAGATGTTTTTCTGTAGATAGTGGAAAAAGACAAACGAACAGAGATACTCTCTATCTCGATCACTTCATCGGGTCGAAACACACGCCGTTTCCACACCTTTGGATTCTCCCTCGTAAATACTTCCACCGCCTGATAATCTGTGTAGACAATGACGTACTCTTGCAAACTCGCAAATTTTTCATAATAAAGAAATTTTTTCCCACGATCATAGTTGATCGTACTCGGTGAAAGCACCTCAAAAATGACACGCGGAAAACGAATTTGATCGGTTTTGCCCTGGTCTCTTTGATCACAGCTTACCATAACGTCTGGCATAAAGTAGCGCGACTCGGATAACTGTACAATTGCGTCCGAGTTGAATACCTCACAGTCGTTCCCAAGAGTTGTATCCAGGACGCTCGCGATATGTAGCCCAATACGAGCATGATCCAGATTGCCTCCAGCGAGTGCGTAGACCCAACCATCTGCATACTCGTATTTGGTATCAGGGTGATCTTTTTGTAGTTGGAAATATTCTTCTACACTTATCCGCGAATGCTCTGGTAATGCAGTCAACACAGACCTCCTTATCTCCGCCGATTCTTGCTCAAAGCCTTGGTCGAATAGGTGAAGTGAATACCCTGCTTTTGCATAAAGTTTTTGAAATAGCTATAAAATTCGTTGCGATCCTGCATCGTAATAACCGAGACTGCGTCCGCGGTCTCGATCGCGTAGGGGTAGCCCGTGCCGACGATCACCTCTGCGCGCACGATATCCATTACCTGCTCGACCACCCCATCATCGAGCATCCAGCGCGGGAATTCCAGTCGCGTGGGAGGACGTGAGGCGCTGGTTTGCAGGTAGCAAAAAGCGACGCTATGTCGATAGGCTCCATAACTGGCGAGAATATCGCCGCGTGCACAGATCATGGCTGGTGTGCGATCTCCCCAGCGCAACTTGCCTTGCCACAGTAGCGCGTCATGAATATTTTTCGTATCGCGCAACTCCGAACTCTTGACGTTGCGGTCCAGGCAGCGCAGCATCGTCAACATATCACGCGCGTAACTCGTGTCGATATACCCTATCAAAGGCACGCGCAACTCCTCGGATGTGCGTAACAATGAGACAATCGCGTTGATATACTGGTCCCGATAGGGATTGGGCATAGTCAGCGCGAACGAGACCACCAGCGAACCATCGAAAAAAGCTACTGGACTATAGACGGGATCATCCTCTTTGCGCTGCTCCGCTAGCCCTTCCATCAACTCACACAACGTCTGTATTTCTAACAGGTAGCGGCGCAACGTGACCTGCATCTCCGAGAAAGGATAGCTATCAGGATCGCTTGCCTCGGCTTTCGACGCTTCCATCAACTCTTCGGGCGTCAACACTTCGACGCGCACATCTTTGGTGTAGGCTTTTCCCTGTGCGTGCGGATTGATAAAAAAGCCCACCTGCACCAGCCCAACGGGGATAGAGGCATCGCGCCATGGCATCAACTGGCTACCATCGACGGCGATTGTGCTAATTCCCTCTACACATTCCGCCCATTGTCGTGCCTGCTCGTGGTTCGCGAATTCATAGCCAAAAGGAAAAATCGGACCACAATACTCGTTCTTATCTGCCTGGAGTAGCCATTGATCGAACTCCAGACTAGGACGTGCGCCCGCTGATGCATAGCCACCTTCATCTGGTGGTAGCGTATATTCAAGCTCTAAGCTGGACGTATAGCGTTCGTGCAAGCTTTCCAGTGCATGACGATAGAGTGCTAGCTGCTCGGTGTACGCGCCATCGTAGTGAGAAAACCGGCCACCTTTGGTATTCAATGTCTCAACGAGCTTGCCTTTATGCAGCATAACCGCTCCCTTTTAAAACGAGCAATGGTGTATATATAATCATTTCACTGTAAAAACCAGCAATGCACAAACTAGAAACGCGTCGGTAGCAGCGCGATCTGCTCCTCCTGCCATGCTTGTTCCTTCTCTTGCTGTGCCTCGACCTCTTCGTCGCCCAGAAGATGCGTCTCACTATTCATTTTACGCAGCCGTACCAGACTGTCCAACCCTTGCTCGAACGTATCGTCATGACTGATGATAATCAACTGATCGAAGCCGCGCACACGCCGAATCTGTGCCGCCAGATTCATACGCCGCGTCTCGTCCATATTCTGCGTCGGCTCATCGAAGAAGGCGATGTTGAGCGTCGAGAGCTTTTTCAGCAACGCCAGGCGCACGGAAAGCGCCGCGCTCATCTGCTCTCCACCGCTCAACTGCGCGAAACTACGCTCGACACTCTGCCGCCGCAAAATGATCTCATAATCGTTGCGCCAGGACAGTAGCGCGCTACGATCTCCAATGATTTCGCCGAAGATGCGGTTCGCCTCGGCTGAAATATCCGCGAGCATGGCCTTCAGCACATGCGGGGCCGCCTCTTTGATCAACTTGCGAAATTGCTCGGTCATCGTGTGCAAGTCCTCAAGTGTCTGCTCCTCCTGCTGCGCCTGCCCCAACTCTTGCAGCAGTTCCTCTCCTCTGGCGATATCACTTTCGAGCGTCTGAACATGCTCCTGCTGGTATTGTATCTCTCGCAATAAGGTCGCAAGCTCTCGGTTTAACGTTTCGATCCACTCTTTGAGCTGCTGCAATTCGCCTGGGTCAAAAATGGCACTGGCCTGGCGATATTCTTGCTCCAGGGCCTGCAAGCGCTCTTCCGCTTCGCGCGCGACCGTGACCTGTTGCTGATATGCCTGCTCTCGCTCCGGCAAAGCCTGTGCGGTCCGCTCGTGCTGCAAATAGTTCTGGTAACCATGCGCGCTTCGTAACAGCGATTGTTCTTGCTCCGCTATCTCCCTATCCAGATTCTGGTACACACGCAGCAGTTCTTCGAGTTCACTCAACTTCAGGTCGATCCCTTGCATATTCATAAGTTCCGTCTGCATCCTCTGCTGATATTCCTGTTGATGACTGGCGATGCTTTGCTGAATACCCAATTGCCGACGTGGATCTTGCAAGCCCGCTAACTCCTCTTTGATCTGTCTCGCAACTTTCTTGCCATCCTTGAATTTGTCCAACTCCTGCCTGAGATTGTTCAGCTCGCTCTCTAACTGCGCGATCTGCATCGTCCGTTGCGTGACTTGCTCATGCCAGCCGATGCTCTCTCGTACTCTGGCATCCGCGTTTTTGCTCTCCGTGTAAGCGCTACTGGCCTGGTTTATCTGCTGCTCGATGGTTTTGAGCGCGAGCATGTCGTTATTGAGACGTGTAGCCTCTTCCTCCAGATCTCCAATCTCCTGCTGAAGCAGTTGCGTATTCTGGGTGGCGTGTTCGAGTTGCTCACGGTACTGTTCCACCTTGCCAATTTCGTCCGCGTATGGTTTCCATTGCTGCACCTGCCGCTCGGTGATGTTGCGCTGCTCTTGCAGGCTCACGAGTTGCGCATGGTCTTGCGCCAGCAACTCGTCGAAATAGGTGTCAAGATTTACTACGCCATGTTTGCGAATATTGAGACAGTCTTCGTTGAGAAATGGGCATTGACCATTGGCTGTTTGTTTACGCGACCTGATATAGCCATCGATATTGCCTTCGAGCCTGTGAACCTGGGCCTGCAATTGCTCGTATTGCTGTTGGATGTGCGGCAGTTGTTCGCCCTCATGTCGGTGTGCCTCCACCTGTTTCACCCGAAGATCATAACGTTGAACCTGTTCCTGCGATGTTTGTAGTCGTGTGCGTTTCTCTTGCAGTGCTTTGCGCGCCTCCTGCAAACGATTTTGCTTGCTCCCTCGCTCTTTGCCTTGCACCCTCAACTCGGTCAGCGCGTTGACACGCTCCTCCAATAAATCGGCCAGCGGAATCAACTGTTTCACTTCTTCGATTTTGCCCTGATAATGATCTCGCTCCTGCTGCGCACGGTCGCGCTGTTCCCGTTGCCGCTTGCCATCTTCGACGATCTGATCGTAGCGCATAGCCTGCTGGTTCGCTTCCTCAAAGTTCCGCTCCAGCTTTTCTTGCTGCTCGACTAGTGGTAACAACACGGTCTCTTTCTGCTGGGCGAGCGCGACTTCATCCAGCCGCGTCTGCCACCCACTGATCTTCTCGTCGGTCTGCGCCTGCCTTCTCTTCTGCTCGTGTTGTTGTTGTCGCAATTGATCCCGTTTCAACGCGTCCTGCCGCAAGGCTTTGATGCTTTCTTGCGTCTGCACATGGCTATGATAATCGTCGCTGCTATTGATGACGATCTGCTGCGCCTCATATGCCAGCCTTCTCTGCGTTGCGCGCTCCTGTAGTATCAATTGCTCGTGCTTGCTGCTCTCTTGCGCGCTGTGATAACGATGTTCCAGCTCTTTCAGCGCTCTCGCTTGCTCGTCCAGCCTGTTTCTGTGCGTTTCCAACTCGGTTAACTGCTTACTCTGCTGCTCCAACCCTCTTTGTTGGAACGCGTGGCGCTCCCTGCCTTCAGCTAGCTGTGCCCGCCACTCCTCGATATCTTTTGTGGCGAAGCTCAATCGTTCGATGACTAGCTGCTGTTCTTGCATCTGCTCTTTGTAGTAATGTTGCGTCTCAAGCAGGTTATCGGCGGCGGTTCGGTAATCTTCGATCTGTAACAGCGCGTCGAAGGTCTGTTTGCGTTTAGCGGGCGTTTCGAGAAAAATAGCGGTGAATGTGCCCTGAGGCACTCCAAGCGCGTCGCGGAACAATGCATCCAATGGTCGTTCGCGTTCGATACCGAAGAGGTCGTGTAGTTTGTCGGATACGTCGGCCCGCTGTTCCAGGCGCATGTCCGCCTCTTCATCGAAAACGAGCCAGCGCGCGTTTGCCCCGCACCTGCGTTCAACTACGTAGGGTCGCATATCGTTGCCGATCAGGTTGATAACGATTTTGCCGCCCTTCTCCCCTTCACGCACAAACTTGTCTTGGCTGTATGGGAGATAGCCGAAAAGCGCGAATCCGATCGCTTCGACCAGCGTTGTTTTGCCCGCTCCATTCGCCCCACTGATAGCGGTCGTGCCACGCTGTAGATCGATAGTCATGTGACGATAGCTTTTGATATTCTCTAGTTCGATGCGCGTAATCAGCATAGTATAGCGCCAGCCTTCCCTACAAACACACAAAAAGAAAATCCATATTCTCTATTCCCTTTACGCCAGGAAAAGTGGAAATGAGCAGGTATTTTCACTTGCACGGTCTTCTGCCGTACTCGCTCAGACCTCGTGCGACGATTCGCTCTTCTGCGCCTGTGCCAACTCCTCGTCCGTATCCTTTGCCACCCGCGGCGGTTTTTCTTCCTCGTCTCCCTCTCTATGTTCCTCATCAAGCGCTGCAGGCTCGGTTTTGCTTGCTCCCGCTGTTTCTCGCGGTTTTTGCTCAATCCCGTATGTTGCCGCTACTTCGCCCGCAGGAACCGCTTTAGAGTAGCGTACAACGAGATAAGTAATGGGCAGCAAAATCACAAATACGACCAGCGCGGTCCATTGCGCCTGCTTGAGCGTCCTGATGCCGAACACATCGACGAGTACATTCGCTCGTGTGAAGAAGATGAGAAATTGTGTGATGCAGTAACTGAACAGATAGACTAGCATCAACAGCCCTGGTCGCCTGACTTTGCGTGCCAACAGTAGCATCACACTCAATAGCACTAGATTGGTGAGCAGTTCATAACCCGCCGCCGGTTGCACGGGCACGTTACATGTGGTGGGATCGAGACAGGCCCAGCTGTTCGGATTCTGATAGACGGTGGACCAGGGTATCTGCGGACTGACATAGCCGATAATATCCCCGTTGATCAGGTTGCCGATGCGCCCAAAAATCTGGCCCGCCGCGGCGAACAAAACGCCCGCATCGATAAGCACCAGAGGATTGATGCGCTCGACGCGCGCACGCCAGAAAAGCGTGGGAATTACCAGGAAAATGGCTCCAAAGAAAGCCATCCCCCCTTCCCACGTCGCCAGAATATTTTGCGGTTTCAAAATATAGTCTCGATACAGGTCTGGCTGCTGGATTACGAAATAAAGCCGCCCACCAAGCAGACCAGCCGCGATACACCACCAGAGCACGCGATACACCATGTCCTGGTTGATCCCTTTACGTTCTGTGTACCCCTTGATCACCCACAGGCCAACAACGATACCTACAACATACATCAATCCATACCAGCGCACCGCCAACGGTCCCAGGTGCAGGAGAACAGGATCAATGTTGATATAAATATACGGCGGCCCGATTCGCAAAGGGCCCAGATTGATCGCGTATGCGCTAGGCAACAAGCTATTCATGAAATGTATCTCTTCCCTATTGCTTCCCGCTAAGCAGGACTTCTTCTCTATCTTTAGTATCGCTATGATAGTACGCAACAGGTATATATGCAAGTGGGGAGATTAGGGACTAAACGCCCGCCTCTTCTACCACCAGCAGGTTATTGAGCGTGTTGAGCGATGCCCCACTGCCTCGTTTGCGTAACATCAGAATCTCGGCTGCGATACTCAACGCGATCTCATCAGGTGTCTCCGCGCCAAGATCTAACCCGATGGGCGCATGCACACGTTCCAATTGCTCCACCGCGATGCCCTCGTTTTGCAACTCGCGAAAAATCCTTCTGACCTTGCTCGGACTGCCAATCATACCGACATAGGCTGCGTCGGTCTCGATCGCTGTGCGCAGCGCCTCTTTATCCAGATTGTGCCCACGCGTCACGATCACGATCCAGCTCGCCTCGTCCGGCTCCAACTCGCGTAGCGTTTGTGGTATATCCCCAAAGACCAGGCGTACCTGTGCATCAAAGCTTTGCGGATCAGCCAGGTCGCGCCGGTCATCCACGACGGTGATACTGAAATCGAGATGCTGCGCCAGCCGCGCCAGCGCCTGCGCCACATACCCACCTCCCACAAGCATGAGCCGTGGCTCGGGTTTCAACACCTCGAAAAAAACCTCCAGCGTCGCGCCACAACTACCCACCGACTCACCCTTGTCGGCGTCGATATGAATATGCGTGTCGAATGATTTCCCCTCTTGCAACGCTTTCAGCGCCTCTTGCTGCACCTTGCCGTCCGTGGTTGGTCCGGCGAAGCTTCCCCACATGCTGCCATCAGCGTGCACCAGCAGTTTACTGCCGATAGCACATGGTGCGGCCCCATTCGTCTTGATCACCGTCGCGATAACCACCCGTTCATTATGCTTGAGCGCATCCTGAATCTGGTAATAAATACTTGTTGTGCTCATTCTATCGATCCTTCTCTCCTCAGCGAGCATGTTACCACCCCCAAACCTACCTGATACTCTCAAAGAGGAAACGGCAAATACTGTTTTGCCCTACGTAATTGTTTTATTTATACCATTGTATAACCGAAAATAGTACACATTTCTTCCTCGCGTATGCCTATTAGGCCCTCTGGCTAAACTTTTCTCCTCAGTCTGAACTTTCTTATCACACACCCTTCCACTTTTCCCCTCCTCGAAAAGAATAAACTACTGTCACAAGTTTTACCACACGACAAAGTGCCAGTGAAACATTCGCTATTGTTGACAAGCAGGCAAATGTGTACTAGAATCTAAAATATAGAACATAGTTTCTAGATTAAGATGGAGAAGTGCAACTTAGGGTAAAGGAGCGCACCATGAGCAACCATATAACCGAACAGGGACAGGATACAACGCCACTGAGCATGCCCGTTCGCCAGTTCAATCCCAACGAACACCTGATCAGCCTCAAAAGCAGAGATGGCCTCAAAGACTATCTGCCCGTTCAATGGCGGCTCGTCTGGTTCCGCTCTGCCTGTCCGCAAGGCACGATCGACACCGAGGAGATTGAGGTGGATCTGGACCGCGAGGTGTCTGAAGAGGCTTTTGTATGGAATAATGAGACACGCCGCAGCGAAAAAGTCACCAAACGTGCCAAAGGCTACGCCCGTTTCCGCGCGGTGATCACCGATGGCAAAGGTGGACGCGCCACCGGTACCAAGTCCGAAAACGCGGCATCCTTCCCCGATTTTATTGAAAAAGCCGAAACAGGCGCCATCGGGCGCGCGCTCGCCGCCCTCGGCTACGGCACACAATTCGCCCCTGACCTCGATGAGGCGCATCGTATCGTCGATAGCCCTATCAGCAGCCAGAATTCAGGCAACAACCACACGCCAGAGAGAACGATTCCAACGCCCGCCGCCACCACTCGGCCCGTTACGACTAACGTCTCCGCCAACGCTAGCCAGCGACAGAATGTGGCAAGTACGACTGCCGAACGACATACCGATGGCGAAATACCCGCTATGGCGACGGAGCAGCAGCTCATGAGCATCCGCAAGCTCTCGGAACACCTCGGCAAAACACTGCCGGAAGAGTCATCCCTCAGCTTCCTGGGTGCCAAGAAGATTATTCAGCAACTTACCGCCGAATATCGCGAGTTAAAACAGAACAGCAAAGCTTCCTGAATAAAAAGGCCCGTGGTCCGCGTAGGTCAAACGCATGGTTTGACCTAC
>CAZZWK010000089.1:15315-23576 GCA_964657925.1 uncultured Dictyobacter sp.
CCTACGCGGACCACGGGCCTTTTTATTCTTCTACACTACAACTTCTGAATAAAATCCACCAGCGCGTCCGTCACACCTCCCAACGCATCGAAGAGCACGTAATGGCCCGCGTTAGGCACGACGACGAGTTGCGAATTGGGAATGTCGCGGTGCAAACGTTCACCATAAGCGACCGGCACCTGTTGATCCTTTTCGCCCCAGATCAATAAGGTAGGCTGGCCGGTCACTTGCAAATCTGTAGAGACGGCGTTGAGGTAATAGGGCACTAACGTGCGAATATGCTGGAACAACACCTCTTTGCCCACCTCGTTGTCCCACGGTTTGACATAGTTGTCTAGCACATCGCCGAAACCCTTTGTATTGACGACCGCGTTCGATACAGTCGCGCGCAAGTCGTTGATAATATCTTCGCGCGCCGTTGTATGCGGTGCTTCGGGATCGCGCCGTTTCTCCATCTCGGTCACCGGCCAGTTCTCGGCGAAGGCGCGCAGATAACAGATAGAATCGATCAACACCAGCGCGTGTGTCTGCTGACGATAGAGACGGGTCGCCAGCACTTGTGCTACGCCCCCGCCCAATCCATGACCCACCAGAATAATGTTGGTCAGGTTGAGATCGCGTAGCAGATAATGCAGTACGTCCGCGTGCCCCCAGATAGAGGTATCCGCGGGCCAGGGATGCTCGGATTCCCCATAGCCCAGCATGTCGAAAGCATAAACCGCTCGATTCAATCCCGCCAGGCTGGTCAGCGCGGCTTCCCACTCGAATGCACCGGCTGGCATATCGTGTAGCAGCACGATTGCGCCATCGGTGCCATATTCCGCTCCCTGCAAAATATAACTGAGCGTATAGTGAACAGATTGCCCTGTGCGTCGTTCATATGTATGCGTAACGTTAGGTGTCGAATTTGCCATACAACCTCACTTTATAACTCTTATTCTTGTTATAGCGAAGCAAAAATATCGCTAGAGATATCCTCTCATTTCTGCTCTAACTATAGCGCATTCCCAACACGACGTACAGAGCTACCCTTCCTCGTTTAAGGCAGACCCTACTACACTGTCAAACGTCCTTCCACCCCTTGGTCGATCAACTTTTCTTATACCGGTAGGAGCCGATTTATCGCGCTCACGCGACATTTATGGCGCAGTTGGCGGGTTCCAATGTACCTTGACAGAACCCTACGTGTGCCCGCGATGGAGAGTCACATCCTACTTTGACAATATTATGCCCGAGCATACAGATTGGGCACATTGTAGAAAGCGCCGAAGCCAGCGTAACGCGCCGATTCCGTACCCAGCTCGTTTTCGATTGCCAGCAGACGGTTATATTTTGCTACTCGTTCGCTGCGTGCTGGCGCTCCCGTCTTGATCTGACCCGCGTTCGTCGCCACCACCAGATCCGCGATCGTCGTGTCCTCGGTCTCGCCCGAGCGGTGCGAGACGACGGCGGTAAATTGCGCGCGTTTCGCCATCTCGATCGCGTCCAGCGTCTCGCTCAAACTACCAATTTGGTTCAGCTTGATCAAGATCGAATTCGCCGATTTCTCCTGAATGCCGCGTTTGAGACGTTCAGTATTGGTGACGAAGAGATCATCGCCCACGATCTGTACACGATCACCCACACGTTGACGTAGCAGCGACCAGCCTTCCCAGTCGTCTTCCGCCAGGCCGTCCTCCAGCGAAATCAGTGGATACTCGTTGATCCATTGCTCGTACAGGTCCACCAGTTCTCGTGAGTCCAATGTGCGCCCCTCGCGCTCCAACACGTACTTTCCATTCACGAAAAGCTCGCTCGCCGCCGAATCCATGCCCAGGAAAATGTCTACCCCTGGCTTGTAGCCCGCCGCTTCGATTGCTGCCACCAGCACTTCTAGCGCTTCGCGATTTGTGCCCAACGAGGGCGCGAACCCACCTTCATCTCCAACATTGGTATTGAGCTTTCGACTCGTCAGCACCTTCTTCAAGCTCTGATACACTTCCGCGCCCATGCGCAACGCCTCGTGGAAAGAGGGCGCGCCAACCGGCAACACCATGTATTCCTGAAAATCAGTGGAATTCGCGGCATGTTTGCCGCCATTCAAAATATTCATCATCGGCACCGGTAGCGTGCGCGCCGCGACACCTCCCAGGTAGCGATACAAAGGTTGCTTTTGTGCCTGTGCCACCGCTTTGGCTACGGCGAGCGAGACGCCGAGAATCGCGTTCGCGCCCAGTTTTGCTTTGTTCGGCGTGCCATCCAGCGCGATCATCACCTCGTCGATCATCTCCTGGTCCGTCGCGTCCAGCCCCACCAGCGCGTCGCCAATCGCCTCCTCCACATTGGTGACCGCCTGCAGCACTCCTTTGCCACCATAGCGACTCTTGTCGCCATCGCGCAACTCTACCGCTTCGTGCGCCCCGGTCGATGCACCCGATGGCACTGCGGCAACTCCCTGCGCGCCCCCGATAAGTAGCACTTCGACCTGAATAGTGGGATTGCCACGCGAGTCCAATATCTCGCTGGCGGTAACAGCCTCAATCGTTGTGTTATCGTTGGTATTATAAGACATTAAAATATCTCCTCCACGTGAGTGTATTGTTTTATCCTGTGATTGTTGCGGAGCTATTGTACCCCGTCAGAGGAGCGTTGGGCAAGTATGCTTGAGGATGCGGCAAAACTTCTGCATGCAGAGAAGAATGTTGCTATGCTTTGACCTGAATACTGTTCAAGGCCTGCTCGATGACATCCGTGTGCTCAGGTTTCCCCACCGTCAAACGCACAAAGTTGCTCAGATAGGGGTGGTTGAAGTAGCGCAACATGACTCCACGCGTCTCCATCGCCTGGCGCAGATCGGCCATCTTGACTTCTTCCTCATCCACCTGCACCAGAATAAAATTGCCCTGCGACGGCAATGGATGCAGATATGAAAAACGAGAGAGTAAGCTCCCTAGACGCCCGCGCTCCTCGATGATACGCCGCACCTGTTCCTGCGTGTAGTCCAGGTGACGCAGCGTTTCGATCGCGCCGATATGACCCGCTACATTGACTTCGAAGGGGCACTGCGCGCGCCGCAGGTAGGAAACAATCCACTCGGGGAAAATACCGTATCCTATCCGTAAACCGGCCAGTCCCGCCCACTTGCTGAATGTACGCATAATGACCAGATTGCGGTACTGCGGCACGAGATGGGCCAGACCGCGTGGATGCTCGGAGAACTCCACATAGGCTTCATCTACCATCACAATACGCCCTGTATCCAGCAGGGTCAGTATGTCTTGCTCGCTGATCATATTGCCAGTCGGGTTGTTTGGCGAGCACAACACGATCATCTTGGTTTCGGGCGTCAACGCCCTTACCACCGCCTCGACATCGATCTCGTAGTCCTCCGCGCGTGGCACTTCGACCACATAGGCCCCGCAAAAGGTAGTGATAAACGTGTAGAGCGAAAAAGTGGGTGGACAGCAGATAATATTATCACCGACCGAGAGGAAAATATGCCACAGCAAATTGATGAGTTCATTGCTGCCATGACTGACGACGATATGCTTTTCATCGACTTCTGCGTAATCCGCCAGCGCTTTCTTCAGGGCGCGCGAATCGGTATCAGGATAAATATTGTAGCTCGCGTGTTCCCCCAACGCTGCTAATACCTGGGGATGAGGCCCATAAGGACTCTCGTTGCTGTTCAATTTGATTAAATACTGAAGCGGAATTCCTGTACGCGCGCTGAATGCTTCCTGTGACTCACCAGGGATGTATTCAGCCATACGGTCCATCTCTGGACGCACGTGGACAGGAAGGGTAAACGTATCCATTGGTCTGTCCTATTTTTTAGAGTCGGCGTCCACAAAAATCTGCGCTGGTCTGCGGATGAGCGTGCTCCTCGGAGCCGTTCCATTGGACGTGCCGCTATAGAGAGAACCGCTATTCGTGCCGAAACGACTGCTATTCATCGTTGGCTGTACCGACGGCTGCTGATTCGGGGTTTCAGGCTGTATATCCACTTGATTCTGAAGCATGTCGAGACCACGGTGGAGCGTCATCATATCGCGCATAAAACAGGCGACAGCCGAGGCGGCGGACCCTTTCTCTTTCGAGGTCTCGAATCTCCTCAACGTTGCCTCACCTGCCGATTGCGCCGCCTTTGCCATCGGATCGGATGTCTTCGCCGCATACGCATCCTGGAAAATATCTTCCCAGTTTCCCCAACGCCCTCGCAATGGTTTCCAACCCAGCTGACTATCGCTGACGGCTCGCCACTTTTCTTCTGTAAACCCAATCCAGTCCTCCAGCAAACGCGAGAAGGCCGCCACCTGCTGGCGCAAACGCTCCTCTTCCTCCGATGGCCGCTGCGGAAAACTCTGCGGCAAACCATCCGTGCTTTGCGGACTGATAAATCCATTGTTGAAGCCGTTATTGCCCATCTGCTGATAGTTCATCGGCGACATTTGCGACTGACCACTGAAACCATCTACGGAAAAACCTGTGGAGCCAGGGAAAAAAGCGGGTGCGTTGTAATTCGGCCCATCCGATGTCTGCATACCCGGCATGCCCAGCATCGGCAGCTCGGTGCCCGCGGGCAACTCACCGACGATATGGATACCACTCGCGCCCAGCATAGGACTCATAATCGTGGTCCCATCCTGCAACATGATGCTATCCGTCATGGCGGAATTGCCACCGATCACAATCTCTTCGTGCCCAACCGCGTCGAGAATACGCCACGCCAACCGTGGATGCCTGATCGACCACCATACACGCCGCCCGATAAAAACCGCAGCAAATGTAAAATTAACAACCAGCCAGACAATACCCCGAACTGCCAACCAGTTGACAAGCGCAAATACAATGATCAGGTACCAGGGATTGTGTTGGCCCGCCTCCTCGATGAATGTTAGCACGGCGGCTACCGTCAAACTGGGATCGCGCAATGGATTGATGAAATCCACTACACGCCGGAACCACTTCTTGTTTTGCGTCTCTTCCAATTCGCGCTCCTCTCAAGTACTGCCACAGGTGGGTGCACTTACCGTCTCTCTGCCTCTAGCACGCCAATTCTAGCACGTGTTCCGTTCTGTCCGCAAAATTTTTTTGCGCGATAGTAGTTATGGGTTACATCTCTATCATAGCAGGCACTACTTCCAAACAGCCTGTCTTTGCTACACACTAGCAAAAAAGAAGATTCCTATTTCTCTCAAATCAACGAAATGGCGGCCAAAAATGACAAACGTAAGGACTATAGTCCCGTTTTCCTCCCTTTCGCACCTCCCATTTTAACAAATAGCATAGAAATGGCGTCTTTATTAGGTGGGTTCTTTTCTCATTTATACTAAAGGTGGGCTTTAGCGTTACCTTTAGCGCAACTTTTTAGCGAAAACTATATGTCTGAGATGTACACATCTCTTTTCCCATCTTTCAAGGAAAGATGATCCACACTAAAAAACAGTTTCCTCGTACATCGTGTGACAATAGAGATTGACAAACGTAGATAATAATACAACTATCTCATAGTGAAATCCACCGCGGTTTCCCTCAACTGAATCGATGAAGATAGCATTGTACGTATCATCCAGTGTAAAGGCCGTCTCCTTGCTGCCACACGAGCAAGGTTAGGCATTCTATCGCGCTGTATGGTAACATTAATAAGAGGGGCTTACATAGTTTCATCGTGTATACCTGGCTCTTTCCATAATTCACGACGTGTCACTATCTTACCCAATCACCCCATTTATGGGCATGACTCATGATAGCAACACTCGATGGATAGAAATAGGATGCACCTGTTAGAAAGGATTGAATGCCCATGCCCACGCGGAAGACACAAAAAGTCTCACCTCCGCAATTAGTCCACGCTCATCGTCTCATCATTGCCTCCAATCGCGGCCCCGCCGAGTATCAGCTTACCAAAAACAAAGATCTGAAAGCACGTCGGGGTGCCGGTGGTATGGTAACCGCTTTGATCGATGCTGGCAGTCGTATGGAGGTCACGTGGGTTGCAATGGCAATGACTGAAGGCGATCGCGTAGCCGTAAAAAAGGCGGAGCAAAACCACGAAATGCTCCAATCGCCCATTTCAGGCCAGAATATGCAACTACGTTACGTTACCGTCTCAAAAGATGTGTACCGCAAATATTACGAGCGCATCAGTAATGAACTCCTGTGGTTTCTTCAACATTACATGTACGATCCTACCCAGGATTCTCTCTTCGCTTCCCAAATTCAAGATGCCTGGGAGCATGGCTACACCGTGGCTAACCAGGCCATCGCCGACGCCATTAACCAGGAGATCGATCGCGATGATACTGTTCCGGTCGTCATGTTGCAAGACTACCATCTCTACCTGGTTCCTAAGATGATTCGTCAGGTTCATCCTACTATTATCATGCAACAGTTTATCCACATCCCCTGGCCCGATATCCGCTGCTGGCAATTCCTCCCCGGCAATATCGCCCAGGCTATCTATAGCGGCCTCATCGGCAACGACATCATTGGCTTCCAGACCGAACGCGACGCGCGCAATTTCTTGGAGGGCGCACGCACATTGCTGGAAGGCGCTGTCGTCGATTTTGAAGAGGGCGCCGTCTGGTGGCAGGGCCACCGCACACAAACTCGCTCCTACCCCATCTCTATTTCGGTCAATGAAGAGCGAAAAATTGTCAATAGTGCCGCTGGCAAACGCGCCGCCGAAAGCATCAAACCCTTGCTGGCCGACAAAACCATTATGCGCGTCGATCGCATCGAGCCCACCAAGAATATCGTGCGTGGCTTTCAAGCTTACGGAGATGTGCTCTCAAAACATCCGGAGCTCTATGGTCATGTGACCTTTATCGCGTTCCTGGTTCCCTCTCGCCAGACGCTTCCTGCATACCGCCGCTTCGATTCAGATGTGCGCTCGATCATCGAGGAAATCAATAATCAATATGGTACCGACGATTGGACTCCCATCCAGGCCTTCTTCGGCAACGATCGCGTGCGCGCGCTCGCCGCGATGCAGTACTACGATGTGCTCCTGGTCAATCCGATCATCGATGGCATGAATCTGGTGGCGAAAGAAGGCCCCATCGTCAACGCTCACGATGGCGTGCTGGTGCTCTCGCGCACAGCGGGCGCGTTCCAACAATTGGCAAAAGGCTCTATCCCTACCTCTCCTACCGACCTGGGCGAAACTGCCCTCGCTCTCTATCACGCTCTGACTCTTTCACCTGAGGAACGTCGTGAGAAAGCGGAGATCGCACGCCAGGCCGTGGAGCGCAGCGATCTGAACGTGTGGATGGCGCGCCAGATCAACGATATCAATGAACTGCTGGAGCGCACATTTGCAAATACACCCATCGACAATAACAATGACGTGAAAACAACAACCAATGACACATCGTCATCCTCTCTCCCCACCGCCTCCGTTGCCGGTAAATAAGTAAACCATGCTGATCGTACACACCGTGTACAATGCACTCAACATGGCCCACCCTTAAAAACAGAAGAGCAGGGGTTGCGACAGTGGTGGCACTTCGCTGAAGAAGCTCCCCCTGTCAGCACTCCTATTTTTGTTCTTGCGCTCTCCCGTTCGCTTCAAACCACTCCAGATACTGCACCATCTCTTTGAATAGCCCCATCATCCCCTCGACCTCCTCGACACTGCCGTCCGCGTGCTCCAACAACTGCTCTGGCGTGTCAACATGTCGCACAGCGATCGACCACGTCCTGAGGCCAGTTGCGCGCAACCGTTCCAGCGCCAGTACGCCATTCAGGTCTGTACGATCGTCACCGGCAAACGTGATACCTCGCAACTGAAATCGCTCGACCAGCCGCTGCAACGCGGTCCCCTTATTTATAGTGATCGGTGGCAGTATTTCGACAACACGCTTCCCCTCACCGAGTTTCATGTTTTCCCGTTTCGCTGGCTCGCTCATCACCGCGAGAATCTGCTCGCGTGCCCTTTCTGCATCGGCAGCGCGTCGGTAGTGCAGCGTTCCCCCCACGCTTTTTCGTTGCACGATCAACTCTGGTATCACGGGCTTCAATCTCCGCTCGGCCAGGTCCAGCAAATCCTTACCCGCCTGCACATACGGCTGCGCCTCCTCGACCAGCATCACCTCGTGCGTCTCTGGTAAACCATCGCTCCACTCCAACCCATGATTGCCCACATAGATAATATCATCCACACCCACCATGCGCGCGCCATCTCTCAGCCCACGCCCGGTAACAATCGCGACGTGCGCGTAACCCTTCGCCCGCTCCAGCAACTCGACAGCACCAGGATACAAGTGTGCCTCGTCCGG
>CAZZWK010000090.1:0-23499 GCA_964657925.1 uncultured Dictyobacter sp.
CATGGCCCCGACCCTCTTATTGTAGACGTAGATGTACACGTAGACGTAGATGTATTTCCCTAATGGAAAGAGGGTGGAAGATGGCAAGGGGTTAGCAAGGCTCTATTTTTGTTGCAATGTCTATACGAAAATCAACCACCTTCTTATAGTCGTTCATGCTGTTTCCTTACTGGCGCTATCTCTAAGATTCCTCGCTCTCTTGATAGTAAATGATCTACGTGTACGTGTACGTAGATGTACATGTACACGTAGAAAAAGAAGTCAAAAAACTACTTCAGGCAGGTGATACGTTCCTCTAAGGAAAAGAACGAGGGAATGATACAGGTTCTGTACGTATACATCTACGTACACGTGCATTTACTGAATGATGAGCGGATAAATGGAAGGGGAGTCACAAAATTTCTCTGGTGCTGTGCTTGCTTAAAATGCTCAAGAAATATGTTTAAAGATAAGTAATTATACTTCACTTCTCCCGAGATAGTATTACAGTGAGACTGTAACATAGTATGTGTTTCATTAATGGACTATATCTGTCTTATAGTCATTAAAACAAGAGAAAAGGTGAGATGTGTTGGAAGTTGGAGGGGAATGGCAGGTTTGATTTCTAAGGGGGGAGCAGGGTCCATTTTTAGCGTAGGGGTGTACGAAGGAGTTTTTGTCCCTCTTGCAATATAAAAATTGCTTGAGTGAGCATGTAAACTACGTGGTATAAGACGAAGGGCGAAGAAGTTTTAGAAGACAACGGTATAAGATAGGAAAGATTTGAGAAAAGAAGCTCTTTTCTCCCAAACATCACAGTGATATTCAACAATTTTAACATTTCGTTCCGTTTATTTCTATGCTTTTATAAAAAAATAGGACTGTTGGCCTATAGGCATGTACAAAAGTTTGAAGTTCTAAAGGAGCTTTTGCGAATCGCTTTAATTTAGACTAGAGCATAGGAAGTTTACACTTGTATCGAAAGCGCTCATAGGTTGTTGCATAGTGTTGATCATTTCTTTACGAATCTGTGGTGTTCATATAGCCGTTTAGCAATTCTGTGTTATGGGAAAGGGTCTTTTCAGATGAGTGAAGTTGCTCTGTTGCGACGCCAGATTGAGTTGGAGTTGGAAGCGATGTGTCGTGGACTTTACGGTCTTTCCTCGGGTCGCGCGCGACACGCGATCATCAATGCTCGTATGGATCGTGTGGGGTTATGCCAGGAGGCGCTGGCGGTGCACATCGGCGAAAATGCCGCGAACCTGGATGTCTGCACCATTTATGATCAGGTGCTTGAACGCGAGATCCAATAGGAATGCCAGTGAGATAGAGCATCAGCGGTTGCTTTGTCGGCTTCCGGATCTCTGATGTGGTTATTGGGGGAGTGAAGATGCATAGTTTTGCTGATCGATGGACCTCGTATGATGGTATTTTAGATTATGATGTTTTAGATTGTTCTACCGCTTTACGCTTTATATAGTAGCTCGCGAGGGATGGGGCATGTTCGAAGCATTCAAAAAATACTTCCACTCACTTTTTCATAAGGAACTACCGCGTGTATCGACGATCTCGACGACCTGGTCGCCTACGAATACAACGCAGAAGACGTATCCTACCTATGCTCCATATAGCGCGCCCTTCGCCTTCGCTGGTATGGTGAGCGCCCAATATGGTGAGCATGTGAGTGTGCCTCGCTTGAAACTGCCATTGAGGTCCACCCACGAGCAAAAGCCGTCGACCACAGCGCATGTGAATGTCTCGGTGCTGCCTGACCTGCCCACCCGTCCGGCTCATAATGGTGGACGCCGCACGATCTCGCTGGTAGAAAATCATGTTCGTATGCAGCCTATGCAGGTGGGTGTAGGTTGGAATGCTGGCTATGTACGTGGCAACGAGCCAAATGAAGATAGCGTCGCCGCTCTTCAGGGAACATACAGCTATCAGGGCATGCTGCTGCCATTCAGCCTTTTTGTAGTCGCCGATGGAATGGGTGGGCACGATTGTGGATTAGAGGCCAGCCGTCTCGCGATGCAAAGCATGACGCACACGGTATTACAAAACATGGTGATGGGTGATGAGATGAGCGACGAGTTTTTTATCGACATGCTGATCGGAGGAGTGGACTGGGCGAATCGTACCATCGTGCAGCGCTGCCAGATCGAGGGCATTGATATGGGCACGACATTGACCGCGGCCCTGGTGGTGGATAGCAAAGCATTTATCGTCAATGTCGGCGATAGCCGCACCTACCATTATAGTGATCAGACCGGCCTCACGCAGGTGACGCGTGATCATTCGCTGGTTGCCTCGCTTGTCAATATGGGGCAGATTTCGCCGGAAGAGGTGTACACGCATCCTGAACGCAACAAAGTCTATCGTTCTGTTGGTCAGCAAGAGGATCTGCAGGTGGATTTTTTTATGATCAAAGAGCTGCAAACGGATGATGTGCTTCTGCTCTGTTCAGATGGTTTATGGGAGATGGTGCATGATCCCGCCATTGAGCGCGCGATTCGCAGCACTGATAGTCCGGAATCCGTAAGTGCTCGCCTGGTACAGGCGGCGCTGCGTGGTGGTGGTGTCGATAATATCAGCGTCATTATCGCTAAAATGCCTTGAAGTCAGATTTTGAGTGCTGATTTGGAGCGAAAAGAACCTTTGATAGAGCATCAAAGGTTCTTTTAGGTTCCAATATAAGAAAATTGGTTTCTGCCTCCAATTTATCTTCTCTCAATCGTTTCCTTTAGTAGAGAAATAGATTTCGCGAAATGGTAAAGGGTGAAAACAGGAGAGTTATCTAATTCACACTATTTTTGCGAAAAATGTCCTGGTAAAGTGGCGTTGTGTCCAGTATTATACCCATAATCTTTCTTATTCTAAAGTATGCTACTCTCTTCGAAGGTGACGAAAGGTAAATTATGTACTATCGAGCAAGACATGGAGCTTCTGTTACGCGTTTTTGGCAGGGCCTGTGTGCGGCCATTGTGGCCTCGATCCTCCTCACCGCCTGCGGTTTCGGTTCAACGGCGAACACGCCAAACGCGACCTCTACCGCAACAAAGTCCGCTTCATCGAATCCGGTTGCGCTGACACCGCTCGATTTAGGCCTGCCCGCGAAAGCGCTGAACGCTCCTGTTACGGGAACGGTGCCTGCCAATCAAAATCTGCATGTCAGTATCACATTTAAAATCAATCAAGACCAACTCAATAAGGCGGCTGGTAATGGCAGTAAAGCGAATTCAGACTCTGGCCGTACAATCAATTCAAATGATCTGGCGAAAAAAATAGGCATTAGTGATAGCACATATGCGAAAATCAAGCAATACTTCGGCGTGCAGAACATCACGCTAAAGTTGAACAAGCTGCATACTAATCTGACGGTCGACGCCAAAGCGAGCACGTTTGCCCGTCTATTGCATACGACCTTTGTTTATCACAAGCTTGCTGGGCGCACCTATTACACGCCGGACCCTGCCCACCTGCCTAAAGTTCCGGAATTCATCGCCAAGGATATTCTTTCCATTACTGGTCTGGACAACTATAGTACGCCTCCGCAAACCGGATTCTCGCTTGCGCCGCAGAAATCGACTCATACGCTCAGCTATAACACGCGAAACATGAACCGTCGCGCCAATGCCGATTGTCAGGTCGATAGCGACGAGGTCTTGCCCCAGACGGTCGCGCACGCTTACGGCTACGACCAGTTCTATCACGCGGGCTGGACCGGCCAGAATATGACGGTGAACTTTGTTGAGATCGATGGTTTCATCCCCAGTGATCTCCAAAACTACTTCTCATGTGTCAATTATCGTGGGCGTTTCCAGTATGCGAACATCGATACGAATGCGCCAGCGGCGGAGGGTGAAGCTAATCTGGATATCGAGATGGTCGCGGGGTTGGATGCCAACGCCAATATCAACGTGTACCAGACGGATATTAGCCAGGCGCAAACCAATAGTGATGTGTGGACGCAGGTCAATGACGAACTTCAGGCGATCATCAATAATAACTCGAACAACACGCCACCTGGTAGTGTCGTCAGTATCAGCCTGGGTGGTGCGGAGGAGGGTCTGACCTCTACGAATTTCAACGCGATCGATCAGAGTATCGAGGTTTTAACCAAGGCCGAGCATATGACGGTTTTCGTCTCCTCCGGCGACTGCGGGGCGTTCGGCTCGCGCGTCTACCGCGATCTAGAGACCGATTTTCCTTCGACCGATCCATGGTCTGTGGCGGTTGGTGGTACAATCCTTCAGCCGACCAGTACCGGTAACCGTGGCAGTGAAGTTGCCTGGTCCGATGGCTCAAACACGTCGAAGTGCACCAATCAGTGGGGCACGGGTGGTGGACTGAGCCACGTCTTCCAACGTCCGCAATGGGAGCAGGCGAGCGGTCTCATTAATCAGCAATCGACTGGTGCGCGCCAGACGCCGGACGTTGCGGCGGTGGCCTACAATCTGCCCATCTACTTTCAGGGTCAGTGGCAGGCGGTAGGTGGCACCAGTGCTGCCGCGCCCATCTGGGCCGCGGGCCTGATGTTGCTCAACCAGGGCATTATCGCCAAGAAGCGAGTTTTCTACTATGGTCCCTCTCTGTTTTATACGGTTTCAACCCATCCTGGCAAATTCCACCCATTTTATGACGTGACACGTGGTAACAACCTCTACTATCAAGCGGCCCCTGGGTGGGACTACACCACCGGACTGGGTACTCCCAATCTTGTCGATTTCTACTTTGATCTGACATCGTAAGCGACAGAGCATAACTACATACAGGCACACACGAGGCTCGTTCTACGTGTGTGCCTCTTTGTTAATATCTACCGTTCTCAAAACCCCTTAGCTCCACCTATCTGCTACAATAAAAAAATATGTTCGCTTGCGATTCTTCATGATTATGTGAAGATATAAGAGGGACGGAAGATCGTGAGGGAGACGGAAGACCACAAGGGTCTTCCCTACTATAAACGGTTTTTTCAATGTAAGAAGGAAAGAGGCAGATATGGATACCGTTGACGTACAAAACAAGCGTTTGGTATTGGATGATAAATTTAAAGTTGAAGCGGCTGAGGTGCGGTTCCGCAAATTCAATGGGGAAATGAGCAACTCTGTGCGCCGTCTGGTGCTTCAGCGCGGAGATTCCGCCGCGGCCATTATCCTTAATACAGATACGCAGCAGGTGCTTATGACCAGGCAATTTCGCTATGCTACGTACGAGAAGGGTCCTGGCTGGCTTACGGAGGTCGTCGCGGGAGTGGTCGATGCGGGTGAGAAGCCTGAAGAGACGATTACGCGCGAAATTCACGAGGAGATCGGCTACCAGGCGCATAACCTGACGCCTATTGCGACCTTTTATGTGTCGCCTGGCGGCACCTCCGAACGCATCTCTCTCTACTATGCCGAAGTGACGGATGCCGATCACACCACCGAGGGTGGTGGCCTGGCAGCCGAAAATGAAGATATCCAGCTTGTTACCTTCTCATTGCCCGACCTCTGGCACGCACTCGACACAGGCGCTATTCAAGATGCCAAAACCCTTATCGCTGCCCAGTGGCTACGTCTCAAACTTGCCGCAAGTAAATAATCCGTCACCAGAATAATTCTACAGATTTTTCCATTTTAACGCTCATATTTACAAATGAGAATTATAATGAGATCATGCTATAATAAATGGAAAAAGTAGGCGTGTTTTGATACACGAGGAGTAGCACTGTGACTACGTCACAACGCATGCGTCCTCATGGTTGAGTGAGGATGGAAACAACCCCTAACAATTTGTTAAAGGTTGATTGGACAAAGAGGGAAAGCAGATGGACAAAAAGCAGAATACAGGGACAGGGACAGGTTTTGAACTCCTGCCCATTCCACAGGAGGCTCTAACCACTGCCCAGGCTGGTGAAATAAGCGAGATACGGCGAGTTTGGGATAAAGAAGAGCAAACATGGTACTACTCCATTATTGATTTTGTGAAAATGCTTACCCACTCGAAAAATCCAACGTCGTACTGGGGAATGATCAAGAAACGCGATCAAGGATTGCACGAAACACTTGAAAAGTTGAAAGTTTTCTCCTTACGCGCTAAAGACGGAAAACTTCGTGAAACTGAATGTGCAACACGTGAAATGATGTTGCGTATCATTCAATCAATTCCCAGTTCAGCTCCGCTGGTAGAACACGCGAAGGTATTCCTCGCTCGACTTGGCGAGGAGAGACTCCAAGAGGTCGAACAACAAACACAAGAAGAGCAGCTCAAAGAGTATTACCTGAGGCAAGGGCGAACACCAGAGTGGATAGAAGCTCGCATTCGGAATTTGGTTGGACGCAATGCGCTAACAGACGAATGGCTCGCCAGAGGAGCACAGCAAAACCTGCATTTCAGTAGTTTAACGAATACAATCCATCGTGGAACATTCGGAATTACCACTACCGAGCATCACCACCAGGTGAAAAAATTACCGAAAAGCACGAAGAAACCTCGCGATCACTATACGGAAGATGAATTGGGCGTCCTTTCTCTTGCAGAACTTGCGGCTCGTCGGCGACATGAGCAAAATGATAGCTACGGGTACCCCCAACTGCTGGAAGATGCTGAAGTCGCTGGTGAGTTCGGCAAGACTGTTCGCCTTGCG
Organism: uncultured Dictyobacter sp.; assembly: GCA_964657925.1. Classification (GTDB taxonomy): domain Bacteria; phylum Chloroflexota; class Ktedonobacteria; order Ktedonobacterales; family Ktedonobacteraceae; genus Dictyobacter. The sequence goes on from CAZZWK010000090.1 coordinate 6,605, forward strand.
TTTGAAGAAGCCAGTGGGCAAGCAGTTGTGTCATCACAAAATTTTCTTGATACACCAAAAGGAAAACAGAAAAAGCGGCTTCCACTACCGAACCAGAATGATATGATCGGGCAGAACCAAGAAACTGTAGACCCCGAGCAAGGAACCCTTTTTTGATCCCTTGCGGCTAATAATGCTCCTTTTGACTTCCTCGTAATGTTGAACTTATTCTCTCCTCCTTCGTACTCCTGATAGAGTAGAAACATTGTTACCATCAAAACGAGATGGGATCTGCGACTAAAATGATTGAGGGTTCTCGGTTCTGTATAAGGCAAGCAACATCGGTATTTTTCGTGTACTTAGTGCATTTTTACGCAAAAAGGAGCAAGACCGCCATGGCACAAAGCAGTAGCGCCGATACAATTCAGCCTTTCGAGGCGATACCTTTTGTCAATTTCACGGAAGATCTGCCCTGGCATATGGGCTCTACGCTGGTCGCGGCATACCAGCGGCACGGCCCCATCTTCCGTTCCAAAAGCTATGATCAGAATGGTGAGCAGAATGTTGTGTATCTGGTGGGACCTGAGGCCAACCAGTTTGTGCTGGTAAAGAATCGGCAAAAGTTTTCCAATTATATTGGTTGGAGTTCGATTTTTCACGTGGCCGATATGTTCGGTCGTGGCCTGCTCAGCATGGACGGTGTGGAGCACGATCAGCAGCGCAAGATGATGAACCCGGCTTTTACCGTTAGCTATATGGATCGTTATCTGCCTTTGATGAATCGTGTGATCCGCGAGCATGTCGCTAGCTGGCCGCAGCATAACGAGATCGATCTTTATGACGAGGCGCGCAAGATTACATTCGCGGTGGCAGCCGAGGCTCTGGCTGGTCTCAAGCCAGGGGCGGAAATCGATCGTTTCCGTGAACTCTATCTCAGTCTGCTGATGGCAGGCGAGGGTGTCAGCTCATACGAGGAGTTTTTTCAGCGTCGCGCCTATTTGCGTGGTGAGGTGAGCAAGCTGCTGCACCCGTTGATCGAGGAGCGGCGCGCCCATCCTGGTGACGACGTTTTCAGTCTGCTCATTCACGCTAAAGATCCACAGGGCAATATGCTCAGCGAAGAGCAGATTATCGCGCACGTCAACATCCTGCTGGTGGCCGGTCATGAAACCTCGACTAGTCTGAGCGCGTGGCTGCTCTACTTACTCAACCAGCATCCCGATTATACTCAGCGTGTCCTGTCCGAGCAGGAGGCGATCCTGGGCACAAAGGCCGAGCCCAACCTGGAAGACATAAAACGTATGAAGGTGTTGGAAAATGCCTTGAGTGAGGCCGAGCGGCTCTACGCGCCCGTGGCTAATGGTCCGCGTGGTGTGGTCGAGGATTTCGATTTCAACGGCTACCATGTGCCCGCAGGTCCTTTTCTCTTTTACTCGATCATCGGCTCGCACCTGTTGCCGCACATTTTTGCCGACCCTTTGAAATTCGATCCTGACCGGTTCGCGCCGCCACGCGAGGAGCACAAAAAGGTTCCTTACGCGCTGGTTGGTTTTGGAGGTGGTCCGCGCATCTGCATCGGCATCAACTTCGCGCAGGTGGAGATCAAGGCAATGGTCTCGCATATTCTGCGCAATTACCGTCTCACGCTAGTGCCAGGGCAACATATCGAGCAAGTCTACTTCGTCACTGGAGCACCGACTGAGGGTATTCGCGTGCGTGTGACCGCTAACCGTGCACTGGCAGGTTCATAACATCTGCCAGTTCGTTCACCTGTAGTGTTCCTGTCAGCGTTCATTTCTGGCGTTTCTTTGCAACACTTAACGCCACCAAATTTATGCTGAGCAGGAATAGAAGTTTGTAGAAGACCAAAGGAGTTTCTCATGCGCATAGCAGATATTCTCGACCTGTATGCTTACGATCGGTGGGCCAATGGGCGTATCCTGCATGTGGCGGGACACCTTGACATCGCCGATTATCTCGCGCCCGCTCCGCTTAGTCATGGTAGTTTGCGCGGCACGCTGGTGCATATCCTGGGCACCGCGTGGCTCTGGCGTATACGTTGCCAGGAAGGCGTCTCACCACAGGTCCTTTTGTCCGAAGAACTCTTTCCCACGGTAGAAACGCTCAGCAGCCGTTGGCAGGCTGAAGAGGAGGCTTTTCAACTTTATCTTGAGAGCCTTGCCGATGACGATCTGGATCGAACGATCAGCTATAGCAATACCAGGGGCACTCATTATGAGACCGTGCTGTGGCAGATCCTCTTCCAAGTTATCAATCATAGCACGCAGTTTCGCAGCGAAGCCGCCGTTCAACTGACTACGTATCATCATTCTCCTGGCGATCTCGATTATATCGTTTTTGCGCGGGGAAGAGATAAGAAGGCATAGGCAAACTCGACTGTATGGAAGCCGATCCTGGTCTTTCATAGATGAATTTAGGTATAGCGTGTCCGCGTAGGGCAAAGGCATGCTTTGCCCTACGCGGACACGCTATACCACAATAAATCACAAAAATTCATAATCGGGTTATTTGGGGAAATAGTAGGAAACCCTTCTTTACAGTGTATCATGAAATAGTATGGGGCTTTAAAAATCAATATAATAGTGTCCTGACCTGGGATTGCCGATATGACCGCCAAAACGTTGCATCAAAAACAAGACCAGGATGGAGAACAGCAATAGCCCGAAAGAGACGAGTAGCAGATTCGTCAAGACGGGGACAATGACCATAAATAAACCGCCCTGCAAAAGCACCGCGATAATCGCGACCAGCAGCGCGACACAAATAACGCCGAAAAGGCCTATGCTGAACTTCAAGCGGTTGCGTAACCTCCTCCTCGCTGGATGCTCTGGAATCTTCATATAGTTTTCCTTCTCCAAAAGAGTTTATCGTTTAGACAACAATCAATATGCTTTGCTTTTAGAGGTACGCTTTCTGAGACTGTTTTGTTGCAGCCCTTACCAATTTTTCTTATTCCAGAATAGAGGGCGTAGCGCTATTTTAATATTGACCATGAAAATCAGTCTTGACCAATGGATAAGAAGTAGATATAGAGGTGTATACTTTATACATGATGTTAGCACTTCGTAATTGACATGCGATAATGTAAAAAGTACAATTGGCTCAACATTCAAAAATGCTACGTAAGGTGTTTTCGGATGATCAGGTACTTCAGTTGACTTATGTAATCATTGCTCCTTTTATCAACTATGGAGGCAATATGCAGCAAAATGATATAATAAACCAAGCAACTACGGTATTCCAAGCGAACTTTCGTACTGATATCGGCTCTCAAGCGGGAGAGACGCGTTCTATCGGTTTAGAGAACGAATATCTCATGGTCTCTTCGGATGGCTCTATATTGCGTCCAGAAGTTCTACAACACCTCTGGGGCGAGTTAGAGCATCACGGCTGGTCGTTATCGCGAGATGCGTATACGTCGGAAGTGATATCAGCATGCAAGATGAGACCGGACAATCATCAATTGAGAACGCACAATTACGATGTGATTACAACTGATTATGGATATGCGACCCTTGAAATTAATCTGGCGCCAGTAAAACGCATCCAGGATGCCTATCAACCTCTTTGCGAAATTGTTGAGCTGGTCACTTCTGTTCTAGATAGGTATGATGCTCGCCTCTTAGGTTATGGTGTTCAACCAGTTACAAAACCAGATCGGCACTATCTAGGGCCGAAGAGCCGTTACAAACTCATTTATGATGTTCGTGACAACGAGCAGGAACTCAATCCAGGCTCCCAGTCGGTCGATCTTCACTGTATGAATGCTTCTTGCCAGACCCAGGTCGAAGTCTCCCTTGACGAGGCTATCCCGCTTGTCAATGCGCTGAACGCAACCTCAGGACTGCGCATTGCCCTGTTCGCTAATTCGTCGGTATGGCAAAATAAAGTGTCAGACTTCAAAGCCATTCGGGAGCTATTTTGGGATTGGTGTTGGCCCGATCGCAAACAACAGGTGGGCATTCCTCCAAAGTTTTTTTCAATTCAACACTATGTCGACTATCTTCTTGACCTGCGTCCTATCGCCATCAATCGAGACCAGATATTCTACAGGCTCAACAGTAATACTTCTTTCCGCCATTTTCTCACAAACAAAGGAGGACAGCAGGGTATTGCTGTTAATGGAGACACGACTCTCGTCAGCGGGCGGCCCGAGGATATAAAAACTCAGTATGCTTTCGCCTGGATCGATACGCGATTGCAGCCTATTCATGGTACTGTTGAGGATCGTGTAAGCTGTCAGCAACCACCTGATGCGCATTTCTCTTCATCCGCGGTCACACTCGGCCTGGTCGAAAATTATCAGGAACTTGTAGCGATGGCCGATGCACTCTCGATTGATCAATGGAAAGATATTCGTATGCTTGCTTGCAAGCATGGTATGAACTTTTCCTATCCTGGTGTAAATGTGCGTGAGCTTATTCAGCAGCTTTTACACATTGCCTACGTTGGTTTGAAAAAGAGAGGCTTCGACGAAGAGGTATACCTGGAGCCTCTGTACACGCGAGTAGAAAGCGGTCGCAATCCCGCTGATGAAATCAATGACCGTTTTCATCATGATGGTGTCGGGGGTCTTATCGCTTATAATGACATGAGACGTTTGTTGACAACGTTGAGAGTACGCTAGAGCAAATCGTTCGGTGCTCGCATCCTACTGTTATCGAGCACCGGATAAGTCGCCTGCGGCATGCCAGGTAGTGTATTCTGTGTATGCAGTTCACGCAGAATCGCCTGTGCGTCTTCGCATCCTCTTTTATACAAGTAGATCGGACCATCGCACCAGGAAAGTCTATACGCCTCTTGTGCGGCCTTGATTGCCATTGTGAAATGCCCCTCATCCTGTTCGATTCGTGCTAACACATTCCACGCATCGGCATGGATAAGCGGATAGGGCCCATATTTTGCGATGGTCCAGACTCTTCCCAGGTACTCGCGTGCGCGCGCATAATGGCCTCGCTTCCTCTCCAGATTCGCTAAATCGATCAATGCTGGCAGTTCAACTTCGGCATAGTTTACCTTGCGTGACAGGGACAACGCTTGATTTAAATATGGTTCAGCATCGTCCAGATGGTCTGTTTGCACGTTGATCGCCCCCTTCAAGCGCATTGCCCTGATCAAGTCACGTGGAAATCCATTTACCCTGAATTGTTCCTCCGCCCTCGTTGCTAAGGCAAACGCCTGTTTGTACCTTTTCAAACGAAACATACCCAGTGCTATGTTGTTGGCCGAGGGCTGATTTCTCTTCCACGGCCTTGATGCGAGCTTACGTAGCGGTGCTCTATGCAAATGCCTGGTTGCGCCCCTGCTCATTAAAAGAAATTGTATCCATAGCCAGGCACGACTATAATCTTGCGTTTTTGGATCGGATGCAAGTTCATGTGTAAGCCGTTCGGATTCATATAATTCTCCTGTAGCATGCAACGCATCCGCGAGTAGTACCCTTGTATTCTCAATAAATGTCACGCGTCCCGCGATTGTAAAAAGTTTTAATGCCTTCTGATGTAACGGGACCGCGCGTCCTGGTTGTTCGCTGAACTGATACGCACGCGCGAGCAGGTGAAATGTATAAGCCTGGTCTGCTACATGCGTCAGCAATGGATATTCCTCCTCGTTCGCTTGCGGAAAAAGCATCTTCGTCAGGTCGATAACTCTAGAATTATCACAGATTAATTCTAAAAGCACGTATGCCAGTCGTGTTCGTAATATCTGAAATGCACGATCATAGAGGTTTAAACCAATCAGCGCTCCGTAGATTTCAATATCAATAAACAGGTCACTCCAGTCCTTTGCAACGCTCAATTTCACCTTGGGCAAAGCCGTAAAATAGATATAAAGGTTTTGAAAAATGACTTTCTTTTCCGCGGGACTCATTTTGCTCAGAATATGATTTTGCACGATAGGATGAATATCATAACGATTATTTTTTTTATCCCATCCCAATAATCCGCGATCGTCCAGGTCCGCGAGTTGCGCGTTCAATTGCTGCTGTGTGCTACAGGCTCGATCATATCCGACCAATAAACCAACAAGAATAGCATAGGTGAGTGATGTTCGTGCAGCCGCGATGCTATAAAGAATTTCCTGTGCAACTAAATCAAGCGATTGCACCGCCGCTGCTAGAACATGTTGTCTTACCGTCGCCAGGGGCATATCTATAAGATCTAATGGCAGGTTGTTTTGCCGCCAGGTGTTAAAATCTCCTGCCGCTGCTCGATCCCGCGCGACCAGGCCCGCTAAAACTTTAATCAGTAGCGGGTAATTACGGAAGCTCCTGAACATGTCTGATAAAATGAAGGGATCGCCGGTCATACCGAGTTTATTCCATAATGCGAGCGCGTCTGCGTCCGAAAGACCCTGCAATTCAATTTGTACACAACTGGGTAATGCCTCGCCGGTATCCATTTGAAGTATTGCGGGATATAATCGTGTGCTGATCAAAACACGTGTGACCCTACTCTGTGCCAGTGCTCTCAGAAAAAGACCTGCGCGTGGGTCTGTAGTTTGACGTAATGGATTTTGTAATTGCAGCAGAGAATCTAGCTCATTCTGTGCGCCTGCATTTTGTATGTTAGAGATCGCCTGTATAGATTCAGTATCGATTGCAGGATAAGCGTTTAAAATGCGTTCCAGACCGTCCAGTACCAGAAAATAGGGTTCATTTTGGAAAATGCTGATCAACCTATCTTCGCATTCTGAGCGTTTCAAGCTATCGATATAGCGCTGGTCCAATTTGCTCGCATAAAGCAAAGCCCTGCGAATGAAATGTTCAAAGTTAGGATCGACGTAGAAGTTCCACCACATACGTCCAACCAGAGCTTTTCCAGCTTTTGGCACAACCTCATTGAAATACTGCCAGGCGAGCGCACTCTTCCCCATACCTCCCATAGCTCTAATCACAAAGACGGACTTCGCCGCATCTGGCGAATCAGGTTGTCCGATCCAATGTTCTAATCTGTTCAACTCCTGCTCGCGACCAACAACGGTATCTGTTTGCATCAATGTATAGATGTGCGCGATATAGGGTTGGGGAGGAAGCGGAATATCCGCGTAAGGTGAGATAGTGAGAAACGTTGATCTGGTTTGATCTGACTGTGTTCTGGCACCCACAGGAGGTGCCAGGTTCTCGTCTGAAGCACTGGACAGTCCTGTGCCCACTTGCCTGTTACTACTGATCCTGGTAACGATTGCTTCAATATCTTTCAGGTTATGAGCATCTGGACTTTGCTCTGATTTATGGTATTCTTGCCAGATAGCGACAGCGATGCTCGCAATGATGCATAGGCCGAAGAGAGGCCATGCGAGCCAGTAGTAGGACTTCCATGACTCAGGTAAATTATTGGCCGCGATATTACTTGAAATAGTCGCGAGAACTCCGAAAAGAAAAACTTCACCTACAATCAGGAGTACATTTCGGTGTCTACCCCTCATGCATTAAGGTCCTTAATGACTATTTTTTCTCTATCCAAAGCTCTAAAAAAGAATAGGTCATGACAAAAATGAAGAGACGAGTAGAATAAAGCAACGCTTTCTGCCTGTTATTATACACTATAATCATCATCCAAATGAGTATTCATATTGTACACTACTTTTACCTTGCTCTTCTCTCTATAAGAAAAATAAGCCTCTACTCAACCAGTACAGGCTTATTTTTCTCTATCCTCCTGCTTATTTCCTTACAATGGCTGCAAACACTAGCGAGCCTAGCGAGGGTACAATATGCTTGATTGGTCGATCATTCATATAATCTAGAAAAGTTGAGATGACGGACTGTTCCGCGTGTTTTTGTTGTATGCGTTGGCCTATCGATTGGTAAAAACGCGCGTCTTCCGATGAATCGATGCAGTGTGCCAGGCTCACACGCTGCCACTGTTCGGAGCCGATGCTGTGACCCGGTTGGTACTTCCAGATATTGTGTCCGTGCCGCACGTAGGTGTGGTGGTTCGCGCAGGGCAATGTGTATGTGCGGGCGCCTTGCTCGGTCAATTTACGCACGAAGCCGGAGCCATCATCCCCTTTTGGGCTATTCTGAAAACGCGCGTGATACATCCATAGTTCTTTGCGATACATCATCGTGCCATAGTGCATGCCTGTGACCCCTGGTTGCGCCTGTGTGTTATCCTCGCAGCGCCATGCCTGCATCATCTGCAAATCGAGCACATGGCGCAAGTGTAGACCGCTGATATCTGCCCGATCGGCCAGGAAGGGGGCGACTTGATACGAGAGGCGTTTGGGGGAGTACCAGTCGTCGTCATCCCAATGGCAAATGATCTCGCCCTGGGCCATCTCGCAGGCGAAATTGCGTTTAGCTCCGACCGTGTGTATATATTGTGGCGCGCAATAGCGTACCAGAGGGTGACGCGCCAGCAGATCCATCACTAGATCGTCGCCATCGTCTACCACTATCAGCTCTTTGCGTGGATAATCCTGCATCTCAAAATACTGTAATGCTCGCTCTACGAATGCGCGCCGATTTTTCGTCGGCATAATACATGAAATCAGTGGTTGTTCTACCGCTTCCATCATCCCTACCCCTTCTTTCTCTAACGACCACAGTTGTTCCCGCATGGTCTAAATCTACAGAAAATAACCCGTGTGGGTGCAGCGGTTTACCGTATACAAACAAGCATGATGAAATACTCTTTTGTACGTTTTACGCTAACATGTAACAGTATAGTCTTCCGCAAAAAGAGCGCAAAATATATAGGACAAAATCCCTGTGTGAGGGTATTTTCAGGCTTAGCAGAGTGCGACAACTCGTTTGGGTTCCCTCCGATATGCATGATACAATGCTCAGCAAGGCGAACCTTTTGTGTATCGAATTGGCATGCAGTGATAGGAGAACCGTTCAATGGAGAGTCTACGCACGCCTGATGAGTGTTTTGCTCATTTGCCTGGTTATGCTTTCGCGCCTCACTATCTTGAAGCCGATGGTCTGCGTATTCATTATATCGATGAAGGGCCACGCGATGCCGAGCCTCTTTTCCTGCTGCACGGTGAGCCGTCGTGGTCTTATCTATATGGCAAAAAGAGGCACTCCTGTTTGCGTCTCGCTTTGGTGGGGATAGTGTGTTGAGCGAGAGCAAAAGGAGTGCCGAGGGTGTTGGTCGTGGTTGTTCCTTTCTTATAGCATTAATGAGTATACATTTATCGATAAATAGGGTGGTTACGAATTATCAGGTAGATGAATTACTGATTGTGATTACCGTGTAAGTGCCGACTTGTCCAGTAAGCGGAGGCACTCTTTTTTACTGCTGTGTTGGGTATGGACATAGTGGTGTTAGACGCTAGTCCCCGTCGTCAAAATGGCTCAATCGTTTTTACCCCAAAAAATCCTGAAGTTGTCTGCATTGACTTGGTTGCAAAAGTTTTCGTAAGGCGCGAAACTCCACCTGGCGCACCGCTTCGTGGCTCAGATCCAATTTTCTGCCCGTTTCCGAGAGGCTATGTTCCGCGCATCCATCGAGTCCATAGCGTAGTTCGAGTACCTGCCTTTCTCGTTTATTCAAACAATCGAGTAAATCGTGGATATGTTCTTTGAGAGAATCTCCGATGGCGATGCGTTCGGGTGAATAGACCGGGTCGTCCTCAATCAGGTCGCTCAAGGACACCTCATCTTCGCCACCTTTGCGTGGCATATCCAGGCTGACTGTCTCCTGATTGGTCGAGAGCAGTGAGATTACCTGTTGGACGCTGACATCCATCTGGTTTGCCAGTTCTTCGAGCGTGGGTTCGCCTTCCAGTCCTTTGACCTGTTGCATCTGGCGACGCACTCGTCCCAGGCGTTTGATCTCCTCGACTTTATAGAGGGGGACGCGAATCATGTGTGCCTGTTCGATCAGCGCGCGGGTGACATATTGGCGAATCCACCAGGTGGCGTAGGTGCTGAAACGATAGCCTTTGCGATAGTCGAACTTTTCGACCGCATGCATCAGCCCGATGTTGCCCTCCTGCACAAGGTCCATCAGGTCGACGCCGAAACCTTTGTATTTGCGCGCGATATGCAGCACGAGGCGAAGATTAGCTTCGACGAGTTGGCGTTTGGCTTCGTCGGCGTCGTGGGCAGCCTCGACCTCTTTCGGTTCACGCTGAACGCGTTGGAAGCCGCGCTGCTTTTTGATGGTAAAAACGCGTGCACGCTCGATACGTTCGGCCAGTTGTTTGACTTCATCGGTCGAGAGCAGGTCGACCTGGCCGATTTCATAGCGATAGAAGCGGCTGGTATCGTTCAGATTCAATATAGTAGGATCAGCTTGAATGAAGGGTTGACCGTCATCCATGCTGTGCTGTGTTTTTGCCGGGAGCGTTCTCTGTTCCATATAAAATTCCCTTCGACAACTGGTGATTTCCCAACGACCATTAGAAGAGCGAGGAAACCTTTTACTCTCGTGTTTTTTCATGTATATAAGCGACCTTGTGAGAGTGAGTATACGTTTCGTGCCTTTCTATGACCTCCTATGCGACTTCCGCTCTTGTAAGAGGAACTGCAAATGGTTTGTCTTTTGTGTTGTAGACAAAAAAGGACGTTGGAAGCACAAGAAAGCGAACACTCGTTAGATGAAGTGATGTGAGGAAAGGAGGGAAAAGCAGATCTTCTGAAAAAATTTCAGTGTCTTATACCGATCTTACCCACGAAAATTTCATAGGTCTTCTCAAAAGAGGGGGATGGTGGTGGAGCGCGGTCAAACGCATGATTTGGTGTCCGTGATGCTTAAAGGTCTGCGTCTTTTTTGTGAGGAGTTGTGGCCTGTTCAAGCGTTGTGAGGTAGTCTAACGCGTAACGCCTGGATGTGCCACACATCTCTAGCGACGGTTGGAGCGCCGAGCAGACTGCGGGCCGCTCGGGTCGCCCGAAGAGTTTGCAACGATTGTCCGCATCCAGTTGGACGCAACGAATGCCGGCGGGCTTGCCATTGGGCATGCCTGGTATAGGGGAAGAGATCGAGGGAGCGATACAGCATGCTCCACAGCCAACGCGACAATCCATTGTGGCGCACCTCCTGTTGTAAAGTTAAATAGTGCAGTCCCTATAGCTATATATGTACGCACCCCGCGTTGTAGAGGGAAGATTTATCGACCGGTGCGCGTCCCCTTGTGGGCGCGCGCCGACTTCCCTTGCCGTTCACTCGCCTATGGAGCGAATGCACCACTAAAGTATGGATGAGTAAAAGCTGTAATATATATGTAGTATAGCTCAAAATAGATCATCTTGTATCATATGCTCTCGCTAAATCCACGTTCGCGGAATTTACACCGTTTTTATTAGCAATATCAGTATTGTCAAGACAGTATGGCTTAAAATCTTTTGAGGCAAAAAAAGAAGCTTTTTAAGGTTGTATAACGTATATAGAAGTGGTAATGTAAAAGGAGCGAGTTGGACTCGCTTGCGTGTGTCCCTTTTTTGAATGCATGCAGTATCGATAAAAGAGGATGTATTTTATCGAGAGTCGCTGGAATTAAAGGAGTTGCTTATCATGAATCCCGTAGTGAATGGTCCCAGCAGTGGCCGTATTGCCTGGAATCAGGGTTTGCGTTTCGGTATCATCATTGGCGTAATCAATGGAATTCTTTTAGTCATCGGTTCGTTGGCGCATGTATCATTTCTAAGCTATATCGTTTACCTCGTCGGTATTGTCGGGTTTGTGCTCGCTGGTGTGTATGCGGCACGATTGACGGGAAGGGTCATTACCGGAGCGTTAGCCGGTTTATGGGCCGGTCTCATTTCAGGTATCATCGATGCCATTGTTTCTATTATTCTGTTGTTAACAGTTGCTTCTAGCGCAATCAATCAAGCTGTTAATCAAGCCAATTCTACAAACGGTACGTCGGTAAATTCTGGTACCGTCGCAGGATTTGGTGTACTTGGTTTGATTCTTGTCATAATTTTTGTTACGCTTATTGGTTTTGGTCTTGGCGCGATCGGTGGCCTGTTCGGACGTGGTCAGTACCATGGGCAGACTCCGGTGCATCAGGAAGCGTATTATCAGGGGCAGGGAACGGCTGATGCTGTAGTGCAGACGCCGCCCGCGAACGAGACATACGAGCGGACCGAGATAAACCAGGAGCAAGATCCGACGTTGCCCATCAATAATGATCCCAACTTGAATAATCCCGTGTAGTTTTCTCACCTAAAAAGCGCTGAGTTAGCGCTGTACAACGGTTATTCCCTGGCGCCTGCACCAGTTGGTGCAGGCGCTGTGCCTCTTTTTTGCGTTGTGCGCGATTGGGGTTCGGTGAAGCAGGGAGTGTTTTGTGAAGTAGGCACTTGTAGTCAGCAAGCTTTTCTGTTACCTTGAGGGAGAAGGAAAGCGTGTGGTGCTCGATTGAGCAATTACTACGTTATTAATATATTGGGGGCGGGAAAGTACTTTGGAAAGGATAGGGGATAAACATTATGCAATACAATCAGTATCCTGGTGGGCAGGGCCAGCCACCGAGCGGATATAACCAGTACAATGGACCTGATCAGAATAATCAGCCAGCCAAGACAGGCAGGGTGGCCTTACGCTGGGGACTCATTTTCGGTGTTATTTTAGCCGTTGTGGATGATGGAATTTACCTGATCAATAGCCTCATTAGTGCGCATTCACTTTCGACCACTACGACTTCATCCGTAGCATCGACGGCACTTGGTGTCTCGCTCGGTCTTTCATGTCTGATTTTCCTGATAGGGCTGGCCGCGTACTTTGTTGCGGGCATCCTGGCTTCGCGTCAGACGGGCCTGGTGCGCACGGGTGTTTTCGCGGGCATGTGGACTGGTGGGGTGTATGGAGTCGTTGATCTTATCGTGCGGTTGATAGTGCTATTCGCAATCACTTTGCCCGTTGAGCAGGCGTTGCGCACGACTTCGACTTCAACGGCGACGGCACAGCAGTTTCTGGTTGTGGGAGGCATTATCGAGGTGGTGATCGCGTTTTTGCTGGCTATTGGTGTGGGCGCGGGCATGGGTGCGTTAGGGGGCTTGATTGGACGCAGCAATGCGCGCAAACGTATGCCACAGCAGGTATACGGGGAACAGATGTATCAACCGTATCCTGGTCAACCTGTGCCGCCCATGAATCCAATGAACCCGATGAATCCAGTAAACCCGATGAATGGGCCTTTTCAGCCATCGAGCGGTGGACCGTATCCTTCATATCCGCAGGCACCGTTTAATGCACCGTTCTCTAATCCTGGTCAGCCTGTTGCGCGTCCTATGTATCCAGCGCAAGCGGATTACGCTACGCAAGCGTATGTGCAGCCTCCGCAAACTCCGCAAGTTCCGGAGACGCCACGCGCTGCCCAAAGCTTCGGGCAGACACCAGTGGCTGATAGTGGCGCGGGGTCGCAGAATGAAAATCAGGTAGGTATGGATGTGGATGCGACGAGGCCAACCAGTCAGAGTCAGCCCGCGGACGAAGAGCCGACCGTGCGCGCTGATTCGTCAAATTATCCGCGCTATCCAGAGCAATGATAGAAAATGTTGCTCTGGAAGTGCTCTGAAGTGCTATAGAGTATGTATAGCAAAATAATGGCTGCATGCTGAACAATGTTACCGAAGTCATGCACTTCTTCCATGTCCATAATAATAGTCCAACAGTCACAATAAATGGTTCAATTTTGGTAAAATTCTTGTAATATGGCGTTTTTTTTGTTAGTGTTGAGCGAGACAAAAACAGTGAAAGAAAACGTGCGAAAAAGTTGGTTTCTCTGATTGTACTCTGTATCCTTTTCGACTTATAGAAATTGTCTTATTGAAAATTGTGCGTACATACTTTCTATCTGCACTTTCTTTTTAATGCTGTATAAAGGAGCCCCACATGCAAGCTGTTGGCAGTCAGGCAGCACCGCCGAAAGGCGCGAAAGTCGCTTTTCGACAAGGTCTTTTTTTTGGTCTTGTGCTGGCTGGAATTAATGACACACTCTATATCCTCAATAGTGTTTTCAATCAGACGCCTACGGCAACGACGACGAATTCTGGAGCCGTAGGTGCTGCGGTGCTGATTGGTTTCGCGGTTGGTTGTCTTATTTTTCTGTTGGATCTGGGCGCGTACTTCGGCGCGGGCATTCTGGCCGCGCGTCAGACGGCGAAGGTAAGCACCGGTACATTCGCTGGCATGTGGGCGGGGGCTATCTACGGACTCATCGATTTTATTGTAAAAGTTGTGATACAGTTTACCATCACGATTCCGGCGAATGCGCAGGCTTTGCAAAGCACGAGCCCTGAAAATGCGCAGAGCACGGCGAATATTCTGGGTATTGCGGGCATTGTCGGAGCCTTTGTGCTCGTGCTGGCAGCCGTTGGTTTAGGGGCTGGTTTAGGTTCGCTGGGTGGATTGATCGGGCGGAACATTTCGAAGGTCAAACTGCCCGAACGCGCGCTGGTGCCCTATCCAGGTCCTTTGTATGGTATGTATCCTCCTATGTACAGTATGCAGGGGCAGAGCTGGCAAGCGCAAGCAGGCATGCCAGCTTATCCGGTACCGATGCAACCAGTGCCTGGTTACGCGCCTGTTTCGATCAACGGCGGTTATGCTATACCGGTGCATAATCAGGGGCCTATGCTATCTTCCGCTGGTGGCTATGGGCAGCCTTTCGGCGGGAATGGATATGCTATGCAGGCCGGGGAGGGATATGCGGGTGTTGCGCCGCGAGCGCAAGAAGAAGAGCGAAGTCGTGGTCAGCATGAGCAACATGTGCAATGGGAGCAGCCGATGCAAGTAAGCCAGTCATTGCAATCGCACCTGCAGCAAAACGAATCAAAACCGCTCGCCGTATCGTTATCAGAACAAGCGGGTAGAGCGAACTGGGACGCCAATCAGCAGAATGGGGAGCAAGTATACCAGGAGCATACGGATGATGAAGACCGTACCCAGCGACTCAACCCACGGCGTTCGTCGTTGCCGTAAGAACTTTTGAGAGAGCCAGCTAGTGAGGAATAGGCGGGCTATAGCATAGTATAAAAGTAGGGAGTTGAAACGGAAGTTACCCACTTTCGTACTAGTATCATATGCAGTTGAAGCATTGTCCTGGTGGAACACCGTGAGGTCGCTCATTGCATGGCTCACCTTGCTCGTTGATAGAGAACAGGTGTGAACATTGCGGGCAGTGGTATTGTTTTTGTCGTGAGGCATCCAGATTTGCATATGTCTCTTCTATATCCATAAGCAGTATGGCGTCAGCAGAGCAGTTGGGGCAGCGATGAAACTGTAGCGATCGCAATGTTTCGTTCAATGGAAACATATGATTATACATGCTAGCTCTCATGTTGTTCAACAAAATCTCTTCTTTATGAGAAGGATTAATGGTATAATACTACAATACGCATCTACAATAGCAGGACAGCATTTTATCACGCGAGACGCAAATTCTTTCATTAACGGCCATTCTTGTGGGACAGCCAGAGGCACCTCGATCGATTTTCGTACAAAAGTTTTATAGGAGAGCACTGGCGAGAGTATAGCATCACATGAGACATTTTGCAAGTAAATGTATCTTTATTTTTCAAAAAAATTCGACAATGTAAAAGTGATGAAGAGGAAGGGAATTGTTATGAAGAAGCCCCCATTGAAGCGAATTTCGCCGTTTAATAGGGAAGTAGTAGAACATAAGTTCTGAAAAGTTAGGTAGGAGTTTTATGGAAAAACAGTTTCAAAGCTGGCGAGACCTTTTGGGAGAGCTGAATGGAGTGGAGAGGAAGCGTCTGGTCGACGCTTTAGGCATACAGAACAAGACGCTTGAACGCTGGATACGTGGAGAGACAGCGTTGCCGCAGCTCGATCGTTTACGTAATTTGCTAGGCGCCCTGCCTATACGCATTCGTAAACGTTTCATTGATTCGATTCGTCAGGACCCTCACTTCTCAAAACATATTGCGGAACTTCCGCTTGATGAAGAGACGTACGATATCCCTTCTGTCATTTATGCGCGTATCCTTGAAGCGAACGTGAAGACGCCGAAAGACTTGCGTTTTTCCTCTATTTGTCAACTGATCCTACTGGAAAGTGTGGGGCAACTTGATATTGATCGAGTGGGGATCTCCGTTTCGATTTTGACCTGTACGCCGCCTACTGGTCGAGAGGTGCATAGCCTGAACCAGCGTTTCACATTAGGAACGGTGCCCTGGAGCCAGGTGATTAAGCAGAGCCGTCTTTTCTTCGGTTGTGAATCTATAGCGGGCGAGGCGGTAAGTAATCGGGTAGAGGTGGAGGATCACACACCTACATCAGAGAAGGTGTGGGGTGATTCCTGCACCAACGCGCAGAGTTGTGTTGCGGTACCTATTCAGAAAGAGAAAGCCATCGCGGGCTGTTTAGTGGTGCTCAGCACGCAAGCTGATTTGTATAATCCACGCACGCAGGAGTTGCTTTCTCACTATGCTAACCTGATCGCCATCGCTATCGCGGAGGACGAGTGGTATCAGCCGGAGCAGATCGTGCTGAGTCGAATGATACCGCTAGAGCAGCAGCAGGAGCAATTACTTTATTTTTATAACCATGTCTCAGCGTATATACGGGACAAGGCATCTTCGGAAGCGAAAGTGACGTGGCAAAAGGCCGAGCAGGCGGTATTGAGCCAATTTGAAAAAAGCTTTTTCGCTTGAGTGTCGCGCAAGGAAAGCGGCAAGCAATGTTTGTGATTGTGCACATATTTTACATGAACGCGCCCAGAAAGCCCTCATCTTTACAAGTGAGGGATGAATGGGCGTTCCTTTTGACAGCTCGATAGGGAGAACATTCTCTCCACACACAAGAGTTTAAGCAAGTATTGTTCTGTTGTTCAAACGTTGCTACAATAGATACATGCTCAAGAACTTTCAGTATCGGATATACCCAACCAGGAAACAACTCATGGCTCTGGAAAACACCCTTGAAGAGTGCCGATGGCTTTATAACCACTTGCTCGAAAAGCGCAAAACA
>CAZZWK010000091.1:0-14175 GCA_964657925.1 uncultured Dictyobacter sp.
CACCCTCATGCTCGAAGTATAAACGCAGAAAGGTTGGATGTCAAGTGGAGAAGGGCACCTGGAGAAAACATTTACATAACTTTAACAAAGTATGCTTTATGGCAAGGTGCTATTGGAAGGGATTGTGGTTCGCATGAGGAGAAAAGCTTTCTTTCTTTTTCGCTAGCTTTGTCTTTGTAAGAGTAGCAATACGCAGGTTTTGATTATGGAGAAAACAAGAAGATGCGGATAGAGAAGATAGGTTTTTACTGTCCATTTTCTATAAATAGTTTATTTCTAGATAGACTTATTTAGATTTTTTTGTATTTACCATATTTATAATCGATTTGGGATGTATATGAGGGCAAGGTAGCGGAATATTTTTGCTATTTTCGCTTGCCACCTTCACGAACAACCCGCCTTTTTCTTACGGAATAGCTATACTTGAAGAAAGGTTTTGTGTGCAATGCAGGCAAAACAGCCTAACAAATTGCCCTCTGGAATGTTGCCCTCGATTTTGCGGGTAGTGTTCTTGAGCGTGTTTCTCGCTAGTGGTCAGCTAGCTATTTTTGCTGGTTTTTTCAGCAATGTGGCGTCAGCGGCACCGGCGCAGGGAGCGCCGCAGCGTTCCCATCAAATACCGGTTAAACCGTTGTCCCATCAGGCACCGGGGCCAGACCTGGGCATCTCTGTGACAGCAGGCGCGGCCTCTTACAACGTAGGTAATACGGTCACGTACACCCTCTCGGTAACCAATGCCGTCAATGCCAGTCCTATACTGCTCGGTACACCGATCACGTTTACCGATCTGGCGGCTCTGGGTCTCTCCAACGTTTCAGTGACATCCAGCGGCGGCTGGAGTTTCACAACGAGCAGCACCACCAGTCCCTCATTGATTACAGGGACATATACCGGAGTCTATCCGGTAGCCGCGGGTGCGACACTGCCATCGGTCACAGTCACCGGTACCGCCAATGGTGCCGTGTTGGGATTGCTAGCTAATGTCGCGACGATTAGCGTTGTTGGTGATCTCAATCTCGCCAACAATAGCGCGACCGTCGATGTGAGCATTTTGAATGCTCCTACACCGACGATTCCGGTTCCTTCGGTGACCGCCACAGTGCCTGTGTCAAGCGTCACCGCCACCGTGGCTGTCCCTACTGTGACGACTACCGTCACCGTTCCGACGCTGACAGCTACCGTTCCGGTTCCGACCATTACATCCACCGTGGCTGTACCTACTGTGACAGCGACTGTGCCTGTCCCGAGCGTCACCGCAACCGTGACCGTTCCTACTGTGACGGCCACCGTGCCCGTTCCGAGTGTTACCGCAACCGTGGCTGTACCCACTTTGACAGCGACAGTTCCTGTCCCGAGCGTCACTACGACTGTGACCGTTCCTACTGTGACGGCGACGATTCCGGTTCCGAGTGTTACCGCGACCAGCACAGTTACGGTTCCCACAGCTACGGTGACGATCCCTGTTCCTAGCATCACCGCTACGGCTACAGCACCTTACCTCACACTCGGTCAAACCATTCTCGGAGGTCTCAACTATCAGGTTGGACAAACAGTCAACTACAGCTTGCAGGCAAGCGTTGGCGTAAATGGTGGACCAGAGACGATTGCCAATTCTATTACAGTCTCCGAAGTGCTTCCGCTCGGGTTCACGAATATTACAGCAACTGGCACGAACTGGACGATCGCACTCTCGGATACTACCAGCCCCGCCGTGTTGACAGCGGTTTACACTGGCAGTTATCCGGTTGCCATCGGTACCGCGTTGCCACTCATCAACATCTCCGGCGTACTTACCGTGGATGCCATTCCATCGCTTACCACGACCGCCACGATCAGCAGCCTCGATAACATCGATGTTCTGAACAACTCTGCTACCGTGACAATCCTGGTGGCTGCAGCGACCAGCACACCGACCGCGACCACGACGGTCACCGTTCCTACACTCACAGCGACGGTTGCTGTCCCTAGCGTTACCACGACCAGCACAGTCACCGTTCCAACGTTGACAGCGACGGTTCCCGTTCCTAGCGTTACCGCAACTACGACAGTTACGGTGCCAACAGCAACAGTTACTGTACCTACACTGACAGCGACGGTTCCCGTTCCTAGCATCACCGCAACCGTAACCGTGCCAACGCTGACAGCTACTATCCCCGTTCCTAGCGTTACCGCGACCGCGACGGTTACCGTGCCCACACTCACAGCAACTGTTCCGGTTCCCAGTGTTACGGCCACCGTTGCGCCAACGTTGACAGCAACGCCCACCTTGCCCAATGTCAGCATCTCGTTGACGAATCAGGGTGGTACGACGTTCCAGGTGGGGCAGACGATCACTTACACGATCCAGGTAACCAATCAACTCAATTCCGGTAATCTGGCACGCACCAGTCGTTTCCTTCCACTCGGCGTGCGCAGCGCTTCTTCAGCGAAGGGCGCACAGGCGAACACACCGATCCTGGTCACAGCAGTGTTGCCGCTCGGTCTCAGCAACATCACTACGAATGGCACAAGCTGGAATATCACCAATTCCGCCACTACCAGTCCGACTGTAGTGACCGCTAGCTACAATGGTGCCTACCCGATCGTGCCAGGACAGGTATTGCCAGTGATTACGATCACCGGTACACTCACCAGTAACGCTGGCCCGATCTTTACCGCGCAAGCCGCGCTCCTAGTACCAGGCAATACGAATACGGCAACGGTAACATCCGTCGATTCCGTAAGCGTACAAGCCGCGGTGACACCGACTACGACGGTTACGGTTCCGACTCCTACCACAACGATCACGATTCCAACTGTGACTGCCACGGTTCCCGTTCCTTCGGTGACTACGACGGTTACGGTTCCGACTCCTACCACAACAATCACGGTTCCGAGCGCGACGCCGGTGCTCAATCCCGATCTCAGCATTAGCGCGAACGTGCTTGGGAGCGCCAATGTGCAGGTCGGACATATCGTTGTTTATAGCTTGCAGGTCTCGGATGCGGCCAACGCGGGCCCGATCGTTGAACCGAATTCGATCAATCTCACGGACATCCTTCCACTCGGCCTGAGTCAGATTCAGGTTATCGGCACCGACTGGCAGGTCAGTACTTCTTCTACGATCAGCCCGGCGGTGATTACAGCGAACTATATCGGCAGTTTCCCGGTATTGCCCGGCACGACTTTGCCCACGCTCATTGTCACCGGCGTGCTCGCACCTACGGCGGTACCTTCCTTCACGACGACAGCCAGCGTGAATGTGCTCGGTGATACAAACTACGCGAACAACCTGGCAAGCGTTACTGTGCTGGTTTCGTCCATCGCGACGCCAACGGCGACCGCGACAGCCGTTCCGACCGCGACTTCGATCGTTACTCCGACGGTCACGCTGCCCACGATCACGCCAATTGCTGGCGTCGATCTCGGCATCACACAGATTGTTCAGGGTGGTCTCTCAGTCCAGGTCGGTCACAATGCCATCTTCGCGCTGCAAGTACACAGTGCTGCTAACGCGGGCATCGTGACGCGTCCTGATTCCATTATCGTGAGCGATATCCTGCCGCTTGGTCTCAGTCAGATTCAGGCCGCGGGCAGCAACTGGATCATCAATGCTTCGGCGACAACCAGCCCGACGGTGATCACGGCGGTGTACAACGGTGTCTATCCTGTACTGCCTGGCGCGACATTGCCTCCGATCATTATCACCGGTGTGTTGAATGTGAACGCGGTCCCGATGTTCACCAGCACGGCGAACCTGAGCGTCCCCAATGATGTCAACTACCTGAACAATGTCGCGGTGAACACTATCGCGGTAAATTCACTACTGACACCAACGGCGACGATTCCGGTCCCGACGGCGACGGTAACCATCCCATCACCGACGGCCACGGTCGCCTTGCCATCCCACCTGATGATGAGCATCTCCAGTCAGAATACGAGTAACCTTACCGTAGGTCAAAACGTGAACTACAATCTCGTTGTGAGCAATCTGACCAATGCAGGACCTGTACAGGTGGGTGCTATCATCCGCGTGCACGATCTA
Source organism: uncultured Dictyobacter sp. (assembly GCA_964657925.1). GTDB lineage: Bacteria > Chloroflexota > Ktedonobacteria > Ktedonobacterales > Ktedonobacteraceae > Dictyobacter. The sequence goes on from CAZZWK010000091.1 coordinate 4,025, forward strand.
CTGCCGTTCGGCCTGAGCAACATCAGCGCCTCCGGCACAGGTTGGACGATCACGGTCACCGGCACGACTGGACCAGCCATGTTGACAGCGACGTACACTGGCACCTATCCAGTTCTCCCCGGCACAGCACTACCGCCAATTGTGATCAACGGAACAGTAACCAGTAACGCGGTTCCCATGATCACCAATACAGCCGCGGTAAGCTCTACCGGTAATAACAATAACGCCAACAATACGGCAATTTTGACACTGCCGGTTTTCCTGCCCTAACGCTGTCTACCCTTTGTGCAGCGTGGCACAAATGTACAACGTTGTTTTCGCGACAATGGGGTCGCGAACTCCATAAAAACAGGAGCCATCTCATGTTAAGATGGCTCCTGTTTTTATCTCCGCTAACAGTCTCTTCACCTGCTGTCCTCTCAAGTGTCATTTATCGGTTATCCTGAGCGAGGATGAGGGTAGATAAAAAGTCTATACCACCCCCTCTTTAAAAAATGGTCGCATTACGAATTTCGGGATGCGTAATTTGCCCACCAAGATAACCGATATAGATGAACACTCCGCTATTCAGTAAGAGTACGATCAAGATCAATGCCAGCACCGCGTTCGGTAACTTTGCTCTACGCCAGAAGAGGAGCAGACTGCCAACAGCGATAATGGCAGTGAAAAACATCAAGATCAGGCCGATACGCGCGGCATTCTCGTGCAAATTGACCATCGCCATAGAGGTGGTAGGCAAGTTTTCTACCGCGTCCACCGCCCGTCCGCCAGTAAAATAGGTTACGGCGGTAATCATCGCGATCGCGACCAGAAACCACAGCGAGACTTTCTGCAAGAAAATATTGCGGAAAATCAGTGCAATGCCAAACATCACAGTAATAAAAATCGATCCCAGAATAGGGAAATGGTTGAGTAAGAGGTGAAGATGCGCCATGTTCAAATTCATGAAGAAATAAACCCTGTTCTTTCTACAATGTTCACAGTCTCTTTTTCATCGTAGCTTCTACCAAACTGTCCGATGCAGTCATGAGTATCACAAACAATCATGAACACGGCATTAAAAAGGGAGCAAGGAAAAGTATCCTTGCTCCCTTCTCTTTCTGAGCAGAACGGGGTCGCTTACATCTCGATAAAGACCTCGTGCTCATCGACGGTCAAAGGGTAGGTACGTACGCGCAGTTTATCGGGGACCGACAAGCATCTGCCCGTGAGTACGTCAAAGCTGAAACCATGCCAGGGGCAACGCAGGATTTCGCCCGCGCGCTGGTAACCAAAGGTATCGCCCGGCTGCGCGGCCTCGGTCACACCGGCAAGTACACCCTCGCCCAGCGGACTATGCTGGTGGGGGCAGAAAGCATAAATGGCGTGAAACTCGCCATTATTACTCCTTACCACTACCACAGGCACGTTCTTGACGGTGTAGGTCCGCTTGTTGCCCGGCTGGATATCCTGCTCATTGCATACATGATATTTCATAGCACACCCCTTTCGGGCCTATGCATAGTGCCCACAGACCAATAAATTGTGCCCCTACTGGAAACCATAGAGGTCGCGCGCGTTTTCATAAAAGATTTTGGAGCGCAAATCGACTGGCAGGCCGCGTGGAATGGATTCCTCGGGCGAGTCGAAGTCCCAGTGGGGATAGTCGGTGGCGAAGACCAGCATGCGATCGCTTTCAAGCATACCGATCAGGCGCAGCCAGTTTTCCACGCTGATATCCTCGACGGGCTGGGTAGAAAATTTGACACGCTCACGGATGTAGGTCGAGGGGAGCCTCTTGACCCAGGGAACTTCCAGGTGCAGAGATTTGTAGTTCTGGTCCATACGCCACATCACGTGCGGCAACCACGTATAGCCACTCTCCAGGATATTGAATTTCAGGGTGGGAAACTTATCGAAGACGCCGTTGAAAACGAGGCTGCTCAGTATCGACATCGCGCCCTGTGGCACGTTGACATGCCACTCGATATAGTAGCGTTCCTGACCCAGCGCTCCGTTCACCGCACCCTGGTGGTGCATAGCGATGACGAGGTTGTGGCGCGCCGCGGCCTCGAAGATGGGATGGTAAAAGGGATCGCCGTAGGCCCACTTGCCGATCGGCAGCAAGACCTGCACGACCTGTGGATGGTCACCCAGACGATCGATCTCGCGCGCCGCGGCCAGCGGCTCCTGGGGCGCGACGTGCAGGCTGGTCAAAATGCGTGGATCTCTGGGCAGCCAGTGCTCGGCGACGTAGTCGTTGAGGGCGGAGGCCAGCGCGGTGGCGAACTCGAACTGGCCGGGCATCACACCAGGGCTGAGCTGACCGGTCAAAATGCCATAGCGGATCGGATAGAGGTCCAGCACCTGCTCTTTGAGCAGATCGTAGCTGGAACCCGCGGGCGTCTCGTCATCGGGAATAGAGTCCGCGCGGTTCACGCCGTGGCTGGCCCAGTAGGCGATGCGCGGGGACAGTCCGACCCAGGCCTTGCGCACGATCAACCCGCGCCAGGGTTCCTGCAAATAGGGAACAAGATCCTGCAAAGAGGTAAACGTTTCATGGATATCTGTGTCGATGATCGGTCCCGTGTACTTGTTCCCCTCGGACACCGTCGTCTCTGCGGTTGAAATTGTCGTCATGCTTTTCTCCAATTCGTTACCCTGGTAATTCTCCTCATTGACATCATAGAGAATTCACTTTATCATACTCACTAGTGGTATAGTAACTAATTTGATCAAGTTAGTCAATTATAGGATCAGAGGCGACTGAGGGAAAATTTTTCCTTCATCATTTATTTTCCTCTGCTCATTTCAAGAAAGGCTATAATTTCTAGTGGAACAAGCAGAACAGAAACAGCCTACGGCTGAAACACGCTCTCCCGAGGCATTAGATGGCGTTGACAGTCCTCATACGCGCCCGCTTTCACGGCGCACATTGCTTGATAACGGAGTCAAGTTCGGCCTGGGAATGACCGCGCTCGCGCCGATATTGGCAAGTTGTGGCGGCTCAAGTTCTTCAAACGGGCCAGTAACGATCCAGTACGCCGCGCTCAACGACGCGACCGGCGAGCAAGTGGCTGAAATCAACAAGTTCAACCAGGCGCATTCCGGCAAGATCAAGGTCGATTACCTGCAACTGCCTTCGGTGGCGACGGACCAGTACAGTAAGTTCATCAACGCGTTTCGCTCGCAGTCGGCCACGCCCGATGTTGTGCATATCGATGTCACGTGGCCTGCGCAGTTCGCTGGCTCGAACTGGTTGGAGCCGCTGGACAACTACGCGTCCGCCAGCTATTTGAACCAGTTCTGGCCCAGTGCAGTCAATGTGGGCAAGATCAACGGCAAACAGTATGGTATTCAGCGCTACATGGATATCGGCCTGCTCTACTACCGCACCGACCTCGTACAGAAATACGCGAACGGCAGCGTGCCACAGACACGCGACGCGCTGACCTCGCTGGCAAAAACGATTATTGCCGCCGAGACGAAGAACAATGTCAAATATGGGTATTTGATCGCGGGCAAGAAGATCGAGGCGATCGTGGACCAGTGGCTGGAACTGTTGTGGGGTGCAGGCTCGAACATCGGCACGCCCGGCAACCTCGTCGTCAACGGTGCCGAGAGCATCAATGCATTGCAATTCATGCATGATCTGATCTACACACAGCAGCTCGCGCCCAGCGGAACCGACACCTACGCGACGATGGACATCCTCAGCCTGTTCAACAATGGTCAGTCGCCGTTCATGCGCAACTGGACGTTCGCCTATGCCATCGCGAACAATCCCAAAAACTCGAAGGTCGCGGGCAATGTAGGCATCGCGCCGCTGCTCGGCACAACAGGGCAGGCCGGTCCGGGCTGCACCGGCGGCTGGGTGCTGGCGATCAACGCGAACTCGCAACATAAGGACGAGGCGTGGCAATTCATCGACTACCTGCTGAGCAAGGATACACAGACCTCGCTGGCGACTAACGCGGGCCTGATCTCCAGTCGGCCCGATGTGGTCAATGACGCCACGATCCAGGCCAAACACCCGCAGTTCAAACAGCTCGCGACCATTTTGAATAATGGACACAACCGGCCTTTGCTGAAGAACTACAACCAGTTCACAACGCCTTTACAGGCCGCGATCAACGGTGTGCTGAGCAATCAGCAGGACCCACGCGACGCCCTGAACTCGGTGCAATCGCAGGTGGCGACGCTGGTCTAATGGAGACCTATGCGGGTCAATAAATTGTGCCCCTACGGATTTATGGAGAGGATATATGGCGGCAATACGCACGCGGGCGCGGCGTACGTCACTGGCGCAACGTGAGGAGCGGCTGGCCTGGCTGATGCTGGCACCCGTTCTGATCGCGCTGGTCGCGCTGGGACTCTATCCCGCCCTGACGACGATCTGGTACTCGCTGCAACAGGGGGGCAGCTTCGGGCAAGGCGCGACTTTCGCGGGACTGGCGGGATACTCGCGGCTGGTACGGGACGCGCAATTTTGGAGCGCGCTGCGCTTCTCCTTGCTCTTCAGCCTGGTCACAGTGGTGGGGCAGATGATCCTGGGCACGGCACTGGCGCTGTTCGCCAATCTCAAATTTCCCGGTCGCTGGCTGGTGCGAGCCGCGATCCTGCTGCCGTGGGCCATTCCTACCGCGACCAACTCGGTGATGTGGGCCTATATTTTCCAGGATCAGTATGGCCTGTTCAATAGCTTGCTGATCCACCTGGGCTGGATGAGCGCGGCGCACCCTATCAACTGGCTGGGCGAGGCCACGCGTGCCACCGACCTGATCTACGTGCTGGCGATCTGGAAGGCCAATTCATTGGTGGCGTTGCTGGTGCTGGCCGGGCTGCAGGCCATTCCCGAAGAGGTGTACGAGGCCGCGCGCGTGGATGGAGCCTCGGCGTGGCAAACTTTGTGGCGGATCACCTTGCCACTGATACGCGCGACGTTCGTAGTCACGCTACTGCTGCGCACGATCGAGTCGTTGCAGGCGTTCGACCTGATCAGCGCGTTCACTAATGGCGCGCCCGGCACGGCGACACAGAATATCGGCCTCTACATCAACTTGCAGATTCAGCAGTACGGCGACTTTCCCTATGGCTCGAATATCGCCATGGTGTTGATGCTGATCTCGTTCGCTTTTATTGTCTTCTACCTGCGCGCGCTCTATCGGCCCGCAGTGAACTGAGGAACAGAACGGGGGGACTATGGCACAGGCTATCCATGAAAAAAATGTTGCGCTATCTACCAGCCATATAAAGGGGACTCGACGCGGGCAGGCGCGCAAAATCTCGACGCGCTCGATCATCTATCTCGTCTCGCTGGTCATCCTGATTATCCAGTTTTTCCCGCTGATCTGGGCACTGCTAACCTCATTGATGACGCCACAGGAGACGACGACAACGCCCGCGACCCTCTTACCGGCACATCCCACTGTGCAGAGCTATATCGCGGCTTTGCAGGGCGACATCGGGCACTACTACGTCAATAGCGTGGTGGTCAGCGTCGTCTCCACAGCTATCACGATGGCGTTGGCGACGCTGGCAGCCTATGCGTTCGCGCGTCTGCACTTCCGTTACAAGACGCTAATCTTGCTATTCGTGCTTTTCTTCTCATTGTTCCCGCCACTGGTGCAGGTAATTCCAATTTATCAGATTTTACTGAAACTACACCTGCTCAACACGCTTGCCGGGCTGATCTTACCGTACTCCGTCTTCGGCCTGCCGGTGGCGGTGCTCGTCTTGATAGCGTTTTTTCAGGATGTGCCAGTGGAGTTGGAGGAGGCGGGTATTGTGGATGGCCTCTCGCGTTTCGGCGCGTTTCTGCGCCTCGTCCTGCCAGTTACGGTACCGGGACTATTCGCGACGGCAATCATTGTCTTCGTCGGGGACTGGAACGAGTACCTGTTCGCGCTGAACTACACCAGTTCGAACACGTATACGCTGCCGATCGGCATCGTGAACATCAGCCAGACGGAGTTTACCACCAATTTCGGCATTTTGTCCGCGGCCACGGTGCTCTCGGTCGTGCCACTGGTGGTCTTGATTCTGTTATTGGAGCGGCGTGTCGTATCGGGCCTGACGGCGGGCGCGTTAAAAGGATAAAAGAGCATCGTCTATGATGAATAGTTATCAGCAGTTGCTGCACAGGTTGGAAAGAGTCGATGGTTGCTTTGGACGCAGTGTGCTCCAGGCGCGAGCGATCCCGGCGGGCATACAATTGGTGCTGGCAACGGTACCTTTCCGCAATATTGGGGACGAGGCGCGTCCAATCATTATCAGTAACGAGCCATTGACGCAACAGATGATTGCGACCAGTGTGCCCAACATGCCCTCCTACCTGCCATTCGCTGACGAACAATCATCGACGCCACTTTCTTTGACCATCCAGGTACTGACTCCGGCCATCGTGCATATTCAACTGGCACCCCTGGAAACGAGTGAGCAGAAGCCGAACAGTCGCGATTTTGGTATCCTGCTCCCGCATATACTTCCAAATATGCTCTCAGATATACAATCACAATTAGCCCGGCAAGATACCCCCGCGCCTGAACCCATAATGACCGAGCACGCTATCTCGTTGAGCGTCCAGGATGTACATATCCAGCTACATCGTGATCCTTTTTCCCTGAGCATCACCGCCGCCAATACTGAACGTAGTACTTTCTCCACCCCCAATGATGACCGCAATGTGCACGGTTTGTTGTGCACACCTCTGCCCGGCACGCTGCAACCCGAGGACAATCGCGGGAATGTAGATAGCATGTGGACGTGGGCAATGGAGCCGGACGAGCACTTTTACGGATTGGGCGAGCACTTCGATACGTTTGAGCAGCGGGGCCGTACAAAACGTCTCTGGACGCGCGATGCCTGGGGGACGACGACCGAGGCGGCTTATAAAAACGTGCCGTTTCTGCTCTCGTCACGTCACTATGGCCTCTTCGTGCATACGCCCACACCGGTGACCTTTGGGCTGGGCACACCATCGGCACGCTCGGCGATGGTGCGCGTCGAAGAATCCACGCTGGACATGTTCGCCATTTTCGGTGATACCCCCAAAGAGATTTTGCGTAGCTATACCGATCTTACCGGACGTGCGAGCATGCCACCGCGCTGGTCCTTCGGCACCTGGCTCTCGCGCTGCCGCTACCAGAGCAGGGACGAGGTCGAGGAGGTGGCGAGGCGCGCCCGCGAGGAACATGTGCCCTGCGACGTGCTGCACATCGATCCGGCCTGGCTGCAACATCCTGGCCTCTCCTGCGATTTCAGCGTCAATGAGCAGGCATTCCCAAATTTACCGGGGATGATTCAGGAGCTACGCCAGCAGCATTTTAAGGTATCCCTGTGGGAGCTACCGTATATCTCGGCGCGGACGGCGCGCTACCGCGAGGCGGTCAACAACGGCTACCTGCTGACGGATGTCCACGGTGAGCCGATCGGCGCGGATACCGGCGCACGGCCAGCGGATGGCGCACTGCGAGCAGTCATTGATTTCACCAATCCAGCAGCGCGTGCTTGGTGGCAAGATCTGCATCGCCCTTTGTTGCAGGCGGGCGTGGAGATCTTCAAAACCGATTTTGGCGAGGCTGTGCCCGTCGAGGCGCATGCATTCAATAGGATGACCGGGCACGAACTGCATAATCTCTACCCGCTGCTTTATACCGAGACGGTACACGAGGTCATCGCGCAAGAGACGGGGCGCGATGGCATGGTGTGGGGTCGCTCGGGCTGGTCCGGCATTCAGCGCTACCCGGCGCAGTGGGGTGGCGATCCCAAGACGGACGTATGGTCGATGCGCGCCAGCCTGCGTGGAGGTTTAAATGTGGGGCTGAGCGCTCCTGGTATCTGGGCGCACGACATCGGTGGTTTTTATGGTCCGCCACCATCGCCCGAGCTCTACATTCGCTGGGCGCAATTCGGCCTGCTCTCGCCCTTCGCGCGTGCGCACGGCACCACGCCGCGCGAGCCGTGGGAGTTCGGCGAGCGGGCACTGGCGATCTTTCGTCGCTACGCCCGGCTGCGTGTGCAACTCAATCCCTATCTCTATAACACAGCCTGGGAGGCGCACACCTATGGCTATCCCATGTTGCGACCATTGTTGCTGGAATTTCCCGACGATCCAGCGGTCGCGACCATCGACGATAGCTATATGCTGGGCCATGACCTGCTGGTCGCGCCCATCTTCAACGAATCGCCCGAGGCGGTCAAGCGCTCGCTCTACCTGCCACAGGGAGATTGGTACGATTTCTGGACCGACGAACTGATCTCCGGCGGTCGCTACATCACCCGTCACGCGCCGCTGGATACCTTGCCCCTCTATGTGCGCGCGGGCGCTATCCTGCCTCTCATGCCACCCGCTGATTATGTTGGGGATGAACTGCCCATGGAGATCGCTTTACACATTTATCCTGGCCCGGCAGGCAGTAGACAGGTAGTGTGGGACGCGGATGGCGATATAACCATGCTCTCTCTTCAGTCGCGAAACGAGCAATGGGAACTGAGTATCGCTGGCGAACATCCGGCTAACTGGTCCGTTCACGTACATATGGCATCAGGTAGCAGTAAACAGGATGTAGGATATCTCAATTCTGCTACTATGACTCTCTCGCATAATGAATAAATAAATACAACCATAATTATTGTTCCTTTACTATCCGAATAAGGCAGAACGATGCCTTTTCTGCTATCCCTTTCATCTTTTATGCCTCTTGATTTTTCAACTGCAGGTTAGTACAATCTCTATGATTGTGAACTGTTTAGTATTTATGGTTATAATGGTGACATACTCTTAAGAAAGAGGCCAAAACACCCAGTTTTTCGCGAATGATGAAGGAAGATAATTACTCTATGGAACATGTTAATGAGTTCAGGATAAACGCCTTTCGCGGTTTGCGCGACCTGAAATTAGAAGAACTGGGTCAAATCAACCTTTTTGTTGGCAATAATAATTCTGGCAAAACAAGTGTTTTAGAAGCACTTTCTCTTTTCTGCAATCCACTGAGTTGGTCACGTTGGTATAATACTGGCCTGCAACGAGAGGCTATCACAAGCTTGCGCTCTTCAGTTATTGATCGCATTAGCTGGCTTTTCCCTCAGTATAACTCTACAGAGAATGATTTAACGGAAAAGAAACACCTTTCACTGGCGGCTGTAGGTCAAGTTCCTATTGAGAATATATCTGCAAATTATGAAGTTTTTAACGAGTTTGTGTCTTCACCCCTAGTAAAAACGCCTACACTTCTGGAAGATCTATCTGACAGCAAAAATCAGGAAGAAGAAATTGAATCTATAAAGGTTAGTATTACAATTGCAGGAAGATACAAAGAACCTTTGTTGTTAAGAGATCCTTTTACTGCAAATGAAACGCTCTATTTCAATGATAGTATCTATGGGCGCAGAGAAACAAAACATCAGCAGCCAATTTCCTTTCCCGCTCAACTGGTTAATCCCTCCTCTCATCGCACCGATAACCTCACATCCAGGTTATGGAGTGAAGTTGTTCAAGCTAACTTAAAAGAGGAAACTATTCGATTACTACAGTACTTTGATCCAGCCATCCTTGATGTTGATTTTATTTCGCCCTCTGAACGTAGACAGTTGATTTCGATAAAGCACCAGAAATTAAATCGTGCGCCACTTCATACATTTGGAGATGGATTGCGTCGTGTGTTCACACTAGCAACCATCATTCCTAGAATCAGTAATGGATTTCTATTGATCGACGAAATCGAAACCGCAATTCACACTAAAGCACTCGAAAAAACCTTTAGCTGGTTGATAAAGGCATGTATCGACAACAACATTCAATTGTTAGCTACTACTCACAGTCTGGAAGCGTTAGATGCAATTTTAGAGGCATCACGAGAACAGGCTGATTTTGTTGTATATCGCCTTCAGCAGGAAGATTTACAAACAACAGCGACAAGATTCGATAAGGCTATGACCTTACGGCTACGTGAAGAGTTAGGTTTGGAGTTACGCTAGTAATGCCTATATATTGTCTATTGGCTACTGAAGGACCACATGATCAAGCTGTCATTACTAAACTACTGACGCTATCGGGCTTCCAAAGCTTTGGCGGTGATCTTAACAGTTTAGATCCTTTTTGGGAAGGTTTTATTCCTGTCTATCCTAAAAAAGGTAAGGTGTATGCTCGCTTAGATATGCCCTCGATCCTT
>CAZZWK010000091.1:14275-23161 GCA_964657925.1 uncultured Dictyobacter sp.
CGATCCTTCTTTCCTTCATTATCAGAAATTCCTGGCGCTATTACAGAGGGACCTCCTCGCACAGGTATTTACGTATTGCCTGACAACACAAAAATCGGTACATTAGACTCTCTTCTCATCGACTGCGCTCAAATCAGCTATCCTGTTCACAAAAGATCCGCTATTCAATTCGTTGATAGCTTCGATGCCGTTTACATCAAACATTGGCGTCCATTCAGCCACGAAAAAGCTATCGTTGCCAGCATTGTAAGTATTCTCAAACCAGGCATGGCAAATACTCCAAGCATTGCGCAGGATCAGTGGATCAGCCAGGAAACAATCAATGCCGTTTCTGACCTTTCACTCCTCAACCAATTTTTGCACGATCTTCTACAACTCCCCTGACTTCCGTTCAGCTTGAACAGTAGCAATTTGCTTTAACGGAATAAGACCATTTCACCTGATTGTTTTCTTTAGAGGATATCTCTCCGTTGTGCCTTTCAACCTGCTAGCGGTAGAGGCTATTTTCAGAAAAAGAGTGTTCAGGAGAGAGCCTGATTCCTACATTAGAAGGAGAACATACTAAAATATGAGTAGTAGTGATCTTATCGAAAGAAACAAACGGGTGGTCGAGGAGTTCCGGGCGAACGGAGGTAAGGTAGAGGGCTGGGGAGATCTCATTCTTCTCACGACGAAGGGTGCGAAATCTGGTCAGGAGCGCATCTATCCGTTGATGTCGGTCCCCTATGGTGACACCTATCTGGCGGTCGCATCCAAAGGTGGCGCGCCCAAGAATCCATTGTGGTACAACAATCTTGTTGCCAATCCGGATGTGACCGTCGAGGTCGGCACCGAGAAGTTTGCCGCGACCGCGCGTCAGCTCAGTGGTGAGGAGCGAGAAAAAGCCTTTGCCGAAGCGATCGAGGTCTTTCCAAATTATAAAAAGTATCAAGAGAATACGCAACGCGAGATCCCTGTCTTCTTGCTCGAACGGCATAGCAATTCATAAGTTCGTAGCGGTAGAAACTATGATCCCTCAACAATGAAATAAGTGCGCTGGCAGATGGCGGTGACAGATGTCGCGATCTCAGCCAGCTTGTGCGCGACCCAGAGCAGGTACGTCACCCGTTGTACCAGCGATGGGTCGCTTTGTTCGTATCTCGCGTGATGCGCCTGCATATTTATGGCATCGCGGCACAAAGGTATGTAACGCATCTCGATAAAGGCATATTTACTTTCAAGAGTATGCGCGCTTACTGCATCACGATTGGAGAAGGCAGCAACTACCTGCTGAAAAAGATAATACACTTCTTTACCCAGCACATGCAGGCGACGCAAGATGAACACATCGGTCAACGCGCCTTGCTCGTTCAACGTATTGGCACTCACAGCATATAGAGACGAACTCTCCTGACGGTACAAATCTACGGCTTGTAACAGCTTGGTCGCGCTCTCCGCGTTCGCGCTGCTTATGCGCTTCATATTATCGATGATGTAAAGTGCCGCGGTTAAAAAGCGTAGATCCTGACCGGCTAAAGGTTGTTGAAGTATCAATAGACGCAACGCCTGGCGCTCGGCTTCGGCGCACAACATGCTCGTTTCATGATCATCCTTTTCCGCTTGCTGTAAATCCTCGTACTCCCCAGAATTCAGAGCGTCAAGTGTGCGCAGCAACATATGCTCGTTCAATGTTCCCAAAGTCGTAATACGCGCGGTTATATCTTGCAGACCGGCATCCAGTTTTGCCCTCGTTGGCATGTTCTCTCTCCCTGGGTAGCTTCATGGAAATCCTCGGGGCTCCACGGAAGGTGTTCCACGGAAGACCTCAAGGGTCTTCCCTACTATATACGATATGCGGCCAGAGGTTGAAGATCTTGTCATACGTTGTGAAGGATGTATGATTTTTCTCGATTCGTTGTTCTATTGAATTATAGCCTAAGATAGACTTATATTTGAAGAGTTGAACGTATTGTTGTGCCCTCGAAGAAAAGAACCGTTTGCTCATCCTTCTTTGATACTGCATTTAATATTCCGTTTTCCAGACGGGCTTGTGCTTGCTATGTGACTCGGTATGCTTCCTGGCCTCGTCCTCATGCTTGGTGGTGAAGTCGCAGCCGGGCGCGGGACAGCGCCAACGTCGGTCTTGTAACGCGTGTCCCAGGAGTAAACAGACGATACCAATAATAATATACGGTCCATATGGAAGGAAAGACATATATATCCCCTTTGCTATCTCCCTGTTCTCTTCCCAAAAATACTTACGTAGTAAGCATAATCTTTAGAACATAATCTCTACCTTTTGTAACCATCATTAACTCCACAACGTGAAGAAAAAAAGAAACACAAAAAGCAACTATCACATAATGGAGAGAGCATATGAGCAAGAAGGTGAGCGATTTTCTATTGGAACGTCTCTCGCAGTGGGGTATCAAGCGTATTTATGGCTATCCTGGTGATGGCATCAACGGAATTCTCGGCGCGTTGGAACGCGAGAAGGACCTGTTCGATTTCATACAGGTGCGTCATGAGGAGATGGCGGCTTTCATGGCCTGCGCACACGCGAAATATACCGGCGAAGTCGGGCTGTGTATGGCGACCTCCGGGCCGGGCGCGATCCATCTCTTGAATGGCCTCTATGACGCGAAGATGGATCATCAGCCGGTGGTGGCGATCGTCGGGCAGGCGGCGCGCGCGGCGATGGGCGGGCAATATCAGCAGGAAGTCGACCTGCAATCGCTGTTCAAAGATGTGGCGAGCGAGTTCGTGCAAACAGTAACCGACGCGGTGCAGTTGCGTTCGGTCGTCGATCGCGCGGTACGTATCGCGGCAAGCGAGCGCACGGTCACGTGCATCATCATTCCGAAGGATGTGCAGGACCTGGATGCGGTCGAGGCACCTCCTCATAAACACAATACGGTGCACACAGGTGTGGGCTACGCGGAATCAACGTTCGTGCCGACGCTGGCAGAGTTGCAAAAAGCGGCGGATATTCTTAACGCGGGCGGTAAAGTGGCGATGCTGGTAGGGGCAGGCGCTTTGAACGCGGGTCCGGAAGTCGCGGAGGTCGCGAACCTGCTCGGCGCTGGTGTAGCCAAGGCGCTATTGGGTAAAGCGGTGTTGCCCGATGATCTGCCCTTCGTCACTGGCTCTATTGGTTTGCTCGGCAGCAAACCTAGCTGGAATATGATGATGGAGTGCGATACGCTGCTCATGGTAGGGTCCAGCTTTCCCTATAGCGAATTTTTGCCCAAAGAGGGTCAGGCGCGTGGCGTGCAGATCGATATCGATGGCCGCATGCTCAGTCTGCGCTATCCCATGGAACTTAACGTAATCGGAGATAGCGCGGCGACACTACGAGCACTTATCCCGCTGCTGCAACGCAAGACCGAGCGTGGCTGGCGCGAGAAGATCGAGAAAGATATCCGCGAGTGGTGGCAGGTGGTGGAAGAGCGCGCGCATAATAGCGCGGACCCCATCAACCCCGAACTGGTGGCCTGGGAACTCTCGGCGCACCTGCCCGATAACAGCATCATCAGCGCGGACGCGGGCACGACCGCGAACTGGTACGGACGCGACATCAAGATGCGCGCGGGCATGAAGGGCTCGCTTTCAGGCGGGCTCGCGACCATGGGAGCGGCGGTTCCCTACGCCATCGCGGCGAAATTCGCCTATCCCGAGCGCGTCCCCGTCTGCTTCACGGGCGATGGCGCGATGCAGATGAACGGCATCAACGAACTGATTACCGTGGGCAAATACTGGCAGCGCTGGAGCGATCCGCGCCTCGTCTTCGTCATTCTCAATAATCGCGACCTCAATCAGGTCACGTGGGAGATGCGCACGGAAGAAGGCAATCCGAAACTGCCCGCGACGCAGACGCTACCGGATTTCCCTTACGCGCGCTTCGCCGAGTTGGTTGGCTTGCAAGGCATTCGCGTCGAGCGGCCCGAGGATCTGGCAGGAGCCTTCGAACAGGCGTTTTCAGCGACTCGCCCAATCGTGATCGAGGCATACACCGATCCCAACGTGCCGACGCTGCCACCACACATTACTATGGAGCAGGCGAAAAACTACGCGTCCGCGATCCTCAAAGGCGACCCCGAAAACGTCGGTATTGTAGAAAAGTCGGTGAAGGAGTTGGCAAAAACTGTGTTGCCACACAGCAATTCCTAAAAACAAAAAGGGAGTGCCCTACGCGGACCGTGCACTCCCTTTTTGTTTACACCTCGTCATCCAGACGAGTGGCATTATCCACCTGATTCAAGCGATTCCATAGCACGTAGTCGGTGCCTTTTTTGGCGACATAGTAGTGCCCCGGCTCGGTAACCATGTTCGATTGCGCAACGAACTCGCCCTGCGCCAGGTTTTCCAGGTCGATATACTTCGCCCCTTGCTCCAGTTGCGTACCGGCGGGCAAGACGAAGATGCTCTTCAGTTCGTCGTTAGTGAGGTCGGCGAGAACCCTGTTGTGCAAGTCCTTGATAGTGTCAGCAGAGACCGCACCAGGGGTTAACGCCTGGTTGACCGCGCGATCCTCTCCGCCCTGGTTGTGCGAGTGCAGGTCGCGATCGAAATCGACCTCGGGCTGGAACTCCGGCTTATCGTTGCGCTCGTGATGGTTTTCGTGCAGGCGCGATTGCTTGCGACCCGAAGTCGAGTCAGATTCGCTGCCCGAACGTTTCTCGCCCAGTTCTTCCTGCAAACGCGAATCAGCCTTTTTGCTGATCTTACGTCCCCCATCCTCCGCTTTATGCTCTATATCAGCCATGCTATATACCTCATTCTAACTAATTCATGAACACATCAATACTCTATTATACACGAACGAACTTTGTCGCTCGTGACTCCTCAGGCGGACATCTCAATGGCTGGCAACCACGAGGTACGAGGTGGGCTTCACACATCCGCAGAAATTGGGAAACGCGATGTGGAGGCGAGTGAGTAAGGAAGTAGGGAGCATACTGTCTTCCGTAACGAGAGGGTCAAGCGAAAATACAACGAGTTTTGGGGAACATCGGTTTGCGTACGACCCAGACCACTGGACAGCTATTCGCGCGGTAGATTGAGTAGATCGGCGTCGGTGAAATTGACAAAAGGCAGGAAAAAGTGGTTCAATAGAGAGAGATACAATCGTGATGTATCTCTCTTCTCCCAGAGTTTGTCCTGATTCCCTGGCTTCGCTATACACCTTCAGCACACTCTTCGGAATTTTGATCATTGTATGAGCAAGGAAAAAGTGTAGAAGATTTTGTGGTGGCTATTCTAAAGGAAAATATCGTATGCCCTACTCACGTAATAATCCGGCTGAAGAACAACAAGACGCAAGCCGAAAAGCCAAACGCATCACCGAAATATGCGAAGAGCTCTCTATTAAACTCGACCCGATCGATTGGCAGCAACACGGCCTGTGGGCACCGGTAACCATTCAGGGTGTTGAGATAGCCTATCTCGTGAACTTTAGTGAACCGGACCCCGACGATATTCTGCGTCGTGTGCGCATTAATTTGCTCGGCCATACAGCACTCGTCGCCGCGCACGCACGACCGGGTTGCAAAGCGGTGATGTGGACTCCTGTTGATGTGATACAGCCACAGTCCTTCCTGAGCCTGTGGGTCATCACGCTGGAAACCAATGAACGTATCGCTGTCGTTGAATCGATGAAAAATGGGTGGCGTACCTACGAACCCTACAAGTTTGATCGCAACGATAGACAGCAGCTCGCGACCCTCTTTGGACCCCTTGTGCAGGGCGAATATCCGATCGGCACAATAGTGTCGATGAAGGAACGCGATCAGCAGTATACGGGCGAGGTCGTTTACATTATTCCACCCGGCAAGGCGCCCAGCAACAATAGATATTCCTCTAGAGGCTTCCATACTATCGCGGGCACGACCTATAAAAATGATGCCGCGCCGAAGTATATTATCGATTGCAACGATAGCTTTCCGCATATCGTGCCGCAAGCACAGGTGTCCCCCTATAGTGCCAGTACTGATACCGAATCCTGACCACGCCTTTTTGCCAGTGAGCAACGACTGAAGCATAAAGATTGCTCTACTGGCGGGTGGAGAAATGAAACACGCTCAACGTATAGCGCGAGAAAAGCTTTCCGCGCTATACGTTTTTTCATATCCATAAAATCGATTCCGCAATACTACAGTTGCATACTCCACCTATCAGATAGACAGAGCACCGCTAAAATAGAGTATCATTGAGGCAGCGATAAGCAAACGAAACGATGATTTATGACCGAGAGACCAAACAACGCGATGGCCGTGAGTTGATAAATTGTACTCTCACTGTTTTGTTGGTGCTTCGGTTGTATTTTTCCCAATGAGGGGAGGAGAAATCAGTATGAAATTGCTTGTGGGTATTTCCACAATTGTCGATGCCGAGTCCAGCTTTCAGCAGCTGCGGCAGATGATCCCGCCACAGATCGAGATGGTCACGACAACGAACTTCGAAGAGGTGAGCAATGAGGATCTAGCGGGCACAACCACGCTGATTACCGCGCTGGTGCCGGTCAAGGCCGCGCTGATCGAGAAGTTGTCCGACCTGCAACTGATCCAGGCGTGTAGCCATGGCTTCGATCACATCGACATCGAGGCGGCGGCGAAACGTAATATCCCGGTGTGCAACGTGGGATCTAGCCGCGCGGAAGATTTTGACGTGGCCGAGTTGGCGATGCTTTTCATGCTGGCACTGTCACGTCGCTTGATCGAAGCGCACGAAGGACTCAGTTCGGGCACATGGAATCAACCTTATTTATTGAGCCAGTTTGGATTGACGGAACTACACGGCAAGACGTTGGGCATTATCGGTCTGGGCCATATCGGCACCGATCTGGCGCACAAAGCGGCAGCCTTCGGCATGAACCTGATCTACAGCGATCGCGCGCCGAAATCCGCGGAACGAATCGGGCAGTTGAATATCGAGTATCGCGAACTCGATGCGCTGATGGCCGAGGCGGACTACATCAGCATCAATGTCGATCTGAACGAGGCGACGCGGGGCATGATCGACGCGCGTCGGCTGGGCCTGATGAAGCCGAGCGCGTTCATCGTCAATACGGCACGTGCCCAGATTATGGACCGCGACGCGCTGGTGCAGGCATTACAGCAGAAAAAGATCGCGGGCGCGGCAGTCGATGTCTTCGATCCGGAACCACCGCCCGCGGATCACCCCTGGCTGCACGCGCCGCGTCTCTACGTTACACCACATCTGGGTGGTACCTCGCGCGAGGCGATCATGCGCATCGGACAGGCGGGCGTCGAGAATGTCTTTCGTCCCATGCGTGGGGAACCGTTGCGCGATATCGTCAATGGTGTCACACCTGCAAAATGAGGTGATTGAAGTCAGGACGAATGATTTACTGAAAGGATATGAGTGGTATGAATGATCCATCCACACGGGCGGCGACGCCCGGTTATGGTTTGATGCGCCAGATGCAGGTGTACATGGGCGGTCTTCAGGGCCTGCGACCCCAACTGCCGGTCGATAGCGATGCGTTGGAGCAGGCGGCGAATAAGGCTATGAGTCCAGAGGCCAGTGGCTATCTCGATGGCATGAAGGACAGTATGCGTGCCAATCGCGAAGCCTTCCAGCACTGGCGCATCGTGCCGCGCATGTTGCGCAATGTCGCTGAACGCGACCTGAGCATTGAGCTTTTTGGCAAACGTTATGCCGCGCCTTTCTTGCTGGCACCGATCGGCGTGCACTCGATCGTGCATCCCGACGCGGAACCGGGGGTCGCGCGAGCGGCTGCGTCGCTGAATGTACCGATGATCTTCAGCACCGCCTCGGCCACACCACTGGAGCAGGTGGCGCAGTTTATGGGACAGGGGCCACGCTGGTTTCAGTTGTATTGGAGCAAAAACCCCGATTTCAACGCCAGCGTGATCCAACGTGCCGAGCGCGCTGGTTGTGAGGCGATCGTGGTCACGCTCGACACCTTCCTGCTGGCCTGGCGACCAATCGATATCCAGAACGCCTATTTACCCTTCTTGCTGGGACAGGGTGTGGGCAACTACCTGAGCGACCCGGCCTTCCGTAAGGCACTGGTGAAGTCGCCGGAGGAAGATCCACCAGCCGCGATCCAGTACTTTATCCAGATCTTCACCAATCCCTCGCTGACGTGGGAGAATTTGAGCTTCCTGCGTGAACGCACAAAGTTGCCGATTCTACTCAAGGGCATCCTGCATCCCGACGACGCGCGCAAGGCCATTGACGCCGGTATGAACGGCATCATCGTCTCCAACCACGGTGGGCGCCAGGTGGAGGGCGCGATCCCATCACTGGACGCGCTACCAGCCATCGCTAAAGCCGTGCAGGGGCAGGTTCCACTGCTACTCGATAGCGGTATTCGTACGGCATCCGACGTGATCAAAGCGGTCGCGCTAGGTGCACAGGCGGTGCTGCTCGGTCGACCCTATATGTGGGGATTGGCGCTGGGCGGCGAGCAGGGCGTACGCGAGGTGTTGACGAACTTTCTGGCGGACCTGGATCTGACACTGGCGTTGAGTGGCTATAAGAATTTCAGGGAGATTAATGCGGCAACGGTGGTACGCGCGCAGGAGTAACTGGCTGTTTGAAGACTCCTCTTTTATTAGGACCTTTTCTCACTCCTTTCTGTGCTAGACCGTGAGAAAAAGTAGAAAGCCGAGGAAACACTATGGCTGAACAAGCGATCTCTCTTCTCCCTTTGTATAAGGGATGGGATACCTATCAAGAATTGCTCATCAAGGCACTTGAGCCACTGTCACTCGCTCAATTGTCCTTGCATCCCACACCTCAGTTGCGTTCGATAGGCAAAAATGCCGCGCATATTGTCGGGGCGCGTGCGGGCTGGCTATATTATGTGCTGAAAAGGGGCGACGAGCATCTCGAAGCGCTGGAGGCAAGTTGGAATAG
>CAZZWK010000092.1:0-22677 GCA_964657925.1 uncultured Dictyobacter sp.
CCGTTTTTTTAGAGCGAGAAAGCCTTACCGAACGACCACTTGCCATCTCCCCCACACGTATGCAGCACCTGCACGCGATCCTTCATCGCCTGACAGAACAGACACAGGAACCATCCTATCTGGCTTGCTGGTACTATGAAGAGGTGATGATCCAGGCCATTGTCGAAGCGCCCAAAGCGGCAAAGATCAGTGGACTCTATGTCGGTTATCGCGGCCAGGCGCACTCACTCGCGCTGGGCAAGGTGTTGCTTGCCTACAGCGATCCCGCCTTCGTCGAGCGCTACCTGTCACTGCACCCACTGGCCTCGCGGGGACCGAACACAATTGTGCACCGCTCACAATTTATGGAAGAACTGAACAGCATCGTGCGCCAGGGTTACAGTATCGATCGCGAAGAATTTTCCGACAACATCTGTTGCCTGGCTGCGCCCATCTTCGCCCCGCGCGGCCAGGTCGTCGCCGCCCTCTCGATCTCTACTTCCACCGAAATGCTGAGCCGCCGCGCTGACTGGCTAATTGCCCAGGTCACTCGTTCAGCGAACCACGCGCGCGCCGAACTCCGCCTCTCTTCCTGCAACCAGTATGGTGATGCGACCTATTAATGCTCACATGACCACCTTCGATCAGTGGGCATACAAACATCGTGACCGCATCATCGTCGATTAGCGGGTTTTGTCGTTTTCTGTCCCACAGCGTTCAAGCAGTCGCGGAGCATCGCGCCGAGTTCCTGCACATACTCCGTGCGACAACTGACATGCGTGCCAGGAATACTCTGTACGCTGATGTTGTCTGCCTGCTGCGCCTTTTTCCGCCATAGTGGACCCAACGGCTCCTGTCGTGCCTGCAATATCGTTGTGTCGCCCATATACGCAGCGTAGTCGTAGTCGGCAACGATCCAGTTAGTAATGGCGACATTGTCCTCGCGCAGCGCGGCCATCGTGGGGAATAGCGAAACAATGCTGGTATCGATGGCGTTGAATTCCTCAAGATCCTCTGGATTGCGCTGATGCAGCAGATATTTATAGGTGTGGCGCAGGCGCAGAAAAGCGTTCAACGGCCAGGCCGCTGATAAGTGTAAAAGCTTGCCGACGCTTTTGAGCACGCGATGCACGACTTGATGCAGCACAGGGGGATACGCGGGATCGATCATTACCAGTAGCTCAACCTGTTCTCCCCGTGCCTGAAGTTGACGTGCCATCTCATAGGCCACCAGACCGCCGTTGCAGAAGCCACCCAGCCGGTAGGGACCGTGCGCTTGAACCGCTTGCAGTGAGGCAAGGTGCGCCTTCGCTATCGCTGCCAGCGTGGGTACGCTGTGTAACCCTTCATACTGATAAGGTTCTAGCACATAGAACGGCTGATCTTGCTCCAGACTGCGCGCGATGGAGAAACAATAGAACGCACCGCTATGCCAGGAGCCGTGTAAATAGAAAAACGGTTGTCTGGACCCTTTCACCTGTACCGCGACGACGGGCACGCGTGGATTATCTTCCTGCGCCTGTATCGCGTTCGCCAACTGTTCTATCGTTGGGCCAGCGAAAAGGGTCGCGAGCGCGATCTTTTTGCCAAAATCGCGTTCGATTCGATCAACCAGACGGGCCGCGAGCAAAGAGTGACCGCCCAGATAAAAGAAGTTGTTTTGAATACCGATAGGGCGTATGTGCAGCAACTCTTCCCACAACTGCACGAGCTGTTGCTGCACAAGTGAGTTCGGAGCGACATAACTCTCTTCTTGCAAATTATGCAGTACATCGGGTACTGGCAGAGCTTTATGATCGAGCTTGCCATTGGCCGTCAGTGGCAGTTTATCGAGCAGTTGCATATCGGAGGGAAGCATATATTCGGGCAGTTGCGTTTTGAGCAAGGTATGCAGCTCTTCACGTATCGTGCTGTGATCCTCGTGCGTCACGACATAAGCTATCAGATGTTTGTCATGGCGTTCGTCTTCGTGCATGAGCACCAGAGCCTCGCGTACACCAGGATGAGTACTGAGCACGGATTCGATTTCGCCGAGTTCGACGCGAAAGCCACGAATCTTCACCTGCTGATCGATACGTCCAACAAACTCGATCGTGCCATCCGCGCCATAACGAGCCAGGTCCCCAGTTTTATACAACCGTGCAGCATGGTCGGGATCAAAGGGAGAACGCACAAATTTTTCAGCCGTGAGCGCGGGCTGATTGCGATAGCCACGCGCCAGTCCATCGCCACCCAGGTAGAGTTCGCCAGGTACGCCAATAGGCACCAGATTCAGATATTTGTCGAGTATATAGGCCTGTGTATTGCCGATCGGTGTACCAATCGGAATCGAGCGCATATCCTCGTCGAGCGACCTGGGAATCACGTAACAGCAGGCGAACGTCGTACATTCGGTAGGGCCGTAGCCGTTGATGAGTTGTGTGTCGGGCAGTAGGTCGAGTGCGCGCCGCATATGTGGCACGGAAAGTGCTTCGCCTCCGGTCAGCAGTTGTCGCAGGCCCTTGAGCGCGCTGGGTACTTCGTCGATGACGGTATTGAAGAGCGAGGCGGTGATCCAGGCGATCGTTATACCATGGTCGTGGATGGCGGTCGCGATAGTGCGCGGCGTGGGGATAGGTTCAGGAAAGAGCACGCAGCGTGCGCCGTGTAGTAAAGCTCCCCATATCTCAAAGGTGGCTGCATCGAAAGAGATCGAGGCCATATGCAGAAATGTTTGTGTGGCATCCAGGTGAGCATAGTGAGTGCCGAAAAGGAGACGGACAATATTACGGTGCAGTATTTCTACAGCCTTCGGCTTACCGGTAGAGCCAGAGGTATACATGATATACGCCAGGTTCTCGGCGTGAGTAACAATGGGCGGATTTTCTGTATTTTCCCGCGCGATCGTTTGCCAGCTCGCGTCGAGTAGCACCGTCTGAAGAGCTTGTTGAGGGAACAACGCGAGAAATTGTTTCTGCGTTATCAAAACAGGTGCCTGCGAATCCATGAGCATGAAGGCCAGTCGTTCCCTGGGATAGCTAGGATCTAACGGAACATATGCTCCACCAGCTTTGAGAATGCCGAGCATAGCGACCAGCATAGCGAACGAACGATGCATGCACAGCCCCACAGGTACTTCAGGTCCTACTCCAAGCTTGCGCAGATGGTGCGCGAGCTGGTTCGCTCGTTCATTGAGTTCCCGGTAGGTCATGGACTGATTTTCCAGTACCAAAGCCGTTGCATCGGGTGTTTGCTCCACTTGCTGCTCGAAAAGCTGGTGCACGCACCGATCGCGTGGATAAGAGGTGTTTGTTGCGTTCCAGTCCAGCAGCATTTGCTGCCGTTGTGCCGTGCTCAATAGTGGTAATGAGGATATGCGCTGATCAGGGTTGGCGATAACGTAATTGAGCAGCACCTGCCAGTTTTCAACCATGCGCGCGATCGTCGTCCGCTCAAAAAGATCGCTGCTATACACAAAACGACCAATAAGACCATCTGGCCGGTCATCGAGTTCGAGGTAGAGATCGAATTTCGAAGCATTGGTTTTGACATCCATCTGCGTCAAGGTCCAGCCAGCTGTAGGGGTGGAAAGCGGTGGTTCGAGCGAGATCACTACCTGAAAAAGTGGGTTTTGCCCGAGGGCACGCTCTGGTTGAAGTTCCTCGACCAGATATTCGAATGGTACATCCTGGTGCGTATGCGCTTCGAGCGTCGTCATACGAACCTGCTGCAACAGTTCGGAAAAAGTGGGGTTATCAGACATCTTTGTACGTAAGACAACCATGTTGAGAAAAAAGCCCAGCAGGTTTTGCACCTCGGGCGCTCGGCGATCCGAGATAGCTGTGCCAATCAAGATATCCTCTTGCCCTGAGTAGCGATAGAGCAAGGTCTGGAACGTGGCGACAATCGTCATGAACAGTGTCACGTTTTCTCTCCGCGCCAGACCTTTGATCTCGTTGGTCAGAGCTTTGGAGAGCGCGAAGGTATACATCGAGCCGCCGAACGCGGGATTTTGCGGTCGTGGATGATCGGTCGGCAGGTTAAGCACCATAGGAGCGTCAGCCAACTGCTTTTTCCAATATGCCAGGTGAGGCGCGAGCGTTTCTTTATCCAGATGTTCTCGTTGCCACGTGGCGAAATCAGCATATTGTATCGGTAACGCAGCCAGAGGAGAGGGTTGGTCGCGCAGAAAAGCGCTATAGATGGCGTGGAGTTCCGGCAAGAGCACCTGATAGAGCGAAAAGCCATCGAAAATCAGGTGGTGCAGCGCCAGAAAGAGGCGCGTATCCTCTCCATTGAGTTGAATCAGCAAAGGCCGCACCAGGGGACCATGCGCTAGGTCGAACGGTCGATCAGCCTCCGCCAGTGCCAATCGAAAGGCCTCGGGTTCTCGCTCACTGACTGGCAGATATTCCAGATTGATCACCGCTATATCGCCTGGTTGGTATTCTTGAATCTTCTGGACTGGTTGTCCATTTTCCAGCGGAAAACAGGTGCGCCACTCTTCGTGTCGTCGCAGTATCTCATTGAAACTGGCTACGAAAACGGCAGTATCGAGAGAACCGGGCAGGTGAATAGTGACGCATTCATTGTACATGGGCACGCCGGGTGTCAATTGATCAGCCAGCCATAGCTGCTGCTGACCGATAGAGAGGGGCGCGACAATACCAGGGCCACGTCTCTGGATAGCGTTTGAAGTTCGTTTTTCTTGCTGAAGATTGCCCTGGAGATATTTTTCGAGTAAGGCTCGTTTCGTTGCTGAAAGTTGTGTGGCGTCCAAACTCTATACCCGTTCTTGAATCGTAGGGGCACTCTTTAGAGGCCCGTGATGGTCAGCCATAGCTGCATTTCCCAGAAAATACACTGCAAAATTAGACCGAAACATGCAATGCTTTCAATCCCCGTAACCCCAGATTATCGCGCCAGATGATAGGTTCCGGCAGAAGTTGGATATCCGGCATACGTCTGAGTAATGTCTCGAAGGCAACCTGCCCCTCGACACGCGCCAGGGGCGCGCCAAAACAGAAATGACTGGCCCAGGCAAAGGCGACATGGCGGTTGTCCTGGCGACAGATATCCAACTGATCAGGTTCAGCGAAGCGCTCAGCATCGCGATTGGCCGCGCCCATCACCGCGATCACCGCCTGGCGCTTTTGAATTTTTTGTCCCCCCAGCTCGACATCTTCAGGTGCCAGACGGGCCGTATGCTGACTGGGACTCTCGTAGCGCAACAACTCTTCGACCGCCGATGGCACCAGTGAGAGATCAGCTTGCAATTTCGCGAGCTGGTCCGGATGACGCAGCAACGTGAGAACACCATTGCCGATCAGATTGGTCGTCGTCTCCTGACCACCAACCATCGTCACGATCGTGTTGGCGATAACTTCGTCCTCGGAGAGCCGATCACCATCCACCTCGGCGTTGAGAAACGCGCTGATGAGCGTGTCACGCGGATGCGCGCGGTGATCCTGAATAGCGGCGCGAAAGTATGCCAACATCTCTTCCAGACTGCGCAAGACCCGCGCTGTATGATCGGGGTTATGCTGAAAGTTCCCCAACACCTGGGCGAAATCCGCTGACCACGCCGTCAACTGACGCCAGTCCGACGAGGGTACGCCCAACATTTCGGCGGTAACGATCGCGGGCAACGGATAAGCCAGGTCCGCCAGGATGTCGATGCGCTCTTTGCCTGCGACCGCGTCCAGCAACGAATTGGTGATGTCCTGAATATGTGTACGCAACATCTCCACGCGCCGGGGCGTGAAAGCCTTCGAGGCCAATGTACGCACCCGTCCATGCGCGGGCGGGTCCAGAAACAACATCTGGCGTACCATCACCTGCGCCAGTGGTGTCAGCGCGGATAGCCCCAGTCCGGTCAATTGCTCGGGCGTCGGCGTCCGATTAGCAGAGAAATGTTGGAATACATTGATCACATCGGCGTAGCGCGTTACAACCCATGCGTGCAGAAAGTAGTCCCAATAGACCGGGGCTTCATTCTGTAAACGATGATACAACGGATAAGGATCGGCGAGCACCTCTGGCTCCAGCAAATGATAGAGGCTGAGCGTTGGATCAGGCTGCTTTCTAGCACTCATCGACGCATTATATTTCTGCATACCTATTCCTCCCTATAAATCATTCTCCGCTTCAAGCAGCATGCGCACCTCATCCTCACTCATCGACGAGATTTTTTCGGCCAGCATAGCCGTTATTGCCAGCGCTAACTGCCGGATCGTCGGCGCATTGAACAAGGTATGCAGCGGCAGATCGACGCCGAAGGAGCCAGAAATTTTTGCAATCAACTGTGTGCCTAGCAGGGAATGACCGCCGAGCATGAAGAAATTGTCGTCGATACTCACCTGCTCCAGGCCTAGCAGAGGAGCGATGATGGCGGCCAACCGTTTTTCGGTTGGCGTCTCGGGCGCAATAAGTTCGTCGTCGCGCACAATATTGTTTGTGGTCGGCGCGGGTAGCGCGGCACGATCTACCTTACCATTGGCCGTCAACGGCAATGCGTGCACAAGCACAAATGTTGCGGGTATCATATAGTCAGGAAGATATGTTTGCAGAAACGCGTGCAGCATAGACGCGTTGATCTGTTGATCGTGATGGGGCACGATGTAGGCCACCAGCCGTTTTTCGTTCGCGTCATCCTCGCTGGTCGTAACCGCCGCCTGCTGTATCGCGCTATGACGTGTCAGCGCGTTCTCGATCTCGCCCAATTCGATGCGGTAGCCGCGTAGTTTGATCTGCTGATCCGAGCGACCAATGAACGCGATCTGACCATCCGCAAGATAGCGTGCCAGATCGCCTGTTTTGTACATGCGATCATTACTACTGTGGCTGAAGGGATCGGGTAGAAAGCGTTCGGCGGTCAACTCTGGTCGGTGCAGATAACCCTTCGCGATACCCGCACCACCGATGTAGAGCTCACCGCTAACGCCAACAGGCACCGGTTGTAGCTCTTCATCCAGAATATAGATATACGCGTTGTCGATCGCGCACCCGATAGAAGGTGCTGAATGTTGCTTGTCAGAGGGGAGTACAGAACCTGAAGTAGCCACCACAGTCGCTTCGGTCGGGCCGTAATTATTGACCAGCGCAAAAGGCAGGTCCGCCGCGGGATAGTGATGCAACGTATCGCCGCCGGTCAGTAGAAAGCGCAGCGCGGCAGTCGTGGGCCAATCCAGGGTCAGCACCCTTTCGGCCAGAGGCGTGGGTAGAAACGAGATAGTAATGCCTTTTTCCAGCAACCAGTCTCGCAGTTGCACAGGCGCGACGCGTATTTCGTCATCGATAATATGCACGCTCGCACCTGCTGTGAGATAAGGCCACACCTCCCAACCGGTGGCATCGAAGGCTGGACTGGCAATCTGGGTTGCGCGATCAGTCGCCGTAACAGCGAAGGCACGTTGGTGCCAGGCAATGAGATTGAGCACGTTCTGATGGGTGATCTGCACTCCTTTGGGCTGGCCGCTAGAGCCGGATGTATAAATAACATATGCCAGGTCCGCGAGCGAAGGGGCAGAGGGCAGGTCAGTCGTTGGCAATGGTGCGAGTTGAAGCTGCAATGCATCAGCATCGAGGCAGACCAGTTTGCTTGCAGGCAACGCGAATTGTGTGGCGAACCGTTGCTGCGTGACCAGTACGTCGACCTCCGCATCCTCCAGCATGAACGCCAGCCGTTCGGATGGATAAGAGGGATCGAGCGGAACATAAGCTCCGCCCGCTTTAAGGATCGCGAGCAAGCCGATAATCATGTCGATCGAGCGTTCCACGCACAGTCCGACCAGTACATTAGGACCGACAGCAAGCGATTGTAGATAACGCGCTAATTGATTCGCCCTCTGGTTCAACTCCCGATAACTCAGCGAGCGCTCTTTTGCTACCACCGCCATTGCATCAGGAGTGTTCGCGGCCTGCCTGGCGATGAATGATGGGAGAGATAGATTTGTAAGAACATGCGTGCCGGTATCGATGTCTGAAGATAGTGACGTGGGTGGATGTTCCATGGTTGTGGAATGATTTGCTGGTTGCCCATGATTTTTTGAAATAGCTGTTGGGAAAGAGCTTGCAGTACGAGTATGCGTGTCTACGAGTTCATCTTTTTTGAAATTAATGTGCACGAACGCTGACTCCTCTATGTGGAATTGCAGAAAGGTCCATCTCTCCTAAGAACGGATACTTTATGTAAGAACAAAGCGATAAGTCAATTGCCATGCAAAGTAGAGAATTGATTGCAAAAGTTTTCGTGACTTGAAAGAATAGTTTCTACCATTCCAACGTAGAAATGTTCCTATGCGCTTTGAGTTGATAGATTTAGCCCATGCTTGAGCAAAGCGGAATTGATGTGCCCCCAAGAACTATAGAAGTGTGTTGAAGAAAGAGAACGCACCAGCGTTGGTGCAGGAGATCTACATATGAACTGACACCAGCAGCATCACTTCAGAAAGGAACGACGAACGTATGAAACATTACACAAATACAAAAGTGCGAAGCGAACGATATGAGAATGCATGTTTTTTTCTGTAAAAAGGCATCCTTTTATACAATGGAAAGTATACTCAGTAGTTACTAAACTTGTCAAGGCGCTTTAAAAATCGAGAACGACTTAAATGAGAAAATAGTTCTGCAAAAATTAATAAAAAATTAATATTTGAGGAAACGAATTCACTTTTATCTCAAATTTCATAGTGGTCATGAGAGGTGTCATTAGGCCATTTTCCCTTTCGATTCTACTTATAAAATAGATATTTTTCTATTATTTAGCCTTGTTTTAAACGTTTCAACTATTGATATAACTCCTACTTTAAACAGAAGAATTGTCAAAAGGTAGCCTCAACTATTGCAAGGTGCCGAGTAGTGACCAGAAATAGAGTGCCAGGAAGAAAATTGATCATTATTTAATAATATTCAAATAGTAGAAAAACAGAATGAATTATAGTGAATATAAAAAATTTATAATGTAACTATAAAAAGGAAAAATAAACTAAATATGTATATTCTTTTCCTTTTCTCCAATACAAATTGGTGCGCTGTTTGTACCACGCCTTGACAAATTCATTTACCACTAAGTATACTCTCCTCTGTAACTAGTTCATCCTTTTCGATGTACTTTGGATTTTACCTTTTAGGTCGTTAGATGCATTCTGAAAAAGAAATACATATTGATGTATGTATCTCTTCTCTGCATCTTTTGCAAATTTGCTCCAGGAGGATTGCCAGATAGAATAGTTTCTATAACGTTTGGTCGATCCTAGCCTGTCCTGTTAAGTAGCCAGGTCCGCTACCTGATAACTCCTCACCAAGGCTGGTGTATAAACCAAACAGGCAATGCTTGCCTTTCCAGACATGTGTCCAAGTCGGTTATCGCTGCTTACCTTCATATGCAGGGGAGGATTCCCTGCCATTGGTTATGCGTTTAACTCCTCCACGCCGATGCTGGTGTGTTTTCTTCGCGACTTCCAGGTCGAAGCTATTCTATCAATTGATTACACAAAGTTTGTTGCTTTCCAATAATAGATATATTCTTGTGCATTGATGCATGAATACATATTCTATTATTTATGCTGTGCTTTCAGGTTCTATTTACTAGAAAAAACTTGGCTGATTTCATTTTATTGAAGAGTTTTTCTAGTAGCCAACAAGGAGAAAATATTGACATACTGGAATGGACGTAAAGTTTTAGTCACTGGCGGCGCTTCATTTATTGGTAGTCACCTCGTCGATCGCTTGGTCGTCCTGGGTGCCGAGGTCCGCGTAGCGGATGACTTATCAAGCGGACGTATCGAAAATTTAGCGCAATCAATCGGTCAAATAGAGGTGTTAGAAGGGAATCTACTCCATCCAGATTTTGCCAGACAAGCGTGCGAAGGTAGAGAGCAGGTATTTCACCTGGCAGCCTCACACGGTGGTCGCGGCTATATCGATAGCCATCCGGTCGAGTGCAGCAGCAACATGGTATTAGACGGAACAGTCTTCGCCGCAGCCTTCGAGGCCGGTGTGGAGCATGTCTGTTTCGCGAGTACCGCCTGCGTCTATCCCACAACATTGCAGGAAGTACCGCGCGATGGACACGCCGTCTACTTGCGTGAGGAAATGGCGAACACCTTCGAGCCGAATAAAGCCTTTTCCGATGGCGAATATGGCTGGGCCAAACTTATGGGTGAGATGGCCCTACAAGCGTATAGCCGCCAGTACGGCATGAAGACTGCCTGTGGACGCATATTTACGGCCTATGGCGAGCGCGAGAATGAGACCCATGCGGTTATCGCGTGGATTGCACGCGCTTTCGTTCAACAAAATCCTTTTGTCATCTGGGGCACAGGCGAGCAGGATCGCAACTTCACTTATGTTGGTGATATCGTCGAGGGCCTGCTCAGAGCTGCGCAGTATATCAGCGATGGCAGTCCCGTAAATCTGGGCACTGCTGAGCATATCAAGGTCCGCGACGCTGTGGAGATGGTCCTACAAATGACCGATGTCTCCACCGAGATTTTCTGCGATCTCTCAAAACCAACTGGTGTATACAGCCGTGCCGCCGATCTTACACGCACCAAAGGTCTCCTGCACTGGGAGCCACAAACCCCGTTCCGCGAGGGCCTGGCCCGCACCATCGAATGGTATTTCGCAAACCATGATCGTGCCTATGTTCGTGAGCATCTCGCAAGTCTGCTGACCGAGCGCAACAGCGTGCCAGAGCGCGTAACAATTTAACCCCCCAACGATTGCCCATGGGCAGCCGGTCCGTGTAGGGCAAACCACGCGTTTGCCCTACGCCATGATGTGATTGCGGCACGAAAAACCAGGAAGGAAGCACTCACCTTGCCAGAGACACCACAGGATATCGAGCTAGAAGTTTTGTTGCCCGTGCATAATGAAGCGGATAGCATTGAGGCAACGCTCGACGAAATTTACCGCGTGATCTCATCGGTCGTACCGATGCGTTTTATTCTCTCGGAAGATGGTAGTACCGATGGTACACCACAACTTCTGGAAAGTCTGTCTAGCCGTTATCCCATAAAGCTGATCACGGGTCCGGAGCGCAAAGGCTACTCGCGTGCAGTCATTGATGGCTTGAAAATCGTAGAAGCCCCTTATGTGCTCTGTTTAGACTCGGACGGCCAGTGTGATCCCGCCGATTTTCCCGCCTTCTGGTCGAAAGTGAAAGATGCGGATGTGCTTATTGGCTGGCGCGTTCATCGCCAGGACACCTGGCTGAGAAAAGTACTCTCAGGCTCGTTCAAGCTCTACTACCGCGCACTCTTCAGAATCTTCATTCACGATCCCAGTTGCCCATTTGTGCTTGCCCCAAAACACGTCGTGAAGGCTCTGGTGCCGCAGCTAGGTGTTTTGTCGCAGGGCTTCTGGTGGGAATTTGTCGCCCGCGTGCGCTCGAACGGCTACTCGTTGCAAGAGCTTCCCGTCACACACCGTCTGCGTGCCGCCGGACAGACACAGGTCTATCGTCTACGCAAGTTGCCACACATCGGCTGGACGCATATAATGGGCTTGATGCAGATCCGCCAGGAATACAAGCGCGCGGTAGCACAACCAATAAAACCGGGCGTGGAGAGGCTTTAATGGCTCTGTTCAGAGAAGGTCCAGCTAGCAAGCGTAGAGAAGGCATACTCGTTGCACCCGCTGAACCGAAAACACCGTTGCGTCCACTGCGTATCCTGGTGGTAGCGACTGAGGCTCCCCCCGTGCGTGGCGGGATCGCGCGTATCGTTGGCTACCTGCGTGATGGTTTGCAAAAGCGAGGGCATCAGGTCGATGTCCTCGCGTATCCCAGGGTCAAACGCGTGACGTTCGGCGAGATCCGCTTGAGTAGCCTCATTTTGAAGCTGCCAGGGCTGTTCTTTCGCCTCAATGAGTACGATATCGTGCATATTCATGGTACGACTCCAACGCTGAGTGATGTCTTTCTACTTTTTGTGCGTCTGCGCAATCCACATCTACATATTGTGTACACGCATCATGTAGATCTGGATCTCAAAGCTGTGGGCTTCCTCAACGGCCTTTACAATCGCGTGCACCATCGTCTGAGCGCCCATGCCGATGCTGTGGTCGCGGCCACACAGGACACATTGAAGCTGTTAGGTGAAAAACAAAATGGTTTTGTCATTCCTTATGGTATCGACCTGACACGTTTCGAGGCCAGGGGAGAAAAAGACGCGCGTTTTACGGTGCTGTTCATCGGGCAGTTTCGTCCTTGGAAAGGTGTGCGTGTCTTATTGCAAGCCATATCGCAGGTCGTGGATGCACAACTCTTACTGGCGGGCCACGGTCCAGAAGAGCAACTTTATCGTTCGCTGGCCGCCCAATCCGGCATAGACGTTGAATTTCATATAGCCAAAAGCGATGAGCAAGTAATAAAACTCTATCAACGTGCTCATGTCGTGGTGGTGGCTTCGACCTCGCATCTGGAAGCGTTCGGCCTGGCCCTGGTCGAGGGTATGGCCGCCGCTTGCGTGCCGGTCGCGTCCGATCTACCCGGTGTGCGCGAGGTGGTGGGCCAGCGTGGCTTTCTATTTCCGGCTGGCGATGCCGAGCAGTTGGCCGCCATCCTGCGCCGCCTGCGCGATGATCCGCAACTTGTGCGGCAAATGGGTGAGCGCGCACGCGAAGATGCTAAAGCTTTCGACCAGCAGCGTACCATCGCCGCCTACGAAGGGCTATTCGCATCTCTGGTTTCCGCCCATGAGCAGCCAGCAGGCAGCGATAAACCCTCATCTTTGAACGTGGACCAGGACAGGGAAGAGCAGGACCTAGCCACAAGATACGTACTGGATAGTGAGAAACATAGGAACCATGCCACCTGAAGAGTCTACATTGTGCTATTGTATTCATTGTCGGGCCGAGCTTGCGCCAGGAAAAGACATCTGTGAGCATTGCTCCTCAGAGGCCGGTTTACCATATGCTACTCCTGCTCCCCTGCCCACATCGATTGACCTGTCCTCCTCCGCCGAACCAATACAGCTTGAATATAAAGAAGACAACGCGGACAGTAGGGGCACTATTTATAGGCCCGCAGAAGCAGAAAATCCCGTAGAAGCAAAATATAAAGAAAATGAAGCGGATGAATGGGATGAAAATGCTCCAACCGTAAAAAGAGCGGTCGTCCTCCCGCAAAAACCATCAGAACAGAACAATGAAACAGCAGTCCAATCTCTCAGTAGGGGCACAATTGATAGGCTCGCTGGGAGTAGCCAACCTACGATCAATAGGCATAGGGGCGCTATTTATAAAGGTTGGATGTCTCCATCACTGCCCGTAGCAGCCAACCCACGATCAATAGCTGTACAGGCACTATTGATAGAGACTGGATGTTTCCGCCTGCACTCACAGAAGCTCCCTTCAACTCTTCCACTATTGCATAAAAACGCGCATCCTGTAGGGACCCGATTTATCGCCTCCGTAGCAGCATCCCACGCAGTAGGGGCACAATTGATAGGCCCGTCGCTGCCAGAAGCGCCTAGTGCGTTACCAGAAACACCCCTACCACCAACGCTTGAACCCACCGCGATACCAATCACATATCCCACCATGCCACATTCCTTATACAGGGGCACGATTGATAGGTCGGAGGAAGATGCCTTGCGCTCTTCCACGCCAGTACCACCCACTGTCAACCCAATTACCCCGCTCCCCCCCATCATCGACCCGATCACGCCGCTCCCCCTGGTGTCTGAGCCAACGACCGAGCCAGAACACGTGGAGCAGACCACACGCTTGCCCTCGCGTAGGGCAAACCACGCGTTTACCCAGGCGGTGATTATTTCACCCGCATACGATGATGTTGCGCAAAAGCAAGCGTCGTTTTTGTCTCGCGCGCGCGCGATAGTGGCGCACGTGCCAGTATGGGTCCTGATCGCGCTGGCGGGACTGGTGACGATGCTTGTGCAAGGATATCGCCTGGGCGTCGCGCCAGATATTTTTTCTGACGAGGGTGTCTATTTTCTGGTCGCCGCGAATATCGCCCAAGGTCATGGGTTGATCGTGGATCATAGCGCCTTTTTCTGGCATCCACCGGCATACATGCTCATCGAGGCCATCTATCTCAAATTCGTTGGTCTCGCCTATGCTAATCCGCTAACCGGTGTGCTGGCCGCGCGCTACCTGAATATTTTTTTCGCCGGTTGCACCACCGTCGCGCTCATTCTGTTCGGTCGTAAGCTGCATAGCTACAAAGCCGGTTTTGTGATTGCCGCGTTCTTTTTACTGGACCCCTATGTGCAACGCATCAATCGCCGCAACATGCTAGAGACGCTGGCAATGCTCTGCATCCTCCTCGGCCTCTATTTCTTCTTTACCACACACGCACGGAACACGCACTGGCAACGTCTCGGCGCGGGCATCGCCTTTGGCGTAGCGTTGCTGGTCAAAGAGGCCATGGTCTTGGAACTATTGGTTCCGGTTCTCTATGTTGTGTGGTGCAAACGTAGTCAGGTGCGCGACCTGTTCTGGGTGATTGGAACAGCATTTGCTATCTATCTGCTCTATCCCCTCTGGTCGCTTGTGGTGGGCGAGTGGAACGACTACCTGTCGTATAAATCGTTCGGCATCGATCGTGTTCTCGTCAGGCTCCAGAGCGCGCAAGCGACTCCCACATCCTCCACGATCACCCTCGTAGGCAGCAAAGGTAGTCTATTCGACGCAATTTTGGCCCGGCTCGCGCAATACGGCATGAGCTATGTACTGATCGCTCTGGCTGCTATGCTTGCCATCGTGCTGGCCGTGCGCTTCCGCCATGTCGAATCGGCCCAGTATCTCGCCGTCTGGAACATTTTCAGCATCGGCTTCGGCTTCGTACTGGGAGGTGTGAGCGACCAATATTTCTACTACCTGATCGTGTCGTCGATCTGCGTCGCTGGCTATATCGTGATCCTATTACTGGATGGTAATTCCTCGACGTACGCGAAAAACATGCTGCTGGACAGAAGCTACTGGGGTCAAAGATTCTCTTCTGTCTATCTCTTCCTCTTCCGCATGCTCTGGCGACCGCTGATCGCTGTTTTTATCCTCATGTTGCTCGTCAACAGCGCCACCTGGACGCGGACCTACGCGCTGGGCACCGATGACGCCTATATGTCGATAGTTACCTATATAAAAGCACATTTCCCGCGCGGCGAGACCATTGAGGCCAGCGACGACGTGGCCTACTACTACCTCTCTCCCTCGTACACGATTCGCCTCGACCGCGATCCCACCACCATCGAGAACCTGCACGCCCGCTATTTCATTTTGAGTTCTAAGGACGCGCAAGGCGGATACGACGCCATGACCCCGCAACTCTACAACTGGGTCATTCAAAACAGTCACCCCCTGCTCGTACAAAACGACTTGAGCTTCGCCCAGATCGGCCTCTATCAATTGAACACGGTCCGCGTAGGGCAAGAGATGTGCCCCGGCATCTCTGCCATGCGTTTGCCAGGACAAAATATGCATCAACCTCTTGCCAGGAAGGTAATTCATCTATGAAAACCACAACCAACGGGACCGTTGCCTTCGATGCCCGTTACATAAATGATAAATATCACGGCATTGGCCGCCATGCCTACAATTTGCTCGATATTTTGACCGAGTTGGATACAAAGCGGCGTTACCTGGCGTACTATAATCCAGATTACCCCAACACCCGCTTCGATCTCAGCCGCTTGCAGCAGCGCTCGAACCTGGAAATGCGTCCCGTTCATCTGCCTCTCTACTCTCCACGTGAGCAACTGGTATGGCCCTGGCTGCTCGCACGCGATCGAGTAGATATTTTTCATTCGCCCTACGTCCTGTTGCCGCTGCTCGCGCCAGTCAAATCGATCATGACCGTGCACGATCTCATCTTCGAGCGCTACCCGGCCTATCGCCCACACGGCATACTCCAGCGCTTCTACCAGCCGGTGACCCGGCTCGGCATACGCAAGGCGCGTTGTGTGCTCACCGTGTCGGAGGCAACCGGACAGGATATGCAAGCGTTCTACCACGTGGATAAGAAACGTATACGCGTGATCGGCAACGCGCTCGATCCCCTTTTCAAGCCTGAGCACGATCCACAGAAAATCGCTGCGGTACGCGCGCGCTATAACTTGCCGCAGCATTTCATCTTGACCGTCGGCGCGGGTCGACCACACAAAAATGTCGAGCTGCTCGTCGATGCCTTCGCCCACCTTACGGCGCTGCCCGAGACCAAATTGGTGGCGGTGGGAGAACTGGATAAGCGCTTTCCCGATAGCGTGGGTGCATGCATCGCGGCGAACGATATCGCGCAGCGCGTGCTCCGACCAGGCATGATCCGTGAAAGCGACCTGCCCGTCGTCTACAGTCTCGCGGACATCTTCGTGTTTCCCTCGCTGGTCGAAGGCTTCGGCCTGCCGCCACTGGAGGCGATGGCCTGTGGCACACCGGTGGTGGCCTCCGATATACCCGCCGTCGCGGAAGTCGTCGCGGACGCCGCTTTGACCTTCGATGGCAGAGACGCACGACAGTTAGCCGCCATCTTGAATATGTTGCTGACGGATACTACTTTGCAAGCTACATTACGCGAACGCGGTCTGAAACGTGCTGCCACCTTTACATGGGAGCGCGTCGGACGCGAGACGCTGAATGCCTACGACCTTTTAGATTCGATGCGCGATGATTGGGTCACGGTTCCAGCTATCGCACAGAGAGGATAACGAACC
The DNA here is from genome assembly GCA_964657925.1 of uncultured Dictyobacter sp. Taxonomy (GTDB): domain Bacteria; phylum Chloroflexota; class Ktedonobacteria; order Ktedonobacterales; family Ktedonobacteraceae; genus Dictyobacter. The sequence goes on from CAZZWK010000092.1 coordinate 16,635, forward strand.
TATCTTATGAAAAAGGATATCACCGTAACGACAGAGACGCGCACGCCGCTTTCGACCAGGAGACAACGACTCTACAGCCAGGTGTTGACGAATCAATACCTGCGCCAGAACGTTCTCCTGCTGGTGACGAATGTGCTCGCGGGCGTCTTCGCCTATCTCTTGCACCCGTTTCTGGGTCGCATCATGACGATTCAGCAGTATGGGCAGGTGGCGACGTTCATCGCGCTCGCTCTGGTCCTCGCAACCCCCACCCAGATCATCGCCACCATCGCGGCTAAATACGTTTCGACCCTCTCCATCAGTGGCGATCGCGCACAGATCAACGATTTTGTGCGGCGCCTGACCATCCTTTTGCTCGCGCTCGGCGTCGTCATCACCGTGCTTTTTATGCTTGCCAGTGGCTATCTATCGACTTTCTTCCATCTGGGCGCGCCGCGCGAAATCGTGCTGCTCAGCCTGATCTTTCTCGTGACCTTCGCCACTCCGCTCAACCAGGGCACGTTGCAGGGCATGCAGCGCTTTGGCTGGTATGCGGTGACCACGCTGCTGATCGCCTTTTTACGCCTCGTGCTGTCGATCGTGTTTGTGCTGCTTGGCTTCGGCGTCGATGGGGCCGTACTGGGCATTGTCCTGAGCGGCCTCCTGACCTACCTCGTCAGTTTTATCCCTTTACGCGGCGTATTGCGCGGTCCACGTGTGCACGCCCGCGACCTGAAATCGCTCTGGTCCTACTCGCTGTTGACGGCCATTACCGCGACCGGCATCGTCATCCTGTCCAGTGTCGATACCATCCTGGCGAAGCATTTTCTCTCCGCCTCTGACGCGGGCCTGTACGCGGGCTTAGCTACCATCGGGCGCACCGTGCTGTTCGTGACGAGCAGCATCGCTGTGATCATGTTTCCGCGCGTCGTGATGCTTCACCAGCGCGGTGAGTCACATGCCCGTATCGTCGTGCAGTCCGTGCTTGGCGCGCTCGTCCTGGCCGCGATAGGCGAGGCAGCGTTCTGCCTTGCACCCGTCTTGATTACGCGCATCCTTTTCGGCCCGGCTTTCCTATCTATCGCGGGCCTGTTGCCGCTATATGGGTTAGCCATGCTGCTGCTCTCCCTGGCGCAGATACTCGCCATGTACTTTCTCGCAATCGGCAATCGTCTCTTCGTCGGCATCATTTTTCTCGCCTGCCTGCTGCAGGTCGGCCTGATCGCCTGGCGACACGCCCAGATCGCGCAAATAGTGCAGGGCATACTGATCGCCGACGCCGCACTCGCCCTCCTGCTCATCATCATGTGGGCCGCGCAATCCCGAAAAAGCATCCGCTCCGCGTAGGGCAAACCACGCGTTTGCCTCAGGGAAGCACCATGCGTTTGCTCATGCACCCCATACGTTTGCCCCCAACCCTGGCGAAAATGTGGTTTGTTTTGTACACTCTATAAGGAAAAGGATAGTGTATCTCTTGCCCTACGCGATCTTCAAAGGAGACCTATAAGGAGATCTATCATGAACACACAATGGCCCGGAGTCGCAGCTGGCAAAAAGGTGAGCCGTAGAGAATTCTTGCTCTATTGTGGTCTTTTCCTCTTTACCGCGAGTGGTATAACTGGAGCGTTCCTCTACTTCTCAGACCTCTTTCAGCCCAGGGTCGAGCACGGCTTTGGCGCGAAGGCGTTTGGGGCGGGCGCATATGGAAAATAGAAAGAACAGGCCACGATGACGAGACTACCGAGGCCCGGCATGGATGATGGCCGCTGGGGCACGATCCTCAATACCTTTTTAGCCGTTGGACATAACGAGGATGGCACGCTCAAAGGCGTACAAACGGTTCGCAACATACAGGATTTCGGCGCGTCAGGCGATGGCACGACCGACAATACAGGCGCGTTTTCGCAAGCGCTTGACAGCATTCCAGCGTCGGGCGGCGTCTTATATATTCCGCCAGGGGTGTACAAAACTGGCCCTATCGCGCTGACCAATCGCAGCGATGTGAGTATCATCGGCAACGGCACCGCCAGCGTTATCGCTCCCACCAACGGCAATAGAGCATTGGTCTATCGCGGCTGCACGCGTTGCCACCTCGGCAATGTGCGCATCGATGGCAGTGTGAACGGCGGCGATATCGGCATCGATATCGCGGGCAACCTCGACGCCAAGCTTTTTAATATCTACATTGCTAATATGACCGGTGACGCCATTTACGTGAACGGCGATAATGCCGCGGGCACCGAGATCGAGCTTTACAACGTGACGTGTCGCGATAACCGTGGCTACGCCTATCACTACGCGCGCACCACCATGACCGATACTGGCGGCATGTACCTGACCAACTTTCGCGCTCTCTACAACACACAAGGTCTGGGCGGCATCAAGATCGAGGCGAAGGGTAGCAGTGCGGTGCCGGTTTTCCATGTCCTGATGGATGTCGTCGCCGACAATTATCCTGCCACGGCGGTGTATTTACAGAACGTTGCCCATTGCCGTTTCACGCGTCTATGGGCCGGTGGTGCCAGCGCGAACGCCATATTCCTGGTCGATGGTGATGGCTACATGATCGAGGTCGATGGCGGCTACCTCACCAACAAGAACAGCCAGGGCTACAACCTATCGATCAATGGCACCGTCAACGGTATGCTGCTGGATAATCTAGATTTCGATGGCAGCCCGGCGGCGCATGTGCATATCGCCAGTAGTGGCGCGAATTTTTTCCTCGGACAGTACCAGATCTTCGGCAACTCACCGCTGACCGACACCGTCGATCGCCTGTACAAGCGTTCTCGCTTCATGATCCAACAAGGTCCGACGCTGTTCGAAACAGGTGGCGCGGACGGCTATTCGACCACCATCGGCATCGAGGATATCCGCAATCCAGGCAAACAGAAGTGGTTGCGCAACGCCAACGGCACCTTCCAGATCTTGAATACCGCCTTCACCAACGGTCTTTTAGAGGTACAGGATAGCGGCCAGATACGCTGGAACGGCGGCGATTGGATCAGCCGACATCTCTCCGGTACCATAACCTGGACGCCAGGCACCGTAGCTTCGGGCGCTCAGGTGCACACCACCGTCTCTGTCGCCGGTGCGGCACTGGGGGATACGGTCGCGGTGGGTTTTTCTCTCGCCCTCCCGCCCGGCATGCTCATCTCCGGCTACGTCACCGATCCCAATATCGTCACCGTCACCCTTTATAACGCCTCCGCTAGCGAGCAAAATTTTGCGGCAGGCACCTTACGCGCGGACGTATGGCAACACTAGAGGCGTATCCAAAAATTAATTATGAAGCTGATGAGTTCGTGAGATCTGTATTCGTATCAGTAGGATAAGGGGCGGCAAAGAAATTCTTTTTCCACACACGTGCGTATGCGGTTGTACAACCAACCATAATCGCGAGTTCGCGCGGTGTGAGCGACGAATCCTGTCGCAGCAACGCGTGAATACGTTGTTTCGCGTTCAGCCGTGTCGGCTGAATGCGTGTGGGATAGCGCGGTTTTGACATAGGTGCTCCTGCCATTTCACTAATGCACCTATCATGACATATTTCACGCCGCCTGACAAGAGCTGTAGCGACCTATTTCCAAAACACCCCGCTTCCCTCGATTCTCTTGTCACATCCTAGCTTCTAATTCCCATACGTTACAACCAGCGGCGCGGGATTGAGCGCGAGTACCTGCGCGGGCGTCATCAGCCCGGTTTTGGCTTCGATATGGTAGAAGAGTTTGAAGCCACCATATTTAAAGTTATGGTAATTTTTTATATCCCCACCCACCCAATCGGTGTACTGCTGAATCTTCTCCTCGTGATCGCCCGGAAAGCCACCAACACTATCGACGTGAATCACCAGGTCCACGCGTGGATCGTTGACCAGATTCCGCTTATCGGCTATCTCGGCCTGGCTCGCGTCGTAAGGATCTTGCAAGCCGTCGCCGTCCTGCCGATACTGGTGGATGATCAGGACTTTGCGCGGCACATGATACTTTTCTGGTAATGCCGCGACCGCCTCGATGGCTGGATTGAGGTCCGAGGCACGCACATTGCTCAGATTCACGCCAGGGATACCGTCATGCCGCGGAAACATCCACTCGGGGTCGAGCGCCATATCTACAAAGGTATATTTCTCCAGGTAGGGCAGAAAGAAATTGACCTCGCTCATAATTGGTGCCAGCCCGACGTTGAGATCCAAAAATAAGATCAGATTGTGTTGCTGGCAAAAATCGATGTAGCTCTGGATGGTCGCTGGATCGACGTGATGGCTATAGTAATTATCGGGTCCAGGAAACGAGTCCGGCACACTAACCACCAGATCGATGCCCAGCTGAACCGGATGCGTGGGATCGATGGCTTGATAGGCCGCCCCCTGCTGCTGCAACTGCTGCAACATCGCATCGCTCAGTTCGTAAGCAGGCCCCGTTGGCTCCGCGCCCGGCACCGCGTAGAAGGCCACGACCCGGTGCGTCGGCAAGACAGCCCCCACGCTCGGATTAAACGGTGGGGTCGGCGTCGCGGTCGGTATCACACTGATCAAACGCCGCGCTTGCGGAGCCTGCGACGCCGCATCCTGCATGACATAGTGAATGAACAGAGTACTAAAAGCGATGAGCAGGGCCAACAACACAAGCACAACGGAAGCCAGTTTCCATGGGTTATATGTTTGTGATCTCGCCGCTGGCCGCCCGCGCGAAGCCTGTGTTGTAGCATCCATATCCATCGATAAGAACCTCGTCATTACTATTAAAAAGATGTGTTTTGATCAGTATACAGAAGGAGCATAAATGTTCATCTCAACCCGCTTACTCGTACACAAGCGGTTAGAAAAAAGCCCATCATGAGAAAGAGTCCATTGTGTAAAACGCATCTCGTCCAGAAAAAGTCGCGCTCTAGTACCCTCCACCTGAAACCGCCCATGTGTGTTAGACTGAATGGTGCATTCACCCCGCGTAGGCGCGTCCCCTTGTGGGCGCGCGCTGGAACGTCGCTAAATATGCAAGTACTCCGCGTAGGCGCGTCCCCTTGTGGGCGCGCGCTGGAACGTCGCTAGTGTTCACTCAACTACGTAGCGAATACACAACTGAATGGGAGAACTTCAAAAGAAAAGAGAGGGCTGATATGGTGCAAGAAGGACGCGAAGAAGCGGCTGTAAGCAAGCTTGTAGAAAACGACGATGACGTACAGAACGCGGATGCCTCCCGCCTCGGCCCCGTAGAACGTGCCCTCTCATTACTGACCTGTTTTAGCGCCCGCAATGGTTTGTCGCTCACAGAACTGGCTCAGCAAGCCCAGTTGGCTCCCTCGACAACCTCGCGTCTACTCAAAATTCTGGAACAACGCAACTTTGTGCGCCGTGGCACAGACCGCCTCTATTACCTGGGCACGCAAATCGTCCAACTCGGTATCATCGCCGTGCGCGACCTGTCGCTGCAAGAGGTCGCGCGCCCACATCTGCAATCCCTTGCCGCAACTACGGGCGAGAGCGTGCATCTTGGCATCCTTACCGGAAACGAGGTCCTCTACATCGATCAAGTCTCCAGCCAGCGTACCGTACAGGCGGCATCCTGGCTTGGTCGTACCGTGCCGCTCGCCGATACCGCTATCGGCGCGGCCATTCGCGGCCAGGTCTGCCCGGCGGGCTATAGCGCGACCCGCCACACCATCGAGCCCGATATCTCCTCCGTCGCCGCCCCCATCTATGACCAGAGCAACACCATCATCGCCGCCATCAACGTCATCGGCCCCACCTATCGCATCTCCGACGACACCCTCGCGCACCTGGGCACACAGGTCGTAGCCCAGGCGCGCCAGATCTCCCAACAGCTAGGCGCATCAATTTAACCCCCATCTACCATTCCCGCATTCTATACCCGTCCAACATGACATTGTTTCCCGTCCACGTAGGGCAAACCACGCGTTTGCTCCGCGTTTGCCCTGCCTTTGTCTACATGTACCCCCTATTTCCTCACCTTTCCCTCATTGAATCTCTCTTTTTTGCCTCCCATCACTCAGCCATAAATGCCCACAGTGATTGCCGTGCTTTCTTTATTACTTCATCATACTGCCA
>CAZZWK010000093.1:0-22490 GCA_964657925.1 uncultured Dictyobacter sp.
TTACCCTGAACAATCATCGTCATGCCGCGTGAGTCCGCGTTACTCGACACGTGCAACGAATGCCTACGGTCAACGCGCAGCCCGTAGGCGTCAGCAGCGACTACGCTACCATGACGACTATGCATATAATTTTGACTGGAGAGTGATACTAAAGCGCGCTATGATCATTCTATTCAATACATTGACGCTTGCTTCTTCCTTGAACACGATCATGACTGTGGATATGGTTATCAATCTTGTCTTAAGTATAGCAGTCGCTGTTGTCGCGATTATCGTGGGCATCTACTTACGGCGTCGCCTGGTGCGTACGCTGAAGAAGACTGTGCTCGATGCCTGGATCGTACAAACGCTTGGCGCGGTTGTGTTGCTCTTACTCGTGCTGATTGGCGCCATTGGAGCAACAGCTGTCTGGAACGCGAATATCCTGCTGCACATTCTCTCCGGCTATTTTACGGAAAAAAATCGCCAACAACAGCTCACCGATATTGGATGGAGATTGTTTGAAACGATCCTGCTCATCGTATTAGGCTTCGGCTTCGCGCGCACTGTGCGCGCGCTGATCATTCGCGGCCTGAGCAACAACCATGTCGACATCAACCTGCGCACCTTTGTTGCCCGTATCTTCTTTTTTATCGTGCTCATCATCGCGGGCCTGTGGATTCTCACCATCTGGCAGTACTCGCTCTACCTACCCGTCGCGGCCATCAGCGTGATCACCGTCGCGCTCAGCTTCGCTATCCAGGATATCCTGAAAGATCTGGTCGCGGGCTTCTATCTGCTGATCGAGCGTCCCTTCTATATCGGCGATCAGATCAGCACAACCATCGCGCCCACCGTCATTTATACCGGCAAAGTCGAGGGTATCGAGTTACGCGCCACCAAGCTGCGCCTGCTGAGCGGAGAAGAAGTCACCATCCCTAATGGCACACTCTTCAGCAACGTGGTGGTGAATAATACTTACTATGGAGAGAGAAGAACATCGATCGCGATCTCGATTCCTGCCACCGACTTCCAACACAAAGATACGGCCAGTACGATCAAAAAAATCTTGCAGGAACTCGACAATGTAATTGAAAAACCAGAACCGATGGTTCTCTTCAGCGGCTACGCCGACAACAAAGTCACCTTACTTGCGCGCTTCTGGATCGCCAGCGGACAGGTAATCGACGTGTCCGAAATGATGTATGCCCTGCACAACCGCCTCCCAGATGCAGACCTGCAACTAAAAGAACCTATCGGCGTCGTCTGATAAACGGCAGAAAGGGATTCGTATAGATGGCAGAACCGGGGACACCGCGCGGCCTTATCGGACTAATGGGTGGCACATTCGATCCCATTCATCACGCCCACCTGATCGTGGCCGAAGAGGTATACACCGCGCTCGGCCTCACCGAGGTCGTTTTCATTCCCGCCGGTCAACCTCCCCATAAGATGGGACACGTCCATACCTCCACATCTCATCGTCTACGGATGGTGCAGCTAGCAATTGCCAACAACACTCACTTCAGGCTGTCGCGCGTTGAGATCGACCGCTCGGGTCCCTCATATCTCACTGATACGCTCCGCCAACTCAAACAGGAATGGGGACCTGCCGCGCAGCTCTGCTTCATCATCGGCTGGGATAGTCTCGAAGATTTCGCCACCTGGTACGACCCTATCGGTATTCTTGAAAACCTTACCTATCTAGTCGCCGTTCGTCGCCCTGGCTATGTTGATGATGAAGAGTATAATAGAAAACTAGAAACACGCTTACCCGGTCTCGTGGAAAAATTGCGTGTCGTGCCCGTGCCACAACTGGACATCTCATCCACCGATCTGCGCCAACGCATTCGCGCACAGCGTCCAATTAAGTATCAGGTACCTACGGCAGTCGAAGACTATATCGCGCTCAACCATTTATATCAAACGCAAATGAATGGAGTAGAGCCAGAAAAAATAGAGCATGGAAAATCAACAGATTAAACAACCTATGCATTTCAGCATCGGAGACCGCTTGCGCCTCCGCAAAAAACATCCATGCGGCAGCTTCGACTGGGAAGTTGTACGCCTGGGTGCCGATATCGGACTGCGCTGCGAAAAATGTGGACGCCGCATCTTGCTCCCCCGCTCGGAGGTCGAACGACGCATTAAACAGGTCCTACCGCGCAATGAAAAACCAGCCGACGATTTCGACGATGAAGAGTAAACAATAAACAGGCACTCTGTGCACTGGTACTGGTAAACTGGTAAGGAATGAACGACGTATGTCTCCAGATACACGCCTGATGACGCAAATAGCTCCCTATCAATCCTGGCTGATCATCGCAGGTGTTCTCGTGCTTTTTTTCTTTCTGCGCCTGACGCGGCGTGCCCTACGCCGCCGCATCGATGAGATCGGCTATCGGCTATTTAGAGAGCGCGGCCTCCTGCTGTGGTTCTGGCTCAATGCCCCCGGCGTCATCCTTCACGAACTCAGTCACGCACTCGTAGTCCTGCTCTTCAGCCCCTTCGGCTTCCGCATCACCAGCATCACCCTGTTTCGCATCCGACCCATGAATATGAGTAGCGCCAACGGTCGTGTCGTTCACCGCCCACAATCTTTGCAACTCGGCGAGGTTCAATATGTGCGCCCGCAGGGACGCATCATGAGCTACATCGGCGATGGCTTCAGCGGCATCGCGCCACTGATCGGTGGTACCCTTGCATTTATCTTTCTCTATTGGGTTGCCACCGGCTACAATCTCTGGGACGCGACTTTTCACACCACCAGTCAACAAATCCAACTCGTCCGCTCAGGCTGGCCCTGGTGGACGCTGCTCTTCGCTCCCTACCTCATTCTAACCGTGACATCCGAACTTTGGCCCAGTCGCCAGGACTGGCGCGGCGCAGGTGGACTCGTTATCACCATCGCCTTGCTGGCGGCGTTGCTGCTCATCGCCACATGGTACTTCCACTATACCGTAACCCTGCTCACGATCGCGGTCCTCGTCTCATCACATATGGATTTCGCCTTGCTGGTCTTGCTGGCACTCGATATCGTGCTGCTGCTGCTGGCACAGGCAGTCGTGATCATCATGCGCTCCTGAATGCGTTCCAGCGGTTTACCAATCAAATTTTTCGACCAGGAACGCACGACTATAGTGCAAGAGAATCGGGCTTCCATGCGGACACACCGCTGGAGCCACGGTTGCGGCAAGCACATTTAACAACGCCTGCTGCTCACCCGTACTCAACTCGCGACCTCTTCGCATGGCGGAACGGCAAGCCAGTCCAACGAGCAGGTGATCCTCCCAATCGGTGCTATCCTCAGCCGCGATCTCCGCTAGCTCCTGCAAATGTGCCGCCACCTGCTCATATCCTTCCGCGACCGGTACCGAACGCACCAGAAAACTGCGTCCACCGAAACGCTCACACTCCAAACCCAGGTCGCGCAACATGGGCAAGCGTTGCTCGAAAAGGTCCGCCTGATAGCGCTTCATCTCGACCATTACTGGCTCTAACAAAAAATGTCCATTGGCCTCTTCAGCCTTCCGACTGCTGATATGTGTATCGCGCAAGTGCTCATAAATCACACGCTCGTGTGCGCGATGCTGATCCACCAGATACAAACTCCCATCCGGTGCCTCCGCCAGCATCACCGCCTGCTGCAATTGCGCTAATGGTCGCAAACTGGCGATGACTTCAGCCGTTTCCGCTGGCGCAGCCGTCGCATGGTATCCTTGCATGCTTTCCGCCACGCGCAATCCGTGGCGGCGCGGGCCCGGCAACCTCCGCTGATTCGCCAGCACCGGCCCTGGAAACGACACACTCTCCGGCAAGGCCGGGCTGCGCTCCAACACCTTTTTCAACACCTCGGTAAGCGCGCTGGCGATGGGCTTCTCCTGCGCCAGATGTACCTCCGTTTTGGCTGGATGCACGTTCACATCTACCTCATCCGTGGGCACGTCGATCTGCAGTACCAGCAGTGGATGCTTCCCTTTGGACAATAACCCACGATAGCCCTGCTCCAGTGCATCCAGCAGAACCTGCGCGTGCACCCAGCGCCCATTCACGAACAACGTCACATACTGTCGACTGCTCTGCGCCAACACACGATTGCCCACGTATCCATGCAACGCGTAATGCTCTCCGTCGCTCGCGCTGATCTCCTGCACCATCTCTTGCAAAGAAAGGTGATACAGTTCGGTCAATGTTGACGCCAGGTCTCCGCCGCCACTCGTCTGCACCGCGATATGCTCATCGAGCACCAACACGAACCGCACGGCTGCATAGCCCAGCGCGTAGCGCCGCACCAACTGCACGATATGTCCATTCTCGGTACGCGCCGCCCGCGTATAGCCTAAACGCGCAGGCACATTATAGAAAAGATCAGAAACGCTGATCGTGGTGCCACGCACACGCGCATGCTGCCCGCGCTGGATAATCTCACCCCCACGCCACGTTATCCACGACGCGGGCTGCTCTTCCTGCTCGGTCTCGATGGCCCGGCTAAGTACCTGTATCTCCGCGACCGCCGAGATGCTCGCCAGCGCCTCGCCACGAAAGCCCAGCGTACGCAAACGCTCCAGGTCCTCGAAACTTTGCAGCTTGCTGGTGGTATGCCGCGTGCATACCCGTTCCAACTCATGCTCAGGAATACCGATCCCATCATCGCTGACCCGAATCAAGCGCAAACCACCACCACGCACCTCGATGCGCACTTCGCGCGCGCCCGCGTCCAGCGCGTTTTCCAATAACTCCTTCACTACCGAGACGGGTCGTTCGACGACCTCGCCCGCCGCGATGCGCTCGATTACATCTGGCGCGAGATCGTACAGAGGATGCCGCTCTTGCGAATGTTGCTCTGCTCTCCGCTCATCGACTCGTTGACTCATCGCTTCACCCGGCTCTTCTTTTTCTGCCACAAAAACAACAGGTTCATCGCATCCATTGGTGTAATCGCGGAAATATCGATGTTGTCCAACAGGGTGTCAGGATCTCCACTCCGCTCTAAACTGCTAGCGATAAAACGCGCCTCCTCGCTCTGCCAATCGAATGTGCCCGATCTAGCCTCCATCTGCTGCGCTGTCACATAATTTCCATCAGCTTCAGCCACAATCGAGCTATTCTGCATCATCAAACCATTGCTTCCACCGTTACCGTTGTTCCCATTGCCCACTCCCACAACAAATTCCGCGTACCGCTCCTCTAACGCCATCTGTTCGCGCTTACCCGCCTCCAATTGTCGCAACACAACACGCGCGCGTTCAATGATCGCTGGCGGCATACCAGCCAGCCGCGCGACATGCACACCATAGCTGCGGTCAGCGCTACCCAGCACCACGCGATGCAAAAAGACAATATTCCCCTGTTCGTCCTCGCTGATCGCGATCGTGTATACACGCAAAGACGACAGTTCCTCAGCCATCGCCGATAGCTCGTGATAATGTGTGGCGAAAAGCGTGCGTGCGCGTACCTCGTTGTGCAAATATTCTACGACTGCACGCGCGATCGCCAGCCCATCATAGGTGCTGGTGCCACGTCCGATCTCGTCGAGAATCACCAGACTATGCGGCGTGGCATGGTGCAGAATGGTCGCGGTTTCCTCCATCTCGACCATAAACGTGCTCTTGCCTGAAGCGATATCGTCCTCGGCCCCCACGCGCGTGAAGATTCGATCCACCAACCCGATCTCTGCATATCTGGCGGGCACGAAACTACCGATCTGCGCCATCAGCGTCACCAACGCAACCTGACGTAAATAGGTCGACTTACCTGCCATATTCGGTCCAGTCAACAACACGATCCGCTCTCGCTCATCCGCCTCCAGGTGTGTATTATTGGGGATAAAAACGTCACCATCCAGCGCGTACTCCACCACTGGATGCCGCCCCTCCACAATCTCCAGGCGATGTCCCTGCTCGATCACTGGCCGCGTGTAGCGCTGGTGTACTGCGACCTCCGCCAGACTCAGCAACACATCCACGCGCGCGATCGCCGTGGCTGTAATCATCAACTGCGGATAAAATACAGCCACCTGACGCAAAATATCAGCGTAAATGCTGCGCTCCATCTCTTCAATGCGCTCGACCGCGCTCAAAATACGCGCCTCGTGCTCTTTCAACTCCGGCGTGATAAAGCGCTCGGCATTGACCAGCGTCTGCTTGCGCATATAGTCCTCAGGCACCAGCTTCAAATTAGCGTTACTGACTTCGATATAATAGCCAAAGACCTTGTTGAAACCAACCTTCATATTCTTGATACCCGTGCGCTGTCGCTCGCGCGCCTCCAGCGAAACCATCCAGCGCCGCGAATCCCTGATCGAGGCAAAGAGTTCGTCCAGCTCGGCATGATAGCCCGGACGAATCAACCGCCCGTCATCGCCGTTCTCATCCTCCTCGTCCGCGCGCATTAGCGAACGGCCAATCGTGTCCACGACTTCAGGACAGGCATCCAACTCTTCGGCCAGTTCGCGTAAAAGTTCGGCATCACAACTCTCCAACAACGTACGAATATGTGGAATAACGGCCAGGTATTCGCGCAATCCCAACACTTCGTTGCGTACCGCCGTCCCCTGCCGCACGCGACCACTGACCCGTTCCAGGTCACCCAGGTCCTGCAAATAAGCCGTCAAACGACTGCGCAACACGGGACTCTCATACAACTCCTCGATGCTACTTAACCGTGCATCCAATGTATGCAAGTCGAGCAGAGGTTGTGTGATCGTGCGCCGCAACTGGCGTGCGCCCATCGGTGTAATCGTGCGATCCAGCACGCCCAACAAACTATTGTGCACCGTACTGCTACGCGTCCCCTGCAACAATTCCAGGTTGCGTTGCGTGTGCGCATCCAAAACCATGTAATTTTTGGTACTATAAGCATGCAAACCGGTCAATAGCGACAGCAGAGCTACGTTCATCTTCTCTACATACGCGACGATCGCGCCCGCCGCCGCAATGGCCTGCGGCTCGTTCGCGCATCCATACGCCTGCAACGATTGCACCCCGAACTGCCGACACAAACGCGCCTGCGCCGCCTCGTGCTGGAAAAAATACGTGGGACAATGCGTAATAGTGATCGTCTTGCTCGGAAATTGATACGCATCCTTGTCGCCACCATCCACCAACAAACACTCGACAGGCGCCAACCGCTGCAACTCGGCATCCAGGGCAACCGGCAACTCATCGGGCGTGAACCACGTGACCATAAACTCGCCCGTGCTCACATCGACCGCTGCCAGCGCTGTCTGCGACCTTCCATGCGCGATTGCCACGAGATAATTATTCTGCCGCGCAGGCAACAAATTCGGCTCGGACAATGTGCCCGCCGTCAAAATCCTGGTTACCGCCCGCTCGACCACGTCATGTCCCTTGCCAACATCTCCCACTTGTTCGCATATGACAACTTTGTACCCTCTATGCACCAGCTTCCCGACATAATTATCTAATGCGTGCAATGGAATGCCTGCCAGCGGCACTCGTTCATTGCCACGACTATACGAGCGCGAAGTGCGCACGATCTGCAATTCGCGCGCGGCGATATAGGCATCCTCGTCGAATGTCTCGAAAAAATCGCCCACCTGATACATCAATATCGCATCGGGAAACTGCTTTTTGAACTCCAGATATTGCTTACGAGCGGGACTCGGGCTCGTCATCGCATAAAACCCTTCTACTATGCACAAGCCGAAAATTTGAACAATTGTACTCTATCGTATTCTCTACGCATTGTCAAAATGCGGTACTTCCAGTCCCAACCGTCCCTACCGTCTCCAAAGGCAAAAAAGGATCTTTTTTTACCTCGCTCCTTCCCTGCCTGCCTGTTTACGACATTTTACACTGATAAAACGTATTATCAACAGGCAAATTTTTTCATCCATTCAATAACACAAAAATAGCACTCCCCCATCATAAAAAAAGAAATCGAGGCACGTCTATGACAGATCTGGTCGCAGCCATTACCGAAGCCACCGTGTACAGTGATCGCGCGCTGGTGGCACGACGCGGCACCATTACCCTCGAAGCGGGTGAACATGAGCTACGCATCAACGACCTCCCATCCTTCCTCAGCGATTCTCTACGCGCCTCCGGTCGCGGCCCGCAAGGTCTGCGCATTCTCAGTGTCGATACCACGACCGCGTTCTACCCACGTTCGCCTGAAACAGAACTCGTCCGCTTGCAGCAAGAACTCGAAAAATTACAGGAAAACCAACAACTCCTACAGGCTCAGCAGGATGCGTTGAACGATCGCAAACAGTGGTTGCGCTCGCTGGGCGAGCAATCCAAAGATTTCGCCCGTGGCATCGCCCAGGGGCAGATGAAGCCACAGGATTGCGCGGACTTCTTCAGCTTCATGGCACACCAATCTTCCCAGGATGCGGAGGCCGCCCTCCGCCTTAACACACAGATTGATCAGGCTCATAAAGAGGTCGAGGCCAAACAGCGTGAGTTGGACCAGAAACAGGGTCATCACGGTTTCGATCGCCGCGCCGCGCTGATTAGCGTTGAACTAACACAGGGAGGCGAGGTGGAGATCGAGCTTTCCTACATCGTGCTCAATGCCCTCTGGTATCCTCAATACGATGTACGCGTGCAGCTAGAGCCGGATCAGAACCATGGCAATGTCGCGCTCACCTATATCGGCATGGTACAACAATTCACCGGCGAAGATTGGTCAAATATTGCGCTCTCGCTTTCGACCGCGCACCCCAGTCTTGCCGCGACCTTGCCTGAACTGCAACCATGGTACATCAATAGCTATAACCCACCAATCATACGACCACATGCTATGCGCGCTATGGTCGCCTCGTCCGCCGCTCCTGCTGGCCCGCCGCCAGCAGCATCTAATGGCATGGCGCAAGCGGATAGCGATACCATGAGTACACCTGCACCTATGTTCGAGGCGGAACAGGCCACGACAACGACCGAGCAAGCGGGCACGGCGCTGGTCTTTCGCGTTGGCCGCTCCGTAGATATTCCTTCGGATAACTCTCCCCACAAAACAACAATCGCGTACGATCAGCTTCCTTGCGAGTTCGACTACGTAACTGCACCCGCGCTAGAGGCCAACGCCCACCTGCGCGCCACCGTCAATAACACGACCGAGCGTACGTTGCTGCAAGGCGATACGAACATCTTTATGAACAGCGACTACGTGGGCACCACCACGCTCAAAACGACGGCACCACAGGAACAGTTCAAAATCTTCCTGGGCATCGATGATACCATCAAGGTCAAACGCGAACCAATCGAACGAGCAGTCGACAAGGGCAACATTTTGCAAGGCGATATTCGCCGTAGCACTTACGGCTACCAGATCAAGGTGCACAACTATGCCAGCAATGCGCGCAAGATCGTCGTTCGCGACCACCTGCCTGTCTCCCAGCACGAACGTATCCGTGTACGCATTCTGTCAATCCAGCCACAACCCACCGAACATACCGGCCTTGATCTGGTCACCTGGGAATTTAGCTTAGCAGCCGATGGTGAGAAAGTCATCGAGTACCGCTTCAGCGTGGAAAATCCCCAGAATATGCGCGTCACTGGCTTACCCAGCTAAGGTCATGACCGTGTTACAGCACGAATAAAGTCGGCCATCACATCATAGGCGGTGGCTTTGGGTCCATCTGCGTCAGGCACATCCAGGGTCACCGTCAGGCCCGCGAGCACATCTGTCTCGAAATGGGCCAGCATTGAACTGCCATTCACCGCCGCCAGTGGATCGATGGTGCTCAATCGCTCTGGCTTCACGCTGGCAATGATCCGTCCATCCGCGCTGCGCTCGATAGTCGAGACCAGTTTGTAGGGTGTTCCTGCGCTCCTCGCCGCCTGCACCCAATCAGGCGTGAGGTTGCGAATACCCTCGCGTTGAATCTCTCCCAACTTGATCGGCGTATCCATCAATACGGTCGCGATGGCGCACACTTTGACCGCCGCGTCCCAGCCATCCACGTCCGCACTGGGATCGGTCTCGGCGATGCCCATCTCCTGCGCCGTGCGAATACCGTCCTCAAAACTTCTCCCTTGCTCCATCTCGCTGATAATCACGTTGCTCGTCGAGTTGAGCAGGCCGCGGAAACGCACAAGCTTGAGCGCAGGCAAGGTATAACGGAATAGGGAGAAGGTCGGCGCACCACCCATCACCGTCGCCTCGAAAAGAAACTCTCTATCGTGCTGCTGCGCCAATGCGCGCAACTGCTGGTAGGCATGTACCACCGTTCCCTTGTTGGCGGTGATCGCGTGCGCCCCATATTCCAGCGCCGCGCGTATGTGCTCGATCGCGGGCTGCCCACTCTCCACATTTAATGAGGTCAGCTCAAATAATACGTCTGCCCGCGCCGCCGCCAGCCATGCACGCACATCGCTCACATCCGCCTGTGAGGCAACATGCCGATTTTCTAACAATGCCGTCCCATCCAATCCATCCGCATCGACAATCCAACCCATGCGACGCGATGCGACACCCGTCAGCCGCCAGCCGATGCCATAGCGATCGTCCAACTCACCTTTTTTCTCCTGCAACAGGCGCAGCAAAGCCTTCCCTACATTCCCAAAACCAAGTATACATATATTGAAAGTGCGCGTAGGTGTATCCACGTTTTTCTCCTCTCATTCCTTCTTCTTTACTCTTTTCTACCCACTCTTCGCAATTACGTCAGCCATATCCTCAAATAGGGCCTGAATAATAATTGTACAAAAGGCCCTTTCTGTGTTACTATCTTTAAGGGCTAGTCGTACCATAGCCTCCGCTATCACCTTTTCCAAGTATAGAGCCAGTATACAAATAAAAAATCAGTAAGACCACTAAAAAGCTGGAACTTTTTTGTGCCTGCTGGAGTCAATTATAAAAGAAAACGCTTATTTTTAACATAAAGGAGACCATCATTGCGTACCATTCTCGCTAGAATATGGAAACGCCAGCAATATTTTCGCCTCCTCGTTCTCGTTATACTACTACTCACCTGTCTTTTTGGACTCGCCGCTGATCCTGCATCGACATCAGCGAATTCATCGCACTCAAACATCGCCCATTCCATCACGACAAATCCTACTATACCTACCCCTATAACCGGTGCTGATCCCTCGACCCCTCCGATAACATCCGTTGATCCCACGCCACTACCCACTCCCAGCGGTACCGATATAACGCCTCCCGCATCGACCGATATCAATCCCGATCCATACCCCTCATCCTCTGACAGCACACCTGATCCATACTCTCCATCAATCGCAGATGTTACCCCCACCCCTGCATCCTCGCCAGTTATAACTCCCACACCTACACCGACTATGGCCGCAACACTTACGCCCACCATACATCAGACTCCTACACCCACGAAATCGCCTCAGAATCCCTCAAAACCTTGTCCCACTCCCACTGGCACGCCTCCACCAACAACAGGTCCAACGCCTGTACCTACCACGGAACCCGTGCCTACTACGACAGCAACCGCAACACCTACAAGCACTCCGACAGGCGCAGGAACCGACGCCTCCGGTCAGGCTATGCCAACTGGCGACCTGCCTAGCTGGCATCAGATCTTCAGCGAGGATTTCAATACCTCTGTTCCTCTCGGCGGCTTCCCCGGCACAGCCTACGGCAACAAGTTCAGCGTCTATCCCGATGGCACCCTTGACACCGCCGGTCAGCACGGTGCACCATCACGTTATGATCCCTCCAAAGTGATCAGTGTCAGCGATGGCCTGCTCAATCTCCACCTGCACAGTGAAAATGGCATCCCTATGGCGGCTGCCATCCTGCCCACTCTGCCAGGTAATCACCTGTACGGCAAATACACCATCCGTTTCCGCTCCGACGCGTTACCCGGCTTTAAAACAGCCTGGCTGCTCTGGCCCGATAGTGGTGCCTGGCCGCATGATGGAGAGATCGACTTCCCCGAGGGCGACCTTTCCGGCAATATCAGTGCCTTCGTGCATCACCAGAATGCGACCTCGGATAACGACCAGGATAGCTACAATACCAGCACCACCTTCACCTCGTGGCATACCGCCAGCATCGAGTGGACGCCCAACAAAGTCGTCTTCATCCTCGATGGCAAAACCATCGGCACATCCACAAATCGCATTCCCAACACACCCATGCACTGGGTCATCCAGACCGAGTCCTGCTCTGACGGCTGTCCCACAGCTTCTACCGCGGGCAACCTACAGATCGCCTGGGTCGTGGCCTATTCACAGGCATCCTAACAAAAGTAGTTCAAAAAGAGGAGATGATAATTGAGATCATCTCCTCTTTTTGCTTTCCTCTCAACTTTTCCAACTTTCCCATGCCTCTCTTCCCAAAGTCTCAAACCGTTTCTTCACAACTTCAGACGATCGACTTTTTGGAGTATCAAAGGTGTCGCCAAAACATTCGACAAGTGTAAATAATAGTTTCCAACTCACTTGGTGTTTTTGCTACCGACAATCGCGATAGTACCACGTCTACCTCCAGATTATACTCGTTACTCGGTGCCCCCAAGCATATCAGTTTCATTGGATCATAGTCTGCAAACAACCAGACAATCGTCTCGTATAATCCGCTATAATCCTGTTCAAGTTGTCTACGTCGCTCTTCTGATATCAATGGTATACTTTCTAACCTCTTACCAATTAATGACAAAAGTGTAATCCCGCAAAAATACCCCGTATGTTACAATAAACGTACGAACCTGGAGCAATCAGTTTCCTGGGAGGACACAATGGCGCTACCAGAATATCCCATTATGAGCATAAAAGATTACCTCGCTCTCGATGACAATAGTCAGGATACGCGTTACGAATACCTGGATGGCGATCTACACATGCTCGCAGGTGGAACAAACTACCACTCAGCAATTATCGCTAATGCCACGCTTGCCCTCGGTCGTGGCATTGAACAGACCTCTTGCTGGATTTTCAACTCCGATGCCAGGGTACAAATTTCCGCGTCTCGTTACGTCTATCCGGATATTACCATCAGTTGCGATCCGCGAGACCAGGAACTCGATAATACGCTACGTTACCCTCATCTCATCGTCGAAGTACTTTCCCCCACTACCGAAGATGTCGATCGTGGTCGCAAACGTCTATACTACCTCGAATGCCCGACACTACAAGAATACATTATGATCGATTCACAAAGCATGCATGTAGAGGTCTACCATCGTGAGGACGATGGCTGGAAACTCTATATGTACGGCTCTGGCAGTATCATAAAAATCAATAGTTTCAATCTGCAATTCCCCATCGAGTCACTCTACCGAGGCATGAGGCTTTCTGACGACAATCGCTAAATCAATGCTCTGTCGTACATTTAACTGCTTCATTTCTACTAACCATCCTTCTCCATAACTGCAAGCCCTTTTTCTGAGATTAGAAAATCGCAGCATTTGTTCGTTTATATAGTCGGAACTGTATCAATGGAAAGGATAAAACAACACACATGGCTAATCCACGCAACGCAATGGACGTTCGACCCGGCTATCGCGGTCGCGCCTTCACCTCTGACCTCACTGGACAGGAGTTCTGGCTGGTCGTCGATAAGGGCTTCCAACCCATGGGCATGGTTATGGGCAACTGTATCTACTCGATGGGCGCGGTACGCAACTGGCTCGTCGGCGTCAAGGGCAACTTCCAGGGCGAACTCAAAGAATATTCCGAACTGATGTACAACGCGCGCGAACTAGCGCTGAGCCGCATGCAGTACGAGGCCGATCAACTCGGTGCGGACGGCGTGATCGGCGTCGACCTCAAAGTCGAGTTTATGCACAACAACGAATGGATGGAGGTCACGGCTATCGGCACGGCAATACGCTTTGTCGGTGCAGGCCCCAATATGCCTCCTACGGGGCAAGGGCGTGTGGTGATCCCCACCAACTCCTAAAAATGAAATCTCTTGCCTAAACACGCAAGTTATTAACTCTACCAAGGCTGGTGACGCCCCCAAATCACAGGCATCCACATGTGTTGACCTATATGATTTTAGGGCATCACCAGCCTTAACCGAACACTTACATTGAAGAACTCGCATCGCTATGCGGTTCCATATCCATAGAGAAAATATGTAGGAGTCTCCTTAACCCTGATCGCAAGACCGCACGTAGCGAATTGCTGCTCTAAAAAAGCCCGATCATAGAAATTCTTGATGATATGAAACTGCTGACCATCATTGAGCGTTCGCACCATCACCTGTTCCCGCTCAGCAGGTAGTTCCTGATTTATCGCTGTGCCAGTCGGTTCGCGGCGACTATCGATGAAAAAGAGCTTTCCACCAGGACGTAAAGCCCTGGCAACCGTCTGTATAAAGGCTGACAGGCGCTCAACTGGGACATGCGAAATCCAAAAACAGAAACACACCGCATCATATGTGCATGTGGGTTGCCATGTAAAAAGGTCTGCTTGCACATAAGTAACCCGCTCATCGGCGATTCTCGCCCGGTTGATAGCGATCATCTCCGCGGAAGCATCTATGGCAGTGATTGAAGTTGCCAGGGGGAGCATCTGCTCGGTCCAGATTCCTGTACCGGGCGCTAATTCAAGCACATCTCCAGTTATCTGGAAAGTTCGCAAATCTTCTTGCACTGTCTGTAGCTCACGAAACCACAGCGTGTTCAATTCGGCTCCTTGATCGTAGCGTCCTTGTCGATAGAACCATTGATCATACTCTTTGGCTCGGGCACAATAATAAGCTTTCATTTCTTCCAGTGTCTTCTCCGCGTCAAAATCACTCATGTTACCGATACCTCCGGTCTCTTTCCAAACATCCAACCATTCATCTGCTTTTCTGTTACAATATAAAGAAAAACCAGGGGGATATTTGCATGCCATTCGACATCGATCGCGCTCGCCATGAGACGCCGGGCTGTGCCGACACCATTCACTTCAACAACGCGGGCTCGTCGCTGATGCCACAACCAGTGCTCGACACCACCATCGCTTATCTGCAACTCGAAGCCCAAAGCGGCGGCTACGAAGCCGCCGAACAGCAGCAGGCCCAACTCCAGCATGCTTATGAGGCGGCGGCCACTCTCCTCAACTGCGCCCCCAACGAAATCGCGTTCATTGAAAACGCGACCCGCGCCTGGGACATGGCCTTCTATTCTATCCCCTTTAAACCCGGTGACCGCATTCTCACCGCCATGTCCGAATACGCCAGCAACTATATCGCCTACCTCCAGATCACCAAACGGACCGGCGCGATCGTCGAACCAATTCCAGATGATGAACACGGCCAGATATCCATCTCGGCCTTACGCGCCGCCATCGATGAACGTGTCAAGCTGATCTCCATTACCCACGTGCCCACCAGTGGTGGCCTGGTCAATCCTATTGCAGAAATCGGCAAGATTGCGCGCGATGCCGGAATCCTCTACCTTGTCGATGCCTGTCAATCCGTTGGGCAAATGCCGATCGATGTGCAAAAAATCGGTTGTGATATGCTCTCGACCACAGGCCGTAAATACCTGCGGGGCCCGCGCGGCACCGGCTTGCTCTATGTGCGTCAGCATATCCTCGAAAAGCTCGAACCCCCCTTTCTCGACCTGCATGCCGCCACCTGGACCGCGCCCGATCACTACAGTATGCGCTCGGATGCGCGCCGCTTCGAAACCTGGGAAACCAATTACGCGGGCAAAATCGGCCTCGCTACCGCCATCGACTACGCGCTGGGCTGGGGACTGGACAGCATCTGGCGACGTATCAAAACGCTCTCCTACCAACTACGCACTGGTCTCGCCATCCTGCCTGGCGTGATCATTCGCGACCAGGGCATCACTCAGTGCGGCATCGTCACCTTTACCGTCGATGGCGTCGATCCCGCAACCATTAAACAACATCTCGCCAATCGTCACATCAATACCTCGGTCGCCGTGCGCTCCTCTACCCTGCTCGACCTGCAAGCACGCGGCATCGAGACCATGCTGCGCGCTTCCATCCACTACTACAATACAGAAGACGAAATCGCCCTACTCTGCTCATCAATCGCAGAACTACTCTAATTTCTCTTGTTCTATGCTATACTCTAACTGCTGTACTCAATTATGCTTACAAAGTAGAAAAATTCATGCATGGATGAAATAGCATGGAGAGGTTGCTCTAGCGAAAATGTCTAATCAACAGGAAAAGCCGCGAGGTACTAAAAACTCACAGCCAGGACAAGAGCCATTGCAACAAGCACAGTCGGATGAGCAGTTCCAATGGCTGGGTGAGCGTCGTCATATGCACAATGCCCCTTATGTATTGCCCAGTGATAGTCAGGAAATCAACCGACTCGATTTTCAACACTTCATGCTGCGCCAGACGCTCCGAGGCAACTATGTCGCTCCTATCCGCAATCCTGCTACTATCCTTGATGTAGGCAGCGGCACTGGACGGTGGGCAGTAGAGCTCGCGCAGCAGTTTCCCCACGCTCATATCACCGGATGTGATATCACCCCACCTGCCCTCACCACAACACAGACGTTCCCTGAAAACTATACCTTCGTCAAAGGGAATATACTAGAGGGATTACCATTCGCCAATAGCTCATTTGACTTTGTTCATATGCGTTTACTGCTCTTCGCAATTCCTACAGCGCGTTGGCCCGTCGTTATTCAAGAGCTGCTTCGCGTTACTCGCCCTGGCGGTTGGATTGAATCTGTTGAAACCGGACCACAACAAAATTGTGGACCTACTATGGACGAGCTCGTGCGCTGGATCACACTTGCCAGCAATAACCGTGGTATCGACCCCCTGCTAGGCCCGCACGTAAAAACCATGTTCTATGATGCAGGACTGGCACATATGCAAACCAAGTCTCTCTTTTTACCCGTCGGTAAATATGGAGGCCGCCTGGGTATGATGGCTCAGACTGATGTCATCGGTGTCGTTAAAGGGGTAAAACAACTCGTTGTCGCTCAAGGCATCGCTAGCGCTACCCAATATGACGACCTTGTAAGAATCGCTCAGGCGGACCTTGAGCAGTATAAGGGGCGTCTTCCTTTTTACATTACCTATGGTCAACGCCGACCATAATGCTACGCTTTTTTGTTTATATTACTTATGCTCAACGCTGATCATAGTGCTATTGCAGTAGTATTTCCTGATAGGGCAATAAACGCAAAAATTTATCGCTGAGTAAGGCGTCTTCGCGTTGCACCCCTTGCATCGTCCGCTCGACCAGAAACTGATTGACCTTGCTGATATCTCCTCCGCTCTGCTCGAATATCGCTATCTGCCGATCCGCTCCCGTCCCTTGCGCATCATCCAACAATGTGTGAATATAATCGATCTCGCGCCTGCTGCCCAATTCGTCCACGACATCATCGACAAAGGCCAGCAGCTCGCGCAATGCATCTCGCATACTCATTTGTTTGCGCTTCACAAAATCGACCACCTGCGCATCCAATCCATAGCGAACCGCGCGCCACTTGTTCTCGTCGATATAATCGCGCGCCAGAATTGGTACGTCCTCGCCACGCTCGTCCAGTTGCGTCAATTTCGCCACCAACGCCTGGCACAACGCGGCTATCGCCAGCGTATCCTCAATCGTCGAGGGCATATCGCTGATACGGAACTCCAGCGTATCAAAAAATGGGTGTGGCCGCATATCCCACCAGATCTTCTTGCCATTATCGATGCACTGCATATCCACCAGATCCTGTACAAAACGCTCAAAATCGCGATACACGGGAAAAATATCCGGTGTGCCACTACGCGGAAAACGCTTCCAGATAATCGAACGGTAGGACTTCAATCCTGTCAATCGTCCCGCTGAAAAAGGCGAATTGCTCGACAACGCCAGGATGTGCGGCAACCAGGAGCGCGCCTGATTCATGATCTTGACCGAACGCTCTTTAGAATCGACCGCGACATGCACATGCAAGCCGAAAATCAATAGTGAACGCCCCAGGTCCTGGTACTCCTCCTCTAGTTCCTCGTAGCGTTGCTTCTCCGTCCGCTTCTGACTCTGCCACGTCGCGCTCGGATGCGTCCCCGCGCTCACCAGCGCCAGCTTGTCCGGCTCCAACAATCGTGCTAATAACGCGCGCGACGAATACAGTTCCATACGTGCCGCGCTCATGTCGGCCAGCACAGGCGAGACAAATTCCAGCGTCGACTGCAACATCTCCGGCTTGATCTGCTCCTCGAAAATTGGCTCACCCCGCTCCAGAATACTCTGCGCACGCGATGCCAGTTCACCCGTATCCTTATGCACCAGCTGGAACTCTTCTTCAATACCCAGTGTAAAACGCTTCGCCATCAAAACCTCCTCCTTTATCCTGACGCGTCACTTCTCTTATCTCTGCAAAACAATAGTTATGCTACGTATTACACGCCTGATAAGTTTCTTCCCTCCACTCTGCGTTAGCCAGCTAGCTCAGTTTCCCCTGCCTTGTTATGTTATACTTTAATCGTCCGTTGTAGGAGCCGGGTTACCGCTGGTCACTCTGCTCGCTCCGATTTGTCGGACCTCATCCGCCAACGACGAATACACTTTGATAGTATATAATTTTCAGCCCCCTTCACCAGGCACAGACAAAGGAGTGAGACATGGCAGTATCACACGTTATCGATGATGAACAAATGTTGATCGCGGCAATTCATGAGATCGCGCAGGAACGCGTGGCCCCGCGCGCGGCAGCCATCGATCGCAGCGGTGAATTTCCCTGGGATATGAAAGAACTCCTGGCGCAACAAGATATTTATGCCATGCCCTTCCCCGTTGAGTATGGTGGCATCGGCTCCAGCGAACTGGCCGTGGTCATGGCGATCGAAGAGCTTTCGCGCTATTGCGGCACCACCGGCCTGCTACTGGCCGTACAACAACTGGGCAGTCTGCCGATCCTGCTCGCGGGCACCGACGCGCAAAAACAGCAATACATTCCGCGCGTCGCCAGTGGCGAATGGCTGGCCGCCTTTGGGCTGACCGAGGCGGGTTCCGGCTCCGATGCCGCCGCGATGCAAACCTTCGCCGTGCGTAAAGGCGATAAATATATTCTAAACGGTTCCAAACGCTTCATCACAAACGGTGGTCTGGCACAGGTCAACTCCGTCTTCGCCATTACCGACAAGCAAAAAGGTACACGTGGCATCAGTGCCTTTATCGTGCAGAAAGACTTCCCTGGCTTCTCCGTTGGACGTATCGAGGAGAAGATGGGTATCAAAGGCTCACAAACCGCCGAACTGATCTTCAACGATTGCGAGGTGCCCGCTGAAAATATTCTCGGTCGCGAGGGCGACGGTTTCAAAATCGCGATGATGACGCTCGACAGAACACGCCCCGGCATCGGCGCGCAGGCGGTCGGCATCGCGCAAGGCGCGCTCGATCTCGCGGTCGAATACTCGCAGCAACGTATCCAGTTCGACCAGCCCATCTCCGCCAACCAGGGTATCCAGTTCATGCTGGCCGATATGGCGACCAAAGTCGAGGCCTCGCGCCTGCTCGTCTACAATGTGGCCGAGATGATCGATCGCGGCGAACGAAATTTTAGCAAATATTCCGCCATGGCGAAAATGTTCGCCTCCGATTCCGCTATCGAAGTCACCAATGATGCTATCCAGGTGCTCGGTGGTTACGGATACATGAAAGAATATCCGGCGGAACGCATGATGCGCGACGCCAAAATTACTCAGATCTACGAAGGCACCAATCAGATTCAACGCCTGGTCATCGCGCGCGCCCTGCTCACCGAGCACGCGCAAACCGCCTGATCACACCGATCGCAGGGCAAACGCGTGGTTTGCCCTACGCGTTTGCCCTGCTTCGTTTTTTCTTGAAAAGGAGGATGCTCTTGCCATCGCTTTCCTTTGATGCCGCCGCCGATTTCTATGATGCCACCCGCGGCTATCCACTTGAGGTGGCAAAACGGATCGTGCAAGCGATCGATAAGGCTGCCCATGCGACACCGCGCACAGCCTATCTTGAGGTGGGCATCGGTACCGGTCGCATCGCGCTCCCAATGGCCTCGCTCGGACGCACCTACACGGGCGTCGATATCTCGGAAAAAATGCTCTCCCAACTCGTCAGCAAACTGCTCGCCTCGAACTGGCAGGAACAGCCCGCGGGTGAACAAACCTGGGGCAGTCTCGCGGATGAGGATGCGACTCGCTCTGTCTCTTGCCAACGCTTTACGCAGCAGGACCCTTCCGCCTCGCTGCGACTGGTGGTCTCCGATATCACGTCGCTGCCCTTCCTCGCCGATTCGTTCGAAGCAGTGGTGGCCGTTCATATATTTCATCTCGTCGATGACTGGCAGCAAGCATTAGCCGAGGTTGTACGCGTCCTGCGTCCTGGCGGTCGCTTACTCCAATGCTGGGATAGCTACGAAAAAGGCTCGGCCTATACTAGCATTAATCGCAAATGGCAGGAAATGGTGACGCAGGCGGGTGGCAACACGAAACGCCCCGGCGTGCACAGCCAGGGTGTCATCCAATGGCTGCAAAATCACGGCTATCAAACCGAAGAACGACCCGCCACCACCTGGCAACAATCGACCGCACCATCCACGATTATCGACTCAATCGCGCAACGCCACTGGTCCAGTTCATGGAACATACCCGACGACATCTTCAATCCATCCATCGAAAGTCTGCGTACATGGGCACATGAACAGTATGGGTCGAACTTCACAATCGCACAACCACAAGAGCGGCGCTTCTTTATCACCATCACCACTATCGTCTGAAACCCCCATGTCCGCGTAGGGCAAACGCGTGGTTTGCCCTACGCGGACATGGGGGCCTGGCGGACGAGTTACGCCGATGCCGCTGTCTCCTCTGCCTGCCCCTCACGCCGAATCAGCACTTTGTCGATACGGCGTCCATCCATATCCATGATCTCGAAGGTGAATCCATCGATCGTGACCGTGTCGCCCGCTTTAGGGATACGTCCCATCCTTTCCAGGATCATGCCCGCCAATGTATGATAGTCCTCGTGTGTATCATCATCGTGCAAAGGCATACCAATCTTCTCGCGCACCTTCTCATGCTCGATCATAGCATCCACCAGCCAGCTTCCATCCTCCCTCTGCACGATTTCACTGGTATCGGGCGCGTCATACTCGTCCTGAATCTCACCCACCAGTTCCTCCAGAATATCCTCCAGTGTGACAACTCCCACCACCTGGCTGTATTCGTCGATCACGAGCGCTAAATGGATGCCGCGACGCCGAAATGTGGTCAAGAGCGCGTCGACATGCTGATATTCCGAGATAAAAAATGGCGGACGCGCCAGCGCACGCAGGTCGACATCCTCTTCCTTGACATCCTCAAGTCTCGGACGCAACAAATCTTTCGCGTATAGCACACCTACAACGTTGTCCAGCGAGTCCTCATACAGTGGTAGACGCGTATAGCCAGAAGTGATAAAAGTTTCGATAACCTCGCGTACCGGCGTGCCGACCTCGACCGCCACCACCTCTGTGCGTGGCTTCATCACGTTGTTCACGTTGCGGTCCGTGAAGCGAAAGACACGGTTGATGAACTCTTCCTCCTCCGTCTCTACCGTTCCACTCGCGGTCCCCTCGCGCGCCAGGTAGACAATATCCTCCGCGGTCACTACCTCTTTGGGCGCGTTCCCCTGCCCTATCAAACGCAACAATCCCGTCGCGGACGACGTGAGCAACAGCACGATGGGACTGGCGATCCTGGACAGAGTGGTCATCAATGGTGCTACACCCATGGCGATCTTCTCCGCCGACTGCAAACCGATGCGTTTGGGCGCGAGTTCGCCTATCACCAGCGTAAAATAGGCGATCAGAATCACGACAATGCCCAGCGCGATCGAAGCAGCATACGGCCTGAACATGGGGAAAGTACTCAACCATGTGGCGATAATCGAGCTGATACTCTCGCCACCAAAGGCCGAGGCCAGCGTGCTCACCAACGTGACACCGATCTGCACGGTCGCCAGAAAACGATCTGGATTATCAGTCAGCCCCAACGCTTGTTGCGCGCTCTTCTTACCATCATCGGCCTGCTGCTGCAACCTACCGCGCCGCGCGGACACCACAGCGATTTCAGATGCCGCGAAAAAGCCATTGATCAGAATAAGAACGAAGATAATAATAATTTCTATAATAGGAAGACTCATCTTTTCACCCGCGCTTTTTTATGTTACAGCATTTTGTGGTCTGCATAGAGGAGTATTTTGATCACGTTCCATTGTAGCATAAGGGAGACTGATCCCTGCCCACTTTTCCGCTCTGAGCGAAGGAAACCTTGCATAGCAATCCTATCTCACTGTTGTGCTTTTTCGCCCTTTCTTTTGGAGATTTCATATGACACATTTACCGGACGAACCGTCATCAGTATTTACACATCGAAATAGACATACACGACACACTTCCTGGAGCTTTATCGGGCTCTTTTTTATTTGCTTGATCCTCTTCGAGTTACTTGGCGTCTGGCCTGCATCGCTTGTTCAGGCGCAAGCTGCTAAACTGCCCACGCCAGCACAAACACATAACACTGCTAAAACCTTTCTCGCTCAATCCGCCACGAAGGGCGGTTCCCATACCCCACTACTTCGTCCCAAAAATGATACTGGCGTTCCCCTGACCGCGAAAGCCAAAG
>CAZZWK010000094.1:0-22175 GCA_964657925.1 uncultured Dictyobacter sp.
TTGGGGGGAAGTTTTCTGGTGCGCATGGTGGATGGTCCTTTCTGATGCTTGGAGGGCGGGCGAGAGTGCGGACACGATAAATCGGGTCTGTACATTACGTGGTGGGATGAATCATTTTAGGGATGATATTACTTCTTTTTATAGATTTTGGTGATAAGAGGGAGATTGTACGAAGGGTGCACTGATTGTTTCTATCTTCTGATGGAAGTATAAGATATTTTATGCTAATTTGCAAGTAAAATGTGTGAATAGAGTGTGAAGATAGATATTTGTGTATGAAGAATTCAATTCATTGCCCACCACTCGTCATGCGTCACTCATTGAACCCCTGACGCCTCGTGAGCAAGAAGTACTCACACGCCTGATCTCTGGAGCCTCAAACCAGGCGATTGCCGACGAATTGATTATTACCCCCAACACGGCCAAGCGCCATGTCAAACATATCCTTGGCAAGCTGGGTACCACCAACCGCGTGCAGGCAATTATACGGGCACGTGAACTGAACTTGCTCTAACCACAACTGAAATACACTCCCTGAAATACTCCCGTACGAGTAAGACGAGCAGGCCGCCCAGCGCTACACTGGTGATAGACGAGAGAAACAAGAAGGTATAGACCTCATATTCTTCTCTTCTTCATCAATAAGCATTGTTCCAAAATGTGTTTAGGGAACAGCTTTCTAATACGTTTTGAAAGGAAAGATGATGACGACACCAGTCACGATCATCGGTGCGGGCCTCGGCGGCCTCACCCTCGCACGTGTGCTCCATGTTCATGGCATCCCCGCAACGGTCTATGAGGCGGAGCCCTCGGCGGAGGCTCGCACGCAGGGCGGCCAGATCGACATCCACGAGACCGAACCGATTCCGCGCATGATCTACGCGCTCCCAGACGGCCACCGATGGGACCGCGTACCAGGGGTGACGCTGCTGGGGGATGCCGCGCACCTGATGCCGCCATCCGGTGAGGGCGCGAACCTTGCGATGTTCGACGGCACCGAGCTCGGGAAGGCGATCGCTGCGCACCTTGACGATATCGAAGCGGCACTCACCGCCTACGAAGAGGCGCTGTTCCCGCGCAGCGAGTCGGAAGCCGTGGACGCGCATATGATGCTAGAGCTCTGCCT
The DNA here is from genome assembly GCA_964657925.1 of uncultured Dictyobacter sp. Taxonomy (GTDB): domain Bacteria; phylum Chloroflexota; class Ktedonobacteria; order Ktedonobacterales; family Ktedonobacteraceae; genus Dictyobacter. The sequence continues at coordinate 1,127 of CAZZWK010000094.1, forward strand.
CGGCGACCGCGCACCTTTCGGACTGATTGACTTCTTCAACAGCGTCTTCGAGGGGGGAGTATGAATGACCCGCGCAGTCCTGATCCACACGGCAGATGGTCCCGGTGTGATCGTGGTCGAGGAACGCAACGTCCGCAAGCCCCGCATCGGGGAGGTTCTGATCCGCATTCACGCCGCCGCGTTTTGGACAGGAGTGGGAGGAGCCTCAACAGTTTGAACCAATAACGGTACTTGCCACCTGTAGCAAGACCAAGAATCTGCACAATCTGAAACAGACGTTGCGTGACGCGTCCCCATGGTTCAACTAAAAACCCTGCCATTTGTTATGAACAAATCTCGCCATTTTCTCCCTGTTCGAATCTGGCTGACGGGCAGCATTGAACAATCCGAAACCGCCTCGAAATTTAGGGCGTAAACCGTTTCCAATGGCCTTCGGAGACCACTTCGACTGCTCCATCGCGAACAACGATGGAGGTCTGATCGTCAATTGCATACGCTGGCACACCCACCTCAGCGGCCCATTTTTCTGCATTGACCAGGGAATTGTCCGGCATGTTCTCGCTATCCAGGTGCGGAAACAGCGCAAAATCAACCAGTCCCAGCGTTCTATCGCCACCAGTGGGTGGCTTCCAGTGGACGAAGTCCTCCCCGATGCGCGGGGTCATCACCATGCTCCCGGCGCTCAGTCCCACATAGACCGTCTCGCTCCCAAGCTCCGGCAAGAGGTCGGCCAGTCCCGATTGCCGCATCCAGTAGCACAGATACAGGGGATCGCCGCCTTCCACCAGCAGGGCGTCCGTCTCCTGGACCCGCGGGAGCCAGCGCTCTTTCTCGAGACTGGGCAGCGCGGTGAGCTCCAGCACGCCCAACGACTTCCACCCCACTTCGCACATGGAGGTGTTGAACTCTCCGCGGAGCAGCCGGACGATCAAGGCCGGACCATTGGAGTTGGCGTGCAACGCGGTGGGAATGTACAGGGCACTGCACTCGGCGATCGGTTTGCCCAGCAGATCAACCAGGGCGTTACGAATGCTGTCGTTGCTGATGCCACCAGAGGTGAGAAGATACTTCATAAAGATTCTCCTTGCCGATTTATTAGAACATTTTATCTACTCCAAGAGTACCTGATAGACAACCAAATGGCAAGATTTTAGCGGCACCAAGCAGAAAAATCCTCATCTGTGAACATCTTTTTTGCTCGTTTCTGCTGAAGAGCTAGTATTTGGTCAATCACCAAGGTGTACATCCCGCCAGGATTCAGGCGAAAATCCCAGAATGCTCAGAGGTTGGAAAAGTTGTTCAGGGGAGCTTACCCAACCTGAGACAATGATGGGAACAGCGGTCTGAATCCTGTCGGGATGTACACGAATGTGTTGCATCACCGAAGCTCACAGATGTAGGACTTGGCTGGCTTGTTGTTGAGCGTGAGCTCACCGACGGCGACGAAGTCGTTGTGTTCAAGTACCTTGCGCGAGGCCGGATTGCCCAGCGTGACCCTCGCGCGCAGTCTGGTGAGTCCGTACTTTGTGGCGGCGAGCTCGCGCACCTTACGCACCGCCGCTGTGGCTAGTCCCTGCCCCGCAGCCTTCTGCGCGATCCGGTACCCGAGTTCCGCCGACCCGTCTGCCACTTCGACCAGGTTCACGCGCCCCACTACCTCGCCGCCCTCGGCCACCAGCAGGTGAAAGTAAGCCGTCCCGGCGGCCTGCCACGCGAGCAGTTGCGCATGCCGTGTGTCGAACTCGGCGAAGAACTCGTCCCCCCGATCCGGTATCGACGCCGCGAAGTAGGCCCGATTCTCCCGCTCGAACGCAAGCAGGGCAGGCGCGTGGTCGAGGCGGACCAACTGAAGGTCTAGCATGGGTCGTTGGAGGTGTGGTGTCGCTTCCGACCTGGTTTCCCTGTCCTCCTTCGATTCCGTGTGGGTGGGAAACCCGCCCACGGCCTGCGTCCCGAGAAAGGAAGATGCACTGACCTGTGGTGCATCCCGTTCGTCTCGTTCTTGCATGTATTTCTCCCTTTGCTCTTTGTCGCAATACTCTTGTTGGTAAGTATATTTGAGAGAGAGAAAAGAGGCAAGGATTTCTCACATAATAAAATCTTTGGCTTGAAAAAGCATAATCAGCTGTTAAGCAATGTCCGACCCTTTCACGCATGCGACGATCTGCGCCTCATCGACCTTCTCAGTCGCATGCTCCGGCTGATCGTGTTGCCGCACCGCTCTGTGTATCAGCCAGACGCTCCAGAGCAACACGACGAGGGCAATCAATTCCCAGCCGCTGCCTATCCAGCCGAGCGTGGTCAGTGGAGTGAAACCCAGCATCAGACCACCAAGAGCAGATCCCCCGGCAGAGCCAAGGTAGATGGCGGAACTATTGAGCGAGATGACCATGCCCGCCCCCTCCGGCGATAACGCGATCAAACGATGCTGCTGGGCAGGCAATATCGTTGTTCCGGCTATGCTCCACATGGCAATCGCCACCGCAACGATAAGAAACGACGTAGCCGCCAGCGAGAGCGTAAGAAACGCCAGCCCAACCACGATCAGGCAGGGTACGATGGTTCGTACCGCTCCCCAACGGTCGATGCTATAGGCACCGATGGCGTTCCCCAGCAGACCCACCAGTCCGTAGAGTAAGAAGATACTACTGATGCCAATGCCATTCAGATGCGTCACCTGCTGCAATAAGGGGCCGAGATACGTATAGACGGTAAAATTGCCGACGATGCAGGTAAGCGTGACCAGTAATGTTACGAATACAGTCGGCTTGCGCAAAAGAGCCAGGCGAGCGCTCAGCCGAATCGGGGGAGGATTGGCGACAGAAGGAAAGAGAACGAGTACCCCGATGAGGGCAAGCGCACTCAAGGTCGCGATCAGCACAAAGGTCATCTGCCAACCAAATTGCGAGCCGATCACAATGCCCAGTGGCACGCCCAGGAAGAGCGAAGCGGTTATGCCGGTCAGGACCAACGAGAGAGCCCGTCCGCGTTTCTCAGCCGGAACCAAGGCAACAGCTACCGTAGTCGCAGTAGGGGTGTATAAAGCCGCGCCAATTGCGGCCAGGACGCGCGCTACGATCAGGACAACAAAGCTGGGCGCTACAGCAGCCAGCACGTTTGCTGCAACAAACAGAGACAAACTGAATAATAACAACTGCTTGCGTCCTACATTGCCAGCCAGGGTTGCCAGCACAGGCGCTCCCAGCGCGTAGGTCAGGGAAAATATGGTCACTAATTGACCGGCCAGCTCGACCGATATGTTGAGCTGATGCGCAATATCAGGCAAAATGCCGGAAATCACAAAGGCGTCCGTCCCCAACGCAAAGGTTCCCAGCGCCAGCACGAGAATACGAAACCACATGCAGTCTCTCCTAAGCTGTCGTTTCATTCTTCGCGAACAATGGAAATTATGCGCCCAAAAGTGCTAGAATAGGGATGAAGAGAACAGCGCTAGATGTGTGAAGCACCGCGTCGTTGCTCTTCCCATAATTTCGATTGTTCTACAACGATCGAACAATTGGGATTGTAGCATAGAAAAAAAGGAATTGCAAGTGAGGATGCCGCATCATCCAGCCAGAGATGATATCAAGCTGTCGGATATCTTCTACGCCTTAAGCGACCCTACCCGGCAGAGCATTGTTAAGGAGTTGGCTGAGAAAACAGTATTGAATTGTAAAAGTTTTGAGTTTGAGGCTGCCAAGTCAACACTCTCGCATCACTTCAAAGTGCTACGCGAATGTGGCTTGACGCAGACTCGTCTGAGCGGAACGATGGCCTTTATATCGCTGCGGCGCGAGGATCTTGATGCACGCTTTCCTGGCCTGCTCGATGCGATTCTCGGTGCCTGCGCAAAAGAAGAGCAGGACGCCTCAATTGGCAGTGCTGGATAGAGGTCCATGCATACTCAACGGCCTGATCCACGTCCCATCTACGCATTTGCCGTCGTTTTCAAAACACCTGATGAGTTAGCTCTGGTGGACGCCATTCTTCGATGGAAATGATAGACGCGTTCTGCTCATGCCGGTAGATCTCGCCCCGTTTCTTCGCTGTCAGGATCTCCGTTTGACAGCGTATGTATTATTTGAGCTTTAAATGCACCGTTCTAATGCTTTTGGGTTTTTGTATTCTCTTCCAACAAGGGAGGCTGCATCATATGTATGTCGTGAGTTGGTTTCCAAAACGACAGAGAAAAACGAAGGTTTGAAGACGGTGTTTCTCTGTATCAGAAATCCTCTTGGGAAATGAAAGGTCGAGAAGAAAGGATAATCAGCCTGCGCAAGTCTATCGGTTGCTAGTGCGACATATTTCTCTCTGTGTTGCATACGTAACAAAAGACAAGCGTTGATGCTTGCCTCGTTTTTCTATCCAGGCTACACTCTCTAGTGTAACAAGTAGGTGCGAAGGCAACAAGTTGTCGCTATGATAGGTAGAAAAAGTAGGTAGATACTGAAGAATTGCCTGAGATGGGGGCGTTTGCGTGTTAGTTATAAGATTGATGAAAGAGAAAGAAGTCACCGAAGGTGAAATGGCCTGAATGAGCAGTTTTCCCAATTGCTTATCGAGATGAATGATCACTTTTAAAAGTCTTCACCAGGAGGGATTGTATGAACCGTTGGACGGTAAACGATATCCCCGACCTGCGTGGTTGGGTTGCGCTGGTGATGGGTGTGAATAGAGGTCTTGGTCTGGAGACAACGTGAGCGTTGGCCGTTTCGGTGAAGGCTGCCCGGTACGTGTCGGGGAGGCCCAGGAGAGGGAGTATATTTTATTACAAGGAGAACACACATGAATGATATGAATAACTGGGATAGCCAGATCGTCGAAGAGTTCCGTGCCAACGGGGGCAATGTTGGTGGTCCATTCGCTGGCACACCCTTACTGCTGCTGACGACGACGGGAGCAAAAAGTGGCGAAGCTCGTACCAAACCATTGGCGTATTTGTCCGAAGGTGGTCAGATCTATGTTTTCGGTGGGAATAGGGGCGCGCCCACCAACCCCAGTTGGTATCATAATCTGGTCGCGCATCCTGATGTCACGGTCGAGGTGGGCACTGAAACGTTCGAGGCCAAAGCCATCGTTGTTGACAGCGCGGAAGGGGAGCGCCTGGGTCGTATCCAGCTAGAGAAGATACCTAGCCTGGCTGAGCTTCAGGCGAAGATTACGCGTCAGGTGCCTGTTGTTCTGCTGGAACGCAAAAAGTAAAGACGGTATCACGATAAGAATCTTTAATGCTCCTGTTAAGCGTATTGTTTTGTGCGATTACTAGAGTTTATTGTTATAAGCATAATATATGCGAGTGGATTTTTCCTCCTATTTGAGAAAATAGCAGTACAACGAGGGCGAGATACATATATGATAGAATGAGAGGAAGTCGAGTGAGAAAAGAATGGGAGGAACGAACATGCATGTTTTTCTGACGGGTGCGAGTGGTTTTATTGGCAGTGTCGTTGTCGAGCGTTTGTTGCGCAATGGTCATACGGTCAGTGGTCTGGCACGAAACGACGCTGCCGCCGGTGCACTACAAGGTCACGGTGTTACACCTGTGCAGGGGTTGCTTGAGGATACCACTGTTTTGATGCAGGCGGCACGAGAAGCGGAGGCCGTGATACATCTAGGATTTGGGAAGGGGCAAGATGCTATCGAAGTAGATCGTAAGGCGGTCGAGGCATTTCTGGCCGCGCTCGCTTCCTCGAATAAGTCATTGATCTATACGAGTGGCTCGCTGGTAACCGGGGACAGTGGCACGGCTGTGACGGACGAGACGGATCCGCTGGTTACCAAAGGGTCTATGGCGTGGCGAGGTGAACATGAGCAGGTGGCACTGGCGGGTACCGAGCATGGTGTGCGTGCCTTTGTGATTCGGCCAGCCTCGATCGTTTATGGACGGGGGGGAGGAGGAACGATTCTCGGGTTATTGAAGAGTGCGCGCGAGGAAGGGGCGGCACGCTATATAGAAAGTGGAGAGAATCGCAAATCGCCGGTCTACGTTGATGACCTCGCGGCTTTATATGTCCTGGTGCTGGAACGAGCGGAGGCGGGCCAGGTGTTTATTGGGGCAGCAGACGAGATAGTCACGCAGAAAGCGGTGGCAGAGGCGGCAAGTCGGGCGGCGGGAGCAGGTGGCAAGACGGTTTTGTGGCCGCTCGAAGAGGCGCGCAAGGCTATTGGCTTTCTCGCGGATATTCAGGCTATGAATAGTGTTGTGTCTAATGCGAAGGCACGTCGTGTGTTGGGATGGAATCCTCAAGGTCCGACGTTGTTGAGTGAGCTAGATACAGGTTCGTATCGTCATCCTGAAATCGCATCTTTGTAGAAAGGCTATCTGTATACGAGCAAAAAATGTTCTCTATTCCCGCGATCTCTCATATGAAGATCGCGGGAATAGAGAACATTTTTTGCTCTAGATGAGTTCGAGATAGCATACATGGGTTCATTTTGTCAAAGATTATTTTTTTGCGACAGCAGTTTCAGTTGATGTGGTAGTATTGTGCAAAGGGAGGGGGATGGAACCGGTTTATTGTAGGGAGGAAAGAAAGGGAGATGGAGGACGGTGAAGGTTAGTTGTATTTTTGTGAATGGAAAAGGTTGTTATGAGTGTGAAGGTGACGATTCGGGATATTGCGCGGCTGGCCGGTGTGTCGGTGGCGACGGTTTCGCGTGTGATCAACCGGAAGCCGGATGTTGATAGTGAGACACGCGAACGGATTTTGCGCATTATGCAGGAGCAGGGGTTTGTGCGTGATACTGCCGCGGTGAAACTGGCGGCCAGTCGTTCGCAGATGTCGTCGTTGCCGATGATCACGTTTCCGAAGCAGTTTCTGTGGGGGGCGGCGACAGCGGCGTACCAGATCGAGGGGGCGGTGAAGGAAGATGGGCGTGGTGCGAGTATCTGGGATATGTTCAGCGAGATCGCGGGCGCGACATACCTGGGAGAATCGGGGGCGGTCGCGGACGATCACTATCATCGCTTTCGGGACGATGTCGCGCTGATGGGTGAGTTGGGGTTGGATGCGTATCGATTTTCGATCGCGTGGTCGCGTGTGGTGCCGGAGGGCAAGGGCGCGGTCAATCAACGCGGGTTGGATTTTTATGATCAATTGATCGACGCGTTGTTGGAGCGAGGGATTCGTCCGGTGATTACGTTGTATCACTGGGATCTGCCGCTGGCGCTGCACCGGCAGGGTGGGTGGCTCAAGCGAGAAACGGCGTTTGCCTTCGCGAATTACGTGGAATTGGTGGCACGTGCTTTTGGGGATCGTGTGCAGTGGTGGATCACGCAGAACGAGCCGTGGTGCTCGGCGTACCTGGGATATGGGACGGGGCTGCACGCGCCGGGCGAGCACAATGTGCAGGAAGCGGTGATCGCGGCGCACCATCTGTTGCTTTCGCATGGGTTGGCGGTGCCACGGTTGCGTGAATATACACGTGGACAGGCGCAGGTGGGGATCGCGCTGAACCTCAATCCGATCGTGGCGGCGGATAAGCACGAGGAAACATCGCGCGGTATCGAGCACCTGGATCGTTTTCACAATCGCTGGTTTTTAGATCCGCTGTTTCGAGGGACGTATCCAGAGCGACTTTTCGCTGAAATGGGGGTGGAGGCGCCGCTGGTAGAAGGTGGGGATATGGCGAAGATCGCGGAACCGATCGACTTTTTGGGAGTGAATTACTATTCCAGGTCGCTGGTGCACACGCCCACCAGACCGGTCGATGTCGAGCCGAGTTACGCGCTGGTCACGCCGGTGCCAGGCGCGAGTTACACTGAGATGGCGTGGGAGATTTACCCACAGGGGTTGGCGGATATTTTGGTACGCATACAGAATGACTATGCGCCGCGAGCCGTGCTGGTCACGGAGAATGGGGCGGCCTTCAATGATGTGTGGGATGGCGGGGAGCGAATTGTCGACACGAAGCGTATCGATTACTTGCAGGGGCATATGCAGGCGATGGCGCAGGCGATAGGGCGCGGGGTGGCGTTGAAGGGTTATTTTGTGTGGTCGTTGCTGGATAATTTTGAGTGGACAGACGGCTATAGTAAGCGATTTGGGCTGGTGTATGTGGATTATGGGACGCAACGGAGGATTATCAAGGAGAGTGGGCGCTGGTACGCGAATTTTGTGCGTGCGCAAAAGGCTGTGGTCTGGTGATGGCTGCTCCAAAAATGGGGGGAGAGCGCACAAGGGAGGGAGACCGCACAATGAATTGTGCACGGGCGGATGAATCCAGCCCCTACGATTGCTCTTGACAAACAGGAGAAGATCAATTAATATCTGAGTGTGGAGGTCGGATATTAGGGTTACCTAATATTTTGTGGTATGAATGTATGATGTGCGATCTTACAGACATGCGCATGTTTTGAGCGGCTTTTGGAATACCGAGCAGGTAAAGGAAATAGGAAAGAAATGGTAGCGAAACGGCCTGAAGCGGCGAGAGGGAACTCGCGCTCGATGATTATGACTGTGGGGCTGGTTGTATCCGCTCTGCTGGTGGCGGCTTTGCTGGTATGGCAAGGGGTGAGTGCCGCGGGGAACCCTGATCCGACGGTTGCGCATACGACGCCGCTGGTGGCGGTGCTGGATATTGCCGCGCTGGTTTTTCGCGAGGGTATCGAGTGTGTGGTGGTGTTGACCGCGATTACCGCGAGTTTGCGAGGAGCCAATAGTGCTTATCGTAAGCCGATTGGGGTTGGGGTTGTTGGGGGAAGCGTCGCTACATTGATTACGTGGTTTATCGCGGTTGGTATTTTGACGAGTTTGACAAATGTCGTGCCGGCGCTTTCGTTGCAGGCGTGGACGGGTCTGCTGGCGATCGTGGTGTTGTTGATCGTGATGAACTGGTTTTTTCACAAGGTGTATTGGACGGGCTGGATCTCTTTTCAGAATCGCCGCAAGCAGAGTTTACTGGGTAATGCGAAGAACGCGAAGGATGGGAGGGATGGTGTTCCGGTGTCGCAGTCGCGTCTGTTCTGGGGATTGGCCTTGCTGGGGTTTGCCTCTTTGTATCGCGAGGGTTTTGAGGTGGTGTTGTTCTTACAGAGTTACCGGTTGCAATTGGGAGGGACGGTGGTGTTTTATGGCGCGATGGTAGGGCTGATCTGCTCGGGTTTGCTGGCATTTCTCAGTTTTGTGGGCAACCGGCGTGTGCCGTATAAAAGGATGCTAGTATTGACGGGTGTGTTGCTGGCGATGGTGTTGTTCATCATGGTGGGAGAGCAGGTATTCGAGATGGAGCAGGCGGGCTGGTTTCAGCCGTTGGCGATCACGTGGTTGCAGTGGGTGCCGGACTGGGCGGGCACGTGGTTCTCGGTTTTCCCGGATTGGTACACAGTGATCGCGCAAGTGGTGGCGATGGTGCTGGTGATCGGGTCCTATTACTTCTCGCGTTATCGGGCGGTGTTGCTGCCGAAGAGACGCGGAGTTACTCCGTACAAGGTGCGGGAGTCGGAGCCGGAGGTTGAAGCTGTAGGGACGACGCTGCCGGTAGTCGAGGCCAGAAAGTAGGAGGCGAGCGGTTTAGAAAACGGCCAGGATTAGAGCGACGGCATTGAAAGGGGAAACAGGTGCTCCCGTTTCAATGCCGTTATTTTTTGATACATTGCTGTTGCAATGAACACTTGTTACAAAATATTTGTGTTACAATAGCGGAGGAGAAGGTTGTGTTGTGCTAGTGAATCGAGTGAAAAGGAGGTTATAGCGATGCAATGGGCTATAACCATAGCTGCATTTCTTGCTTCGGCGGTTGAGTTCGTGGAGGCATTCACTATTGTGCTGGTAGTGGGTGTGACGATTAACTGGCGTAGTTCGATTATAGGGGCGCTGCTCGCGGCGGGCGCGCTAGCGGTGATTGTGGCTATTTTTGGGACCGCGCTTGTGCGTTATGTGCCGATCGATGTATTGCGGCTAGTTGTTGGATTTATTCTGATCTTGTTTGCGTTAAAGTGGTTGAAAAAGGCTATTTTGCGTTATAGTGGGCTGAAGGCGCTGCATGACGAGGAGGCGATTTTCGAGGAGAAGATGGCCGAGATGCGGGCGCGAGGCGAGAGTACGAGCAGTATTCAGGCCTCGGCTGTGGCGCTTTCGTTCAAGTCGGTGTTACTGGAAGGGCTGGAGGTCGCATTCATCGTGATCACTTTTGGCAGTAATACCTCTGTGCAAACGGGGATTGGGGGCATTGCCTCGGCCACGATCGGCGCGGTAGTTGCCGGTATACTGGTGATTGTGCTGGGTGCGCTGGTGAGGGCGCCGCTCAAGCAGGTGCCGGAGAATACGCTCAAATTCGTGGTGGGTATTATGCTGGCGACCTTTGGTACCTTCTGGACGGTGGAGGGACTTGGTGTGAGCTGGCCGTTCGCGGACGCGTTTTTGCCCATACTGGCAATCATTTATCTACTGGCGACGTTTGGATGTATTGTCTGGTTGCGTGGGCAGAAACGAGCACAGGTTGTGGGTGCGAAGGTATAGTAGGGGCACAATTTATTGGCCCGATAAAGGAAAGATGTTGTGAAGGCCATCAAAGCGGTGTACAATTTTCTGGTGGGCGATATGACGATCCTGATTGGCATTGTCGTCGCGTTAGTCGTCCTTTTGTTGATGCATTTTATTGGCGTGCTGGCTCCGATTCGGCCCTATTCGGGTGCAGTCTTGATCGTGTTTGTGCTGGTTGTGTTAGGGTTGAGTTTGAGGCATGAGTTGAGGCCGTAGGCAAACGCGGGCGAGAAATATGAGGTGGTATGGCACAGAGAAACAGGAAGCCTAATCCTGGTCGATTGCAGCTAGCGGCTATTGATGATGCGCTCAGGACAGTGGAGACGCATTGGAGCGAGATCGATGATGAGTTGGAGGCGAGGGGGATTGGACGCAAGGACACGCCGTTTAGCGCGGTGGTGCGCGCGCGGATGATGAGCGCGTTCGGCTATGTGGATGAGTTGCTTCAGCAGCGGGTTGTGCCATTTTCGCCCGAGAGTATCGAGGCTATGTTGTTGTTGAACGAGCGGGTGCACTATGGGACGGATCAGCAGTTGATGGCCGAATATGAGCAGGCAATTGCGGCCACGCGGGAAAAGTTTTATCAGCAGATCGGGCCGATTCGAGAGTGGTATGAGTTGCACAGCAGGCGGGGAAATCATCCGCTCAAGAGGGCAGCTGAGGTTTATGTGAGTATTCTGGGCTATCCGCAGTTGTACGTGGAAGGGAATCATCGCACGGGGACGCTGGTGGCGGATTGGATTAATGTGTATTATGGTTACGCGCCGTTTGTGTTGTCGGTGGATAACGCGATCGCTTATTTTGCGCCTTCGGCGGAGATAAAAAAATTCGCGCACCGGTCGACGTGGCGTGGGGAAAATCAATTACCGAAGTATAGGAAGTCGTTTCTGGCTTTTTGGGAAAGCCATATAGACAAACGGTTTTTGAAGGATTAATTTGTGGGTTGCGTGGGGCAAGCGTGGGCAAACGCGTGGTTTGCCCTACGCGGATCGGGGTGGGGGTTATTGGATGGTGAGGCCGCCATCGAGGACAAGTATGGCGCCAGTCATGAAGGATGATTCGTCGCTGGCGAGGAAGAGGGCGGCGTTGGCGATCTCCTGTGGTGTGCCGAGGCGTCCGAGGGGGATGATGTTGCCCAATTTTTGCAGGGCGCGCGCGGGGTCGCGATGGGTGGCGACCATTTCGTCCACCATGGGGGTCGCGGTGAAGGCGGGGGCGATGGCGTTGACTCTGATGTGTGAGGGGGCAAGTTCGAGCGCGGCGGTTTTGCTCAGGTGGATGCACGCGGCCTTGGAGGAGGCGTAGGCGGTATAGCCGGGGTTGCCGACGATGCCCGCGACGCTGGCGGTATTGATGATCGAGCCGCCCTGGTTGGATTTGAGCATGGCTGCCGCGCCATATTTGATACCGAGAAAGACGCCTTTGGTGTTGATAGCGAAGACGCGATCCCACTCGTGCTCGGAGAGATCGAGGATGGAGGTGTGTTGCTCGCCGACGCCCGCATTGTTGCAGAGCACATCCAGTTTGCCGAAGCGATCGAGTGTGGTTTGGACCGCGGCTTCCATGTCGTGGGCAACGGTTACGTTGAGCGAGACCGCGATGGCGGTGCCACCCTGTGCTTCTATCAGGCGTACAGTTTCGGCGCTATTCTGAGTGTTGATGTCGCCTATGACAACTGCAGCTCCCTCGCGGGTGAAAAGTTGGGCCATGGCGCGTCCGATGCCGCTACCGCCGCCGGTGATCAAGGCGACTTTGCCGGTCAGTCTGTCCATTGTTGGCTGCTCCTTGTGTTCTGTATATGCTACCTGAAAAAAACTTTCTTTCTGATGCATGATAGTGCATTTCTTCCCCAGATACAATGATCGGTGGTCCAGGTTCGTATGCAGAAGAGCCAGTTGAAGCCCGTCGATCACGCCATGATGGCTAAAAAATTGATGCTGGTCCCCCATATCAGGATGATCCACAGGACGTTCTCGGATAGGTACGGCAAGACTAACGAGAGGAGTAAAAAGTAGAGGGGGAATGCATCGAGCAAGTAACGGTAGCCGAATTGTGCCCAGCCATCCGAGAAATAAAGCAGTAAACTCACCACCGTGATCACTATGGCCGCGCCTGTTATAAGTACGAAGAAGCGTTTTTTTGTATCGAAATGCTTATACTTGAAAAATAGTAGCGGGCACAGGAGTAAGGAAGGATAGAATAAGAAGGCACTATTGCCTTCGCTATCGACCTTTATAGCAAGCGGTTGCCATGAAAGGGAGACAGGATTGAGAAAGCCGTAGTAGATGTTGTGCCAGAGGTAGCCTAACGAGAAAATCTTTCCACTGTGTTCGATTGCCGTGTAACGTGGGGCTCCCTGTACGAAACGCAGTCCGACCTCGAAGATGTTTTGAAATTTCATATAGTTAAGTAGCGCGCCGAGAAGCAGGAAAAATACGAGGAGTGAGCCGATCGAGAGGAGCAGTCGCGGCGAAATTTTTTTGCCCGTCAGTTTACGATCGCATAACAAGTAGGTGAGCAACAAGCCGTTGAAGATCAGGCTATAGCGTGACAGGCAGGCCAGGCAGAAAAAAGTTACTGCGAGCATTATCTGATACTGTTTTGCGGTGTTAAGATACTTGAAGAAAAAGAAGAGGAATAAGAGAAGATAGGTGGTGGCGAAGATCTGGCTGGTAAACGCGATCTTGCCTTCGAGTGAGAGGGTGAAGTTCGGTGAGGCGAAAGCGTAACCTAAGATAAGAAAAAGCTCAGCCAGCGGCGATAGTGATAGATTGAAATAGCGTTTCACTTCACGAACGCAGAAATACATCAGCAATACATTTGCCAGGCCACCGAGCATGGTGTAGAGTACGTCGCTGGCGTTCGTTCCCCATAGCAGGTAGAACGGCCATAGAAACAGTATTGGGGCTGATCCCCAGTATAAATACCATTTGCTGTGGTACAGTGATAGGTCGTATGTATTTGGGGGTGTGACATTGATGCGACCGTGAACGAACGCATCAAGCTGGTAGATATAGTAATTACCCGGTGTGGGCGCAAAGATATTGCGAGAGGAAAGTTGTGTAAGATAGCAATACATAATGGCGATGACGAGGTAGACCAGCCATAGGAAGGTGTTGGGATGGCGATGAAGAAAAGACGTTAGCGGATCGTTACTTGCGTTTGTCACGTATGTGTCCTGCTTTGTTAAAAAAGTCAACGCCATCCCTTGCTCTGGTGTTTGTACGTCTCTTACCCATTCGCTCAGTGGGAAGAGGCTGGCGCAGGGCGGATCAGTCTGGTTAAGAAGCATAGCAGAGGCAGGAATGCGGTAGCAGGGGAGAGCAGGGACAAAACTTGCTGTGTACCGATCAACTTTCGTTTTCTGCTGAGTGGTTTGTGGTGTTTACGTGTGTTTCTCACGACATGGGTAGTTGTGGTAGAGGAGAGCGGGGCGAACGCGTGGTTTGCCCTACGCGGATGGGTATATTGCAGGTGGATGGCAAAGCAGTCCACGGATGGATGGTGTTGGTGGTTATTCGTGTGCGTAGCCTTGTGGGTGGTTTTGTAGCCAGGCCCAGGCGTCGGCGATCATGGTGGAGAGGTGAGGTTTTTGGGGTTGCCAGCCGAGCTCGTGTTGAATTTTTTGGCTGGAGGCGACAAGGGTGGGAGGGTCACCGGCGCGGCGACCGGCATCGATGGTGGGGATGGGACGCCCGGTGACGGTACGCGCGGTTTCGATGACATCGCGAACGGAGAAACCCAGGCCATTGCCGAGGTTGTAGATGTGGTGTGTGCCCGGTTGCATAGTGGTGAGGGCGAGCGAGTGTGCGCGGGCGAGGTCTTCGACATGAATGTAGTCGCGAACGGCGGTGCCGTCGGGCGTGGGATAGTCGGTGCCGTATACCTGGACCTGTGAGCGATGGCCGAGGGCGGTTTGCAGCACGATAGGGATGAGATGTGTTTCGGGCTGATGGTCTTCGCCCAGGTTGCCAGTAGCGCCTGCGACATTGAAGTAGCGGAGACTGACGGCGGCCAGATCGTGTGCCGCGGCCTCGAAGCCGATCATCTGATCGATGGCGTATTTTGATGCGCCATAGGGATTGGTGGGCTGGGCGATGGCGGTTTCCTGGATGGGAGTTTCGGTGGGAATGCCGTAGATGGCGGCGGTGGAGGAGAAGACGAGGCGACGTATGCCGGTGGTGCGCATAGCGTCGAGCAGGTTGAGTGTGCCGACGACGTTATTGCGGTAATAGCGTTCGGGCTGGGTGACGGATTCGCCGACGAGCGAGAGGGCGGCGAAATGCAGGATGCCATCGAATCCCTCGCCGAGCACTTGTTGGAGGTGGTCGCGTTGCAGCAGGTCGCACTGGATGAAGCGAGCGTTGTGAGAGATGGCGGAGCGATGGCCCCTGGAGAGGTTGTCCAGCACGACGGTCTCGTGACCGGCCTGCAGGAGTTGGGCGGTCATGACGCTGCCGATGTAGCCCGCGCCGCCGGTGACAAGAAGTTTCATGGGTACCTCTTTCCATTGGTATGATTGTTAGAGTAGAGCATTAAGGGATCGGGTGGTGGGTCCGCGTGGGCGAAAGGTAGCGCGCCCACAAGGGGACGCGCCTACGCAATTGTCCATAGATTAGCATAGCATATGTCAGGAGGGGAAGGTGTATTGGGCGGTTTCGGCGACGAGGGGTGAGGGATCTTGCTGGTAGTGGTGCAGGCGTTCGATACGCTCGTCGGTCCAACCGTCGGTCTGTTTTGATTGGGTGATCAAGGTCGCGAGGGCGAGTCTGCGGGCGCGTTCGTCATTGCTGGCGGCGAGGCGAGTTTCGAGGGCGAGGAGGTCGCTGTCGGGTCGATTGGCGGCCTGGGCGATGTTGCTCTGGGCTTTGACGAGCGCGTCGGGGTGCAGGGAAGGGATCAACAGGAGCAAGGTGTTGATGGCCTCGTCCCATGGGAGGCCGAGCAGGACAAGGTTGAGGCGGAGGGAGAGGGTGAGTGGGTCGGATTGTAGCACGTCGAGTAGTGCGCGAGTGGTAGGAAGCAGGCGGAGGCGGTCGCGGGAGAGCATGGAGGTGAAGGTAGCGATGGTGGAGGAGAGGGCGCGGCGGTTGGCAAGGAGGGTGCGAACGGCTGAGGCGGCGAGTTCGGCGTCGCGACCGATGTATGTGGTGAAGACGGCCTGCGAGGCGCGCTGACTCTCTTCGGGCAGTTCTGAATTCATGAGGGGTAGTAGGCGTGAGAGCAGCAGGCGATCGTAGTCGTTGATGGGTTGCTGAGCGCAGCGTTGCAGGGCGTCCATGCGCACCTCGACGAGTGGATGGTTGAGGAGGGCCGCCATAAGTGAGGTGAGCTGGTGGCGTGCAAAGGGTGAGAGACCGTAGACGGGGATACGGACGACGCCGCGGGCGATGGCGGGATCGGGTGATTGGGCGGCGCGGGTGAAGATGTCCCATGTTTCTGGACGGTGTGTATGGGACCAGAGGGCACGGAGGAGCGCCACGCGGACATCGCGATGCAGGTCACGTTTGTCTATCGCCAGGAGTTCATCGAACGCGATCTCCGACGGCAGTTCACCAATCAAGCGTACGACTTCTTTTGCCACGGTGACTTGTGTAAGTGGAACGGTATGCAGGATCGCGCTTGCTCGTGCGGGGGGCATGGAGAGCAAGGGGGTGCGCAAGGCGTAGATAGCGATGCGTGCGCGTGCGTCGTTGAGGGCGTCGAGCAAAGGGGGAATGCCTTGACCGGCATCGAGTGTTGCCAGGATGTAGAGCGTGCTGTCGCGTACGGGTTGGCGTTCGTCGTTGGCGAACTGGATGATGAAGTTGGGGTCAATGGCGGGCATGGCGGCAAGTTGGTGCAGCGCGTGCAGCAGAGAGACGGTGGGGCGGTCCGCTTCATTTGCGACCTCCAGCAGTGTCTGAGCGAAGATTGTTTGTTGCAGTGGTGTCCAGCGGAAGAAGCCGGAATCCAGGCCGGGCACGAAACGCGTTTTGCCGGTACTAAAGCGACCCTGGTAGGTATGTTGACCCAGGTAGGAATTCAGGAGGTCCTGACGGTACTCGTGCAGATAGGTGTAGACCGTTGGCAGGGTGAAGGTGCTTTTGTCCTGTTCGAGCAGGTGTGGGATGATGGTTGCCAGGCGTTCGTGGTGGTATTGCGAGAAGATTTGCAGGATGTTGGAGGCGTAGTACTCGTGTCGAGTCTGGTGCAAGAGTGTTTCCAGGACGGCAACCAATTCGTCGAAGGCTGGCAGGCGTTTGGCGAAGGCGTGGGCCATCGAGATCAGCTGGCCCTCAGCTTCTCGCGATAGCCACGATTGTATGATGGGGTGAAAAATGGGGGCGATGTGGCGGGTGTCTTCGTCAGAAAGGTAGCGGTCAAGATGCTGAATGCTGACGGAGCCACGGGCTTGATATAGCAATGAAAGTTGGTTGGCGCACCAGTCGAGGTGGAATGGAAGCAAGCGGACGATGGCGAATTCGAGCGAGTGCGCGGTGGCTGAAGAGAGGTCGGAAGCGTTGAGGGTATCCTGAATAATGTGTACGAGCTCGTCGAGATGTTGTGGATGCCAGATGCCGGGTGGTAGGAGTGAGAGGGCGGCAAGCATCTGGCGGCGGACGGGGTCCTGTTCGTTGCGGCGGTTGCGAATGAGCGTGAGCGCATCGGTGAGATGATCGCGCTGGTAGCGGACAACGGAGATCAGGGTGTGCAGTGTCGCGCCACGCAGGTCGGCATCGGGCGAGCGTAGACTGGAGTCGAACTGGGTGCGGGCCTCATCCCAGGGTAGGAAGGTGGCATAGCGCAGGCGTTCGGTGGGGCGGGTCTGTAGGGCGGGAAGGTGTAGGTGGCGGTGGGCCTCGCGGATGCGCTGGTCTGTGGGAAGCGAGGCCACGATGTCGTAGGCCAGCAGGCCATCGTCGTTGCGCCAGCCGAGTCGGCACTCGGTATAGATGGTGGCGCGTTGCTCGGTAGTGAGTTTGCGTAGGCGATGAGGGCTGATAGTATCGGGATAGCGCGTGTAGAGGGTGAGCAGGTGGTCGGTTGTCAGTTTGTGTGCGACATGATCGAAGAGGAGGCTGCTGTGTTGCTGTGATTGTACAACCAGGTCGACAATCTCGTTTGGGTAATACTGCACGAGGGGTTGTACCTGGATGGCAGCGAGTGGGCGGACGGTGAGCAGTATGTTAACGAGTTCGAGGGCCAGGTCAGGTGTTTCGCGTGCGAGCAGTGGGAGGATGGCGTTGGCCTGGGCGACAGGCTGGCGGTCGGATGTATTGGAAGGATTGATGTGTGCGCGTAGTTGTGCGACCGCGAGGGAGGGGTGAAGGCGGGCAAGGCTGTGCCAGTTTTGCAGGTCGAAGCGTTCGACGATCTGTGGAAGATGACGTTCGACCACATCGGGCGAGGCGAAGAGGAGGAGTTTAGGAAGAGCGTCGTCTTTCTCGGTCACGAGGGTTTCGATGATGGCGTCGATGGGAGTATATCTGTGGCGATTGTGAAGACGACGGAGGAGTGAGCGCTGCATTTTGAAGGGAAGTTGTTCGAACACCTGTTGAATGGCGGAATCGCTGGCAATGAGTGCGACCAGCACGAGCGAAAGCGCGCGTACACTGCGCGATGGATCGGTCAAGCCTTGAAGTGGAAGATCGGCATCACGGCTGCCGAAGCAGGATTGGACGGCCAGTATGCGTTGATAGACGGTGCCTTGCGAAAGTGTGGCGATGGAGTGTGTGATGGTAGGATCGTCGGCGGAACGTTGTCCGAGTTCAACCATGGAGTGCATGCGGGCGGCGAAGGTCATTTCCTCGCATTCGCGTAGAAGTTGATCTGGTGTCATAGATGTTCCTTCCTAAAATAGTGTCGCGCAGGAGGGGTAGGGAAGTTGGGCGTAGGCGAAACGCGTGGTTTCGTCTACGCGGACTATGATAAAGAGGGGGTTGGGATATGTCAATAGGGATGAATGCGCGGTTAATATAGGGGGAGCAAGGGGGTAGGCGGAAGGGTTAAATAGTGTTATGGATTACGGTCGATGTTGATGGAGCCGTTGCCTACGTTGATGGTGATGGTGGCGCGCGGTGCGTTGCCGATGGTTGTGTTGTTGAAGTCGTTATGGACGGAGCCGGAACTGGTGCTGGCGGTGAGGCTAAACGCGCTGTTGGCGGGGAGGGTGAGATCGACATCGCCGCTATCGGTTGCCATGGTGTAGGTGCCATGGGGGTCGAGTGTGCCGTTGACGCGAACGGAGCCGTTGGTTGTGCGTAGAGTGGAGTGGCCGTTCAAAGAGACCTGGGAGGCGATGACATCGCCGCTCTGCGTCGTGGCGTTGACCAGGCCGGTGATGGATGTGAGGTGGATGGAGCCGTTACTGGTTTGTAGCGTGGTAGTGCCCTTGAGATCGTGGGCGTTGATGTCGCCGCTATCGGTGGTGGCGTTGACGGGTCCCTGGATGTTGGCGAGGTCGAGGCCGCCATTGGCGGTGTGGATGGTGGCTGCGCTGATGCCGTTGATGCTGACGGAGCCTGAGTCGGTATTGATCTGGAGTATTGTTGTGGATGGAGCGGTAATGTCGTAGTCGATATCTTTATAGGCGGGATCGGTCGAGATGTGTAGTTGTGCGATGCCCTGGGCGTTAATGGATTGATCGTAGTGGATAGTTGTCGCGTCATCGGGTCCGAAGTTGGTGTTGTGGTTGCGCACGGTGATGGTCATGGTTGCAGTTGTACCCGAGGAGACGGTGATGTTGCTGTTATGACCATCGATAATGACCAGGGTGTGGGGGGCGAGTTGAAGATTTTTGACGGTGGGGTTTGGGGGAGTATTGTTTGTGTCGGCTGGATTATTGTGATGGAACGTGGTGGGCCAGAAAGGCAGGAGTGCGGAGGACAGGAATGTGTTGAATTGAAGGAAGGTGTAGAGCGCGACCAGGATGAGGGCGGCAAGCGCGATCCACATGATGGTTCTATTTTGTGCGTTATGGGCTGCTGCTGGTTGTATGGGCTGTTGTTGTTGGGTTAGAGGGGAGGTTGGTGCACCGGGGGTGGTTGACGATGTTTGTGCTTGCGAAGGAGTGGGGGTACTATTGGTAGGTGCATTGGCAGTCTGGTTGGCAGTCGACGGGGATGGTTGTGTTTGCTGATGCGCGATCGATGATGAAGTGTTGAGTGGGTGTTGTCGGGTGATGGGATGGGTGGGGTCTTCTTGCTGGGGTATATTGTCGGGCTGGTTGGACGAAGCGGATGATTGTGCTGCTGGTGGCCCTTTAGTCCCCTGGTCCTGGGAGTTCATGTATTTGAGCCAGCTAATGGGGTCGTGGGGGGTGGGAGATTGATGTAGTGAGTCCGGTTGCTGTTCGTCCATGCGTTTTACCTTCCTTGTCCGTGTTATGTGCAACTATGCTAGCTTGAAGCGGGTAGGTGAGTTGTGGTAGATGCCCGATACATCGAGATATATGTATGGTTATTCTTTTTAGACACGTTTGGGATGGTTTTTTTGCTGCATCGAGTGATGAAATTCCTAGTTGTTTTATGTGGAGGAACTGTTAGTTTGCGGCCAAAACATGGGATGTGGATGCAGGTCAAAGTGGCCGCAACGCAGGTGGTTGCGGTTTAATGTGATGGAGGCTGGCAGGATTGGCGTTTGATGAGTTGTGTGGGTAATACCACACGGGTCATTTCCAGGTCATCGCCATTGATGACGCGCATGAGCATGGTTGCGGCGGCCCTGCCCAGTTCTAAACGGGGCACATGGACGGTTGTGAGGGGGGGATTCATGATTTCGGTGTAAGGGAGGTTGTCGAAGCCGATGACGCTGATATCGTCGGGCACTCTTTTGCCGAGTTCGTGGAGGGCGCGATAGACGCCCGCGGCCTGACGATCGTTGCCTGCGAAGATGGCTGTGGGGGGATGGGGGAGGGCTAGCAGTGTTCTGGTTGCGCGGTAGCCATCGTCCTCGCTAAATTCTCCTTCGCATTGAAGTTGTGGGTCGATGGGCAGGTGGGCGACTTCAAGGGCGGCACGGTAGGCAGCGGCGCGTTCGATGGCGTCGCGGGCTTTCGCGGTTTTGCCGATATAGGCGATGCGGCGGTGGCCCAGGTTGATTAAGTAGGTAGTGGCATCGAAGCCACCTTCCCAACTGGTGATCATGACCGAGGGTGTGGTTGGTTGTGGGCCACCTTGATTGTGAATGAGGACAAAAGGTAAGCCCGAATGTTCGAGATGCTCGATGGCTTTTTCTGAAGGAAGAACGACCAGGAGGCCGTCGGTGGAGTGGTCGGTGACTGTGTCAATCCATTGCGCTTCTTCCTCGGCCTGATAGTGTGTGGAGGTGAGCACCATGCGTACACCTGCTTCATGGAGCACTTGAGATACACCTTCTAAGATGGGGAGAAAATACTCGTCGTCCAGGCG
Source organism: uncultured Dictyobacter sp. (assembly GCA_964657925.1). GTDB lineage: Bacteria > Chloroflexota > Ktedonobacteria > Ktedonobacterales > Ktedonobacteraceae > Dictyobacter. Next base: position 22,002 of record CAZZWK010000094.1, read on the forward strand.
TGGGAGGATCAGGTCCACCAGACCGGTTTTTCCGTTGCGCAAGGCGCGGGCGGCACGATTGCGCACGAAGCCGTATTCTTCGATAATTTGCTCGACCCGTTCGCGTGTTGGTTGAGCTACATCGACTCGCCTATTTAATACTTTTGATACTGTTGGAACCGAGACGCCCGCGAT
>CAZZWK010000095.1:0-5487 GCA_964657925.1 uncultured Dictyobacter sp.
CAATGCTACATACAATAGTCGTGGCTTGGGACTACAAGCCCTGGGTTTATCCCGAGAAGCCCCGTCGCTTTAGCCCGGGGAGTAGTCACAGTCTCATTTAGAAGAGAAAATGGAGGAGCCCATTATGGCACGATCGCGCACGATGATTATCGCAGGCAACTGGAAAATGAATTATGGGCCAGGTGAAGCCGAAAGCTTTGTCAAAGAGCTTCTACCGGCGATTGGACGTATTGTTCATGCTGATGATGCTCTTCTCTGCATCCTCTGCCCGCCCGCAATATCCTTAGCGAGCGTGGCCCAGCAGGTGAAGGAGCAATCGATCCCTTGCGTCGAGGTGGGGGCACAAAATATGTATTACGAGGAGCAAGGGGCTTTTACTGGAGAAATTTCTCCTGGCATGGTTCAGGAACTGTGTAGCACGGTTATTCTTGGTCACTCTGAACGGCGAGAATACTTTAATGAGACCGATGAGCTGGTCAATAAGAAGCTGCTCGCCGCTTGCAAACACCATTTGCGTCCGATCGTCTGTGTTGGTGAAAATGAGCAACAGCATGAGAGCAATCAAACGAGCCAGGTTATTCACAACCAGGTCCAGGGGAGCCTGACACAGCTGGAGGAGGGGCAGGCGAGTGAGATCGTTATTGCTTACGAACCGATCTGGGCCATTGGTACAGGAAAGGCAGCGACAGTGGAAGGCGCGGGTTCTGTTATTCACTCTATTCGTGAAAATTATGCTCAGCTCTATGGTCAAGATGCCGCAAATGCCGTGCGTATTCTCTACGGTGGGAGTGTAACCGCGGACAATATCGACACTTTTCTTGCTCATCCCGATATTGATGGAGCGCTGGTTGGTGGAGCAAGCATCAAAATGCAATTTGTGGATATCATAAGTAAGGCGGTAGCAGATTTATAAATTTGGGGTTATCCTCTCTTGCTAAGCCAGCATTGATAGGACAGTTTGTATGTAGCATGACGACTGTCATATAGAGAAGATTGAATTGCTCTATTTTCGTTTTAGAGGCACCAGAACGCATCGACTTGCCTCATCATTTTTGTGGATAACTTTTGCAGGATCTACGGTAAAGCAAGGTATGAGGGAGCCTTACCGATGTGGATAAGTTATCCACTTTTCCTTAAAGGAGGGGTTAATGAGGAATGTGCTCTTTTCCTGTCAGGAAAATAAAAGTGGGGAACGCTTGCAACAATAAGCGTTCCCTTTAAAAGTTATGCACACGCTGATGAGAGTTATGCACATATATGTGCATAAGTACAATGAGCAACTTCAGTCGAGATAGTCTTTCAATTTACGGCTACGGCTGGGATGGCGAAGTTTCCGCAGTGCTTTTGCCTCGATCTGGCGAATGCGCTCACGTGTCACGTGAAACTCTTTGCCAACTTCTTCCAGCGTGCGGCTACGACCATCGTCGAGTCCGAAGCGCAATTGGAGCACTTTACGCTCACGATCGGTCAGACTGTCGAGTACGTCCTCGACCTGCTCTTTCAGCAACTGATGACTTGCGGCCTCGGCTGGCGCTAGCGCTGTTTGATCTTCCAGGAAATCGCCCAGGTGACTGTCATCCTCCTCGCCAATAGGTGTTTCAAGGCTAACCGGTTCCTGACTCACCTTGATGATCTCGCGTACTTTTTCGGCGCTGATCTCCATCTGTTCCGCGATCTCCTCGGAGGTAGGTTCGCGGCCCAACTCTTGTAGAAGGCGGCGACTGATACGAATCAAGCGATTGATTGTTTCCACCATATGGACGGGAATACGAATAGTGCGGGCCTGATCAGCGATAGCGCGTGTGATGGCCTGACGAATCCACCAGGTGGCATAGGTGCTGAATTTATAGCCCTTGGTGTAGTCGAACTTCTCAACCGCGCGGATCAGACCAATGTTGCCCTCCTGAATCAGATCGAGCAGATTCATGCCGCGCCCAATATATTTTTTCGCTACGCTCACGACCAGGCGCAAATTCGCTTCGGTCAGTCGGCGCTGTGCCTCTTCGCCATCCAGAATATAGCGGCGATTGGGCATGCTATTGAGGCTTTCCGCGCGTAGAAACTCTTGTTTGCCACGTTCCATCAGCTGGGCCAGGCGCACTTCCTCTTCCGCTTTGAGCAAGGGGACGCGACCAATCTCGCGCAGATACATGCGCACAGGATCATCGAGACTGCTTTCCAGGTCAGCAACAACGATACCAAGCCCATCAGGACCGATATCGTCCCACTTGGGATCTGCAAGAATCTCGGCATCAACCGCGGCCACCTCTTCAGGACCGGGCTCCCAGTCGGGTGGCGGTTCCTTTGCTGATTCCAGGGTATCCATAGGCTCCTCGTCCTGTAACTCGAACAGGTCAAGGTTCTCAGTGGTAACAGCGATATCCGTGCTGCTATCTGTCGCCAACAGAGCATGATGACCAATAGGATCAATCGCAAGGGTCGTATCCATGGCATCCACCATGGGGTCCTCTACATTTATAGGCTCAAAAGTATAGACAGCGCTCAAAGGCCCCGTGCTGGTAGATTTACCTTCTGGAAGTTCGCTGTGTATTGTTCGCTCCATTACATCTTGGTCCCGATTCACCATTCTGGCATCCCCTTTCAGAGAACAGGGTCGAAGGGATAAAAACAGTATAATAGCTTGTCCCGTTCACTGATCCAATTTGATAAACATGAACATTCGCGTTCCCGCTCTATTTATTCTTGTTCTTATGCTATAGACGCGGTATCTCTTACTTTAAGCATACATCTAGAGGTCTTACTATCCTTGTAAATGTGTTGCCGTATTGATTGTGCGTAACTGTTGCTGAATCAAAACGAATTGTTGTTGTAGCTGGCGCATAGAAGCTTTGTCGCCGGAGACAGAAGCTTCTTGCAAAAGGAATTTGAGTTCTGTATTTAATTGTAACAACCGGTTACGTTTCAAGCGGCTGGCGCACTGCACAGCCTCTTTGACAGGTAAGCCATCTTCAGTTGAATGCATCAGTTCGGCACGCTCTAGCGCTCTGTTCAAGGTAGGCATCAGGGCTGAGGGCACAACCTGCTGTACGAATTGATCAAAGGGTTGATACAAAGTGGAAGAATCACGTTGATACACAGAGTTGAGCACGTGATACAACGCCCGTGTGTCGGTTCCAGCAAAGTCATCTTCGCTAATTATAGCATACACATGTTGACTTAAGCCTGGATTTCGCAAGAGTAGCCCAATAAGGTAGTCTTCCCATTTTAGCCTACCTTGCTCTCCTCTGTCAAGTCCAAAACTTGGTGTATACTGGCTTATCGGTTGATCGGAGGACCCTTCTTTCTGAGGAGAAAGCTCTTGCGGATCATGCTGCGCGTCGCTTTTGTCGCGTCTTTCCGGCTTATGATCGTTGTGATGAGGCCCTTGATCACTGAAACGGGCGGTCGCGCCAGTACTTTTCTGATTGCGTAGCACACGCTGCAATTCTTCGTACAGACTTCGCTCATCGATGCTGATCATGCTTGATAGTTTACGGATGTAGGCGTCACGTTTAATGCGATCACTGATCATACCAATCACGGGCAATAGTCGTTTCGCCGCCTCTGTTTTACCGACAGGCTCACGCAGATTCAGGTCTGCGGTTTTCACAGCAAAATAGTAGTCGACCAGCGATAATGGGTGCGAGACCGCGTACAGCCAGGTTGAGAAATCGCGTTGGATCACCTCATCAGGATCTTCTCCTGCGGGCAGTTGTAAGACGTTGATTTCGGCGTCGACCTGTTCCTCCAGCCTGATGATGCCGCGCACCTGTTTTTTTCCACGTCCAGGACGATCCTGGAACCCTTTTTGTTCACTCTGGCGCTGTATAGGGCTGCCCGCCAACGGGACAGGCACAATGACGCGATCAAAGCCTTTTTGGGCCTCCTGAATACCTTGCTCGGTCGCAGCTGAGCCAGCAGCGTCCGGATCAAGTGCCAGTGTGACCTGGCGGGTAAGTTTCTTCAGAGACTGGATATGTTTCTCGGTAATCGCGCTACCGATACAGGCCACAGTCTGCTGAGTTCCGTATTGGTGAGCAATGACGGCATCGACGTATCCTTCCACGATGACGACCTGTTTGGCCTGTTTTATCGCGTCTTTCGCCGTGTCCAAAGCGTACAACACCGTATTTTTCTCAAACACGAGGGTCTGGGGTGAGTTGAGGTACTTCGGTTTGTCATCACCCAGGGCGCGACCACCGAAACCAATCACACGACCACGGATGTCACGAATAGGGAAGATCAGGCGATGACGGAAGTAGTCGTAGATGCCATCGCGCGCGGCCCCTAACGACTCGCTTTCACGCCAGCGAGCCAGGCCTGCATTGACCAGTTCTTGTTGGGTATAACCCTGACTGAGCAAGTAGTTCGACAGGCTATTCCACTGCTCGCTTGCGTATCCTATACTAAAAGCGATTACAGAGTCAGATGAGATACCACGGCTTTGCACATAGATGCGCGCAGCTTCGGCCTCTTTCGAACGTAGCAATGATTGATGAAACCAGAGCAACGCGTCCTCATTGATTTTGTATAATCGCTCTTTCGCGGCACTGATCTCGCGCGCATTCTCATTGTTGCCTTCAGCATAGTCATCGATCGGGATACCCGCTTTCTCGGCTAGATACGCGAGTGCCTCGCGGAAATCCATATTTTGCTGCTTTTCCACAAAGGTGAAAACGTCGCCACCTTCATTGCATCCGAAGCAGTGCCAGGATTGCGCCTCTGGATTCACGTAAAACGAGGGAGTGCGCTCATTATGAAAGGGACAAAGTCCCTTCAAGGCTTTCCCCGACTTTTGCAGCGAAACCACAGTGCTGATTTCATCAACAACATCGATTTTTGCTTTGATCGTTTCAATGAGAGATGCCATAGCTATACCCTTGATATAAACGATGTTCTACCATGCAGAATCTATTTTAGAAGCCGCTTTCATATCGTTCCATCAGTACAACGAACCACATATACAAAAGTCGCAGAGAACAGTACAAAGCAACAGGCCGGTCCTCTTTTTGTCTAACGCACTTTTTCCTCGCATGGTTTTTGCAGCGTTTCAATGATACGCCTATTGAAGCTCAATAGTGTCCTTGATCGGTGAATGAAATATGCTATTGGATTTACGCTATGAATATTTGGTATCTCACCACCGGTAGCATTCTGCCTGTGTTTCCTTACTCCTGATCCTTTTTTTGAGATGGTGGAAAAGTTATCCACATCCCTATACTACTATTATATTTATATTATTAAAATAAAAAGATAAAGTAGTAGTAGTAGGGGCTGTGGAAAAGTGGATAACCCTGTGTGAGGCTTCATTTTCCTCTTTGGACCAAAAGGCATTCAGTCTATCTCCCAGGCTGCTTTACGACAAGCAGAGAAAAGTTATCCACCGATCGTACAGGCAGGCAAAAGATGGTGGATAAATGGTGGATATCATGGGGATAACTTATCCACAGCCCGGTCTTTTAGGCAAATGGCGCAAGAATTATCCAC
>CAZZWK010000095.1:5497-22119 GCA_964657925.1 uncultured Dictyobacter sp.
ACAGGTTATCCACAGGTTATCCACCAGCCTCTCAAACTTATCCCCAGGGCCTGTTTTATGTGGAAAAGTTATCCACCGAAATTGTGCATAACTCAGACAAATGTGGAGAACTTTGCCTTTAATGACGGTTCTTTCAGAAAGTACCCCTTTGGGCTAGTGAAAAACTGGGGTATGAAGAAGAAATTTTGGGTTGATAAGAGCAAGAATCCGAGAAAGTAAAACAGTTTTATCAGTTTATCCCCAAAGTTATCCACACATAATGTGGATAACCCAGTGCTAGCTATAGGAACGGGCGACCTAAATGTGGATAATGTGGATAACTTTTCCACATTTTTTGTGGATAACATCTTCAGCTATAAACATAAAATGGAATGTACTGATGTATTGTGGACAATGTGGAAAAGTTATCCACCGAAACTGTGGAAAAGTAGCGCATAAACACAAGATGATGTTACTCGACTCATAGCAAGAAAAATCTTTTTTAGAATAATGTGGATAAAGTGGAAAAGTTATCCACTGAAATTGTGGAAAAGTACCGTAAATTCATTGAAATTTATGTATCTTGTTAACAGTTATATAGCCAGTTATAAAAGATATGAACAAAGTGGAAAAGTTATCCACAAAAAATGTGGAAAAGAGCAAGAAAGGTAACAGGATTGATGGCTATGAGTATTGTTATATAGCCAGTTATAATTGTACAGTATTTTCTTGTTAAAAAGTGTGGACAATGTGGAAAAGTTATGCACAATTTTAGTGGATAACTTCGGCACATAAAAAGCAATATTTTCATGGATCGAGGTATTGTGGATAAAGTGGAAAAGTTATCCACCAAGTTTGTGGATAAGTGTTCTGGTTATATATTGGCTATAAGCTTAAATAGACATATACCAATGTATTGTGGACAATGTGGAAAAGTTATCCACCGAAATTGTGCATAACTTTTATTTGGCGGATGTTTATCGATGAAAAGGGGAAAAAGTTATCCACATCGCATTTTTATTCATCTTTCTTTAATTGGTACGAATCTTGCTATACTTTTCTTCATGCTTTATCAAGGGTTTCTCTGCTGAAATAAGAATGTTTATGAAATAGAAAGAGGTTATCCACAAAAAATGTGGATAACTTGATGAAGATGTGCAGAACTCTCTTTGTATCAAAGTATGCAAGCGTTAGAAGAATAATCTTCTGGCAAGGTAGAAGAAGCACAGCTTAAAAAATTTTGTAAATGTGATAAAAGTATTGTGAGAAGACGTATTTGGTCATGAGGGGTTTCATTCTCCTTTTCGTCATAACACTTTTTGAATGGATACTAAAGAGGCTAAGCCTTCATATATCGATGGGGGTATCAACTTTTGGAGAGGAGCATTGGATTTGAGAGCTACTCCTCCATGGAATATTCGAAAAGGGCTGAGTTTCCGTCTTGCGTGCCTTAGCTGGTTGCTTCTTATACTGGTGGTCCTGGACGCGTGTGGCGGTGGCATGTTGCCCTCAGTTATCGTAACTCCGACCGTCTCTCACTATAAAAGTAGGCTTGCCGGTCTTGTCACTCCTGATGTTCTTACGATCGGTAGCTATGCCAATTATTTTCCACAGGAGTACATCGATCCAACGACGCATCAGGTCGTCGGTTTTGATATCGATCTTATTCGTGCTATGGCCCAAGAGTTGAGGCTAAAGACGGCAATCGTTACTGCTAATTTCCAAGCACTTGAGCCAAACTTGTTGGCAAGTAAATATGATGTTGTTATTTCCGCTGTCAGTATAATGCCGCAAGTAGATAAAAAGGTGCGCTTTATCCCTTATTTTGTGGGAGGTGAGTCTTTACTTGTTAAGAAAGGAAACGTGCATCACATAAGTGGCCTCAATGATTTGTGTGGACAAACCGTTGCGGTCAAGCGTGGAACAATCGAACAAAACGAGTTGCAAGATTCGCAGACTCTGTGTAAAGGAATGAGTCAAACAACTGTTCATCTCCTCATTGTAAATAGCTATGAGGATGGTCTTCAACTGTTGTCACGAGGCAAGGTTGTAGCTATGTATCAAGACTCGCCGCTGACGGATTATTTTTGTAAACATTATCCTGGCGAGTACCAAATTGGCAGCGACGTAATGGGAGCGAATGTAGAGGGAATAATGGTGCGTGGAGATAATACTGTGGTATTGAATGCGCTACGCAAAGCGTTCGTGACGCTGAGAACAGATGGGGCTTACCATAAGATGATCGAGAAGTGGGGCCTGACTGATGGTGAGCTTCAAATTGCGTAGGGCAAACGCGTGATTTGCCTTACGCAAGTAGCGATTACATACCAGCGGTTACTATATCGAGGGAAGAGTACATTGTTTTCGTCTCTTCGGGCATTGAGGAAGGAGATGGCAGTGACAGGGTAAAATTGGGTGTAACATCCAGCAGATGGATAAAAGCCTGTAAGATTGTTGGGTCGAAGTTGGTACCCGAGCCAGCGATAAGCCGCTCGCGGGCTTCGGACAGCGAGAGAGGTGCTTTATATGGTCGTTGTGAGGTGAGCACATCATACACGTCAGCAACGGTCAATATACGAGCGCTCAACGGGATCTCCTCGCCACGTAGTCCAGCAGGATATCCATGTCCATTCCATGACTCGTGGTGATGGAGCACTGTTTCTACGTAGAGAGGTGGAACATCACAGCCGATGAGGATGCGGGCGCCGATGATTGGGTGGCGCTCCATTTTGCGGCGTTCTTCTTCCGAGAGAACATCCGATTTATTGAGGATATCGTTGCCGATCCAGGTTTTGCCTAGATCGTGAACAAGGGCGGCGAGTGCAAAGTCTTGAGCTTCTCGTTTGCTACGGCCAAGCTGACGCGCCAGACGCTCGGTATAGATAGCTACACGTCGCGAATGTTCATAGGTCACGATATCTCGTTGCTGAATGCTTTCAGCCAAGGAGAGAAGGACCTTGTGTGTTTCTTTCTCTTGTTCAAGGCGTGTTAAGTATTTGACTTCCACCACTCTGCTCTCCCACATGACTTTTATGTGTCATTATGCGCGGTTCCGCGGTCCCGCAGCATTGATTGTGTGATTCTATCGTCGCTCTTGCTGTCTACCGAGTATCTATTGCGCACCGTCTTTACCCAATTACGCAGTTTTCCTCAATCTATTACTAATGAATACGAATGGACCAGATAGATTGACCTCGCCCCTTACTAATAGGCTATCATATTTTGAAGGATTTTCTCTTTTACTCACCAAATAGTCCTTCCTTTTCTACTGATTCAATTTGATTTTTCGCTTTTGTGATAGACTCACAGTGAGGGAAATACTATGAATAGCAGCTTTATAGCTTGCTAGAAGCATGGTGGTGAGGGGGAAAAGGTCGGTGTATTCGGGGCATAGCGATACGGGAAGAGGGCACCAATGGTGTTTTATCGGCTGGTACCCGTGCAGCGAGGTACAAAAGAGAAGATGAATGGAAAAGATTTGATGGAAGAGATTGGGCACACGGGCGAAGAATCTGAGGAGAGTTATCAGCCAGAGGAGCAGAGCGAAGATGTAGTAACAATCGTACTAACTGCTGATAATCATTTAGGCTCCGGAGGTTTCAGTCAGCAGCCGCAGAAGCGCGAAGAATTTCAGCAACGGCTGCGTCAGGCTTTTCAACAGAGCACTGATTTCGCGATCGTGCAGGGTGTAGATCTTTTTATCCAGGCGGGCGATCTTTTCGACAATACAGAACCTAGCGAAAGCGACCGGAGTTTTGTAGCTACGCGCCTTGCTCAATTGAAGCAAGCAGGTGTGCATACATTTGCTCTTGGTGGCATGCACGACACTCCAGCGCACACGGCGCCAGGTGGTGAAAAAGCTGCTCCACAAGTCAGTTATGAGCGTCTGGGAGCTCTACATTATTTCGCGCCCACACAAAAAGATGATAAAGGGCAGCTGGAACCGATCATAGTGAATGTACATGGTATCACCTTAGGCATCTGTGGACTCGGAGCGGTGGCAGGGCAGGAGGGTGATCCATTTGCGAATCTGCGCGTACAGCTTGAGATCGAGCGTGCAGACATTCCGATCCTGATATTGCACGCACCTATCGAAGGTTTATCCTCCGCTTCATCGCCTGCGGACGCAACTGCGCTCGCTACCCGTGAAAACATTAGTAAGCAATCCGTATTTCCTTATATTCTCGCTGGCTACCAGCATAATTATCATCGTTTGCGCATCGATCAAACCGAGGTAGTCGTTGCTGGTGCTACTCAGTACATCGATTTTACGGCATTAGAGCAAGAGCCAGGTTTTGTATTTTTAGGTGTGGCCGCTGATGGCATTCGCTGGTGCAATCATATAAAAGTGGATTCATTGTCTTTGCGCCCCCTGGTACTATCCGTTGATGAACTATGGTCGGATCAGCTTTTGCAGTCGCCGACCAACAGTATTATTGAACGTTTGCGTCCCTTGTGCGATGATAATGCATTGGTTCAGATTCACCTGGAAGGAGAATTGACGCGCAGTGCATATCATCTACTCGACCTCAACCGAGTACGTTTATACGGTGAAGAGCACTGTTTTGGTCTGGCGATTGATGACAGCAAATTGACAATTTTATCTGAAGAAGAAAGTTTTGTAGAGCATGGGCAGCGAATCTCGTTGCGCGAAGAGTTACAGACGTGTGTAGACGACTGGATTGCGGCAGCGCCAGATGAGCAGGAGAAAGAATCACTGGCATTTACAAGGGAAGCGTTGTTGTCAGCGATGGATGAAATGAGAAACAGGTAGGATGCTATCTTGAGTCGAGTTTGATCGGTCCGGCACTGACGATTGGAGTAGGTTCTATGATCATTCTAAAGCACTTAACCGTCGAGCGATTCAGGCTTTTCCAGGCACTGAATCTTCACTTTCCGCAACGAGGTAGTATCCTCATTCAGGGGCCGAATGAGGCGGGAAAATCGGCACTTATCGAAAGCATCTACTTTGCGCTTTATGGAGAATCGCTGACATCGAAACGCGCCAAGCGCTCACTCGATGACTTGATTTTCTATAATGCTCCTGATGCTACTGTAAGTCTAGTGCTTTCAGTTGGCGCGACCGAACTCACTATTACACGTACCCTGCTTCGCAAAAAGGGGCAGCAGATTTCGTTGCTTGTGCGCCAGTTGGGTATGCCAGATGAGGATGCGATTACGGACCTGACACAGGCCAATCAGCGTATCATCGCTGAGATGGGTGGAGTGGATGGTACGGTGTTGCGCAACACTGGTCTGATTACGCAAAAAAGTCTGGCATTGCTGGAAACGATCAGTGGAGAAGAGTGTGAGACGACGGTGCGTAAGTCTCTTGGTATCGAGTTATTCTCGCAACTAACCGAGCAGTTCCAGATCAAGCCGGAGGACGACGAAACGCTGCAAAATTGGCATGAACGTCTGCAACTGGCGGAGATGCAGGCACGAATTCCGCACGTAATCGAGCGATTGGATCATTGTAAAGATGCGCTTGACGCTGTCCAGGTACATGAACATCTTGATGAGATCGATTTACAGGAAACCGAAATTGACGATCTGGCGCAGACCATGCGGGAGATACAGACGAAGCGCCTCGACTTGAAGAATAGCCTGGGCCGTGTCAATCAACTGAAGAAGGCTGATGCCACTCTGAGCGAGATCATCGCGTCGTATGAAGATATCGCCGAGGCTCAGGAGAAGTTGCCCGAGTTGGAAAAGGAGATCGAGCAGCTAGAGCATCGCGAGCGCGAGGAGTTGCCTCGTATCGAGTCACGGGTCAACGAATTATCCGAGTTGACGCGCTCCTTCGGTACACTCCAGCGCATGTCGAATGATTTGTTGGACGCGGTTGACACGATTAAAGGTTTGGAACAGGAGCTCGGCCAATACAACGAGGTGCGCCAGGACCTGCAAAGTTTGAATGAGCAGATCGCTGATGCACGAGAACGATTGCGCAATACGCAGCAATCCTGGGAAGAGTTAGAGGATAAGCAGCGTGCACGGCGTCCTCAGTTAGAGGCTCGCCTACAACGTCTCAAATTTTTGGCCGAACGCCTGGTATTGCTCAAAAAATGGGAAGAGCGTTACTCGCAACGGCTGGTCAATCGCAGCCATGCTGAAGAAAATCTCGAACAACTCAAACAGGTGCAACACGAGCTCCAGGATGCTGAACACGAGCAAGAAGAAGTTGAGCAGGAAGAGCGCCAGTCGAAGCAGCAGGTAGATTCGCTGGAGGCCACGTGGCGCTATGTCAACGCTCATGAGCAGTTAAAAGAGTGGCAACGTTTGAAAGAGTTGGCCGATGGGCTAGCGCGGACCGAACAGAATCTAAACCAGGTGCATCAGCAGCAAGCTCTTTTGACACAAGCGACGGAGAACGAAAAGGGCGCTGCTTTGAAAGCGATGTCGATTACTATCGGCGCGCTGTTCGTGTTGATGGTTTGTCTGGCGGGTGCCTTTGTCCTACTGACAAGTTCAGCTTTTATCGCTATCGTCTTGTTTGTGCTTGTACTGCTATGTCTTGGCGTCGGCGTTATCTACTTCGGAAAGTATCGGCAGGCGCGTCAACGCGAGGCGACCGCGCGGCAACGCGAGCAGGAGGGCATGAGCCAGGTAGGTATGAGAAGTGCGGCTCGTGAGAGCGCGCGAAGCGCCCTTGGTAGTCCTGAAGCTCTTAATAAGGTCGAAAACGACATACGTGCACTTGGTGGAACGGTCCCTTCTTCCGTCGAAGAGGCCCGGCAAAGCGTGGCTCGTACACAGGAGCAAAGTGATCCTACCGAGATTCAACAGCGTTTGCAGGAGAAGAGAAAAGAAGCCGAGGCAGTGCATGCGCGTGCCATTAAAACGGCGGATACGGTCACTGCGCTTCGTAAAGAGCATATGAGCCTGGAAGAGTTGCGCAAACGTGAGCAATGGGATACGATCGAGGAAGCTCTTAATGATGACTATGCTGCGGTAGAGCGTATGCAGCAGGAGGTGACGCTGCTAGCTGGTCAGGAAGAGCTTCCTATGGCGAGTATCACCGCTCGTTTGCAGGAAAGCCCGATCGTAGTAAGCGATGTGTATACCTCAGGTTCTCTCAGCCCCATCGTTATTGATGAAGGAATGACCTCGGGGGTGCCGTCGTTGGAGAGTATGGTTGAAAGCACGATCGAGATAACCGAGCAGGAGATTGCATCGCTTGATAGTAAACTCGATGTGACTGGTGAACTGGCGAGGCAGATCCAGTCTCACCAGGATGTGTTGAGCGCTTTGCTTGAACAATACCGTGCCGTGGAGAAACGTAATAGCCGCTACCGCGTCAATAATCCCGAGATCGGGCTTGAACGAGCGCGTGAGCAACAAGCTGCATTGCGCAGTGCTTTGCAAACCTTGCAAGAATCGTTGCGCCAACGTGTAAAAGCGTTGGGGGTTGTTTTTGGTCAGGCCGCTATTGGAAGTGCGGAGACAGCGGCACGCAAACAACTGGAAGAGCTTCATATCACGCTGGGTAACAGGATGTTGCTACAGGAACAGTACGATCACTATACCGAAATACTGAAGACACGTAAAGACGCGCTTGCGGACCTGTATAAGCAGTTGTCGAAAATTAGTAACACGCTAGGCAGTTGGATTGTGCCTCTCAATCCTTTCGCCGAGGCTTTAGCCGCTTTACGTACCCGTTGCCAGAAAGAGATCGAGGACGCGAACGAAAACGGTATTCAACAGGAGTTGGAACGTTTGCAGCAGCATGAACTTTCCTCCAGGGCGAAGACAGAGCTTTGTCAGCAGGAGATTGAGAACGCGAAAGAGACAATCGATACGCTCCTGATCGCCCATGGGCAGCAAGGAGAGCATCAATACCAGCGTGAGAGTCTTATTGTGCTCTGGCCCTTGCTACAAGATTACACAAGCAAGAATCGGCAGGAATTGGAGGAGGAGAGTAGCGCATTACAGCATGAGCAAGAGGAATTGGAGAAGCAGGTGCTAGTAGCGCGTGAAAAACTTGGTTTGGGCGAGGAGCAACTCGATCTGGAAGAGACGCGCGCGCATATGTTAGAGCAAGAGAAGGTGTATCAGACCAAGAAATATGGGAATTTGATTATTAAGGAGGTCGAGCAGCGCCTTCTACACAAGGTAGTGCCACAGACAGAATACTACATGCGGCAGATTTTGCCCTTGCTCACCAGCCACCGTTACCATGATGTTACACTTAGTTCGCCACTGGTAGGTATGACTGAAGAAAATAGCGCATTTCAAATTCAAGTTTGGGATGCGGCGGCGAATACCTATTTGTCGTCGTCAGATCTGTCGGGAGGCGTTGTCGATCAGCTCTCGCTGTCATTGCGTCTGGCCTTCGCCATCGCTATTTTGCCGCGAGATCTGAACGCGACGCTAGGTTTTATTGTACTGGATGAGCCGATCAGTGCATTTGATCGTGGTCGTGCCAAGGCCTTGGTGGATGTCGTGACTGGCAACATCATCAGTCAACATTTTGAACAGATCATCCTCATATCGAATAGTGGTGCATTCGATGCGCAAGCTTTTGCTTATCACCTCTCGATCGACAATGGTTCGATAATTGAGAATGATTTCCCCCTGGTTCCTCTATCGCCACTGGTGTCCGCGATCGATATTGAGGAAGAGCCGCAAGAAGAAACGCAGTCCTCCGAAATCGAGGCTGGGGAGCTTGAGACACAAGAGGAAGAGATGCAAGAAGAGACACAGGTGCATGTACCTGTTGCGACGAGTTCCCGTACAGCAGGCGAAGAGTAGGGATAGCAAGCTAGAAAATGGGGTGGATGGAACGCCATGTGTTGGAAGTGTTGATGACAACGGCAGGGGACCAGCCAGGCTCTCCGTATAAAATGTTTTCGTTCCACTGAGGATTTTTGTGTAAAAAGCAGTAGCGTATCTGCCAGTGTTCGCCTATTTTTCGTTTCTCAAAATAGGCTGTTTCGATATCGAGCTGGAAGGCGAGGAGTTGCGCGTAGTAAGGTTGCATATGATATTCCATCATGTCAGTATCGAACTGGCTTGCGGTAAACGCTGCCTGTAGATCGAAACAGTAGGCATAATCGGCAATTTCAGGGTCCCTATCCTCGCTCTCCGCCTTACGTAGCAGGACGATCAATCCAAACATTTCAAATTGGCAGTAGGGTTCTTCAATAAACGTATCAAGTTTGAATGCGGGCAAAGAGAAGAGGTTTCGTATCTCTGAAGCAAGTTGCTGTAGCGATTTTTCTGTCTTGATACAGATTTGAAATGACATATAAACCCTCCTTGGGGGTACGGGAGGTTTGCGTTTGCGTGCCTGGATAAAAACGTGTTTTCATATTACCCCTGTTCCATAGAGGTGTCAAGGCACATCAGCTCAAGTCAAACTGGTGACGAATGAGATTGGATCATCGAGACCTGGAACTCGCGTAACCACTCGATCAATGCTTGTGTTTGATGAATCCGGCTACTCAGAACGACGTGTTCGAAGAATGGTGCATCATTCATTTCATTTTGTGGAAGTGACGGTTCTTGTTGTTTTTCTCGTAGATGATCGAGAAAACTTTGGCTGGATTGAATCTGTCTTTCCACCAGGCAGACGGTTTCCGCTGGAGAGAATCGTTGCACAAAATAAAGTTTGATCAAGAAAAGGATGTGGGCGTCACGTGTTTTCTGAACAGGCTGAAAAAGCCATTCCATAAATACAGAGCGACCGGAGGGTGTAAGGTGAAAAATTTTGCGTGGAGGACGGCTACCCTGTGTTTCGAGTGTGGCTTCGATATATTTCAGGTGTTCCAATTTTTTAAGGAAAGCGTACATCTGGCTCATCTCCAGATGAATAATCTGGCCTAATGCGCTGTGTTCGAAGTGTTGAAACACTTCATAGCCATGCATTGGCTGTGTTTCGAGCAGTCCAAGCAGGATATATTCGGCGGGTTCACTGATCTGCATAGGCATTCCTTTGTATACGCCATCAAGACATAAATATTATAATGCACCGCTTGACGAACGGCAATGTCCTTGCTCAAGATGCTATGATTGACATACAGTTGAGAATAGAAACCGCTATCGTAAAAGGTCTATGTGAGCAGCATATAAATGGATACAGCAACACATGAACATTTGCTACAAGTGCTCAGTTCTTTACTCGTCCAGTTACAAATGTTGCAGGTTGTGGTTGAGCCGACCTCTTCTGAGCAACAATCTTCGCAAAGAGAGACTGTCCGTGAGGGGCTGCAAGATGTGGTCGATCTAGCACGGGAAGCGCTGTCCGCTGTGCGCACTTCACTTGAAGCTTTGCCATTGGAGGAGTTGGAGAATACGACATTCAGCGAAGCTCTCGTGCATCTGGTTGAAGCGACCGCGGAAAGGCTTGGTCTCGCGAGTCGTATCTCGCTTTCAGGTGTTGACGAAGCGGGCTACGATCAGCAATTATCCGCTGCGATAAAGCGTTTAGTGTTTCTCACCCTACGCGAAGCACTTTATGAGGTCGAGCGGCACGCTGAAGCGCGTAGAATCCGTTTTTCTCTACATGTGAACGCGGAAGAGATGCAGGCCATTCTTGAGGATGATGGTATCAATCTCTCTTTTGGGCAGGGATCGGAGACGGAAAACGAGGGGCAGAACGTTAGTGCAACACCTCCTTTTGAGTCACTTAAACCGCTGTATGCCGATCGGAGTTTCATGCAGACGCCGATGATCAAAGACTTACAGCTGCGGTTACAGCAATGGGGAGGATCTTTTGTTACTACAGCACTAGAGAAACGTGGAACGAGGGTGCATATTGCTCTGCCGCTTGTCTCAGCGCAGCAGAATACTCCGGCTATTCATAATGCTGATGTGCGAGAGGAGACACCCACTACAGCTACCGATGTGGTGCATGTATTGATTGTCGACAATCAGGCAGTCACGCGTGCGGGCTTACGCCGTCTGCTGGAATCGTATGCGGGTATCGAGGTGGTTGGTGAAGCGGTTGATGGTGTACAGGCTGTCAGTGAGACGTTGGAGTTAGGACCACGTGTTGTATTGATGGATACCCAGCTTCCTGGTGGACAGAGTATGGAGGCGTTGCATCAGATCAAGCAGTTGAATCTGGATACCAAGGTCTTGCTACTGGCGACCGAGGAGCGCGAGAGTTATCTTTATGAGGCTTTGCGCAGTGGTGCTGATGGATATGTATTAAAGGATATTTCGCCCGACGAGTTGGCACGAGCTATCCATACGGTGGCGCGTGGCGAGGTATTGGTACAGCCGGAACTGGCCGGGAAACTGTTATCGCGTTTTGGGCGTCAAGGCAACACTTTGAAACCGTATGAGGCATTGACCGCGCGCGAGCTTGAAGTTTTGCGTCTGCTTGCGCGCGGGTTGCGGAACAAAGAGATTGCGAGCCGTCTTTATGTGAGTGAGCGCACTGTCAATTTTCACCTGGCAAATATCTACCAGAAATTGGGTGTCTCCGGTCGTACCGAGGCGTTGAGCCGGGCACTGGAGCAGGGCCTGATTACCCCTTAAAGTAAAGTGGTGAAAACACTCTTTTATTGAGAAGAGAAAGCCTCAACTCACGAAGACCTGTCCGCTATGCCAGGTATCTAATTCATGTTTCAAACCCGCGATATATGCATCATCGTTGTTATTGTCAGCAGGTGGAGCATAAACTGGAATGATGCTATCGACGGTGTCGAGTCCCCACTGAGCGACGTAGAGGTTGCGTATGAGTCTGTACCACGCTTCGAAGCCTGCCTGCCAGCTTGAGAAGGATGCGTAACAGCTATCGCCCGGTTGGCATGTCTGTCCATCCGTATTGACGCATGCGGCACCGTCAATGCAGCGTAAGTTTCCCAGTGAACGTGTGGTTTTAGCCTCGCCCTGGGTGCCGAAATCGCTTTCATGCATAAAAAATGCCAGGGCGAAGGCGGGATCGATCTGGTATTTGACGCCTAAATCGTAAAGAGCCTGACCTTGACCGGCGGCAGGTGAGTTGTAGGAGGTCAGCACTTGATTAATAAATGCGGCGTTCAATGTCGGTTTTCCCAGGACGCTGTAGGGTCCTGTTTGCATCTTGACATTTGCTTTGATTGGTAACGGTTTGTTTGCTTTAAGTGCTTGCGCGACCTGTATGTTATATGTTTGTCCCCCGTTGAGAACGACCTCTGTATTGTCGGAACGCTGAGTGATGCCAGCGAAGATGAGGACAATGAGGGAGACAATAATGCATGATGCGCAAATTATCCAGAGGCGAATGTGCGGTTTTTTGTAGATGCTCGTTAGACCAGCGAAGGGACTGGCAAATTTTTGTGTCTCTCGTTCAATGAGAGCTGTTTTAGGGGCATGGATGCCTGGGTTCGTCGGACGCTTTTTCGGCGGAGCCTTACGCAGTGAGTCAAGCTTCGTCTCTGGCAACATATGGGTCTGCGCACCTCTGCGCGAAGATCCCGCCTCAGTCTCTGGTAGCGTACGAGTAGCTTGTGCACCCCTGCGCGAGGAGCCTGCTTCAGTCTCTGGTAGCGTACGAGTAGCTTGAGGAGTTCTGTTCGATCGACCGTTTCCATACGGGGAGCCTTCTCGTGTAGTGCGTTCTTCCCGCTCATCCAGTTTTAAAGTGCGTTTAGCGCGCGGGGGTACGGACGTATTTACATCGATTGGTGTTTGTGGCGCAGCGTTTTTGGCGTAACTACCACTCGCCATGAACGACCTCCTTAAAGAACTTTTGTTCTACTTTTCATATATTGATCATAGCATAGCGACCAAATTTCTGCAAACAGGTTCTATCGTGCCTGACCAGAGACGAATACAACCAGTTACAAAGTATAATATCACCGAAGGTAAGATGGCAAGAATAAGAAGATAGTCCTGTTTTCATCTGAAATAGTGGAATTGTCCGCCTTCTTATGGTATGGAAGGGTTCTGATGGAGAACGGCAGAAGAGTTCGTTGTCTGCTGGTATACTAATGACAAGAGGCGAACGCACCGTCTGCCCGATGCGCAAAGGGGGTTTGAACCTTGTGAGGGCAAGATGCACTATGATGGGACGCAAAGATACAGCAAAAAAGGTTGGTAGATTGCTTTTAAGACGAGAGATGTGAGAGAATAAAGACATTGCCGTATAAAGGTGTGTTATACTCATGTATTTTTCGCAAATCGCAAGAAGTCGAGTGTGGTGCACTCATAGTGGTCTCACATCTTTGGCTTATGGTCCTGGTATGTCATCTGGTTCTCCTCTAAGTCGTTGTAGATAGTGTAATTAGCGTGTATAGACTTCATTTTTAATAAACACCATTATGATCTTATTCCGAAGCCAACGATGAATCAGGCATTTACGGGCATGGTTAGTGTGCTGATGCACTCAGAATTTCGGATAAGCGGTAGCTCGAAATTGGTTGCTGTCATTATCTTTTAATAGATCGTGCAGTTTCGCGGCTGAAAAAATAGCGGTAAAATTGGCGCAAGGCTTTGCGCTGCAAATAATGTAGCTGAATCTCTATGCTGAAAGGGGCGTTTGTCCGGTGATTGTTATCTCGTCTCTCGTGCTGTTGGCTTCATCAACAGATATATTCCAAACGCTACAAGGACTTTTGGGCCCACTAGTCGGTTGTACTATTGCTTTTCTCCTTGTTTTCTACCTCAGTTTGATTATCTGGACGTTCCGTGATATTCGTTCGCGTACCCAGGATTTCCTCTTACAGATATTGGCGACGGTGCTGGTAGTCCTCTTTAATATTGGGGGTCTTTTCGTCTACCTGATCTTGCGCCCACATCAAACATTGGCGGAAATTTATGAGCGCCAGCTAGAGGAAGAGTCGTTGCTGGCGGAGATGACCGAGCGGCAGACGTGCAGTAATTGCCATGCACGTGTGGAGTCTGATTTTCAGGTCTGTCCTTCCTGCGGCCAGAAGCTCAAACGTTCTTGCCCCAAGTGTGAACGTTTGCTGGAGCTACGCTGGACATTTTGTCCCTACTGCGCGAGCAATGTCGCCAGCACTGCCATGCCTTCGCATATGCCTGGTGTGCCATCGGTCGCGAGTGCGCCATCGAATCCCTCATTTTCTGGTGTGCCGATGGCGGGCAATCGTTACAAGTCATAGCGAGTTGTGCTTTCAGCAGGGCGACTTCAGCTGCTTCCGATGCCTTTTGTCCATAGGTAGAATCAACACCTATGGACAATTTCTCTTTTTTATCTCGTTTCTGTCAAAAACGAATTTTATAAGCATTTTTACTGATCAATTGAAAGCGGTTTCTCACTCCTTAATAACGTCGTTTTCCATCCTTTTGCTAATTGGGATGAAACGGCTTGCTGAGGCCGTTTAGCTGTGGTATCCCATTGGTATTCTACACTTTATTTCTCGTCTTATTTGTGTTATAATATAGGAACGAATTACGATCTGTCACCGCTGTGCGGCAACACAGCGACTTGATAAGTATGTTTTATTGAAGAAGCAGGTAGGCCTCCGCAAGCATTCTTTCCGTTTATACGTACCTTACAAGCACGCTTCCTGGCTCGTGCCGTGCCATTTGTGCTTGTAGCTCTGTTTCACGTATGTACTTCGAGGAGTTGTGCGAAGGTGCGCTATCATGTTGCTTTGGCTCCCTGCCTGTTCTGGGCAAGGTATCAGATGTCCATACTGGAGTGTTTTTGATGGCGAAGACGAGAGAATCGATAATGTCAGAGCAGCTCCCCAATACCTTTGACGATGCTCTACTTTCTAATGATACACAGACACACAATATTAACGATGATGGGAAGATAAGTGAGGGTGGAAATAGCTACAGTGGGCAGAATATTCAGATTCTCGAAGGCTTAGAAGCAGTTCGTGTCCGCCCCGGTATGTATATTGGTGCGACGGATCAACGCGGTCTCCATCACCTTATCTACGAGGTCGTCGATAATAGCGTCGACGAGGTGATGGCTGGTTATGCCGATACCGTCAACGTAGTGATCCACAACGACAACTCTGTTACCATCGAGGACAATGGGCGTGGTATTCCCGTTGACGAACATCATCAGCGACCAGGCATGTCTACGCTTGAAGTGGTAATGACGGTGCTGCATGCGGGCGGCAAATTCGGCGGTGGTGGTTACCAGATTAGTAGTGGCTTGCACGGTGTAGGTGTTTCGGTCGTGAACGCGCTCTCCGAATGGTGCCAGGTGCAGGTGAAACATAACGGCTCTCTCTACCAACAGCGCTACGAAAAAGGTGTCGCAGTCACGCCTCTGCAAGAAGTCGGGCCTGCCGAAGGCAGCGGCACGATTACGACGTTTATGGCCGATCTTTCGGTGATGGAGACGCGGGACTACAATTTCGATACGCTGGCGCAACGTTTCCGCGAAATGGCCTATCTCAATCGTGGTATGACGATTTACCTGCTTGACGAACGCAGCGATCGCGAGGCTACTTTTTACTTTGAAGGTGGAGTGACCTCGTTCGTGCGTTACCTGAACAAACACCGTAACACACTTCAGGCGCGACCGGTCAGTTTAGCGCGCGAGGTCGACCATGTCAAGGTGGAGCTCTCACTTCAGTACAACGATAACTGGTCTTGTATCGAGTACTCGTTTGCCAATGGTATCAACACGGTTGATGGTGGCATGCATATCACTGGTTTTCGTAGCGCTTTGACGCGTACACTCAATGATTATGCGCGCAAAGCGAATCTACTCAAAGAGAAGGATGGCAATCTCACCGGAGATGATGTGCGGCAGGGGTTGACCGTTGTCGTCAGTGTCAAAATTCCTAATCCGCAGTTTGAGGCGCAGACGAAATCCAAGTTGAATAACGCTGAGGTGCGTCCAATCGTCGAGGCGGTCACAACCGAGATGTTGGCGCGTTATCTGGAGGAGACGCCGAGCGAGGCAAAGGCGATCATCGATAAATGTTTGACCTCAGCACGAGCGCGTGAGGCCGCGCGTGCCGCGCGTGACCTGATTCAGCGTAAAAACGCGCTGGACACGACGTTGCCAGGAAAGCTCGCCGACTGTAGTGAGCGTAACGCGGACCGCTGTGAGCTTTATCTTGTCGAGGGCGATTCCGCTGGTGGCTCGGCCAAGCAGGGACGCGATCGACACTTCCAGGCGATCCTGCCGCTGCGTGGAAAGATCTTGAATGTGGAGCGTGTCGGGCTGGATACGGTGCTCAAGAATGAAGAGGTCAAAAATATCATTACCGCCATTGGCGTCGGTATCGATGAGCATTTCAACATGACGAAGTTGCGCTATGGTCGCGTCGTGATCATGTGCGATGCCGACGTTGATGGCGCGCACATTCGTACGTTATTGCTGACGTTCTTCTACCGTCATATGCAGCAGTTGATATCCGAGGGACATCTGTATATCGCGCAGCCACCTCTCTTTCACGTGAAGGTAGGCAAGCAGGTGCATTACGTTTATACCGACGAGGAGCGCGACGCCATTGTCGATGAGTACAAGGCCAGCCACAACGGCAAAGAGCCCGAGGTCGGACGCTACAAAGGCCTTGGCGAGATGAACCCCGAAACACTGTGGGAAACGACGATGGACCCCGACCTGCGCACAATTCTGCGTGTGGATATCGAAGAGGCCGTGGAGGCCGACAAGACCTTTAGCATGCTCATGGGTAGCGAGGTCATGCCGCGCAAGCGCTTCATCGAAAGCCACGCCAAGAGCGCTAATTTGGACGTGTAGGGGTTTTCTATAC
>CAZZWK010000096.1:0-9573 GCA_964657925.1 uncultured Dictyobacter sp.
TACGTGATCCCTCTCGTCCCCACACCAGCACCTTCATACCAAACGCCTTGCCGTAGCTCGCGATCAGGCTACCAATATTGCCGTAGCCGAAGATGCCCAGCGTATGAGCATAGAGGGTGCGCCCCAACTCTGATGAGCCTTGCCAGTGGCCCGTCTTCATAGACGCGACCTGCTGGGGAATGAAACGCAGCGCGGACAGGATCAGGCCCCAGGTCAACTCCGCCGTAGCATATGGGCGGCCAGGATTGGGCGGGGTGGCGTATACGACCGCGATCCCGTGACGGGTGCAGGCCGCGAGATCGATGTGTGGCGCGCGTTTGCCGGTTTGCACGATAAGATGCAGGTCAGGCAAACGCGCCAGCAAGGCTTCGGTAATGGCAGTACGTTCGCGAATAAGCACCAGTGCCTCCACGGCCTGTAATCGAGTCGCTAGAGCTGTGGAATCTCCTATATGTTCAGGAATAATGACCACCTGCTGCCCATCAAGTTTATGAAAGCAAGCGAGAGTCTTTACGACATGCTGGTAGTCGTCGGGAATGGCGATTTTCATAGGTTGTATTGCTTTCCTGGAAAATGAATGGTGCTTACATGTGAACACATCGTATTGTAACCTTCCGGCAAAGGCAAGACAAGGTCAGACAGGCAAACGCGTGGTTTGCCCTACGCGGAACTCCAGTAAGCGGCCAACTGCGTCATAAATGCCGCGTGAGCACGATAAATCGGCTCCTACCAAGGGGGGAAGGGGTTTTACGGGTGCGGGGAGGCAAGGCTGGCCCATAAATGATGCGTGGCGTACGCGCGCCACGGTCGCCAACTATCGGCACGGGCGAGCATGCTGCGTGGATTGCTGGGGAGACCGAAACGTTCAAAGGCTTTGCGCAAGCCCAGGTCGGCAACAGGAAAGGCATCGGGATCGCCGAGCGCACGCATAGCGATATAAGATGCCGTCCAGGGTCCTATACCAGGGAGCGTTTGTAGCTGCGCCACCGTCTGGTCGCGATCGGCTCCATCGTCCAAAATCAGGTCACCCGTGGCGACACGTTGGGCCAGTGCATTAAGAGCCGTAATACGCGCCTGTGTCATGCCCTTCCCATGAAGATCGGCTTGCGCGAGCACTTCCGACGTGGGAAAGAAACGCGTCAACGTCCCACCTGCATCGGCTACTGGCTCTCCAAACGTCGCGGCGATACGCCCAGCGAGTGTTGTTGCCCCCGTGATAGAAACCTGTTGCCCCAAAATAGCGCGTGTCGCCAGCTCAAAGCCGTTGACTGTTCCCGCTATACGCAGCCCTGGCCTGCTCTTCACCATGGGCACGAGCAAAGGATCTTTCAGCAGTATTTCGTTGATTGCTGAAGGATCGGCATCCAGATCGAAAAGGTGTCGGCACCTCTGCACAAGGGTGCTGAGATCACACAGGTCGTCGAGACAAAGATGCACCAGCACCGCTTGCCCTTCTGGCTCCAACTCCACAATGCCTCTTGACCTGGGCAGAACAATCGTCCTGCGGTAGCGCCCAGCGACAACCTGCTCAACTCCTGGAATCGCCCGGCGTCCAAGATAGGTCAGCAACGACTCGGCATCGAACGGTGGTCGATAGTGCAAACGCACGGTCAGTTTTCCACCGCTGGCAACACCTGATTGAGCACGCCGACGGAACGCGGATGGAGGGCAACCGAACGCAATCTGCATGGTCTCGTTGAACTGGCGCACGCTGGCGAAACCGGACGCGAAAGCAATCGTCGTGAGCGAGAGGCCTGTCTGGTCGATCAATAAACGGGCAGTCTGTGCGCGACGACTACGCGCCAGAGCTAGCGGACCAACACCGACCGCGGTAAGCAGTTCACGATGCAGGTGTCGCTCGCTGACCGCTAAACGCCGAGCAAGGCCACCAACCCCCTCAGTATCAATGACACCATCGGCGATCAGACGTAAAGCACGCGCGGCCAGATCGGCGCGCACGTTCCAGTCAGGTGAACCAGGGCTCGCCTCCGGGTGACAACGGCGACACGCGCGAAAGCCCGCCGCCTCCGCTGCCGCCGCACAGGCAAAGAAGCGCACATGGCTTGCGTGCGGCGTTGGCGCGGGACAGATCGGTCGGCAATAGATGCCCGTTGTCGTGACCGCCGTAAAAAAGCGACCATCGAAACGCGCATCTCGACTGCAAATGGCGCGGTAGTAAAGATCAAAATTGTCTTGTTCAAGTAGTGTTTCCATACGCCTATGATACCCTAAAATAGGTGCAGATACTGGCGGTTTTCGGACATCGTCATGAAAGGGAGATCCCCTCAACGACAATGACCGTGTCCGAAAACCGCCAGTATTTTTGCCAAAAATCGACTATCATACCCATAGATAAAGAAAGGATAAGGCACATGAAAGAATTGCAACTCGATCGTATCAATTCCCCTATCGGAGAAATACTGCTCGTCGTCGATGATGGACACGTCTGCTCGCTCGACTACTCCGATTACCAGGCGCGCATGATGACCCTGCTACGCAACCGCTACGGCTCATTCCACCTGCAAGAAGCAAGCGATCCTTATGGGTTTAGCAGCGGGATACGTGCGTATCTGGCCGGTGACTACACTGCCCTGGACAGCATTCCGGTAAACACAGGCGGCACAGATTTTCAGCGCGAAGTGTGGTCCGCGCTACGCGCCATTCCAGTGGGTACGACGTTGACTTATGGAGCATTGGCAGCAAAACTCGGTAGGCCAACAGCATATCGCGCGGTTGGCGGTACGAACGCGCTCAATCCAGTGGCGATCATCCTACCCTGCCATCGCGTGGTGGGAGCGAATGCGGCCCTGACTGGCTATGCCGGTGGCCTCGCGCGCAAACAATGGTTGCTGAAACACGAAGGGTACCAACTCTAAAGGTTCGTGTGTCAGGTGCGATGACGAATGCAAAAAACTGACTATATGACCTTTTTCAGTCGTAACTGCTCCATTTCTGTTTCTTCGATGCCCAACAGATCATGATACACCGCGTTATTGTCCGCGCCGAGTCTTGCGCCGCTATGCTGAATAACGCCAGGCGTCTCGGTGAGCCGAGGGGTTATCCCAGGCAGCGCGACCTTGCCTGCAGGTAGGCGATCATCAGGAACGTACGCGATCATGCCGCGAGCCTGATATTGTGGGTCCGCGGCAATATCAGCCGTGCTCATCACCAGGCCAGCGGGAATGCCAGCATCATCGAGGATCGTTTTCGCCTCTTCCAACGTCTGTCGCGCCACCCAGGCACCGATAATCTGGTCTAACTCGTCATTATGCGCGATACGCCCTTGATTATCGAGAAAACGTGGATCTTCCACGAGTTCGGGCATACCAAGACATTGAGACAAGCGACGAAAGACGGTATCACCGTTGCCACCGATCGCGAGCCAGCGTCCATCACTGGTGAGATAGGTATTGGATGGTGCAGTCTGTGTCAACACATTGCCCGTGCGTTCACGTACCACGCCTGCGTGTATGTACTCGGTCAGCATACCTTCGGTCATCGCGAATACCGACTCGGCGATGGAGGTATCGACTACCTGCCCCAATCCGGTGCGCTGTCGCGCCTGCAAAGCCATCATCGCCCCTAATGCAGCCTGTTGTGCCGCCAACGCATCGCCGAGACTGACACCGATACGGACCGGAGGCCGATCAGGAAAGCCTGTGATATAGCGCAATCCACCTACCGCTTCACCGATGTTGCCATAACCCGCGTACTCATGATAGGGACCAGTTTGACCATAACCGGAGATACGCACCAGAATAATCCCTGGATTGACTGCGCGCAGGCGTTCATAACCCAGATTCCAGGCCTCCAGACGACCAGGACGGAAATTTTCGATCACAATGTCGCAATGCTCGATTAATTTGAGCGCGATCGCCTGCCCCTCTGGATGCCGCAGATTGAGCGTGATCAGGCGCTTATTGCGCGCCATCGTAAACCACCACGCGGAAAGCTTGCCCTCGCTCGTATCCAGCATTGTTCCCCACGAACGCAACTCATCACCCCTGGGAGGCGCTTCAATCTTGATGACTTCCGCGCCGAAATCTCCCAGTATGCGCGCCGCCATGGGAGACGCGATGAGAGAACCCATCTCCAGAACGTGCACACCCTTCAATGGTGGATCTTGATCATCGTGCATCGTCTTCGTCTTGCCTTCTCCCATTTGCTCTCCTTATCAGCCGCGTATAGCATCGATCATTTATCATACCACCACTGCTCATCAGTGCCCAAACTGCGTCGTTCTCAGCGCTCTATTCAACAAAGCGAGACACCGACAAACAGAGTTTCAGATAGGTAGTTATAGCTAATTCTGTACACCATCTCACAACTTTAGAGTTATATTAGTATCATTTGTATTCTTGCTAAAGCAAAGGAGAGTAGCCGCTTTTAAAACCCATCCGGAATTTTCAATAGAGAGAGGCAAGAAGAGAGAAAACTATCTATTCTGTCTCCACATAGTGCACTGATGAACCTTAAACTACAAAAATTAGATTATACATGTTTTTGCAAGAAAGAGATGTTAAAAATCTCATACGGGCCAATAAATTGTGCCCCTACAACAATGAGAAGGAGAAATAGAATGACAAATCAACCTTTTCAGTCTCGCGTCACGTTGGCTGGTAGCGAACGCAAACCTATCGAACAAGGGCGGGACCTTGGACCCGTCGATCCGGCTGAGCGCGTTGAGGTGAGCGTCTACCTGCGTCTGCCGGATGGAAAAGACCTCGCGCGAGATGTTGCAGCGTATGCCAGTGGGCAACTGGAACCACAGGAACCGCTCTCACGCGAGGAGTACGCGGCCCGTTACAGCGCGAGTCCAGATGATATCGCGGTCGTGGAGCAGTTCGCGCAAGTGTTTGGGCTGGACATCATCGAAGTGAGCAAGGTGCGGCGAGTCGTTGTGCTGGCTGGCACGGCGGAAAGGATCAGCGCGGCCTTCGGTGTCGACCTGCGGCAGTACGAATATCGGGGCGAAACGTTCCGTGGGCGCGAGGGAACGCTGACAATACCTACGGAACTGGCTGATATCATCACCGGTGTGTTCGGCATCGATAATCGTCCACAGGCACGCGCGCACATTCAGGCGCAGAACACCCCCAGCGTATCCTACACCTCGCCGCAAATTGCGCAACTCTACGATTTTCCCGCAGATGGCAATGGGTCTGGTCAGACTATCGGTCTGATCGAATTGGGCGGCGGCTATCAAAGCAGCGACATTAGCACCTATTTCGGTGGGCTGAAGATAGCCGTGCCCACCGTCGTCAGTGTCTCGGTCGATGGTGGACAAAACGCGCCCACGACACCGGATAGTGCCGATGGCGAGGTGGCGCTGGATATCGAAGTCGCGGGAGGGATTGCGCCAAAAGCAAAACTCGCGGTCTACTTCGCGCCAAACACGGATGCGGGCTTCCTTGACGCCATCACCACCGCCATTCACGACACCGCCAACGCGCCCTCCATCCTCTCGATCAGCTGGGGGCAGGCCGAATCCAGTTGGACCAGCCAATCTATCCATGCGATGGACCAGGCCTTCCAGGCGGCCACGATGCTGGGGATAACCGTCTGTGTCGCGGCAGGCGATAGTGGATCGAGCGATGGAGTAT
Source organism: uncultured Dictyobacter sp. (assembly GCA_964657925.1). Lineage (GTDB taxonomy): Bacteria > Chloroflexota > Ktedonobacteria > Ktedonobacterales > Ktedonobacteraceae > Dictyobacter. Next base: position 5,604 of record CAZZWK010000096.1, read on the forward strand.
CAGACAACCGCGCGCACGTCGATTTTCCCGCCTCCGACCCCTATGTCCTCGCGTGCGGCGGCACTACGCTGACCGCAGCAAACGGTACCATCACCAGCGAGGTTGTGTGGGATGACAATCCTACCTCTTCAGCAACGGGTGGCGGTGTCAGCGATTCTTTTCCGCTACCAGGCTGGCAAGCCAACGCGAAGGTGCCACCATCGGTCAATTCAGGAGCCCATGTCGGACGCGGCGTCCCCGATGTCGCTGGCAATGCCGATCCACAAACGGGCTACAACGTGCTCGTCGATGGACAATCATCCGTGTTCGGGGGTACCAGCGCGGTCGCGCCACTATGGGCGGGTCTGATCGCCCGTATCAACCAGTTGCGCGGGAAGCCAGTTGGCTACCTCAACCCCACACTGTACACTGATGGGGTACAAACCAGCGCTTTCCACGATATTACCGAGGGGAATAATGGTAGCTATAGCGCTGGCCCTGGCTGGGACGCCTGTACCGGACTCGGCTCGCCCGATGGTGCCAAACTACTCGCAGCACTGGCCGCAACGGCCCGATAATTGCTTCGTACGATACCCTATCCGCGCTATCGCGTGGGGCAAACGCGTGGTTTGCCCTACGCGATTTTCCTTTGGAGCGAACAACCAGTGCCCGTGTGTTGCACACTGAATGTCGTATCCTGCCCGTGCAGCGTGCTCGCATAGCGCAAATTACGCGATGAGCAGTTTGGCGACTGAATCGTCAGATCAAAATCGGTAGCGATACCCGCCTGCGCCTGAAACAACATGCTATAGCCCTGGTGACTCTCGGCTGGCACCGTCCACGATAGAGATACCTTCATCACGCAGTTCTTGGGAATCATCACCCAACCACCGTACATGGCACGTCCCGGCTCGTCGCTGGTCTGATTGGGCGGCGCACCAGTTTGATACAACTGATCGCCCGGACTGATATTTGTGTACCCGGTCGATCCACCCACTACCACTGGCGGTGTGCATAGCAGGGTACCATCACCATAGACATCGGACTGGCACGGAGTATTGTCGGTACAGTAGGTCTGCCCTGGTAGAGAAAAGCCGTCGCCGCTCACAAACGTGCTGTTCTGCGGCACATAGACGCGCACATAATCATGATAGGTATCAAAACCGTAGACATCGCCCTTCTGCTGGTAATTCAGCGTCATCACCATCTTATGCGTCGCGTCCCCCTGCGCATCCAGCATCACTGTATCCTTGATCGAAGTGGTGACATATTGGGATGCTTTACTGGCGCTCAGGTTCTCCTGCACCACGTACAGGCCATCGTGACTATGGGAGCGGTCCATCGATACCGTCGAGCCATATTTGGCGATCAGGCCCTCAAGTTGGGGATTGTCGAAGTAGATTTGCAGGTCCTTGGTCTTCATCGACTGTAACATCTGGCCTACCATCGGCAACAACTTACTCATCGGCAGATGCTCCACGGTCGCTGTCAACTGTTTGGTGACTCTTTGCGTGAAGAGTTTCCGTGCCAGTTCCGGATTGTCCTGGTGCTCGATGATTTCCTCTTTACGAATACCGGTATTATTCAACTGATAGTAGTGCAGACGGTCCTCAAGGTTTTGCGCAGTGATCGTCTCGTTATACCGCTCGATCTTGATCGGACCCGTCACCTGTAACACCTGTTGAATCAGCGCCGGTGTAAAGATAATCACTCCATCGATATTCTTCTGGAACTCGTAGTTGTAGCGATCGATGATGATCTTCGCCGACGTGGGGAAATCAGCGGACACATTCGCATCACGCACCCCGAAGTTCGCGACCGGCCACCAATCTGCATACAGACCAGGGGCTGGCTGCCCTACGACTCGCTTATAAAGGGTAGGGTCAATAGGTGGCACACCACCAGGGTCACCAGAATGATCTTCCTCGTACGCGCCGATATTCTGCAAGGTCAGTGGGGCCATGTGGCCGCCAGTGAAGGTGAGTTGCCCAAACTGACCGGTAAAGCCGCCGGTCGCGCGCAGTTCGGAGTTATCCATCGGCTCAATCAGAAAGCTGCGAGGTTGACCCACGCCCAGGAACCAGCCGATGGCGTCTTTATACGACGGTGCCTGGGAGAGCACTGTATCCACCACGGGCAGCAGAGGCAAGACGCTTGAAACGGTGTCGCGCTGGCTCGTGCTCAGTGGGAGACCTGTAAGCGATATACCCTGTGTGCGCATATTCATATCGTGTACTAACGGACGAATCTGCACCAGCAGATTACTCAACTCGTTATAAGATGCCGGGTCAAGGTAGGGCTGAGATGTGTTTTTGCTGTTTTTGAGCGCCGGTCCCAATGTAGGAGCAACTTTAATCGCGCTGGTAATAGCATCTTGCCCGATCACCGTCGCATCAACCGCGACATGCCCGAGTTTGCGCAGGGTCGTCAACTGCGCGGGCAACAGAGAACCCGCCAGGGCCAGAGAACCATCGGTATCCAGTTCGTCGCTCAAGGCAGCGAAGCTGCTATGCGCATCGTTCATATCGCCCTGCGCCTGCTGGAGTTTCGCCATATCAAAATATTTCGAGCCACCATCGCTTGGTCCACCCTTGAACACGTCGGCGGCGGCACGCAGGTGGCTCATGCCTCCCTCGATCTGCGTGTACAAAATAACACCATTGATCAGCTCAAATACAACAGCCAGCGAGGGCAGCAGGATCGCGACGAGCAAGATGAGGCAGAGCACTTTCTGTGGCGTTGAAAGGCGATTGTACCTGTTGCGCGCCCGCGTTCCCAGCGTCGGCTTTTTGTTGGGATGTTGCAAGTTGGGTGGGGGCACGCTCCCTCTCTGCGGGCCTGGTACCATGCCCGGAACCGACAACAGAGGGTTGGCAATCGGGCCATAGTTACCCGCTCCGCTCGCTCCATTGCCATTCGTATGCAGCCAGGGCGACGAAGGCGGGTTCTGAGACGATTGGGCAAAATGAGCAGGGTGCACGGATGCGGCGGCCTGTGTTGGCATGGCATTGCCCTGGGTATAGAACGCTGGTGCGCTTGCATTGGACATGCCGGAGACCATCGGCCTGCCCGAGGGCGTCGCGATCGGTCCCTGGGCCGCCGGACTCGCGATCGGAGGTCGCGCCTGTTGCGGCGCGCCACCACGTTGCTCAGGAGCATGTTTTGATGGTTCGAGTGGTGAACGAAACAGTTTTCGTTCAGGTGATTGGGACATTCACGCCCCCAGCCTCGGTGCCACACCTAAACCGGCACCTACAACCACAATATCGTGAATTTATCCATTCCATAGCATACATTTCAACCAATTTTATTGAAGACCAGTTTATTTTTATTGTAGCAGAAGCGGCTAAACTTCCACACCCTTTTAATCGTATCAACACGCGTTAAGGTATCGTCACTAGTCAAAATGGATGTGCCTTCGTCTCAATTTCACCGATGCGAGCACTGAGAAGAGGCATACTGAGAGGGAAATGGACTGGAGTTGTCCCTCTTTCTCCCTTAAAATCAGCGCGAAGAACAGGTACACTAGACGGATATCACCCTGAAATTATCCAGCAGGATATGTGATGGCTGCCAACGATTTTGAGAGTATCAAAGCTCTCTATCGGCATTAGCGCAACAGGCATTACGTGCAACGTATCTTTGACCGCTCTGGAACATATCCAAAAGGATAGACAGCCATCGCTGGTGACTGTAGGAGTAACAAAGTTTTGTCATAATGTTAGCACAGTAGGTCTTGCGTGCAATGTGCTGTCAGAAGAACAAAAGGGTGTATGAGACTCACTATTCGTCTGCACGTTCTTGTCGAGAGAGCGAGGACACCAGTCGCAAAGAAGAGGGAACAATTTTATGATGAGACATGAGACTAAGACGACCGAGGTTAAAGAAAACCCGCAGCAGGCTTCAAGTTCCAATAACGAGAGATCGGCAAGCACCGATCTTGGCTTGTACGGTGGATCTTCGCGGGGGGGAAGATCAGCGACGGATACAC
>CAZZWK010000096.1:9673-21667 GCA_964657925.1 uncultured Dictyobacter sp.
TGAAGCATATCCTCTTGGAGAAATGAGGGGCAGTAGAGGCGGGAGTAGGGGGATGGGAGGCATGAATGATATGTTGTACGGAAGGATGGGCAGAGGGTTTACAGATAGTGCATCAGACCTGGGTCGCTTGAAGCTTACTGAGCACAGTGATGTTGACAGAGGAGAGGGATCTAGTAGGGTGCAGGATCTTTCTTCCAGGAGGGATGAGGCACCGGAGATTACCCCTGTCACAGAAGGAAAAGCACCAGAGATTACCCCTGTCACAGAGCGTGGAGAGAGAGATTTAGAAAGGGGTGATAGGGTTCCAGATGCGGAAAGAGTTGCGAATGATTTAGCTCAGATCATCGAGAACATGAGTGAAAGAGAAGCCAGGGAAGCAGTTGCCGATACTGTAGCTGCCGCACTTCAGCAAAAAGCGGAAGCTAAAGGCGAAATAATAAGAGATAAAGATGTACAGACATTAAAAGAAAGTGCGGATGGGGCGGTTAAAGACTTCGAGCGCAGAAACATGAGTTGGTTCAATAAAAAGAAAGAAGGAGCAAAAGATACTTTCAGAACACTAACCTGGAAGAAAGTCCTGGTGGGCTCTCTTTACCTACTAAGAGACGTGGGGATAGGGGGAGCAAATTCGGCTGTTACTATGATTGCAGAGCATAAGTTTGATGGAGGTCTCCTTGGGTCGAGTATAGGTGGCTCAGTCTTTGCGAATAGAGGACTGGATGCATTTGGTAAATTCGGAGGTCCTATAGCACAAACGGCATTTGGGCAAGGGTTGAATATAGGCGTTTTAGCCGGGGAAGGGAAATTCGCATCTAACACTTCTGAAGCGGCCAATACAACGCATACAAACCATACGGAATACGCGAACATGACGAGACGCGCGAACGATGATTCACTCAATCTTGAAGATGTTTGGAGTAATTTAAACAAAAAGATGGGTGGCGATGTAGATAATGCAAAAACATTGCTACAAAACACAGGTGTAATAACAGACATAGACTAATCTCGATGGTGCTAGATGGTGACGATGATAACTCCAGTTTAGCTGGTTTTAAGATAGTCGTACAACTATAATCCTGGTGGGCAGTCGGCCTCAATGGAGCTTTGCCCGCCAGGATCATTGTATCCAGTTTCATACCAGGGTTTCCAGCATAGGATGCAGTGCGTATCGCTTACAACTTAACGGTTACTTTGCCCTGGCCCACTTTGACCTTCTGCTGCAAAATTCGCTCGGAGGTCTGCACGATGATCTCGTACCACTCGCGTGTGGGCTGATAGTGCTCGTGCTGCTCCTCAATCGTGACTTCCGCCTTATCACGCTCGTAGTGGCAAGACACAATCGTCTGGGCGGTCGCGCCGCGCTGGTACGCCATACTGTTGCCATCATCTTCGTAGAGCGTATACGTCGCCTCACCGCCTGCGGTCATGTAGCACGTAAACGTCAAAGGATCGACCGCCCGTTGCCCGATATACTGCATCATCGGCGCGCGCGGCAGGATACTGTTGCCGCGAATGAATAGCGGCCACTGCTGCAACGGTACCTCGATTGTGTAGCGTTCGCCGCCCTCGTACTGCTTGCCATCCCAGTAATGAATCCACGAGCCCTGCGGTAAGTAGACCTCGCGGCTGGTCGCTCCCTCCACATAAATGGGCGCGGTCAGCAGACTGTCCCCGACCAGAAACGCATCCTCGATCGCGTACACATTGGTATCTTGCGGGTAGTGATAGAACAACGGACGGATGATCGGCGAGCCATCGATTGAAGCTTCGTGAAACAGATTGTAGAGGTACGGCAACAGTCGGTAGCGCTGCTCGATCGCGCTACGATACGCGCTCTCGTACGGTTCACCAAAGGCCCATGGCTCTTGCGCGACATTGCCCTGCGCATTATGGTTCCAGCACAAGGGTAAGAACGCGCCCAACTGCGCGAAACGCACCAGTAGTTCACCTGTACAGTTTTCCCAGAAGCCACCGATATTCGCGCACATAAACGGCTGGCCGCTGATGCCCATATTCAGGCACATGCGCATCGCCAGCGAGATATGCTCCCACCAGCTTGAATTATCGCCCGTCCAGGTCGCGGAATAGCGCTGGATACCGGCGGTACCCGAACGTGATAGCACAAAAGGACGCTTATCAGGCGCGTAGCGTTGTGAGCCCTCACGCATCGCCCGTGCCATCTGCAAACCATAGGCGTTATGAAAAAACTTGTGCGAGATCGGCGGACCATCGACACCAATGATGTTCTCACCACCCGCTATATGCATCACGTCATCGTCAAACGTTTTCTTCGTAGGCTTATGATATTTTTTCTCCATCATCGTCGCCTGCGACGGCTCGTTCATGTCATTCCAGCTGCCCGCAATGCCCTGCTGCAAAAACCCCTGGAACAGGTCACCCCACCACCTGCGCACCTCGGCGCGCGAAAAGTCCGCGAAATTACAATCATCGGGCCAGGCCGTGCCCATAAAGAGATCGCCGCCCTGCTTGCGACACAGATAGCCGCGTGTAAGACCCTGCTGATACACAAAATAGTCGCGATCGCTCTTGATGCCAGGATTGATCACTGGGATGATATGGAATCCTTGTTCCAACATATCCTCGTTCATCTGCGCGGGAGCGGGGAACGCATCCTGCTTCCAGGTAAACGTGCGGAAGCCATCCATGTGGTCGATATCGAGCCAGATAGACTCGCAGGCATGGTTGCGTTCACGAAATGTTTTGGCGAGATCACGAACATCGTGCTCGTTATAGTAACTCCAGCGCCCCTGATGATGACCAAGCGCCCACAGCGGCGGAAGCTGCATGCGACCGGTCACATCGGTATACTGGCGCAACACATCGGCGGGCGTCGGACCAGAGAAGAAATAGAGCGTCAGGCTATCGCCCTGAACGGCGATCTGGATCTCGCCCTCATCGCTGTGCCCCATATCCATAGCGATCTCACCGGTATGATCGACCAGCAACCCGCTAGCCTTACCGGTCTCGGTGGAAACACTGAGATAAAAAGGAATCTGCGCATACATTCTGCCCGTCTGCGGACCATGCCCCATATCCGGGTCCCAGTTCCACAATGGCAAAAACTCGCCCAGCTTGTTCATCGCCTGCGTGTGCTCGCCGAAACCATAGAAATTAGTTTTCTCAGGCAACGCACAGGTCCAGCGCATCTGACCATCGTCGAAAGCGAAACGATGCAGATACGGTTGCAACTTCTTGATAGTCGCATCATCATCAAGGGAAGGAGACCAGTGTTCATCCCCTGTTGAAACAATCCAGGAATGATACGGCAGCGTCCCCTCCTGCTCGTCGACCAGCTTGAAACGCAAACCCTCCGGATACGCGCTATGACAAAAACGCACGCGCACAATCTCATCGCCCAGCAACGAGCCAGCGAACAGGCAAGAGCTTGTCTCCGCTTGCTCTCCATTCAACCAGATATGATCATAGCCTTCTTTGCCATCGTAGTGCAGCGGTTTTGCGGCAGTAAACATCGACTCAAAATCCCCTTTCAGCAGGCATACTCCAGGTATTCCTGAGGTTAGTACGTTGGATAGCGCAGTACAGTTTCGTCTGCGGCTGCACTTTAATTAGTGCATCCAGTAAGAAAGGAGGGGAAAGAGCGATGGTATAATTGAGCAAAACAACAAGTAGAGACATTTAAACGTATAATATACCCTACACGAAAGAATTCATCATGTATCAACCACGAATCGGTGATCCCATTACCGTCCTGGATACGCCTTCGATGATCGTCGACCTGACGCTTATGGAAGAAAACATTGCGAAACTTATGACAAGGCTACAAGCGACAAAAGTCCATGTTCGACCTCATCTCAAGACGGTGAAGAGTCCGGAGTTAGCGCGCAAGTTGCTGGAGGCAGGCGCGGTTGGAGGTTGTGTGGCTAAAGTCAGCGAGGCGGAGGTTATGATTGATGCAGGTATCGAAGACCTGTTGATCACCACTGAAATTGTGGGTAAAGTGAAGCTGGCTCGTCTGATCGCGCTTGTACGACAGCATGCAAAGATCAAAACTGTTGTTGATAGTAGCGAGGGAGCGGAGGCACTTAATCGAGCCATGCAGGATGCTGGATTGACTGTCGATGTATTGCTTGATCTCAACGTGGGCCAAAACCGTTGTGGCGTGACACATGGAGAGGAGGCATTGGCACTAGCTTATCGTATTGGCAGCTTGCCTGCTCTGCGCTTGATCGGCGTGCAGGGCTACGAGGGGCATTTGCAACATGTGCATGACACAAGCGAACGCATCGAGCGCTGTCAGAAAGCTATGCAGCTACTGACCACGACCGCGGCACAACTGAGAGAGCAGGGACATACTATCGATATCGTCACGACAGGAGGAACGGGCACGGCTGAGATTTGTGCCGCGTACGCTGGTGTCACCGAAGTACAACCAGGATCTTTTATTTTTATGGATACTGATTATCGCAATGCGCTGAGTGCTAACCCTACATACGCGAATGCGTTAACTATTCTTTCAACGGTCATCAGTCGCCCTACAGCAAGCAGGGCGGTCGTGGATGCCGGTCTCAAATCGCTTTCCACCGATAGTGGCATGCCTGAGGTACAGGGAGTCAGCGGTATCCAGTATCGGCCCGGCGGTGATGAGCACGGTATTTTGACGCCTGCGCAAGAGAGTTCACTTACGCAGGTGCCATTCGCGATAGGCGATCGCGTGGCGCTAATCCCGAGCCATATCGATACGACGATCAACCTGCATGATAGCTATTATGGCTATCGAGAGGGCATCATTGAGGATATATGGGCGGTCGCGACACGGGGCAAGGTGCAGTGAGAGAAGGGCGGGCAAACACATGATTTGTCCTACGTAACAGCACGCTTGTAAGTCCTGCAATAGAATCATGCGAGCAAAACGTCCAGCTGCGACCAGCGTTCGCGCATGATGCCTGCCAGCGCGCGAGCGCCCCACTGTTCTCCGGCGGCATGTCCGATGATGGCGACATTCATGCCTGTTTGCTCTATTGCGGCTCGCGCGGGCTGGCGCAACTCGCCAGTGATATAGAGGTCGACATCTTGCTCCGCTGCCTCGCGCACCAACTGGTCGGACATCGCGCCCACCACCGCTAACCGATTGATTATACGGGTATTGTGGGCTTCTATGGTCGGAGGAACAGCGAAAATGTCTGCGAACACGTTGCCCAAAGCAGTGAGCGAGACAGGCGCAATATCACCACGCATACCATAGGGCATACGTTCTTTGAAAGCGAAGGGGGTAAGGTCACGCATGTGCATGACTGCGGCCAGGCGGGGATTGAAACCAAAGGTGAGGTTAAAATCGAAGGAGAGGTGATAGGCCATCACACCAATTTCTGCGGGCAGACTGTTCAGATCGAGTTGCCAGGGACGATGCAGAAAGAGTGCATCCAGATGTTCGCGGTGCGCCCAATTGTGAATATCCCGCCACGGCTCGATAGCGATACCCAGACGCTTGATCGGGCGGCCTGAATGGCGATACACACCGTTCTGGTCATCGGCGAAACGCTTGCTCTCAAGGTATGCATCCAGGTAGGCCGTCATTTCGGAGAGTGTCGGGAGTGTTGGTACTGTCATCATTGCTCCTTCCCAGAGTAGAATTTAATCGCTTGCGAGCAGACGATGCGCGCCCCAGGCCATCGCGCCTGGAGATGAGCCATGCAGCGCGTTGACCACAAGACCCGTCTCCTGCTGATAGCACTGCATCACCTGCTCGATCTGCTCGGACGCGCCGCGTTTACTCAACACAGCCACTGTGCCCCCGCTACCGCCGCCGGTGATTTTCGCGCCATACAACGATGAAGATGGACCGGCGGCACGCACCAGATCGACCAGCAGGTCGGTGCCATGCGAGCCGAGGCCGCAGGCGCTATAGCTCGCGTGCGATTGAAACATCAACTCCCCCAGCAGTCGCAGGTGTTCTTCGGTGATTGGATGTTGACTGAGCAAGGCGCGGAACAGGCGTACTCGTTGCGCCTCATAAATAGGGTGCGCCGTCGCCTGACGCACAGCATACACGCGATCGGGATCAATACGGGTGACGGTATCGGTCGAGCCGCCATAGCGCGCGAGAAACGTCGCGCCATTTAGTGTTTCAGGCACCAGATCAGCGTATTTCCGCATCCACAGCGAGACAGGAATATTCGCCAGATAACCATGCCAGAGCGGATCTTCGATGCTCACCCGATTCTGCTGAAGCGTCTGCGCCTGCAAACCCGCGGTATCAGCCAGAATACGATAGCCCATGAACGCGCCGACACGCACCGACCCATAATCCGCGCCGGTGACCGCGTGCCGAATGCCCGAATCAATGCCCCATACCTCGATCTCTTGCGGCAGCGCAACCGATGGCTGCAACTCGGCGGGTTGACAGAGCAGCGCCAGCAGCCGCTCCTGCTCGCCACAGGCCGAGGTCATCTGATCCATAATGCCGCATGGCGCGCCCACCAGGCGGTTCTCCACCTGCTGACACAGCAACGCCAGATCACGACCCGACATCTTTATACCAAACAGCGCCGCCATCGCCTGCATCGCGGCCACTTCCAGAGCCGCCGACGAACTCACCCCCTTCCCCTCCGGCACATCCGAATAGACAAAAAAGCGCAGTCCCCGCGTGAGATCAAGATGATACGTATGCTGCAACAGCACCAATCCACCCAAAACATACGCGGCCCAGGCACGCGCGGGATCGGAGGTCAATTGCGCGCGCACACGATCGTCATCAAGCGACTGGTGATCCACGAGAAGTGATTGCAGAGGCAATGAGACGAGTGGGTCACCAGCGTCGGGCGCCAGAGCAGTACTCAACACCGCCACCTGCGGCTCCTCAGTCGCCTGCACCGCCACCCAGGTGGCAACCGCCAGGGGCATTTCCAGCACCAGCGAACCCGAATAGTCCGCGATTCCCCCCATCAGATCCAATCGTCCTGGCGCGCGCCCAACCCAAACCGGACGTTCCGTGGATAAAAAGCCTTCATGTTCATGCAATGCCGCAAGAAAACGTTCGCTATCAGGTAGCGACTGTTTATCGTGTTCAAAGTGCCACATCTCTGGAGCCCTCTCTTCATGCCACAATCCAGTTCGCGCCCACAAGGGGACGCGCCTACGACGACGACGCGTCCAACAGCCCACGCTCGCGCAAAATGCTGTGCAGAACGGGCGCTACCTGATCATGAATTGTCTGATTGGCGTACCCGATCCAGGCCACACCCGTATCGACATCCAACGGTGAGGCCAGGCGCTCACCCGCGGCATCGGTGATGATCAACCCGGCCTCGCGGCACACCAGTTCTGTGCACACATCATACGGATGGCACAGCAGGCCGAGACGTCGCGCCTGTTTTCGTTCGATCAGTGGACGCAGGTCCGCGATCCAACGATCGTGCCCATTGAGCAGCTCAGAAAATTGGCCGCCCGTAGCCAGGTATTGATCTTCATACGACTGTGCCAATCCCGGCTGAATCGGACCCAGTATGCGTTCGACCAGCAGATCATCGACGGTCGCCAACTCGGCCCGACCGCCAGGAAAGAAACGCGCGATATTGCCGAAGCCATACTCGATCGATTGCGCATGTGATGGATGCGGCTGGTACGCCTGACGCTCGCCGGTGAGCAGATTCACCCGTTCGCCATGCGCGCCCTGTCCGGCGATGGCCCAGAACGTATCGCTCAAATACTGCTTCACGACCGGAACCTCCGTCTGCACGGCCAGTTCGATATCGAGCAACGACGTGTGTGGACCATGATTGGGCGCGACGCCGGTCAGAATCCAGGCCGCCCGCTTCTGGTAGACGATACCACGCGTGCCATCAATCGGGTCGATAATGATACGCAACTCCGCGTCCTCAGCCCTGGTGCCCGCAGGAAACGTGCGTATGCCATCCTCACCCAACCCCTCCGCGATCAATACAAACGAGCGCTCACGGCCAAGTTCAGTAAAGCACTCGATCAACGCCTGCTCAGAGACGCGGTCCAGGGCAAAAATGGTATCACCCGCCTGGAAACTCACAATTTCAGCGAGTTGCTCGATTGCCTGTTGCTTGCTACTTGCGACCACGCGATCACGAATCGTTTCATGGATCGCGCGGATCTGGCTCAGTAATTCATTAGATTGAGCAATCATAATGCTGTCCTCCGTTCTTCTTATTCCGAGCACCAACGATGACCGGTCGATAAATCTTCCCTCTACACGCATCTAGGTGACTGGCGGATAAATCCAGCCTCTACAAAGGAAGTTCCCGATAATGTGTCGTTGAAGCCGCCAGCAGTTCCGCCGCCTTGACCTCTGGCGAGGTATCGCTGATGAAATTTCCCCCGCCGATTTCAGGACCCGCCAGATATTTCAACACATTCGGTCGTCGCAACGGTGGCTGAAACACAATAAACGCGTGGAATGCATCGTAATCCGCCCCATCGGTGGGAGCCTGGTGCAGCGCCATTACATACGGAAACGACATATTCCACAGATTATCGAAACGCACCATCACATTTTTCACTGCCTGGGCCAACGAGGTCACCTCCTCATCACGCAACGCGAAAAAATGCGGCACACGCCGCTTGGGCGCGACATACACCTCATACGCATAACGCGCGAAGTAGGGCACAAACGCGATGGCGTGCTCATCTTCGAAAAGAATGCGGCGACCATCGTCCTGTTCTGCCGCGATAATATCCTCGAACAGATAGCGCCCCTCATCACGCACATAGCGTTGCGAGGCCGCCAGATTCTGCTCGACGAGTTTAAAGACAAAATTCGTGGCATATATCTGCCCATGTGGATGTGGATTCGACACGCCCACAACCTCACCTTTGTTCTCGAAGCAGAGGACATAATTCACTTCGGATCGGCTGCCAAGATCATACGTTTGCTGCTGCCAGACGCGTACAATTTCGCACACATCCTGCTGGGGCATCTCGGCCACCGTCAAATTATGCTTTGGACTATAACAGATGACACGCGCGAGTCCATCGGCACGGCGCACCCTGTTGGGTCCCGCCAGCCTCGCGTACGGCAACCCCGGCGTCTGACGGTCGATAAATCTTCCCTCTACAATGACGTGTGGAGCATCGGGGCCCACACACGGGTGATCGTTCTCGAACACAAAGGTTCGCTCATAGTGTGGATTCATCACACCACCCACACGCGTATTGCCCGGACACAAGTAGCAGTCCGCCACATATTCAGGGACCGCAAGCTCGTGCTCCACCACCACCGCGCCACTCCAGGGGCGATTCTGCCGATGGGCCGCCACCACCACCCATTCCTCACGCAATGGATGCCAGCGCTCCTCCCACAAACCACTCGCATCCGCTGTTTGTTTGTTCATACCAGTATCCTCTCGGTCGATACATCTTCCACCGGTCGATCTACTCTCCTTATTCCGAGCACCAACGATGACCGGCGGATAAATCCAGCCTCTACAAGGAAGTATCTGCCCCGCGTAGGGCAAACCATGCGTTTGCTACCGGTCGATCAATCTTCCCTCTACAACGCGGGACAAACGCATGGTTTGCCCTACGCGTACCCGTATTATGCGAAACCATTTGGGTGCGTGCGATGCCAGTTCCAGGCGGTTTCTACGATCGTATCCAGCCCGTACCGCGCCTTCCAACCGAGTTCGCGCTCCGCCTTGCCGCAATCGGCCCATACCGCCGCTGGATCTCCTGGACGGCGCTCACTATACACCACCTTGAAGTCAATGCCACTGATGCGCTTCGACTCGTCAACGACCTCCTGCACCGAATGCCCAATGCCCGTCCCAAGATTGTATGCCGTACTGTGCTTCTCCTGCATCAGTTGCTCCAACGCCTTGATATGCGCCTCGGCCAGGTCAACTACATGAATATAATCGCGAATCGCCGTGCCGTCAGGGGTAGGATAATCAGTCCCAAAAACCGTGATCGCATCCATCCGTCCTAGTGCTGCCTTCATCACCAATGGAATCAGATTATGCGTATGATCCCAATCCTCGCCAAGACGATTGTCCAGCGACGCACCCGACGCATTAAAATAACGCAACGAACTGGAATGAATGCCCTTCGTCTGCTCATACCATTTCAACACCGTCTCACCTATCAGCTTCGTCTCGCCATACACACTCTCCGGCCCCTTCGGCGCATCCTCGCCCACCGGCAACTGCTCGGGATTACCAAAAATCGAGCAACTCGACGAGAAGACCAGCGAGGGCACATTGTATTTCACCATCGCATCCAGCAACGACACCGTGCCACCCACATTCGTACGAAAATATTTCGATGGCTCCTGCATCGACTCCCCTGGTGCCTTATATGCCGCAAAGTGAATCACCGCGTCCGGTCGCTCTTGTCCAAAAAGACGATCCAAAAGGGCATCATCCGTGATACTGCCCGTCCATAGCGATACGGGCACAGTGGAACTTGCGCCTACAACCGCCGCGCGGTTGCCCAACTCTAATGTATCTAATACAACGACGTCATACCCGCGTTCGCTTAATGCGCGCACCGTGTGCGATCCAATATAGCCAGCACCGCCGGTGACTAAAACTTTCATCTTGCCCCTCAGCCTTTCTGTCGCAGACACTCTACATCAAGTCCTTATCAACTCGCTTATCTTTAGTATAAAATACGAATCGCGCAAAGTCAATGCACAAATGAACATTATATTTGCACGATCGTGCATTTGCAACGTTGAAATTTCTATTGCTACTATACCACGAACTTTCTGTTACTGTTTTTGCGATCTGAAAATGATGCGAGCTACATATGTTCTGGCTATAGGAACAATGGCGATTATAAAAGAGGATTTTTCTACTTGTTCTTGTGCGTAACCCTACTGCTCAGCCACGTATTCGGAATACGCAGAAGGTTGGTAGACAATTAAACCCATAGAGCGGAAACGGGTGAGCAGTTCATCAGGCACTTCGTTATCGGTCACCAATGTGTGGATTGAATTAATTGAGGTAATGGCGTGGAGGGCTACATTGCCCAGTTTGGTATGATCTGCTAATACAATCGTCTGGGACGCGTGTTCGATGGTTAAACGATGGGTCAGAGCTTCTAAGCCGTTAGGGCCAGTCAAGCCTTTTTCAGGACTGATGCCAGCGACACCTACAAAAGCCTTCGCGACATACATCTGGCTTAAACTCTGCTCGGTCATCGGTCCCACCAGGGCGAAAAAATCTGGTAGCAGGATACCGCCTGTAAGTGTAAGGTTCAGGTTTTTGATGCCCGATAACTCCATCGCGATATTGATGGCGTTCGTTACAACCGTCAAGG
This sequence comes from uncultured Dictyobacter sp., assembly GCA_964657925.1. Taxonomy (GTDB): domain Bacteria; phylum Chloroflexota; class Ktedonobacteria; order Ktedonobacterales; family Ktedonobacteraceae; genus Dictyobacter. Next base: position 20,939 of record CAZZWK010000096.1, read on the forward strand.
GCTGAATCTGTGCCTGATGGATCGCGCGTGCCAGGTGCGTCGTGGTTGTACCAGGGGATAAGGCGATGGTATCACCTGGCTTTATGAGGCGCAACGCGGTACGGGCTATCTGTACCTTCTCCTCAACCTGCTTGTGCATGTTTTCTTGAAATGTGAGTTCAGATTCGTAGGTGCTATACATGCGAATATCGACCGGAAGAGCACCACCATAGACCCGTCGCAAGAAATTCTGCCGCTCCAGGCGTTCCAGGTCACGACGAATGGTCGATGAATTTACCTGGAGACGTTGACTCAATTGCTCTGCATCTACACGTCCATGACGCTGAAGCTCTTGCAGAATGATTTCCGCTCTTTTTGCCGGATTAGACATTTTCCCTCTTTTTTTGATGAGTATAGTGGCTTAGTTATTATATAGGCCTCTTCCATGGAGCGTCAAGCGCGCTTTTGGTGCGTACCGAAACGATATCGCAACCCAGTTTTACTACAGTTTGCGGGAAGCAATTCTATGTGGTACCTTCTTTACCAGTCGATCAATCTTCCCTACCGGTCGATCAATCTTCCCTCTACATAGCAAATATCATCAATATCTGGGCGCAAAAACGAAATGGTGCATTCGCTAAGTAGGTGAGTGAACGCAAGCGAAGTTCCAGCGCGCCCACAAGGGGCAGACATTCCGGGGGACATGTCCGCGCCTACGCGGGTTACTTGCATATTTAGCGAATGCATCAC
>CAZZWK010000097.1:0-19967 GCA_964657925.1 uncultured Dictyobacter sp.
GTAACGAGTTGTGGGGCCGCTTGCATCGTTCTGGAAGAAGAAGTTAGCACAACTTCGATGGCATCAGCCACCTGACCGAGTTGTTCTTGAGTGATCACGAGTGGGGGCAACAGGCGCAGGACGTTAGGGCCAGCGGGTAGCGCGAGGATACCACGGGTGAGCAAAGCCTCCAGGTAGGGTTGGACGCGTTTGCCGAGTTCGATACCGATGAGCAGGCCGCGACCACGCACCTCGCGAATGAGTAGGGAGTCGATGGAGCGGAGACGATCTCGCATGTAGGCACCGAGGGTGGCGGCGCGCTGTGGCAGGTTTTCGTGTTCGATCACATCGAGGGTGGCTAAGGCGGAGGCGCAGGCGAGCGGATTGCCGCCGAAGGTGGTGCCGTGAACGCCTTTGCTGATATGGCCGCTTGCGGTTACGCGGGGGCCGAGGCAGATGGCACCGATAGGGATGCCACCACCAAGAGATTTCGCGAGGCAGAGAATATCGGGTTGCAGGCCGTATTGTTCGCAGGCGAACAGGGTACCGGTGCGACCAAAGCCGGTCTGCACCTCGTCGATAATCAGGAGAGCGCCGCGTTGGTGGCAGAGGTCGGCGAGGCCGTGGATGTAGGTGTTGTCCGCGACATGTACGCCGCCCTCACCCTGCACGAGTTCGATGATCACGGCGGCAGTGTTCTCGTTGATCGCAGCCTCGGCGGAGGCGAGATCGTTGTAGCGCATATGGGTAACGTCCGGTAGCAGGGGAACGAACGGCTCGCGGTAGTGGGGTTCCCAGGTCGCGGAAAGCGCGCCCATGGTACGACCGTGGAAGCCACGCATGGCGGCGATGATGCCGGTGCGACCGGTCGCTAAACGAGCGAATTTGAACGCGCCCTCGACCGATTCGGTACCGCTATTGCAGAGGAAGATGCGCGCGTTTTCTACAGGAACGAGGTGGGCCAAACGTTCCAATAAGCGGGATCGAACATCGTTGTAGAAGATCTCCGGACAGGTAATAAGCCTTTGCGCCTGCGCGGCCAGGGCGGAGGCGATCTCGGGTCGTCCATGGCCGATGTTAGCGACGCCCTGACCGGCCACACAATCGATATACGCGTGTCCTTCAGCATCCCACAGCGTGGCATGCTGTCCGCGCACAATCGCGACAGGACGCTTCCCATAAACCCCGCTGGTGTAAAGTTGTTCTGTCTCGATTATAGTATTCATAACTCTAAAGCTCCCTTCCTACCGGAGATTGATATTCAACGCAATGAAAATGCGGAATCAGCTATAGTTTGTGTGAATAGCGAGGTTTGAGCGATCGTTGTACCGGCACCATTGAGCACGGTTTGTAGAGAATCGCAGCCCAGGTAGACGCGTTCGACGCCACCACGCAAGGCCTCTTGCGCGCCGAGCAGTTTCTTGCGCATGCGGCCTTGCGCGTAAGGCATGTATGCTTCGAGCCTGTCGGCGGGAATGTGGTGGATTATTGTATTGGCGTCCTGCGGATCGGTTAGCAGACCAGGGACATTGGTCATGATCGCCAGGGCGGAAGCGTTCAGAGCGGACGCGACCATGGCGGAGGCGCGATCGCCATCGACGTTCAGTCGCTCGCCTTCATGGCTGAGAGCAAGGGGGGCGATGACGGGCAGGTAGCCGAGGCGGAGTAGTTGTTCAAGCAGGGTAACGTTCACCTGCTCGATCTGACCGGTGTAGTCGTCGCGCAGGATTTGCACGCGACCGTCAGGGGTGACCGAGCGTACGACGGCTTTGCGACGGGCCAGCAGGAGACGACCATCGACACCCGATAGGCCGAGCGCGTTCACATCCAGGGCTTGTAGTTGTGCGACCAGTTCGCTGTTGATGCTACCGGCGGCCATGGCGAAGATGCGCAAGGTTTCGGCATCGGTGTAGCGACTGGTCATGCCGTTGGGTGAGGTGATAGTACGGGTTGGGTGGCCGAGTTGTTGGGCGAGGGTGTTCGTCAGGTCGGAGCAGCCATGTACGAGCACAATACGCTCTCCGCGGGCATGGTATTGCGCGATTTCATACAGGATAGAGTTGGTTGTGATACCGGCTCCGCCGCCGATTTTTATTACCAGGGTCATAGGGTTTGCTCCTTTTATTTGGGTGAGATCCATTTATTCGGTTAAAGTTTATTTAGGGTTGGTACACCCGATAAATCGGGGTGCGCGACGGTAAACCGGCGCCTACAGTTGATGGGCTGGTGGGCCATGCAGTTGTGTGCAAACCGCGATAGAAATGGTTACGCGGGATGGAGGCCGGGAAAGGTCAGGGCGAGGGTTTCGTCCCAGCCGAACATGCAGTTCAGGGTTTGGACGCCGTTGCCTGCCGCGCCCTTCATCAAGTTGTCCAGGGCAGCCATTACGACTACACGGTGCTGCCGCTCGTCCAACTCGAAGCCGACATCGCAGAAGTTGCTGCCCACGAGCAGTTTGGGCTCGGGATAGCGGTAGACGCCATTGCAGTCTTTGACGATGCGGATAAAAGGCTCTTGTTGATAGGACTCGCGGTAGATGCGCCATAAGGCGCGCTCATCGAGTTGTTGATCGAGAAAGACGTGCGCGGTTATCAGCACGCCGCGCACCAGTTCGATGGCGGTGGCGGAGAAGGCGACCGTTTGTTGCAAGGGTGCATTGCCAAAGCCTAATTCCTGGATCAGTTCGGCTGTATGGCGATGGCCGGTGGGTTCGAACGAGCGAACCGCGCCACTGCGGTCGGGATGGTGGCTGGCGGGTCCAGCTTTGGCACCAGCAGCCGATGAGCCGACCTTGGCTTCGAGGACCAGAGGAATGGATTGATCGACCACACCCGCGCGATAGAGAGGTGCGAGTCCAAGGATCGCGGCGGTCGCCATACAGCCGGTGCCGCTGGCGAAGGTAGCCTCACGCAGTTCGGAGCGATGCAGTTCGGGAAGGCCGTAGACGGCCTCTGATAATAAAGCGGGCGCGGGATGAGTGTGTCCGTACCATTGCTGGTAGAGTTCGGGCGAGCGCAGGCGGAAATCGCCGGAGAGATCGATGACGCGTGGCGCGAGGGCGCGGTAGTGCTTGATCTCGCCTGACGAGACGCCGTGCGGCAGGCAGAGGAAGAGGACATCGCACGAGGAGAGGTCCTCGGGTCGGCAGAAACGTAACGTCGTTATTTTACGCAGATTGGGATGGGCGCTATGGACGAAGTGACCTGCCTGGCTGCTAGAGGCGACCTGGGCGATTTCGACCTGCGGATGAAACAGAAGCAGGCGCAAGAGTTCGCCGCCGGTATAACCGGAACCGCCAACGATGGAGATACGTACTGCGGTCATAGCGTCACCTCCTCGCGTACCTGACTGACGATGTAATCAAGCATCTCTTGCGGGATATTGACGCCAGTGGGGGCGATGCTATTGCGGAACTCCATAGTCGCGTTGATCTCGTTGACGAGCAGGCCTTGTTGGGGATGCTCGAAGAGGTCAATGGCGAGGATACCACCGCCGACTGCCTGGGCGGCGCGGACACAAAGATCATCCAATTGCGGAGTTACGGGGCAATTCTCGGTGGTCGCGCCACGGGCGGTATTGGTGATCCAGTGCTCGCTGGTACGATAGATAGCGCAGATGGTGCGATTGCCGACCACGAAGGCGCGGATATCGCGACCGGGTTTATCGACGTACTGTTGAATATAGTGGATGTGGTGTTGATAGGAACCCAGCGTCTCCTGGTGCTCGACAATGGCCTCGGCGGAGTCGCGGTCGTTAACGCGCGCCAGCAGGCGTCCCCAGGAGCCTGAGACGGGTTTGAGCACGGCGGGATAGCCGAGGGACTCGATACCTTCGATGGTGCGCTGGGCGTCGAAGGCCAGCAGGGTACGCGGGACGGGCAGACCAGCGCGTTGCAGAGCGAGGGTGGTCAGCAGTTTGTCGTTGCAGGTCGCGGTTGTCACAGCTGAATTGAAGACGGGAATGCCCCAATGCTCAAGCACATGCAGGATGGCGAGGCCGCGCGATTGGCTCACGCTGCGGCAGAGCACAGCATCGTAGGATGTCCAGCGATTGCCGGGGGCAGCCAGATCGAGCAAGAGTTCGCCATCGTCGATGATATCGAAATCGATGGAGCGTTGGCGCAGGGCCTCGATCAAGAGTTTTTCTTCGACGCGAATACGCGATGTCAGGATAGCCAGGCGCATAGGATTATTCTCCCCAGTCTTCCTCGACCTCGGGTGCGAGGGCGACTTCAGGCTGCTCTACATTGCGGACCTCTAATTCGGCGTTGCAGTCGGGGCAAAAGATGATCTCGCCGACGATCAAGCCCGAGACGGAAACATTCGCTTCACATTCTGGACAATGAGCCATGATACTTTTTCTCCTATCGTGATACTTATTGATGCTTTACCTATCAAATACTTGTTGCTATTGGGTACAAAAAAAGCCCTTCATCCCTCTTGAAAGGACGAAGAGCTGTGGGCTCTCGTGGTACCACCTTTATTCGTCTCCGCGTTTGGAGCGGAGACCTCAGTGTTACAGCGATTGGTTTGATAGAATCGAGATTTCATCGGTGAGGCGTCTCGGACGCGATAAATCGGGTCCGTACATTATGTGGTGCGATGGAATCGTGTGAAAATTGTCGCTGTAGCGGCCTGGTAACGGGGGCTGGGCGGCGGAGGTTTACTTTGGGGCCTTATGAAGGCCGCATTTCTTCTCGCGGCTCCGGGGTCTTGTTCGCGGCGGTGTGCATACGAGCTTTCCAGCAGTTGCTCGCTCTCTGGCTGCACGGTGGGCCGTTACTCGTCCCGGCAATGCTTTGACATGGTATGTGGTTGTGAAGGTGCGATCGGTAGAGGGTGAAGTGGGCAATAAAAAAGCCCTTCATCCTGACCACCAGGACGAAGAGCGCGTATGCTCTCGTGTTGCCACCTGCATTTGTCGATGTCTCGCGGCACCGACCTCAGTGAGTATAGACATAGTATCCATGTTTCTACTCGTACCCGATTACGGAGGTGTCCGGCGAGTTCTAGTTTCAAGCCGAACTTTCAGGTTCGGGTTTGATTTCTTCTCGCAGCCTTCGAGCTCTTGTTCATAATCGGTTCGCGTGTAGCGTTTTCAGCGGGTAGCTACTCTCTGTTCGCAAGGGTCGATTATTACTCTTCTCGGCATAGCTTTGTGTATTATTTTGTTGTAACTATGTGAAGTTATACCATCCAGTTTTTTGGGTGTCAAGGGTTTTGTAGGTGGAAGCAAGATAGTAAAGGAAAAGGGTGCATTTTTTCCATATCGGGTGAGTGGGCATGGATAGAATGGCTATCTTCGAACGTAAAGGTTGTTTTTATTGAGAAGTATGGCATTGGGAATAAAGAGGATGTGATGGATGATGTGCGCGAGGGGCAAACGCGTGGCGGAGATGCCGCAGCATCCCAGGTGCATCTCTTGCCTACGCGGACGGTTGGGTTTTGGGAGAACACATGCCCGAGCAGAATTTACTTGACAGTGAAGGTAGAGGATGCTAAGATGGTCAGGGTTTTGCAACAGGTTTTAAAAGAAGAATAAATACGAAAGTTCTGATATATTACGCTGATATAAGGAATGTATGATGAAAAGGACCGTAACGCTGGCAGTTCTGTCTGCCGCATGAGTGACCACGCCTGGACTTATGCGGTGGGAATCGGCGTGATTTGATGCGTACTTGCTCTGATGAAAGGGCGAGTCTTTTTGTGGCGCATCTTTTTTCGGTCCACTCCTTCCCCTTGCAGACGATTTTGTGATCGTCTTCCACCTCGCTTCGTGTGTGTCGCTGAGCATCGAGGCTCCCGTAGTAAAACGGTCAAGCGACCCTATGATGGCTCAAGCTGGATATGCGAGTGTGAATTAATCCAGTTGTTAGCCGCTATCACTAAATGGTGTATTCGCTAAGTAGGCGAGTGAACGCAAGCGAAGCCGGTGCGCGCCCACAAGGGGACGCGCCTAAGCGGGTTGGTTGCGTATTGAGCGAATGAAGCACTAAAGAAATTACATCTATATTATGCTGTCATGCATTCTAGCAAGGGAGCATGGAAAAGGATATCAGATTTTATGTTGCAGGTTAATCATCTTAAGCTGGCCTATGGGGCGAGGCTGATACTCGATGATGTTTCATTTACGGTCGCGCCGGGCGAGAAGGCGGGTCTGATCGGGGTCAATGGGGCGGGCAAAAGCTCGCTACTCAAGATTGTCGCGGGCTTGCAGAAGGCCGATAGTGGAAATGTGATGCAGCCGCGCAGTTTCGGGTATTTGTCACAGGATGTGGCGCACGAGACGCCGATCGCGGAACACGGTACGGTACGTGATTTTATCTTTAGCGGAACGGGGTTGGATGAGGCGATTGAGAAATATGAGGAACTGTCGCTCAAGATCGCGGAGGTCGAGGGTGTAGAGTTAGAGACGCTGCTGGAACATTTCGAGAGCGCACAGAGCGCGTTAGAAAGTCTGAGGTACTATGATGCGGACGCACGCAGTGAGCAACTTATCGCGGGCCTTAAGATCGGAGGTGTGACGCTGGATCGCGAGGTTGGTACATTGAGTGGTGGGCAGAAGACGAAGCTGGCGCTGGTGCGGTTGCTGTTTCAGGCACCGGAGTTGTTGCTACTGGACGAGCCGACGAACTTTCTGGACGTTGAAGCGACCATGTGGTTGATGGAATTTCTGGAGGGCTATCGCGGCGCGCTGTTGATCATCTCGCACGACCTGGACCTGTTGGATCGCAGCATCAATAAAGTGTTGCGGCTGAACGAGTTCACGCACAAGCTCGAAGAGTACAAGGGGACGTATAGCAAGTATCTCACGGCCATTGGGGACGCGGAAGCGTTGATGGAACGCACCAAGAAGCAGCAGGAGCGCGAGATCAATCGGCTGCAAAAGACTTCGGAGCGGTTGCGGGGATACGGAGCCACGCGTGTGAAGCAACGTATCGCGGTGGACAAACGTATCGTGACATTGGAGGAGAGCAAGCCACAGTTGCCACAGAACAGTCGGAAGATGAAGATCGACTTTCCAGTGCGGCAGCAAAGCAGTCAACTAGTGGTACAGGCCCAAGGACTGACGAAAAGCTACGGCAACAGGACCATTTTTCGTGACATCAAGTTCGAGGTGGATCGTGGGGAGCGACTGGTGATCGTGGGACTCAACGGTGTGGGTAAAACCACGTTGTTGCGCACCTTGCTGGACATCACACCACTCAGTGCGGGCAAAGTCACGATTGGTGATCGCGTCGAGGCGGGTTATTACGCGCAGGAGAACGAGGGGCTCAACTACGAGAACACGGTGATTTACGAGGGGAACGAGGTTGTACCTACAGATGCTAAACGCGTGCGTGGTGTGCTGGGGCGTTTTCTCTTTACCGGTGATCGCGTGTTTCAGAAGATAGGGACATTGAGCGGCGGTGAGAAGACACGACTGGCGTTAGCGAAGATGGTGCTTTCGGGTCCGAACCTGTTGATGCTGGACGAGCCGACCTCACACCTGGATATGATCTCAAAGAACATCATTGGTGAAGCATTAGGGACATATAAAGGGACGATCATCACCGTGACGCACGATGTCGAGTTCGTGCGTTTGCTGAAGCCAACGACGCTGTTATTGATGCCGGAGGGACGAATTGTTCCTTATGACACCAAGTACGATGAGTTGTTGGAACGAGCATAGTCACGCCGGAAGACCACAAGGGTCTTCCCTACTATATACAGGTGAGTTCGATATATGGCAGGTAAGCGATGGTGAATAGTCGGAACGTTAAGCGGGCAGGTTGATAGAAGACCAGAGGATTGCCTTATTTAGTGCATAGGTAGTGTGTATTTTGAGGTGCCTCTGGTTTTTTTGCCTTTTTTGATATGGTTTTGTTTATCTTATTTCGTGCGTTTGTAGAGGTGATGGTGTGAGTCCTGGAGAGCTTTTGCAGCGTATAAACAGGTTGCATGGGACGACATTTACGTTGCTGGAAAAATATGCGGATGGTGAGCAGGGGGCGTTTGTAGTGATCGATGCTCTGAATAAGAAGTGGGTGCTCAAATGGGCAGATGGAGCGCATAATTTGCCGTGGATGCAAGGAGCAAAAACGGTCACGGATGTGTTGGGCAGTATCGGCTATCCAGCGCCAAGCTATTTGCTGATCGGAAAGATGCCAGAAGGTATCTACAGTATTCAGAGTATGCTGCCTGGTGTGCCCATACGTGAGCTTACGGCAACGCTTTTGCCACACTTATACGAGCTTAACAGGCTACAGGTAGGGCGAGCGATTGCAGGACGGAACGATTGGCACCAGGAAGTAGTAAAAACGGTGCTGGTCGGAGGTGATGGGTACTGTCTTCACGCATCATTAGAGCACCATTCGCAAGATAGCGCTGATCTTCTACGTGCACTACAAAGGCTAGTGATGAGGTACCAGGATGAGCCTCATCGCACGAATGATATCGTTCATGGGGATTTCCAACACTCGAATATTCTCATCCAGGATGAACGGGTCAGCGGTGTTGTTGACTGGGATGGTTGGTACGCAGGAGATTGCAGCTTTGATATCGCCACATTGTTATTTTATGCCTACGATACATTTGAAATACATGAACTGCTTTGGAATTATGCGTTAGAACAAGTTTCGCTCAAGCTTTTAAGCATGTATCTGGCGCATTTGATCCTGCGGCAAGTGGATTGGTCGCTGCGCTACCACGATGAGAAAACGAGTGAGCGTTATATTAAGAGGGGGCAGATGGTGATGTGGGAGATTGAACAGCGTTTTCGTGTGGAGGGCTAGGTAGTTATTTTAACAGTGGGGGCAGAGCTGTACCGTGGAGAGTTATGCGAAAGCGGGTTGGGGAACGTCTGACAGTTGGAATGGGGTATAATGCTGGCGAGAGGGAGAGGGTGGCGACCGACCGAGTCAACAGATGTACAGGGCTGTGCGTGTTGATAGTGGGAAAACTTTTTAGTGGTCGCGGAGAATATTTTGCAAAGATATTTTAAGGAGTTTTTGATATGGCAGTAGTGCGCAACTCGAAAGTCGATTTACATGTGAATGGCAATGGAGCCTACGCGTTTATCGCGCAACCCGATGATGATGAGCGGCATCCGGGGGTGGTATTGATTCAGGAATGGTGGGGGATCGAGCCGCATGTGCTCGACCTGGCGAATAAGCTGGCGACAGATGGGTTTGTGGTGGCGGTACCCGATCTGTATCATGGCAAGGTCGCAACCGAGCCGAACGACGCGATGCGGATGACGATGTTGATTCGTGGAAATGTCGATCGCGCGGCCAGTGAGATCATAGGGGCGCTGGATACGTTGAAAGGGCTGCCGTATGTGGAGCCGAAGAAATTAGGGCTGGTGGGTTTTTGTATCGGTGGATTCATGACCTATACGGTTGCGTCGCGCTACGCTGATCTGGGCGCGGTGGCGCCTTTTTATGGCGCGGGCTATGATCCGACGCCAGAAGAGGTGGCGAAGGTGAATGCGCCGGTGTACGCGTTTTATGGGAGCCAGGACGAAAGCGTTTCGCCAGAACAGATTCAGAAGATCGAGAAGACGTATAAAGATGGGGGCAAAGATATCACGGTACAGGTGTATGACGCGGGCCACGCGTTCATCAATCCTGAGCACGGCATGGGTAATGCCGAAGCCGCCGCCGATGCATGGCCGAGGTTGGTCAAATTCTTGAAAGAGAATCTGCAGTAATCTGGCTGATCTTTGTAGCAGGGTAAGTACGTGAGCAACGCCCATCCGCGTACGGCAAACCACATGTTTGCCGTACGCGGATGGGCGTTGCTCACGTGGATGGGGATACAAGATGGGGGATTATGATGGAAGTTGGGCGTGTCGGTCTGTTCCATTGATGGAGGGTGCCAGGCGGTCCGCGAGATTAAGCAGGTTCGTTTCGATTGTGGTTAGAATGGGGCCAAGCGATGGATTGTCCTTGAGTTCAGCGCTGAAGGCGGCCAATTCGAGCAGGCGTTCGTGGATGATCACCCAGGCGGCATAGTGGTGGGGGAGGGGATGACTGCCCTCGCGATAGACCTCGAAGCTTGCTCCAGCCTTTACAGAGGGTGATGCGGGATCTATCGGTAATGTTGTCAGCAAGATACCAACGGGGCGGATGACGTTGAACATCATGTCGATGGAGACATCACTGAGCATTTTGAACTCCTGGTCGGTTTCACCGCCGTGGAGGAAGAAGCGGTTGAGCATACTGAGCAGTGTGGCGTAACTGGCGTTGAAAAGGTTGGATACTTTGGCGGTGGTAGGATCAGAGATCAGATCAGCCGGGACGGTATCGACTGGTTGGCGCACGAAAGCGGGCTTGACAGGGCGGGTTGGCTCGAAGTCGGGATCTTGCTCTTTCAGTGCGAGGTACTCATTGTAGACCTGAAGGAATTTGCCGTAGTGGGCATTGCGCCAATCGCCCCTGGCTCCTTCGCCCTCTTCGACGATGGTTTCGATGGCTTTTATAGCCGAGGGTAGGTCGGTGACTGGAATGAGTTCGGGCCACGCGAAGTATGCCTGGGTCGCTTGAGCTTTGGGTGGGCCGATAAAGATCTGCTGTGCACCCTGTTTCTCGACCAGATGCTGGAAACCTTGCTCAATGCCACGATAAAGGTGACCGACCGTAGCGAATTCTTCCGGCTCAGGCACAAGATTCTGGCTGGTTATGACGACGGGCTGGCTCAGTTCATCTTGCACATTTCTGCCTTCAAGTGAAGCAGCATCCTCGCGGTTCATACCTTCGGGTCGCTCAAGGAAGAGGAAATGGAGGAGAGCATCTTTGCCAAAAGGTAACAAGGCCACTTTGACGCCTGATGGAAAATATTTCGACTGCTGTGGAAAGTTGGGACGATTGAAATGAGCACTCGACCCTATAGCGGACAGCATATTGCTGGCGAGCGTCAAGTGGAGCATTTCCTGGGCCGCGACAGTGGAGATAACACGATCCCAACGATTAATTGCTGCTAATTGTTCAGTAGTAACACCTTCATTTATATCACGTTTGAGGCTAAAAACCGCGAATAAATACTCGCACATGAGCATATGTTCAAGTTGCGAAGCTTCACCGAGCAAGAATAGCAATTCTTCTCGGTTTTCGATGACGAGTGGATTTTCAGCAGCCATAAGGGATCTCCTCTATTAAAACGCTTATTACGCAGTTTTCACTGTAAAGATTTTTCTCGTAGATTGAAATTCTCAACCCTTATCTTGAGTATACAAATAAATAGTGCTTTTGCCTACTAGAAAAATGGGTAGGTGTGGTGCGATGAATCGAGAAAGGTAGTGAGGCCTGGTAGGAGAGTAGTGCGCTAGCAAAATTCGGTCAATACGACTGCACAGGTGATAAATGGAGAAATCTCAACCGAAATTCGCTAATTTAGGGCTTATTTTCAATCGTTTAGCTATTTAAAAAGATAGACATATGCCTTTATACTATGAGCAGTAATTTGCTTTATTTAAATTTATACAAGCTAAAATAAAGTATTGTGTTTGAAAAATTGGTGGGGTTGGAAGAGATGAGACAGTATACAAGATTATTAGATTTCGCGCAGTCAGAGGTACCACAGAAGAAACAAACGCAGGTTATTCCGGTTCCGCAGTTCCGTGTGCCAATACCACAGCAGGTGGCGGCTCATTCCCAAATAGCTGCCAGTGCTACGGCGGAGATTGCGCCACAAAAAGAGAATGAGGACCGGGAGCAAGGCATGCAGTCTATTCCCCAAGAGTTGCAGTCGACATCGTATGGAGGGGTGGCTCAATCAGAGCCATCCAATGGTCAGGATGAGAAAAGTGTGTCCCCTTCAGGCAAACAGCAGCTGGCGTGGCATATCGATCCTTCGACACCTGGCGATAAGAAGGTAGTGAATGATACTACGGTAGCGGACGACACGGCAACCAACGCGGTAGCCAACACGACATTTTGGGATCTGCGTTTCTTTATCGCGCCATTTAAGCGGCGTCTCGCATCTATCGCTTTTCTGGTTGGTGCTGGAGGATTACTGCTGCTGGCGGCTCCATTCTTTGCCAGCAGTGCGCTCGATACAGCGATCAGAACGCACAATGAATTTTTGTTTTACCAATCGTGTCTATTGCTCTTTGTCGTCTTCGCAGGTGTAGGGACCATGCACAGTATTGCATGTAACAAACTAAACCGTCTGGGTGTGCGTGTTCATCTGATGGTTGTCGAACAGAGCTACAAGCAGTTGCTAGCCCTTCCACTGATGCTTTACCAGCAAATGGTGAAGAACGGGTCACTGATGGCAAAACTAGTGGCGATGGCGGATGGGCAGGAAAAGATCATTCAGACCGGATTCGCAGGTGTGTTCTATGGTTTGCTGTTATGTCTGTACATGGTAGCGCTACTACTCACCGACTGGCGCATTGGCTTGTTGGCTCTAGGTATGACGCCCATTCTTCTGGTCGTTGAAGGGTACAACTATCAGTACGTGCAAAAAATTCAACGCAACCGAAAGTCAGAAAAAGATGGCCTTTATACTTTTTTATATGAAAGTATGCAAAATGTGCTGATGATCAAGGCACTGCTCGCCACGCAGAATAGCATGCAGCAACTACGCAGATACATGACTTTCGCGGGTCGTGCAGGGATACAAGAGATGAATAGGCGGGGCAACATACAAATCTTTTTCTCGATTGTGTTATTGCTACTGCAAACGATACTACTAGGAATGAGTGGATATCTCGTTTTTGCGGAAAAGTTGATGCCGGGTCGTCTGATCATTTGTCTTTTTTTACTTGTTCCATTGAAATTATTGTTCTCGCGGTTCGTAGCTATGCAGCAACGAATAGGGGAGGGAGAAGAAATGGCGCGAGAGCTTTTGCCCATCTTTCACTATCCGCAGGAGGACAGTGCATTTGTAGGCATTAACCCAGCGCCGATACGAGGGCATATGCAGATGAAACATGTGCATTTCCGCAACGAGGAGGGTGAGGAGATCCTGCACGACATTGATATCGATATGCCAGCTGAGACAACGATCGCGCTGGTGGGGCCGGGCCAGGAGGATAAGCTTGCATTGCTGTATCTACTCATGTCCCTCTATCAACCTATAAGTGGCACGATCAGCATCGACAATCACGACATACAGGAGTTTTCGCACGAGACGCTGCGTCAGCATTATGGGCTTTTGCTGGCGCAGGCACCGCTATTCAACGGTACGATCGAAGAGAATATTACGATGGGCCTGAGACGGGCAATTTCGCTGGAAGAGATGGAGGAAGCCGCGCACTATGCCAACATTTTGTCGTTCATTCGTAAGCAGTCATTGATCTTTAAGAGTGAGTTATGGCAGCAAGGGCAGAACCTTTCCAATGGAGAGCGGCAACGATTAGCAATCGCGCGCTTGCTGTTATTGCAACCGAAAATTTTGTTGATCGATGAAGATGCGAACGAGATCGATGCACTTACGCAACAGGCACTGAAACGTATAAAGCAGAGGCGTACGACCGTCGTTATCGCGCGTCACCTTTCCACGTTAAAGGCGGCGGACCAGGTGATTATGCTCGATCATGGACATGTGGTGGCACGCGGCACGCATAGCGAGCTTGTGGCACAGTATGGCGAGTATTGGCATAGTTACAACAGTGTCAAGGAAGCTGTGGTGTGATGGCAGAAAAACGCGGATAAGGTAGGTAGTGGTGCATTGGCTAAGTGGTTGAGCAAGCGAAGCCGGTGCGCGCCCACAAGGGGACGCGCCTACGCGAGTTGCCTGCGTCTTGAGCGAATGCACCATTTAGTGCGCATGATTGGGGGTCGATAGCAGTGCATGCGCATGCATGAGTGGTTGAAAAATGAGATAATGCGAGGTGGATGGTGAATGGGGATGTGTGTGGAGACGGGGAGAGCTTATATGATCTTGAAACGAAAAAGGCTTTCCGGTAGTAAAATTAGAGTAGAGATTGAACGCACGCGAAGCACAAACGGGAGGGGAAAATGAGTATCCAATCGATCAATCCGGCCAATGAGGAGGTCATAGAGACGTTCGAGGCATTTACAGATCAGCAAATCGACGAGGCGTTAGAGCAGGCGAAAGCGGCATTCAAAGTCTGGCGGGGCAGCAGTTTTTCGGAGCGCAGTATCCTTTTTCATCGTTTCGCGACCTATTTGCGCGATAACAAGACGCGACTGGCGGAGATCGCCACGCGTGAGATGGGGAAGACCGTGGTGGAGGCGGAGGCGGAGGTCGAGAAATGCGCGTTCAACTGCGATTATTACGCGGAGAACGCGGAGAAGTTTCTGGCAGATCGACCGATAGAGGCAAACGGAAGCGAGAGTTATGTGGCGTTTCAGCCGCTGGGCGTTGTGCTGGCGCTGATGCCGTGGAATTTTCCCTACTGGCAGGTGATGCGTTTCGCCGCGCCGACGTTGATGGCGGGCAACACAGCGGTGCTCAAGCATGCTTCGAACGTCTCGCGAGTGGCATTGGAGATCGAGCAAGCGTTTCGGACATGTGGATTTCCGGAGGGAGTTTTTCGGGCGGTGCTGGTGCCTGGTGGGGAGACAAAGGCATTGATTGAAGACGAGCGTATCGCGGCGGTCACGCTAACGGGCAGCGAAGAGGTGGGTATTGCGGTAGCATCGAGCAGCGGGCACGAGTTGAAGAAACATGTGCTGGAACTGGGCGGCTCGGATGCATATATTGTGCTGGCGGACGCGGACATCGACGCAGCGGCCAAAACGGCGGCGCGGGCGCGTAACCAGAACAACGGGCAGAGTTGTATCGCGGCCAAGCGGTTTATTGTGGTAGAGGCGGTGGCGGACGAATTCACGCGCAAGTTTGTGGAGCAGGTAGAGCAGTTGCGGGTCGGCGATCCCCTTGATCGCGAGACGAACATCGGGCCAATGGCGCGGGCGGATTTGCGCGATACGCTGGACAGGCAGGTGCAGGAGACGCTGAAGCAAGGCGCGCAGTTAGCGTGCGGTGGTCGTCGAGTGGGTGAGAAGGGGTATTATTACGCGCCCACTGTGGTGGTCGAGGTCACGCCTGAGATGACGATGTTTCGGGAGGAGACGTTCGGGCCAGCGGCGGCGGTCATTCGCGCACGCGATACGCGCCACGCGATCGAGCTGGCGAACATGTCGCGATTCGGATTGGGTGGGAACCTGTGGACACGCGATATCGAGCAGGCGAGGCTGATCGCGAGAGAACTAGAAAGCGGGGCGGTATTTATTAATGGGATGACCGCGTCCGATCCACGTCTACCGTTTGGTGGAGTCAAGCATAGTGGTTATGGGCGGGAGCTTTCTGAATTCGGGATACACGAGTTTGTGAATGTACAGACGATCTGGATCGGGCCACAAAAAGAGCAGCCAGCGAAGGCTCCTAGTGAATAGAGGGAGAAGGTAGCGATGGCCGATTCGGCGGAATATCAGAGTCGCGATTGGTGGGCTGAGGGTGATACACCGGTGCGTCATGATTCGCGTGTGACGTATTTTGTGGATGGGCGCAGCGTTTTGCTGGAGATGACGCGAAGCTTTTTGAAGGCGCGACAATATATTTATCTGGGCAACTGGGGTATGACGCCCAAGATGGCGCTGGTACGGGGGAAGGATCATCGGAAGGAAGCAAGCGACGAGGCGGAAGAGGAAAAGCTACGGGCGGAGTTGAAAGCCGATAGTTTGCAGGATGAAGAGATCGAGTTCTGGTTGACGCATGAACTTTCGTTGCAAGAGATGCTGGGATACGCGGTAAGCAGGGGGGTAGCGGTGAAGGTGTTGCTGTGGAAGTCGAGCGAGGCTTTTTCGAATTCTGATGCAAAGGAAGCGTATGAGCAACTGACCGAGGTGGGTGTGGACTGTATTTTAGATGAGAGCGCGCAGGGGCTTTTACATCATCCGATCGAATCGTTGCATCAAAAGATCACAATTATCGATGGCAATGTCGCTTTTGTGGGTGGGGTTGATCCTGTGATCGAGACGAAAGGGGATTTCGATCGCTGGGATACGCCGGATCATCTTTTCGCCGATCCGTGCAGGTGCACGCCGAGCAGTACGGTTCCACATCCATGGCATGATGCGCATGCGATGATCGAAGGGCCAGCGGTGGGCGATATTGAAGCGAATTTTCGGCAACGCTGGAATGATGTGATTGTGCACCACCATCATAAAGAGCAAGCGCCGTTGCCGGAGCATCCGCTACCCGCACCTGTCGAGAGCAAGAGTCTGATACAGATCGTGCGCACGATCCCCAGGCATACCTATAGCTTCGAGCCCAAGATCGCGCAAGGCATTACGCAAGTTTACGCGAACGCCTTTCATAATATGCGGCAGTTTGCCTATCTTGAGAATCAATACTTGTGGCTGCACGCGTACTACGGGATCGATATTCCGTTTGTGGGGAACGATAGCACGGAGATGGAGCAGAATTTGCGCGAACTGGGAGCGGCGCTACAGAGGGGAACGACGGTCGCATTGGTGCTACCCGATCATCCCAATGTCGGGCGGGCGTTTACCGATGCGGGCATACAAAGGTTGCGGGATGAGGCACCGAAGGCGGAAGAGGAGGGGCGTCTACAAGTGTTTTGCCTGGCGACATCGACCAAGCAAGATGGGCAGGAGCACTATCGACCGGTGTATGTGCACGCGAAGGTCGCGATTATCGATGATGGGTGGAGCACGGTTGGGTCAGGGAATTTGAATAATAGGGGTATGCGCGACGATACCGAGATGAACGTAGCGACACTAGATCCGGAACTGGCACGAGGGTTAAGGTTGATGTTGCAAGCGGAGCATCTGGGGCTACTGAAGGCGGACGATCTTTTCATTATTTCGCGTCTGCTGGGAAAACAGAAACAGACACAAGCTGAGTACACACATGCGATGCAGACGGTGGCAACGCTTGAGGAGAGATTGGGTGATGCGCTGGTGGCGATCAAGTTGATGCACGATACGGCCTGGGCGAATCTGGAGCGGTACAAGGCCAGGCAGCCACTGGTGGGTCATCTCCTGCCATACCTGACGGCGGACGAGGCGATTCAGCAGGGGCTCGATTTTCAGCAAGAGCATGGCTGGGTGGAAGAGGTCGATAAAAACGAGAAGGACGCGATTTAGATGAGTTCGAGGTAGCGGCGGCGTTCCCAGTTGGAGACGGCTTTTTCGTATTCCTGGATTTCCCAGCGGCGGGTCATGACGAAGTGGTCGACGAAGTCGGGGCCGAGGTATTCTTTTGCCACGTCGCTGCGCGCGAAGATGTCGGTGGCGAGCGAGAGGTTACGGGCGAGTTGATGGACCTGGCCTTGCGCGAGTAGGTGAGCGAGGTTGGTGGGATTGTAGGCGTTGCCGTCAAGACGCGGTGGCAGCGTCAGTTCGTGTTCGATGCCATAGAGGCCGCTAGCGAGCATGGCGGAGAAGACGAGGTAGAAGTTGGCGTCGGAGCCGGGGACGCGGTTTTCGATACGAATACTTTTGCGGCTGCTGGTGATCACGCGAACGGCGCAGGTGCGATTATCGACGCCCCAGGCTGTGTTGAGCGGTGTCCAGGTACCCTCGATGTAGCGTTTGTAAGAGTTGATGGTGGGGGCGTAGAGGGCCATGAAATCAGGCATTTTGTGGAGGACGCCCGCAAGGAAGTGGCGCATGGTGGGAGACATGTGATCGGGGGTATCGTCGTCCCAGAAGAGGTTGCGCTCGCCCGCGCGATCCCACAGGCTCAGGTGTGAGTGGCCGCTACTGCCGTCCTCCTGATCGTTCCATTTCGCCATGAATGAAGCGAGAAAGCCGTTTTGGTAGCAGATTTCTTTGACACCTGTTTTGAAGAGCATGGTATTGTCGCCCGCGGCGAGGACGTTGCTGTAGTGAATATTGATTTCGTACATACCGGGGCCATGTTCGCGATTGTAGCCTTCGATCTCGATACCGAAGCGATTCATCTGGCGAGCGATGGAGCCGATGAGGTGGTCGTCGACGGTGGCGTGACTGATCACATAGCAGTTGGTACCGGGATTGAGTGGGGTGAGGTTGGGGCCGTAATCTTTCTCACGCACGGAGAGCTGATCTTCGTGGAAGAAGCGCATCTCCAGTTCGGAGGCGGCCATTGGTTCGAAGCCGAGCGAACGGGCGCGATCGACCAGTTGTTGCAGGACGTAGCGTGGGGAGACGGTCACAAGCGAGCCATGTTCGGTCCATAGTTCGCACACGCACGAGGCCACGCCATCTTCCCAGGGCACGAGGGCGAAGGTCGAAAGATCGGGTTTCATCACGAAGTCGCCGAAGCCGAGATCGGCGCTACTCACTTTTGAAGCGGGTTGAACGTTTTCCGCGATATCCCAGCCGAAGAGGACATCGGACTGCGCGAACCCTTCCTCGACCGATTGTAGGAAAAAGGGAGCGGCGACGCGTTTGCCGCGAAAAACGCCATCGGTATCGGGGACGCCTATTTTAATGTACTCGACGTGTCCCTCTTCGATAAGATGTTTGACCTGATCAAGCTCCATACGATAATAACGTCCTTCCTCGCGAACCAGCATCTTTTTTCGACTTGTTTTCAGCGTACTGTTTTGTCAAGGTTCATGGCAAACCGCCGACTGCGTCATAAATGCCGCTTGAGCACGATAAATCGGCTCCTATCGAGGGTTCGATCAAGCTTGACAGAGTAGTACCCGTCTCGAAAACGGCAGTGGTTTTCGTCTTTAGCAGGGTAGCATGCGAGGAGACAGGAGTCAAGAGTTCTGATTATCTCGTCGCGACATAGGAAGTCAGTTCGGCGCGTAGCAATGGGCGAGCGCGTTGAAAGTATGTTTTGGCGGTATTTTCGGGCATGTGCAGGATGCGACCGATTTCCACGAAGCTCAACTCGCGTGTGTAGCGCAGAAAGACCACGGAACGCAGGCGTGGAGGAAGTTTTTCGATGGCCTGACGCACGGTTTTGCGCAATTCGTGGTTTTCAGCGATTGTTTCGGGCAGGGGATGGGGGTCAGGGATGACATTGAGCATAGAAAGTTCCTCGTCCTGGTCAAAGGTTTCCAGCGAGGAGAAGGGGATGGAACGATGGCGGCGAAGCTCATCCATACAACGATTCCAGGCGACCTGAAAAAGCCAGGATTTCAAGGGATTTTTTGTACGGGTCGAATGGAGATTCTGGTGAAGTTTGGGGAGAGAGACGTGCAATTGCATAAAGACGAATTGGAGGACATCGTTTGAAAGCTCTTCATCATTGAGGCAGCGGCGAATAAAATTGAGCAATTGGAGTTGATAGCAGTCAACGAGTTTATCAAAAGCCTGCTCATCACCCTGAACGGCTCTGGCGATCAGCAAGCTTTCACTATTCAGTGGGGAGGGACTATATGTGCAGCTACGTGAGACCATTTCGTGTATCCTTCATCAATTTATTTTATGTACGCAAAGCGCTTGTTATTTGTGGCGCATCCGTGAGAGTACGAAAGGATAATCGACTACAAAAGTAAATCTAGCACGCATGATTCAGGAATCCATCAAAGAATTGTAAAATATTTAAAAAATCTATTTTTCACGCACGGTAGGTGCGCGAGGTGTACTGGCGAAAGCAGTGAGAAACCCAAAAACAGAACTTTTGGGTAGGTATTTCCCAATAGGTCAGTATGCGGCGTTTATTCGATGGAGAAAGAGAAATGTCCTGAAAAAAAGAGTGAAAAGGTCGCTGGCGAGAGCTTGACCAGGAGTGTGCTCTTCCTCTATAATCGGTATACAATTGCGAAATACACATTGCGAGATACATATTGCGAATTGCATGTTTGATACTAGCAGGCGAGTATTACAAAACGATTAAAAAGGTCTGTCGATTGAGCAATGGTTGCAGCGCAAATCACACGAGTCGAGGTATGTGTGGGCATAGCGTGCAGGCCAGACCCGTATGGATGATATGCCAGGTAATTCATGCGGGATAACTGCTGAAAACTTATTTTTACCCGCCAGAATTTGTCATTGATAAGAGGTCGAGAGAGGGAGATTTGGCGCATGCCCAGGCGTTCACAAAACGATGACGAATACGAGCAGAATGAGG